>CAZXUW010000001.1:0-103981 GCA_964644355.1 uncultured Bacteroides sp.
AGACAGACATGTCGAGCAGATACGAAAGTAGGGCTTAGTGATCCGGCGGTAGAGAATGGAATTGCCGTCGCTTAACGGATAAAAGTTACCTCGGGGATAACAGGCTGATCTCCCCCAAGAGTTCACATCGACGGGGAGGTTTGGCACCTCGATGTCGGCTCGTCACATCCTGGGGCTGAAGCAGGTCCCAAGGGTTCGGCTGTTCGCCGATTAAAGTGGCACGCGAGCTGGGTTCAGAACGTCGTGAGACAGTTCGGTCCCTATCCATCGTGGGCGTAGGATATTTGAGAGGCTCTGCTCCTAGTACGAGAGGACCGGAGTGGACGCACCTATGGTGCATCTGTTGTCACGCCAGTGGCATAGCAGGGTAGCGATGTGCGGATTGGATAAACGCTGAAAGCATCTAAGCGTGAAACCAGCCTCAAGATAAGATATCCCTTTGTTTATCAAGTAAGACCCCTTGTAGACCACAAGGTTGATAGGTCGGGTGTGTAAGCACAGTAATGTGTTAAGCTGACCGATACTAATAGGTCGAGGGCTTCAATCAAAAAAATACAAAATTTGCCTAATCCTAATTTAATCAGCAAAAACTCTCAATGTTATGCAGTTGTGAATGTACGAAGCACGTAAGTGCAACGACCTTCAAACCATTACCGGTGTCGATGACGCTGAGGTCCCACCTGTTCTCATACCGAACACAGAAGTTAAGCTCAGTTGTGCAGAAAGTACTTGGCTGGACACGGCCTGGGAGGATATGTAGATGCCGGTTTCCAAACAGAACACACACTCGATTGAGTGTGTGTTTTGCTATATATACAGGGCATTTAGAAAAGGATACTTATCCGTGTCCAGCCAAAATAATTGCAAAAAGGCACTAAAGAATAAGCACAAAACAATGCTTGTCTTGACCATACGTTTATTGTGCTACATGAATAGAAATGGGGAAGGGTAAAATGGTGCGTTTTTGCAAAGAGGAACAATCGCACAAAAGCGAAAGCATCACAAAACTTTGAGAATAATAAGAAATCAATAAACAGAAGTAAATGGCTAGATAATTGTTTTGTGATGATGAGTACAGTGGCGAATTGTGACGAGGACACGAGCATGGGAGGATATGTAGATGCCGGTTTCCAAACAGAACACACACTCAATCGAGTGTGTGTTTTGCTATATATACAGGGCATTTGGAAACGGAACTTACCCGTGTCCAGCAAAATAATTGCAAAGAGGCACTTAAAGAATAAGCACAAAACAATGCTTGTCTTGATCATACGTTTATTGTGCTATGATTACACAATTCATAGTGTTAGCCATTATAGTTCTTTGCGGCGGTTAGGTTGAGAGAATTATATGTAACATTTCTGTGAAACCTATTGACAAGTAAACGAGCGTTTACTATAATATAAAGTGAACGACCGTTTACTTTTCGTGGAGGAGGATATTTTTATGGTTGATACAAAAGAAAATATTTTAATGACCGCACTTCGATTATTTGCGCAAAATGGCTATGAAGCCGTTTCGGTTAGCACAATCGCGGGCGAGCTTGGTGTAACAAAAGGTGCATTGTATAAACACTATAAAAACAAACGCGATATTTTTAACAGTATAGTGGAACGAATGTATCAAATTGACGCTGAACGCTCACAACAATATGAAGTTCCCGAAGAAAAATACGAATTAGCCTCAACCGATTATATGAATGTATCTATGGATAACATAAAAAAATTTGCAATAGCTCAATACGAATTTTGGACTACGGACGAATTTGCGTCTGATTTTCGCAAGATGTTGTCATTGGAGCAATACCGAAATGACGAAATGGCAGAATTGTATAGTAGTTGTATTACAGCTGGACCTGTCGAGTATATGCAAGATATATTCCGCGAAATGATGTTAAAAGGGCTATTGAGGGAAGCAGACCCTAAACAACTTGCACTTGAATTTTGCGCACCGCAATATTTGCTGATAAACATAGCAGATAATTCAGATGATAAAGTAAACCTTTTAGAACTCTTGAACAACCACATTGAAAGGTTTATCCAACAAAATGCAAAATAACGCAGATTAGGAGAAATAAAATGAAGTATATTAAAAGCGAAAAATATAATACCCCTGCTTTGATGAAAAAAATAATGGGACCTAATCCCGTTAAATTGGAAGAAGAATTACTAATCAATCATAAGATCTCTCAAAATGCTATTGTTTGCGATTTGGGAAGCGGTCAAGGATTAACGAGCGTGTTTCTCGCAAAAGAATACGGGTTTACTGTATATGCGGTCGATTTGTGGAGTGATCCCGAAGAAAACCAAAAGTTTTTTGATGATATGGGATTAGACAACAAGCAAATTATTCCCGTTAAGGCTGACGCCACAAAATTGCCGTTTGATAAGGAATTATTCGACGCTGTTGTAAGTACGGATTCCTATAATTATTTTGGGCGCGACGAGCATTATCTTGATGATAAGCTGTTGCCGTTTATCAAAAGCGGAGGATATATTTATATTGCCGTACCCGGTATGAAAAAAGATTGCCACGATAATTTTCCGCAAGAGCTTTTGCTATCTTGGACGCCCGAACAACTTGATTATATACACGATGTTGATTATTGGACGAACATCGTACGGCAATGTAGCGGTGCAGAATTGATTTCTGTAAAAGAAATGGAAAGCAACGAGGAAGTTTGGGCTGATTGGTTAATGCAAGATAATGAATATGCCGTTGTTGATCGTAAGACAATGGAAGCAGGCGGCGGAAAATATCTCAATTTCATTTCGATTGTTTTGAGAAAGAAATAGAAATATCGTATGAAAGGAAAATAAAGAATAAGCACAAAACAATGCTTGTCTTGACCATACGTTTATTGTGCTACATGAATAGAAATGGGGAAGGGTAAAATGGTGCGTTTTTGCAAAGAGGAACAATCGCACAAAAGCGAAAGCATCACAAAACTTTGAGAATAATAAGAAATCAATAAACAGAAGTAAATGGCTAGATAATTGTTTTGTGATGATGAGTACAGTGGCGAATTGTGACGAGGACACGAGCATGGGAGGATATGTAGATGCCGGTTTCCAAATAGAACACACACTCAATCGAGCGTGTGTTTTGCTTTAATTAATAGTTAATAATGAATAATTATGGAAGGCGAAGCCTTAAGTTTGAATTGATAAATATCAGATAATTTGTACGTTACAAGTCAAACTGTCTATTATTGTCATACAGATGTGTTTTTAGGGTTTACATGTTGACTTTTTAAGCTTTCTTTAATATAATGGACTCACATAACAAAATAATCCATGGAGGATACAATTATGAACAAAAAAGTTATGGCAATCGTAGCAGTTATCGCTCTTGTTGCAGTCCTTGGCATTTGCCTCGTTGCATGCAATGCAGACAGTATCCAAAAGAAACTTGAAGAAGCAGGTTATGCATGCACGGCTTATGAAGCAGATTCCGATGATGACGGCTATTCCATCGAGTGGAAAGTTGTTGCAAAGAAAAAAGGTTTGAATGCTGATTACGTTACTGTAACAAAGTTTTCAAGCACAGACGATGCAAAAGAATATGAATCAAAGATTCCTACCGGTTCAATTGGTGGCTTCACAGTTGCTTGTGAGAGAGTTGGCTCAATCTGCTACTATGGCACAGAGCAAGGCATCAAAGATGCAAAATAATTAGGTATTAATCAATAAAAAAGGCACTCAATGAGTGCTTTTTTTATACCATTTTTGGGGCTACTAAAATCCTTTTGGGGAGTTTTTTATAAACATTGAGGGGATCATGTTTTTTGAATATTCTATTTTGACATCCGTGTATATATACGATATAATGCAGAAAATGTGATTATATCTAAGCCGAGGATTGATAATAACATGGATAGAATTCAAAGCTTACAAAAAGCAAAGTTTTATATGGAGATGTTGTCGTGTTCGTTTGATCCGACCACGCAAGAGTACGCTGATAATCCGCTTTTGCAAAAGGAAGAAGTCAAAAACATGCTTAAATACGTTTCATCTATTTTGGATGAGCTTATCTCAAACAACGGTGAGGTCGTCAATGTTGAAAAGCCTTTAGATTTTCAAGTGTCAAGAATAGATAAACAGGCAATTGTTTTGTCCAATGGCCCTATTTCTTTAACAACGCTAATGGCGCGTATCAATAGGCAGGTGGATACTAGAACGATGCGTAAGCTGGGAGCTAGCAAAATATCCAAATGGCTTGTAAATCGAGGATATTTGGTCAATGAAAAAGTGTCCGTTGTCAAGGAGGTTTCACAACTTGCGGCAACTGAAACAGCAGAAAATATCGGAATTGTGATGAGCGAACAAGTGGATAAAAGCTCTGGAGAGATAAAACGTCGTGTGTTGTTGACAAGAAAAGCTCAAGACTATATCGTTGACAATCTTGAGAATATTTTGGCAGACGTTTCCATGTTGGAAGACAATGACGTTTTGGATGATGAAGCCAACTCTGATGAACAACAGAGCAGATCGCTCTCAAGACTGGGATTACCTTGGACAATTGATGAGGAAGAAGCACTTATCGAGGAGTATACACAAGCCCATTTGACACTCAGAGAGATTGCAAAGCTTCACGATAGAACCCCCAACGGAATACGACTAAGATTGAAAAGCCTTGGGTTGTTGAGAAAAGAATAAAACAATGAAAGAGTTTATGCAGGCATAGCCTCAAGTCGAGAAATATGCCTGCTTTTTTATTGTTTTTTTGCGGTGTTTTTCGCCATTTTTTTGAGAGTTTTTTGAGTATTGAGTTTATATTTTATCTCAAAATCGGTTGTAGCTGTTTGCCGTTGAGAGCGTTTTCTATTGTGGGGATGAGCAGTGACATATCCGCAATAAGTGAATGCGGTTTTTTGATAGAGTCGTCTTGCGAGAATGGAACAAAGTATACATTCTTTGTGTTGAGCAAAGAGCCTATGTTTTGGGCATTCGCACCGAGGGCATCGTTGGAAGAAACGCTCAAAATCACGGGTTTTTCCGTGCGGAGAGTTGCCTTTGCCGTCATGGTGACGGGGGTGTCTGTGATGCCGTGTGCGAGCTTGGCAATGGTATTGCCTGTGCAAGGTGCTATAACAGTGCAATCCAAGCCGACTTTGGTTAAGTTTTCAGCCTCTACAATGGATTTTAAGGGGGTTTTGCCCGTCTTGTGAATAATCAGTCGTTCAAAGTCCGATTGCTTGAAAAATCGTGTGTCAAACTCGCATACGCTATAACTGAACACAGGGATGACATCATACATTTGCGTCAGCTCGTCCAACACGTTTATAAGTGCAGAATGAGTGCAGAATGAGCCTGTTATTCCAAGTGCTATTTTCTTCATAAATCCACCTCTTTTTATATGTAGTGCGATCTAACGTGGTGACCGATGCCGGTGATTATCGTGAGTTTTCGCATGCCATTATTACGTTGTAGAGTGCAAGGGCGGAGCTATATGGGCAGTAGCGTGCAGGGAGAGCAGGGTATATGTCGGCATTTATGCCGAGATGCCTTGCATAGTCCATATTTATGGCAGGTTTTGACGCCAAGTCGATATATATACAGTTTTCCCTCATGCTCATAAGCTCTTTGTCGCTGACGATTGACGAGGGTACGGTGTTGATGACAACATCGTAATCGGCAAAATCAAAGGTGTTTAATGCTATCACCTTGCGAGCAACGGCGTATGCCGGGCGTAGAGAGGAATTGGTTGCAATATCGACTTTGGTGTCAAGTCTGTCGAGCAATCTTGCCACGGCACTTCCGGTGCGTCCAAAACCCATGATAAGCACATGCATATCTTGCAAAGATTTGGGGGATTGCTTTATGATGATTGAAAGTGTACCCTCTGCTGTCAGGCGAGAATTGATTGCTTGGAATTGCTCGTTTATCGAGTAGTTTTCAAGTGTAATATCTCTGCTGTTTGCAAGAGCTACCGCCTCATCCAATATCCTTCCGCAATACATCTTTGTGCCATCCTCAACGCTTGAGAGGGCGTGCGCATCAATGAGGATATTGGGTGCAAATATATGCGTTGGCATAGCGAATTTTGCACTTGCAAGCATAGCATCGAGATACAGCATTCTTTCATCGCTTTGGTGTACGATAGGCTTGATTGTTTTCATACGGCATTGTATGTAAAGAGGATGATTTTTTGTTAACGTGGCATTGTCAAAAGGTGTGGCAAGAGGATCAAGAGGTGGCATAGTATAAAGAGGAGGCGTTTATGGAGAGGTATTTTCTTGGCAACAATACGGGCTTTGGATTTTTCAATTGTTACGACAACGAGCTGAAGGATATGGACAGAGTTGTTTTGCTCAAGGGCGGTCCCGGAACGGGAAAATCATCCTTGCTCAAGCGGATAGCTAGCGAGGCAAAAGAGCGTGGCTTTGACTATGAGCTGTGGTATTGCTCGGGGGATCCGCAAAGCCTTGACGGAGTGTATATAAAGGACAAGAATCGAGCCGTTGTGGATGCCACCTCTCCGCATGCAATCAATGCGGATATGCCGATAATAAAGGATATAATATTTGACGTTGCAAACGGACTTGACAGAGATAAGCTTGCCGGTGTTAGAGATGAGATTGAAAAACTAATAAAACGCAAAAAAACGATGTTTATGCGTGCATATCAGCACTTAAAGTGTGCATTATGTCATTTTGACAATCAAATTGAAAGTCAAAAAAGGTGTGTTGACGAGGTTGGAATAAGGGCGTATTGCTCCTCTATTATTAAGCGTTTTGGAGTGATTGACAACGGTGGTAAAAAACGCAAGCTTTTCTCACGTGCCATTTGTCCTAGCGGTGAGAGTGAATATTTTGACCATCTCAAAGACAAAAACATTGTGCTTGTCAAGGGCGGAGTTTTGGCAAAAAAGATTTTCTTTGAGGAACTGGATAAGCTCTTGCATGTGGGCACATTTTTTTTGAACCCGCTCTCGCCAAACGTCATAGAAAGTGCTTGCGTCGATAAGTATGCGTTTGTCGGCAATGATGAATCGGTTGGCATCGAGGTGTGCGAGAGTGTGAATCTTGATGAGTTTCAAAAGGGTATCGACGAGGATTGGAATGTTCAAGAGCGTAACGCATGCGTGCTAGAAGAAGCGTTTGCGGTGGATTGTTTGAACAAGGCAAGACAAGCCCATTTGGCTCTTGAGGACATCTTTGTGTCCGCAATGGATTTTTCAGGGCACAGTGAGATATACAAGAAAATAATAAATGTATTGTTTGAGTGAGATGTGTATTGACAAAGGCTATCTTATTTGGTATATAAATTTGTATGGCAGACAAGATAGCAAACGTCAATAAAAACAATCCGCCCTTCTCAAGGTTTTTGAGCAAGGTGTTTTTGGGGTTGTGCACTATCGTAAGTCCGCTATTGCACTGCAAGAGCAGACAATCCGAGGCATTCAAAACGCAAAAGAAAAGCGGTGCAATGCTTGTGCTTTGCAACCATTTATCCGCATACGATTTTATTCACTTTGCATCTCAAATGCATCCTGCTCCGCTAAACTTTGTCGTTGCGGAAAATATGATGTATTCATCCGCCGTGTTCGCAAAGCTTATCAAGGGATATCATGCAATAACAAAAAAGCAATATTATGCGGACGTTCAATGCATAAAGAGCATAAAAAGGTATCTCGATGCAGGGATAAGCGTGCTCATCGCTCCTGAAGGCAAGGTGTCGGCGGACGGCGTTACCGGTGCAATTATTCCCTCTATTGCAAGGCTCGTGCAGTGGCTTGGGTACCCTGTTGGCGTCATCAAATTGAGAGGAGCAAGCATTGCTCGTCCAAAGTGGGCGAACAAACTGAAATTGACAAGGCGTGGCAGTGTGTATGCCGATTGCGATATGCTGTTTGCGCAAGAGCAGGTAAAAACACTATCCAAAGAGCAGATTCTCGACGAAATTTGCACGGCACTTGAGCATAACGAGCATGAGTGGCAGATTGAAAACAACGTAATTTTCAAGGGTAAAGATTATGCGGTGGGCTTGGAGAGATTGTTGTACCGATGTGCAAAGTGCGGTGCGGAATTTGAAATGCATACACAGGGTGGCAACATCGTGTGCGACAAGTGTGGCAACACCGTCACGTACGGCTTTGACGGCAGATTGGTTGCAAGCGAGGGGAGCGTATCTCCTCAAAGGATAGATCTGTGGTATGCAATGCAAAGGGAAAATATAAGAAAGCTTGTCGAAAGAGAGGATTTTTGCCTTTGCGAAAGCGTAAGTTTGCTTGTTGAAAACGACAGCAAAAACGGCTATAAATTTGTTGCAAAAGGGAAGTTGCAACTTGATTTGAGCAAAATTATTTTTGACTGCACGCAAAAGGAGCGTCCTATAGGCGTAAATGAAAAATACGGCGTTAGAGATATGAATTTTTCATATAATGAAAAGTTGGGTTTTGAAAGTGTTGAGGAGGAGTTTTTGCACGTTGAATTTCCCGCAAACAGGTGTGATACGGTGGCGTATTTGCCGGGGATTGCACTCGATTTGTATGACGATAAACACGTTTATAGGTTCCTTTTTGACGGCGTTCCGGCATCTACAAAATATGCCTTGGCAATCGAAGAAGTGTATAAATTTGTAACTATTCAAGAAAAATAAACTACAAAATGAACGAAAAATTTTTACAAAAAATTTGCAAAAACCGCTATCTAATGCGGTTTTTTGTTTTTGGTGCATATTTGCCGAGCTATTTGATATTGACATTTGGGTTGCAATAATGTAGTATTATATTTGTATACCTATATTTATGCGTGCGTGTATAGCGTGTGCGTATTCAATGGAAGGTGGAAAGTATGAGAAAGAAAATCAGTTTGCTTTTGATAATTACACTCGGCGTAATTTTGACGTTTGTGCTTGTTGCTTGCAACACCACAGCACAAAGCCCCGAAGATTTGCCGGATTACGTCGGTGTGGAGGACGCTGAAATCGGAGAGGAGGTCAACACCTATCTCACGTTTACGTTCACCACACAAGCGACTTCTGTGTTTAAGAGTATTTACATTGATGAATTTGACATTTCAAGCATCAAATACACCGTTATTTACACGGACGGAGCAATCACCACTGAGGGACAAAAAGGTGACTTGTCCGAGGATATGCTCGACGATGAGAGCAAGTTGTTGATAAAACAAGCCGGACATCACATGATCCGTGCCTCGTTACAAATCGATGAGAACACGACCGCAAGCGGATCTTTCCCACTTCACCTCATGCAAAGAGGACAAACTATAGAAAAAGTTAAACTGACTTTTGAGTTGAACAATTCAAAGGCAAGCTTTGGTTCAACCGATGCTTCTGGCGATAAGGCTATCGTATGGGTGGATGAGGGAGCATCCGTCAAGTCTTGGGAGGAGTTTGTCAATACATTCCCGATGAAGAGCCTTGAGGGCAAAGCCCTTCAATCCGTGAGAATTGGAGACAAAGAGTATAGTGCAACAAGTTTCTCGGAAATCAAATTCAACAATGATTTGACAATCAAGACAAATTGGACGGAAAACTATTATTACGTCAATTTCAAACTGAACGTTCCTGAAGATGCAACGTTGATAAGCGGTGCGGTTGATCCTACTCAAACGTTTGAATCAAGAGTTGCGGTTGTGCGTGGCCAGAAGGCAATCTCTCCAAAGAGTGAAGCTCTCAACGTGTACAATGGCTACTACTTTGCAGGCTGGTATCTCGATGCCAACGGCAACGGCAAATGGGATGAGAGCGACACCGTTTGGAGCTTTGCAAAACCGATCACTTCCGACAATATCACTCTTGTTGGACATTGGACAAGCAGATCTTATTCTTTCACACTTTACACAATGGGCGGAAATTTCTCCGCAAATACAACAAACCACGTTGTTGAAGGCAACGCTATCAGCAGTGACGAGCTTGCAAAGCAAGCAGGATTTACGATTGTTGAGGCAGTCTCGCAATTCAGCCTCAAAGAAGGCAATTTGCAAAACATCGTGATATCCGGGTTTGCATACGGACACAACTACAATGAGTACATCATCAAGGTGCAGTTGTTCCAAGATGACGACAAAGTGACGTATTTGACGCTTGCGGATATAGTCGGCAACCTTATCAAGGGCAGTTCAAGCTACACGGTGGTTGACAACGTATATGCCGATTATCAGTGCACAACGCTTGCGGATATCAGCAAGGTGCATGCAAATCTCGACGGCAGTGACGGCGTGGGTTACGTCAAGTGGAAGTTCAATGATCCCGACAAAAACGCCACCGATTATGCCAAATTGCGTCTTGAGAGATTGAGTAGCTATTACGTTGACGTGCTCTTTAAGGGTGGTATCTCCAAAAAGGCGGACGGCAGTTTGCGTCTTGACAAGATCGCAGACGAATCCGTCAATGAGATCATCATTCCGGCGGAGATTATCTATCAAGGCGAAACACATCCTATCACCGAGATTTCAGCCAATGCGTGTATGAACCTCAAAGCACTTGTCAAGATTGATATGTCAGAGGCAAGCAATCTCACAAAGATCGGTGAAGCAGGTTTCAAATATTGTCCGCACCTCAGCGAAGTTATCATGCCTACAGCCGGCAACATCAAAGAACTTGGCAAAGAGATTTTTGCAGAGTCCTCGTATGAGAAAAATTATGCACAAAGCGGTGCAAATGCAATCATCATCAACGGCGTGCTCTACAAGTACGTTGCAAACGACAGAGCGCAAACAACTTCAATCGACCTTTCCACAAGTGAGTTTGAATCTGTTGTGCGTATCGCAGACGGAGCCTTTGCGGATTGCACAAATCTTGTGAGCATCACACTTGGCGACAGCATTGCAACAATTGACAACGGAGCTTTTGCAAATTGCTCCGCATTGCAAAACGTTTTGATCACGTCAAGCAGTAAACTCTCATATATCGGCGAGAGTGCGTTTGACGGAACAAAGGTTATTTCAAGTGTAAGCAACCACTATAAATCTGATTACAAAGCAGTTATAATCGGCGGAATATACTACCGCTTTATCGATACGCAAGCAACGGATGCAACAATCCCGGACGGTATTAAGTATATTGCTCCGCACGCATTCTTGGATTGCACCAAAGTGGAAAACATAATGATTTTGGATGCATCCGGCATACTTTCGATTGGCAAGAGTGCTTTCTCTGCTACAAAATGGGTGCAGAGAGCGGACAACAAGTCACTTGTGGACGGATATATCGTCATAAACAACATCCTTTGTGATTATCCGGGCAACAACGGTGAGAACATCACTCTCCCGTCGGGTGGCAAAACCACAATCGTCGAGGATGCATTCTACACCTCCGCTCAAGCGGTAAGAACCGTCAAATTCGGCAAAAACATCGCAAAGATCGAGGACTATGCCTTTAGAGGTATGCCTATTGTTGAAAGCTTCATATTCTCTGAAGTGAGCGTTGGCGCCGACGGATTGGTGGGAGCACCTCAATTGTCTCAAAACGCCTTTGCCGATGCAACGGGCAAACTTGTCAACAACGTCAAATTCTTCTTCTCTGCAAGCGTCATCAACTATCTTGACAGCTTGAGCAAGAGAAGTGCCGTATCAAATGACGAAATCACGTTGAGCTGGCTTAGATTGTATCAACTCAATACCGCAAACTTTGTTGCAGAAAAGATCGACGCCGTTTGGATTGACCAAAGAGTTATGCCCACAACATTGCTTGATTTGGGCAATGGCAAAAACGCACTCGAATCCTTGTTTGATTTGAATCCGTCTTTGTTCAATAAAGCTCTTATTGTCATGGGCAACACGGGCGTCACAAGAGAGGAAGCATTGAGTTTCACTGCAAACGAAGTGAATTTGGTGCCTATTGTCAAGGATGATGCAAGCTTTGGTTCCTACTATGAGGAGGGAGTTGACAAATACGTTGTCAAGTTCAAGTATGCAGACAGCGTGGACGGTTGCCATATCAATGCAAACGATAGCAACGTGTACGTCGTCAAGGTTGTCAAGGCAGTGAAGGGCACTCCGTCATTCTATGACTCTGACAATTATCAACACAACAACATCGGCGTCAATCTTGACGGCAAGAATAGCGGGGATTACTATATCAACGGTTTTGCTCAAAAAGAGGGCGTAACGGTTCCGACATTCTATACCTCATATAACAGCGCAAACCACAAGTTCACCTTCAAATATAATGACTTTGATGGTGTTGAACACGAGATTGACAACGTTCACGTGAATGGCTTTGCTACGTCAGCGGAAAAACAAAACGCAACAGCAAGCTTTGTCGTGGACTTCTATGGCATTGGTGAGTATAGATTTGAGCTTACCTACAATGTGGAAGAAGCAAAGATTGTCAGTTTTGAGCAAGTCGGTGCAATTTCAATTCCGCTCAACAGCAACGCAAACGAGTCAATACGCAACTTCTATGCGGAGCTTATTGGAGAGGATAAGGAAAGAGAGCGTGTCGCATTGAGTTCGGCAAACGGATTTAGCGTTATATCAGGTTCGCTTGACTCATCAACGCTTGGCATCCACACAATGACCGTAAAGTATTTGTCACAGAAAGTTGACAGTGCACTCACCGGCACAATCGTATACTCCGTTGTGCTTGAGGCGGATGAAAGTTTGTTCACATATGAAGTGATCGACACAACGGCTAAGACAGCAAGAATCGTATCTTGCTCGCAAGACAAAGCAAGCACAATCGTCATTCCGTCCACTTGCACAATCAACGGTGACGAATACACTGTTACGAGAATTGGCACTGCAAACTCATCAAGGGGCGTGTTTGAAGGCTTCAAAAACTTGAAAGCCGTCTACCTTGCACAAAGCATCAAGTATATCAGCAACAACACATTCAAAGATTGTACCTATCTTGCAAACGTCTACACCGCTGAGAACGTGAACGTTGCGTTCGCACCGCTTACTAGTGTAAACTGGACGGCTGTTGGTGACGAAATAATTTCAAACAATGAAGTGCATCAAAACGTAAAGATCGTCAATCTTAACGGCATCACGCTTGAATCTGATGACACTCTTGCTATTGGTGCAAAGTATTCCCAAACGGATGCAAGTGGCAAAAAGTACGTGTTCACAGTCGTTGCGGTGGATATCGCACTTGAGCAAAAAGTTGAAGTTTTCTTGCCGGATACCATCCAACAAAATCCGTCAATCACCTATGGCAAGCTGGATATCGTGCCGAATATGTATTCAAGCGAAAGCGGATTGATGTTCACAACATCGAATCACGTCACGTCTTCTCTCGTTGAGATAGGCAACAATGCATTCAGTGGTTGCGAGAGCTTAAAGAGTATTGATTTGAGCAAAGCAAGCAAGCTTGACAGAATAGGTGCGTGTGCATTCCAAGGTTCCGGACTTGTGCAAATAGACCTTTCAAGCAACACGGCACTCAAAGCAATCGAGAGCCAAACGTTTGAGGATTGTCGCTCACTTGAAACGGTGAAGCTTTCAAGCAGTATTGATCATATCTATGCACAAGCATTCAAGAAGTGCGCGTCACTTGCAACAATTGACGGAGGTAGTGGAAGCATCGTGGTTGACTCCACCGCATACAATCAATGTGACAAGCTTACGAAGGCACCAAAACTTTAATCAACTAGTGTTTATAAAAAACCGCCTTTCCAAATACGGAAAGGCGTTTTTTTTATCATTGTGTCGGTCGGTACAATGATAATGAATAATTGCGGGTGGGGTACTGCCTACACCCGAACGCACACTCGTTCATTGTTTATTTGAAAACACTTCTTAAATTATTGCACGCATAATTTCTTCAAGTTTGCGTGAGTTTTCAGCCGTCATTTTGGTCAAGGGCAGTCGCATATCTGGATTGCACAAGCCTTTGAGTGCAAGAGCTTGTTTTATTGGGATTGGATTCACCTCGCAAAACAGAGTCGATATCAAGGGCAAAAGTGCAAGTTGCATCTTGCTTGCTTTTGCAAAATCTCCGCGTAGGGCAGAGTCTGTCATATCTGTTATTTTTTTTGGCAGGAGGTTGCTTGCAACGCTTATGACGCCTTTTCCGCCCATTGCCATTGTCGGCACGGTGAGTGCATCATCTCCGCTGTAAACGCTCGCTTTGCCCTCTACAAGGCGAATACACTCCATGATTTGCGACATGTTTCCGCTTGCCTCTTTGATTGCTACAACGTTGTCGTTTTCCTCCACAATGCGTTTGAAGGTGGAAGGGAGCAGATTTACCCCCGTTCGAGAGGGAACGTTGTACAGAATAATGGGAAGACTCGTGGCACTTGCAATCCTTTTGTAGTGCTTCACGAGTCCTTCTTGCGTGCATTTATTGTAGTATGGCGTGACAACGAGCAATGCGTTGACACCGAGCTGTTGAGCGGTTTTGCAAAGCTTTACGGCATGCTCCGTATCGTTGGAGCCGGCACCGACAATCAAGGGAATTTTGTTTGCGATTTTGCTCTTTGCAATTTCAATGATTTGCCGTCTCTCACTTTGCGATAGCGTTGCACTTTCACCTGTAGTTCCAAGCAAAACAAGTGCGTTCACCCCGCCGTTAAGCTGATATTCTATGAGTTTTTCGAGAGCATTTTCATCCACTTTATCTTTGGCAAAAGGCGTAACCAAAGCGGTTGCCGTGCCCTCAAAAATCATTTATGCCTCCTCTGCGTTTTTGATGAGCAGTTCAACGATTTGAACAGCGTTTGTTGCGGCACCTTTGCGGATGTTGTCTGCAACCACCCACAGGTTTGCACCACTGTCAACACTGTCGTCAAGACGTATTCTGCCAACGTACACTTCGTCCTTGTTTTCTACGTCCAAAGGAGTGGGGTATACGCCGTTTTCAGGATCGTCCATAACGACGATATTTGCAAAATTATTGAGTGCGTTTACGATCTCGTCTTTTGAGCATTTTTGCACGAATTCGACGTTTATCGACTCAGAATGACCGTAGAACACCGGAACTCGCACAGTTGTGGCTGTTATACGCAGGCTGTCGTCATGCAAAATCTTGCGTGTTTCGACAATCATTTTCCACTCCTCTTTGGTGTATCCGTCTTGCATAAAGACGTCTATGTGGGGGAGTGTATTGTAGGCAATAGGACGAGGGAATTTCTTTGGGGCAACGCCGTTTATGCCGTCCTTCAAATCATTGTATCCTTGCACGCCTGCACCCGACACTGCTTGATAGGTTGAGTACACAATTCTCTTGATGCCAAACTTGTCGTAGAGCGGTTTGAGTGCAACGACTGCTTGAATTGTAGAGCAGTTTGGATTGGCAATTATACCCTTGTTCCACTTGACGTCCTCGGGATTGACCTCCGGCACCACAAGCGGTACGTTTTCATCCATACGCCATTGAGAGGAGTTGTCCACAACGATGGCACCTGCTTCAACAAATATCGGAGCAAATTCTTTGGATACTCCACCGCCTGCAGAGAATAGGGCAAAATCAACTTTGCCTTTGAGAGCAAGCACATTTTCGCGAGTAAGCTCGATAACCGTGTGCGCTTTGCTCATAAACTCGATTTGCTTGCCTGCACTGCGTGCCGATGCAAAAAGATAGTAGTTTTCAACAGGAAGATTCTTTTCTTCCAATACTTCAAGAAACTTGTTGCCAACCATTCCGGTTGCACCAACCACAGCGATGTTAAATTTTTTCATACTGCCTCCATGCCCCTTATGTACAAAAATTTAGCACCGTATTTTGCGGATGTCAATCAAATGTTGCATTCCTTATACAATATTTTATGTCGGGCAACACATTTTTGATTATAAAACTTGAAAATAGGGCTATGATTAATGAAAAAATATATTTTTATGTTTTGTTTGATATTTATCGTTTTATAATGTATAATTGATACTATCTATAGATATGTAGGAGTGTTTATGGCAAACAACAATCCAAATTCAGCGTATAATATGCCACAAAAGCCAAAGAAGCTTTTGCTTGGCAAACTTTTTACGGATGCTCAAGTCAAGGTTGAGCCCGAGGAGCCACAAAAGATGCTCGTTGCGGGGCTTGCCGAGGCAAGGATTCAAAAGGAATATCCGGACACTTTTTTCAAAAGAGCGGCGGCGGTTTTTAGAGGCGAATTCTCTTTGCTTTTCAAAGCATCGCTGTTTATGTTGATTTTTGCACTTCCGTTCATTGTGATGTACGTGTGGTTCCACGGCTACTTTGAGAGTATGACGTTGAGCGGTATTTACAACTTTATGGGCGATATCGGCGTCGGCTTCCCCGGTGGTGGAGATAGTATAGCGGTGAGCGTTGGCAATCTGTATCGCAACGTCAATATGCCCGTGATGGCTATGTACGGAGCATGCCTCCTCTTTGGTTCGCTGGGGTTGGCGGGCGTGTTCTATTGTGCAAAACGCAGTTATTATCAGAATTATTACAAGAATTTCACCCGCACTTTCTGGATGGGCTTTGCAAAGTATTGGTGGCAATTCTTGCTCACGGGGCTTTTCATGGTGGTTGTAGGACTTGGCATGGTTGAGGCTCTTATGTACCTTTTGGAGCAACAAGCTTTGGGTACGGCAGGCGCAGGTGCATATTGTGCGGTTGTGTTCAGCTGGATATTCGGTGCACCGCTTTTGTTGATCCCAATGATTATGATGGGCTTGCTCACAAGTTATCAACTCAACATTTGGCAGTGTTTCAAGAATGCAATCGTCATCATTGTCAACAATCTTGTCGTGGTGCCGTTTGTGGCAATCGTCAGTGCGATTCCGCTTGTTATCCTTGTGTGGAACAACTGGCTTGGCACAATCGTGTGCGTCGCAATGGCTCTTATTGGTGCCACGTTCATGGCGCTTTGCTGGATAGCTCTTGCAAGCAGAGGTATGGTCAAGTGCAGAAATCGCCTTGAAGATTCCCAAAAGGCACAAAAGATCGCAGAGCGTAAAGCAGGCAAACAAAATCCGTATACAAACGGCACGGTCGTTTCCAACAATCAAAAGAAGAAAAAACAACAACAAAACGCAAAACCATATCAAAATCCAAAGAAGAAAAAGAAAAAATAATGGCACAAGTTTTGGGTTTCAACCTATCAAAAGAGGATTATTTGAACCTTGCCAAAGAGGCTTTTTCACAAGATCAGATCGAAAAGGGAATTGCCAATTTGAAAAAGGCTTTGACAAGCGATGCTACTTTCACAGATGCATCGCTTGCACTTTCTAATGCCTATGCGTCTTTGGGAGCGTGGGAGATGGCAAATCAAGTGCTGTTCGATGCTCTTGCCACTCATCCCTGCGAGAAGGATAGAAATGATATTTTCTATCAGCTGGCAATGAATTTTTTGGACTTGAAACTTGTTGACACTGCAGAATATTATTTGAGAGATATTGCCGATGCGTTCGGCTTGGAAATCCCCGACAATTTGGACGAGATTGTGGACGACTCTCAACATGGGAGCGGTTTTAAGGTGGTGTATCCGCACGGTGACGATTATTATGAAAAGATTGTCGCAAACGGATACAAACTTTTGCATGAGCATCGTTTTGACGAGCTTGTCGCACTCATGGACGAGGTGGATCCCAAGTCAAAACTGAAAAATACCGCCAATCATCTTGTGCTTGTTGCACTCATGATGAAAAACGATATTGACAGCGTGATTGCAAATGCACAAAAAATGCTTGCACAAGACAAGGACAATTTGTCTGTGAAATGCACGCTTGCAACCGCATATTTGATGGAAGAAAAAAGCACGGAAGCATATGCGGTGATTGATGAAATCCTCAGCAAAGATTACACGGATATGAGTGATGTGCTGATGATATTGCCCATTTTGGTGAATCTTGAGATGCATGCGGAAGTGGTTAAATACACACGCCTGGTTCTTGCAACTTTGGATATTCAACCTTGCACGCTGTTGTGGCTATCGCAAGCACTATACAACTTGGGACAGAAGGACGAGGCTCGCAGAACAATGGTGAAGGCTCGCACGATATTTGCGGATAGTTCGCCTGCACAATACTATCTTGACTTATACGCTCAAAACCCCGAAAAAGTGGACTATTCTTTGGAGTTGCCATATTCCGAAAAGATGACAAGATACAAGAAATTGGAGACGTTTTTGAAGATGTCTCCGGTGGGGATTCAGCACGTTGTGGACGACAAAGACGATGAGTGCGAAAAGATGCGTGAGTTGCTCAACTGGGCTTTTATCGGCAACGGAGAGAAACTTAAACTGCTGATTGCGGAAAATTTGTCAAAAGTTACATCCGCTTGGGTTGATAAATTTGTGAGAAAAAAACTTGTGTCGGTGGATCTATCGTTTGATCTTATGTCACGGCTTATGTTTTGTCTTGTCAAGGACAATTGCTTCAAGCTTTGCTTTGACGTGGTGGCACAGGACAGATTTAAGAGCATTGAGATAACTTTCCCCGATGCGTTCTACAAGATGCCACTATCTTTGCACGGTGCGATTGCTTATTGCTATGCGGACATCGTGTTCACCGACGAGGAACCGAATGAGTATCTTGCAAGACTCACAAGCATAATCAACGGCATGGTGAGCCTTGATGAGAACGGCAAGCTTAAATATGCAAAACCTCAATACAAGAGGTTGTCAACACTCAGAAGCACTCACACGTTGATTGGAGTGTTGCTCTGCAAGGTGTATGAGGACGAGGACGAAAATATGAAGGAGATCACAGTCAGACGATATGAGCTGAATGAGAGAACTTTCAATAAATATTATGATTTGATTTTTGGAGACGACGATGGACGAGAGTAAATCAAAAGACGAGATGCTTGGCAAACTCAACACAATGTTGGACGAAAGTCTTTCTTACGCAACAAGGCTTGATGCTTATGAATATTTGCTTGAGGACTGCGAGCCGATTGTTGAAAATATGGTTGAAAAGATTTATGCCCTTGAGGGCGAAACGGGCAAAATGCTCATGGAAGTGCTTGCTCAATACAAGGGCAACAAAGCCATTTTCATGGGGCTTGTCAGCTATCTGTACAAGGGAGAGGACGTTGCTCTTTTTGCAAGGCTTATCGGCTCATACGGTGATGAGCAGGGCATAGAGGTCATCAAAACTTTCTGCGAAAGCTATGAGCCTAATTACAATGAGTATATGGAGCTTCGCAACGCCGTTGAAGAATTGGGCGGTGATTTTGATTTGAAGCAAGATTTTTCAGACGATCCGTTTTATCGTTTCCTGAAAGGTCTTGACGAGGAAGATGAGGATAGCAGAAGATCTCCGTTTGAAGATTATTTCAACTCCTCCAACGAGCACCATCACCACCATCACGATGATGACGACGATTGTGACTGTTGTGACCATGACGATTGTGACGATGATGATTGTGATTGTTGCGACGACGAAGATTAATTAATGAATAATGAATAATTGGGGGGCTCTGCCCACACACGAACGCTCACTTATTCGATTTTATACGCAACCTAGATTGGCACGCTTTGCGTGCTTTTCTTTTGCCGTTTTTATTATGTAAATTGCAAGACGCACAATTACTATTGCCGTCAACACAATTCCGCAGACACTGTTGAAAGGGTAGAGATTGTCAACGATATTGTCAAAGCCAAAGAAGCTCAACGGATATGCTATGAGCAAGCAAAAGAACACCACAAAAGACTTGTGATTTTCATCCGCAACAAATTGTAAACGCTTTGTGTGGCGGGCAAAATCAATCACGCTGTCACTCACGATTTTCAGCGAGGATACGAGGGTTGTGAAGATTGCTCCGGCAATCAAAACACCAGAGAAAAATTTTAGGTGAAGTTGTTCAGAAATTGCCAAAACGGGCATTAAACTGCCGTTTGTGTCAGATAAAACTACCGTTTGGAGCATAAACAGCATTGCAAACATAAATATGCAGATAATGATGCAAGATGCAAATATTTGTTTGAAGGTGAGCTGTTCGCCCTCTTTGGATATCACCACCCCACCGAGCAAAACGTCCAATCCGCTATACAGAATCGGCTTTGAGAGCGAGAAGGGGAGCGTGTAGGACGGTGTGTCAAGTCTTGCAAAAATCAAAGCTATTGACAGCACTATCAGCGGTACGATTATGACGTTGAGAATGCGTATTTTTTCTATGCCCAGCACAACTATCGCACCGCCAAGAATTGTCATAGTAAGTCCAAAGACAAGCGGGATCCCGCTCATCGATTGCATGATATAATCACCGCCTGCAAGCATGGAGCATAAAGATATGCTTGCGGATAGAAAGATAAAGAAGCCAACTATTCTGCCTTTGGGCATAAGTCCCAACTTGCCGGCTATCAAGAATAGTGCACACAGCAAGGACATAAACACGGATGAGATTGCCACGTTGAGAGGAGATGCCTCTCCAAAGTAAAGTGCGATTTCTCGCCCCGACGAGAAGCCTGCTCCTATTGCCGTACCGATGTATAATGCGGATGTTTTGAGAGATTTTTTCACGAGAAATTATATGATGGATTATCCAAAAATATGAACGTGCAATTTTGCCTATAAAGCAAGGCGATTGTGGATGTTGCTTATAGTTACCGCAACAAATTGTGTTTCGACAAAAAATATCAAATTATGCTTGAAATAGTTTTGTTTTCGTTGTAATATTTGAAATCGTAAACGCATTGCTTTTGACAAGATTGCAATGCACGCTTTTGAGGGTTCAACTTATGGGATACGAACAAGACTCTTTCATCACCAATCAACCGCTTGACAGCAAGGTGCAAAAACTTGTGATTCTTTTCGTATTCGACAAAATGGCAATTCCCCTTGCCGAAAGCACTTTGCTTGACATATGCTCATCGGACAACAACTGGCTCAGCTATATGGAATGCAAGCAATGTCTCATCGAGCTGTTGGACACCAATCTCGTCTATAGAGTGCCAAAGGGTGACATGCTCAACATCACGCAAGACGGCATAAGTTGCCTATCCTTGTTTTTCACCAAGATTCCGTCATCCATCCGTGACGAAATTGTGTCATATGCTCGTGAAAATCGCATGCGTTTCAAAAAACGACAATCATATTTTTGCGATTATTCCAAAAATGCAGACGGCACCTACACCGTGATTATGCGTATCAACAACGACATCACCACGCTTATGGAAATCAAACTTGTGGTTGCCAACCGTCAGCATGCAAAATATCTTTACAAAAACTGGGTTGACAAGGCGTCCACCACTTACTCGCTTATCTACGACAATTTGATTGAATAAGGATTGTTTTGGTGATGAAATCTCAAAAATACCGTGTTTAACAAATGATACAAAACGGCACTTTATCTGCATAAAATTTGCAAATAAAGTGCCGTTTTTGCAATATTGCGACTTTAATCAATCAATCCTCATCGTTTGTTTTTTCAACGTTTGCAACATCACTTGCATCGTCATTGATGTCTTTGGTTTGCTTTGTGCGGAGTGCAGACATTTGTGTTTTTGGACGTATTTTTTCAAGTCTACCGACGTATAGCACAAGTATTGCAATGAGTGTTGACACCACTGCTTGCACGATGTTTTTGGGTAGGGATACGAGTGCCGATTCGAGAGTGCCGTAAAAGAGCCATTTGCACAAAAAATATCCGCCTGCCATAAACGTTGTGCACAGCAAACAATTGAGCGTGGCAAACAAAATTTTGAGAGCTTTTTGCTTTTTTGTGGGGGCTGAAAACCTATCGAATTTTGCGTAAATAACCTTGAATAATAAGCCTGCAACAAGCCCTTCGATTGCCTTGATGATCAAGGTGTACACCATGGTTGCAGGGTAGGTGGTTAGGTCGGCAAGAAAGGCTCCCAAGCCTCCTGCTATCATTGCGGTGAGAGGGTTGAACAGTGCCCCTGCAATCAAAATTGCGCCGTCACCGATGTTGAAATTGTACGCACCTGCGGTTATGCCAATGAGGGTGCACACATACACAATTGCCGTCATAAGCCCCGTGTAGGCTACAAATCTGATAGAGAACTTTGCTTCATTTTTCATAAAAAAATCTCCGTTTTTTTGCGGAGAAGGACAAAATGCAAAAATCTTGCGACTTTTGCTTGCTACTCCTTCCCAGTCTGACTTTACAGGCGGTTGCGGAATCTCACCGCATCGGCTGTTGGGGCTGTTGGACTTGTCCGCTCTAGGCGGCATTACCACCGGTTGGGATACACCCACCCAAAGAATAGATATTGTTTGATGCGAAGATTATATAACCGTTTTTCTCCATTTGTCAATCAAAGCGTGTAAAAACATGCCGGGATGGCATGTGAAGATTGTGCAGAATGAAAATATCTATTGACATTGATCAATATTGGTTGTATTATAGTATCGTATAAAATAATGCGTGTATGCGTGCGAGACGTGCGTGTACGCAATTATCACCAAACCCGAGGTGGAATTTATGAGAAACAAATCAATGAGTAGTTCACGTTCAATCGCAAGATTCATGATTCTTGCACTTTGTTTTGTGATGATGTTCACGCTGTCATTTGCTTTGATTGAGCAATTGCAAAATGGTGTGGTAGGCGCTGCCGGCACAATCAATGTTTATGATGCCGACTCTTATACCGGTGTAAACATTCAGCCGGATAACAACGGCTTGTCTGCATACAACACCGGTCTTGAAAGCATTATGATGGGCACCAGCTCTGCAGATGCGAAAACCGAGTGGTCTGTCGGAGACATAACTTTTAATGATTGGGAATTTAAAAAATCGGATTTCAGTTATGCATCTGAAAATAGCAAAGTCAAATCTATGGACGTAAGCCAAATAACGCAAGGTGGCTCAACGGTTACGATTATCAATTCGCCATTGGACGGAAACGATTCCGTTGTGTTTGTTTTCAACGTTGCCTTGCCAAGCTATTTGCAAAAAATGTTGACCGGCAATGAGGAGTTTTCATTGACGTTTGATGCGGAAATAAACGTTTGCAGAGGTCAAGACGGAACCACCGATTGGAAACGTGCAATGGCAAAAATCGGTGCATCTTCCGAGCCGATAAGTGCAACCAATAATAATCACAACGCTATTACTGGTGCAGATGTGGGGGGGAAGAAAAGACACGATAATTTGGGCTATCAATGGAACGAAACTCAAAAAGGATACTCAAATGGTTCTTGGAAAGAGAGTGCGTGGGGCTCTGCGTTTAAGTTTTCGTCCGAAACGTTTGTTTTGAATAAACAGACTCCAAATATATACGTTTGTATCGGCATTGGTGATAGAAGTGGTTGTAATGTTGCATTCAAAGATTTCAAGCTTACAAACGTTAAAATTAAAAAGACAACCGTTGCAGACAGCGAATCTGTTTCACGTGTGGACGGTGCAAGCCCTGTTGTAAAGAGTCAATATGACACTGCGGTTACAGACAGTTTTGCTCCATACAGAACAACAACGCAAAGCACTGAGGATTGGACTGTTTGGTACAGCTCAATTGTGAACAAACTTTCAAGAGCAACTGATAAAGTGAACAATGGTGTGGGTAGCCTTGCTTCATATACAAATCAGGATCTTGGAACAATTGGTACCGGCAACAATAAGTATTATAAAAAATCATCTATTACGTATCAAGATGCGTACAACTACCTGTCCGGCAAAGTGTACCAATTGGAATCGTATGAAAGTGACAAGGAAAACGGTACGGCAGTAAAGAACAAATTGGCACAAGAAATCGACATAAACTACGCATCGGGTATCAAGCAAGTTGTTGTCGGTGACCAATACCAAAATATGGATTCAGAGGCTACAGATAAAACCGAAGGGGCTGTATTTAGACTTTATGAGTTCCAAAAAGACAGTGAAGGAAATTATATCAGCCAAGGAAAGAGCATTTACGTCGAAGGCAAGATAGTCGGCTGGGCAGTTGTGTCCAAAAACAATAGAGCAGAAGTTGTGGTTGATACGTATATGTATACAAACGCAACTGTTATCACCAGAGTCTCCGACTATGGCAATATTGCAAACACTTGGAAAATTACATATTCCGGCATCGATACAGAGGGACCGAACGTTGAGACAAATGTGGCTAGTGAGAATTATATCGGCACAAATATCGACAATATTGATTGGTATAGAAACGAGACTTTGTCTGCCGAGTGTGGAATTGACAGCACAGAGGATAGTTCAGATGCAAGTTTTTCTCCATACATTTGGTTCTACAACGTTGAGAGATCGGACACTGGCAGATTCAATAGCAATATAGCAGAGTATGACTATTTGGATATAAAAACTCTTGGAATTTTGCCAATTGAATGCGGTGATAGCATTTCATCATTCAACTATGACTTCAAAAACGGACTTGCATCGGCACTTGGCTCCACGCAAGGGCCAATCAGCGGAGAGGCAAAAGGTGCAGGTTTTTATAGATTTACATTCTACATGTTTGACCTTGCAGGCAACAAGGGGGGTTACTCCACTTGCGTGATGAAGGTTGACTATGAGGACGTTGAGTATAGCCTTAACTTGAGCTATGGCAGTGGCGATAGCAAAGTCAACATCGTGCCGTCCAACACAAAAGTTGAGGACTTGAAAGCCAACGAAGTGCTCAACGGCGCATGGGCAACGAGCGATATCACGCTGAAAATCAAAATTAACCAGTATAATACAGAAAGTGCAGATTCCTTTGTGGGATTCTCCGGTTATACACTTTCATTTGTGATTGCAGACGAGAAGTATGCATTTGTCGTTGACGGATACGGCACTCATAGAAACGATATAATCGGCATCACAAAAGACGAATACGAGACAGTGTTTATGCAATATTTGTCTCCAATGTCTTCATCGGCTATAGCCGTTTCCAACAACAAGCACACAATTGACGTACAGACAGACATTGGTACTTTGCCTGTTGAGGTTGAATACAATCCGACAGAAAGAGAATTTGCATTCACAATCAAGGCAGTGGAAGGCAAAAACTTTGCTTGGACAACAACGTTTGACACAAATCCCGGATGCTACAATAGAATTGGTGACATCGAGGATCTCAACGGTTACGTCAACGCAAGTTGGAACAGGGGTGTGCAAATGCTTCTTGACTGCACAAGTCCTGAAACTCCAGTTATGATGGATGACGAAAGTGCAGAACAGTTGTACATCAACTCTCTTGGCAGTTATGACAGCTTGCCACAGGACAGAGTGTGGTTCACAGAGTCGCTCAAGAGCTATCCTGCAATCATAGAATTCTTTGACGATATTATTGACTCGGACTATGCAAGCGGAGTCAACGTATACTATGGCTTCAAGGTGGTCAAGACACTTGACGAGCTCAAAGCACTTGGTGAACAGAAGATCGAAGATTTGATCGCAAGCAAGTCTTTTGACGGCATGCAGAGCTATTTCAACAAGTCTGACGTCAAAAACGGCTACAACTTCGACAGCAAGAGCACAGAGCTTGAAATTGACCTCATCCCCGGTCAAGATGCAGGTATGCGCGTGTTCTATGTTTGGGCAGAGGACCAAGCGGGCAACAAGTCCGCCGTCAACACGTATTACGTGTTGGCTGACGTAAATCAATACACGATTTCTGCAACCGCAAAGAGCAATTCCGCCTTTGCAAAGGGCAGTGCAAACATCTCGTTTACAGGTGCAGACGGTGTTGCGACAACCACCTTTAAGCGTGGCGAAACGGTTGTGCTATCTCTCGGGCTCATGGATGGTTATTCTCCTTTCTATTTGAGCTTGAACGGCACAAAACTCCTTGAGAACTATATGCCGAACGCCGATGATAATACCGGAGCGTACATTTGGTCTCAAATTGCAGGCACAACAGCTTATGTATCAACAGACGATTATTCAATCGTAAACTACACGGTTGACGATAGCCAAACGCTTGGCAAACTCGATTCAAAACAAAAGTTTGAGTTTGCTCCGAGAAAGGTTGTGGGTTATACGATCACGTCCAACAAAGTCGGCTACACCGCAGAACCTACAAACGTGAAGAATCAAGTGGTGTTTGACGATATTGCCACAAAGGACGTATATGAGGTCAGATACCTTGACGGCAGTGGCAACGTGCTCTATGCAACAAAAGACGGCTACACCACGGATATCACCAAGGCAGAGGGCTATAGCACAGATCCCGAGACGTCCAATCCAAAGCTCTTTGTGCCGACAAACGTCGGAAATTACAAAGTGGCACTGTTCATTGACAAAAACAATGAGACATATGTGGATGGCAGATTTGCGATGAACGATAGTGGTGAGCAAGTGTTGAGCGGTGCTGACTTTGCAATCATCAAAGGTACTGCCGTTATCACAGCAACTCCGTCAACAAGCGTTTACGGTGAGGGGTACACGTTCAAATACGCAGTGAGCGGTATCACCGAAAGCGAGCTTATCAAAGACCTCAAGAAAGCGGGTATTCTTGCAGACGATCAAAGCATAATTGACAAACTTGCTCTCAACGTTTCCGACTGGAATTCGTCCATAGTGTACAACGTCGGCGCATATCAGATTGTTTGCAAGATTGCATTGAACAACGTCAGTGACAACTATGACGTGATTTATGAGGATGCAACGTATACAATCACACAACGTGAAGTGTACGTGTATGCTCTTGGCGGAGAGAAGCAATACAAGCAAGTCGATCCCGACCTCAAATTCGGTGTAAGCAAGACTGCATTCTCTGTGGATACTCTTGCAGGCATTTTTGCAGGATACAGACAAGATACACAAGCAACCGCCGATAGCAGTGAATACGTCGTGTACTATGCAGACGGCAGACTCGCTCGTGAAAGCGGTGAAGTGGTTGGCAAATATAGCTATATCAACACAGCAAGCAGATTTGATGTAAATTCCAACTATAGAATCGTGCTTCAAACAACAAATACGTTTGAAATCAAGCAAAGAGTGGTCACTCTCGACGCGAGCGGTCAATCAAGCGTATATCCATACGGCACAATGGTGAGCGAAAAGCTTGCCGAGATCAATCCGATCTACCGACTTTCTGCAAGTGACGAGGCTATTGCGGACGAAATTGCAGAGCTTCTCAAATCACTCACGCTTGACTCAACTGCAATCACCCTCGATTCAACGGGTTATGATTCAGTGACAGGTTATGGATTTGTGCTCACGGCAGACGAAACAGCCAACCTCAAGCTTGTTGTGGATCCAACGGCACAATACGTCATTTACGTGACGGAAGAAAACACAATCATTATCAGAGCAAAAGCCGGTGTGACGTTTGCAAGTGTATATGGTCTTGTGTCAAGTGAAAACTTCGCATTGCCGTATTCTGCAGACAAATTTGAGATTGTCGGCACACCGAGCGGTGAATATACAAGCATAGCTTGGACGGCAAACATCGGTGTTGCAAGCAAGCTTGTGGGTGCGGGCAACTATGTTGTGACATTCTCCGATGCAAAACTTATGAATGGCGAAACGGCTCTTGCAGACAGCGTTGTTGTCGAGAAGGTCGTTTACACGGTAAATCCGGCAAACGTCGTGATCAAACCCGTTGTGCAAAACACCGCAAAGACATATGGTGAGGATGACAGCGTTTATGGAATAGATTTTGAAATCGTATCCATCGAAGGCATCACGCCTGAAGAATTTGCAACCGCAATTTCTATGGATGTGAGCGAATTGAAGAACGTTATCGTCGGTGCATATTCAAGAGCAATATTTGACAAGAACGGCAACAAGCTCGATTATGCAACAAGATATGACTCTGCAACCGCAAACGACGTCATCATCGGCACGGACGGCAGATATTACGGCATAGCAGTTGCAAACAGCTTTGGTTCAAGCAATCCAAACTTCAGCGTTGAAGTATCTTTGGACGATGAGTTGAAGCTTGCAATCAATGCAAAAGAGATTGCAATCCACACAAAGGATCTCGTTGGTATAAGCAAGTATTACGATGGCACAACGGCTGTGCATTACGGCACGATTTCGATGTACAATATCGCAAGCTATCTTGCACGCACTATGGATGACGTTGCTCTCTCTGCAGAGGCAGTGTATGGCTCGCAAGGCTCTGCAAGCACATACACAACGACACATATCGAGATGAACGGCTTCAAACTTGTTGGTGACGATGCTCACAACTACGTGCTTGCAAATATTGTCAACGACGGCGTCAATAGCAGAGTGGGAAGCTACAGCGATGGCAACTTTGTAACTTTAGAGGGAAGCGAGATTGCAGTCGGTGAAAGCGTGGTTGTTAGAATCTTCTTCATTGACAACACAAGCAACGCAGAACAAATCTGCATCAACATGGGCTTCATCGGCATTGTCAAGAGCGACATTACCATAACAAAGCAATATGATAATACAAACAAGCTTGACGTAAGCAATATCTCCTTCAAAAACGGTGCCGGCACAAGCTTGGTGGCAAACAACAAGAATATGATTCTTGTCAGTGAGCTCAGCGGTGTTTTCTCGGGCAGAGACGTTGGCACAAACTATCTCATCAGCAAGGTCACCGTATTCCTTCCGTTCAACGAGGACGATCTTGACGGAATAGACGTCAAGGGTGTCACAAGCGACGACGAATATTATGATCCTCAAGTGCAAGTCACAAAGACCACTTACACCGATGCAAACGGCGTTGAACAACACGGCGTGATGATCACAATCTACAGTGTTGGTGCAACCATCACAAAGCGTGTGCTCAATGCGGATAGCTTCACTTCAATAACGGCTGTTGATCGTGAATACAACGGAAACGAGACTGTCGGCATCAACTATCAACTTGCAGACGGAGCACTCGGCAAGGGCGATGAAAAGAGCCTTGAGCTTGTGCTCGAGGGCACAATCGACAGCAAGAATGCAGGCAGACATACCGTCAAGAGCTTTGCTGTCAAGGAGTTGTCCGACAAGGCAAACTACACTGTCGATCTTGACTCTATCGCATCTCGCTTCTCATCTGTAGAGGCTGAGATTTCCAAGGCAACACTTGTGCCGATCGTCACTTTTGAAGAAAAGATTTACGATGCAACAAGTGCTATCAACGTAACGTCTATCGCACGTACTACAAGCGGAGTGAAGTTCTACTTTACAACAGCATATGCCGATGAGCTTCAAGCAGAGCTTGGCTGTGTATCCTTTGACACGAGCAAGGTGTCCTTTACACTTTCACTCAACGGCAAGGCAAATGCAGACGTTCAAGCCAACGGCAAGCACAACGTGCTTGTGTCCGGCATGGAAATCATATTTACGGGCACATCCGCTCAAAAGGCAGACTTCATGCAAAACTTCAAACTTGCCGGCTCAAGATACAGCAGTTTGGACAATAAATACGTTGCAATCACCGACGTAAGCGAGGGTGCAATTGCAGACTTTGAGCTTCTTGACTTTGTGGAATTGAAGCAAAAGGAAATCAAGCTTACGTCAAACGACTTCAAGATTGCAGACAAGATCTATGACGGCTCAGCCGATGCAGTGATCACAATCGACATCAAAAAGGATGCAGAAGGCAATCAAAGACTCGCACTTGACGAGCATGAAGGTTTGCTTGAAGTGGTTGCAAACGGTAGGTTTGAATCGAGATTGGCAAGAGACAATAGCAAAGTTATCATTGACAAAGACAGCATTGAATTGAGAGTCAAGAGCGGTACCGACGGCGCATCCATCATCGGCAACTACAAGCTCGTTCTCACTTACGATCCTGAGGTGTACGGCAACATCAAGCCACGCCCGGTCGGTGTCAGTGCAAGCTTTGGCACACAAGAATACAACAGTCAAGAAAACGTCAAGAACGTAAGTTATACGTTGGACGGCGTTTTGGAGGCTGACAAGCGCAAATTGACAGTCCGCACAGTTGGCGGAGCATACTTTGACGACAAGAACGTTGCTTTGGACGTTGACGGAAACATCATCGCAAAGAACGGCACCGCATACGGTGTTGAACTCAGCAACGATCTTGCAAGCAACTATACCGCAACAATCAAGTCTGCAACGGAAATTGCAGGCAGAAAGCTTGTTGCATACGTCAAAGACAACGGCGATTGGGTGTACAAATCAGCGGTTGCAAGCGAAGACGAGGGCAAAGTCGCAAACTACTACTATGCGCTTGAAACAACTCAAAAATACATCCTTGCATCGAGCACTGATAAGCTTGCATCGGCAATAGCAGATAATGCAATCGTCGGCTTCAACATCATCGGTGGCAAAGACGTGTATATGCTCGCATCCGATTATACGGGTGACGAATATACAGGAGAGGGCAGCTATTATGACGGCGAGCTTGCCGAGGCACTTGCTTATGTATACGGCGAGGGTACAGTCACAAAACGTGTTGTTAGAATCAGCTCAAGCGGTATCCAAAAAGCAGTAGATTCATTGGCATTCACCAAACAGTATGACGGCACAGCAAAGTTCACAGGCGTGAATGGTATAGATTATTTCGTTACATCGGCGGCGGTCAGCAATGTTATCGAAGGCGACGAGGTGCTTATTGAAAGCGTAACAGCCATGTATGAGAGTGTCAGAGTCGGCTCCACAAACGTTGTGTTTACAATATCCGGCATCACCGGTAAGGATCGCTCCAACTACACCGAAGTGGGCACTGCATCTTTGAGTGTCCGCCTCTCTGCAACGATCACACCTATGACGATAGACGCACAACTTGCGGATGCACAGCGTGTGTACGGCTCAAATGAAACGCCGAGCAACGTTGTATACTCAATCAACGGAAGTGAATTGATCAAAGACGGCAAATTGTTCTATATGAACTACAAAGAGTGGCTTGTCGCAACAGGCTTTATCGCAGACGTAGCAAGCTCCGTTGACGAGGCAGACAAAGTCTATGTCGAGAGCGAGAGTATGTTGGCAAGAAGATATAATCTTGTTGATGGCGCGTTTGTTGCGGATAACGCAGGCGAATACATCCGCATGGGTGGTTCAAACGACACGATCACCGAGTTGCCAAAGGCAAGAGCACAATTCACATCAACCAAGCCCAATGCGGGCACAACCGCAGAGTCCTACACGTTGACTTCCGGCAAAGCCGCAAACTACGTATTCAACCCAATCTATACACACGGTGATACAAGCACGCTTGAAGTCGTCAAGAAAGACATTTATATCGTGACAGAGACAAAGGACTTTGCAAAGACCTATGGCAGTGCAAATCCTGAAATCAAGCTGTCCGTATTGGATGCAAGCGGTGCAAACGGATTTGCTTCCAACGACCAATGGAACACCATCTTCAAGGTAGGCAGTGTGGATTATGGCCCTGTTGCCAAAGTTGGCATATTCAACCGCACGACGGGCAAGATCGTCAAGACGGATGATATGGCAAAGATAAGCGCAGCCCTTGGCGATGACGAGGTGTACGTATTCTATCTTGAAGCTCCAACCGGTGCAAATTATTCAAGCATTGCAAACTACACAATTCACTATCAAGATATTGACGGCGTGTCAAAAGACGGCAACTCGAATGCAGTGTGGAAGCTTGCATCCTTCACAAAAGAGGCAGCAACGCTCACAATCACGTTGCCTGAGGTCACGGGCGTAAGCGTCGGCTCAAGCGAGGAGAACGTCTTTACGTATAGCTATGGCGTCAATTGGATCAACGAGGTGCTCCGTGGCGAACTTGCGACTGACGAAGTGAGATTCCTCATCAACGGTGTTGAGAGCGAAGCAATCAACGCAGGCATTTACGAGGGCAAGATCATCCTCAAGCGTTATATCAACGCAAACGGTGACTTTGTGTCACAAGAAAACAAGGATAGCAACGGCTACTTTATCGAGTGGACAAGCGGTGAGACAAACGTCAAGATCACCATCAACAAGCAGACAATCCACCTCACGGCAAACGGCATGAGCGTTTACTATGACGGAAGCAACCAAAGCTATTCCACAGACAAGATTTTAAGCACTGAAATCAAGGATGAGACAAGCTTCGATAAGCTTGAAAATGGCACTGATTACACCATTTCTTACGAGTTGCTCGACACAAAGACGAACAAATATACAAGCATCAGTGCAAGCGACGTCAAGAATGCAGGCAAATATCGTGTCACGGTGGCATTTACAGATGCGTTTGAAACACGCCATCCCAACCTTGCAAAGGGTGCAAGTGTCAAAGCAAGCATGGACATCATCAAGGCAATCATCAATGTGACAATCTCAACGGATGGCTTCACGGGCGGCAGTGCAATGATTGACAATGCAAAAGTGACGTCACTCTCTCAAATGTTCGATTCAAATGCAAGATACGAGATCGGCTACACCGTCGCAATGGACGAAAAGAGCAATGCCGACAGTATTGCAGTTGACAAGTCACAAACAAAACTTGTCGTCAGCAAGAACGGAACAAGCATGAGCCTTGATCAAATCAATGAAGCAGGCAAGTACACGTTTGCAATCGTGCTCAATGACGAGTCACTTGACGCAAACAACTACACAATCAACGGCGGTGCAGGCGTGCTTGAACTCAAGGTCAACAAGATCAACGATGCAAATGGCAACGCACTCGACTTGGGTGAGGGTACAATCACTGCAAATAGACTTGTTGTCAAGGAGATCGCAAACGGCACAACGCTCGCAACCGATGCTGCATATCTTGAAACAATCAAATCACACGTGTCATCCTTGAGCAAGCAAGCAGGCTATGCAACGGATGCAAGAGTGTCTGCAGTCTACAGAGTCACACTCTATTGCGATGACAGAATCGTCACGCCGGACGGAGATATCACCGTGTCCGTTGCAATGCCCGACACAATCGACGGCATGGACGGCATAGTGCTCTACACGGTCACGGAAGACGGCGGTTTGCAAAAGCTCACCGACTACAGAGTTGAGAATGGCAAGATTGTTTACACCACCGATTACGTGAGCGGAATCGTGTTTGTGGACACCAATCCTGAAGCACTCGCACCGTGGATAATCTACACAATCATAGCAGTGGTATCCTTTGTGGTGCTCGTGGTGGTGGCAACCGTGGTTGCAATCGTCATCCGCAAAGCTCGCCTCAAGAAGCTTGATTGATAAAACAAAGTCAAAAATCACGCATTGCACCCGCAGTGCGTGATTTTTGTTGTCATCATCTATGCAAAAAAGACCAAATGAAAACAATTCAATCACATACAATATATAACAAATTTTAACCAATTTTGCAGTTAAGTTGTGTTTGCAAATGTAATGTGATAATATAATATAAAATTAATGATATTATAATATATCAATTTATAAAGGTGCTTAAGATGAATAAACAATTCTTCAAGAAGTTTAGTGCAATTCTTGCTATCGTCCTTGTGATGATAGTAAGCATCTCAATGTTTGTAGCTTGTGACAAAATAGTGATCACCGGCAAAACGGATACTCAAAAGGTTGCTGAAGCAAAGTCTGCTCTTGTTCTTGGCAAGACAACTTATGCTGATAACTTTACACTTCCTACAAGTGGCAAAAATAATGCTACCATTTCATGGACTCTCAAAGAAGCGAGTGAGTATTTGTCAATAAGCGGAGCAAATGCAACTGTTATAAAGCCAGAAACCGAACAAGAGATTACACTTATTGCAACTATAGTTGTCGGGAAGGCAAGCGACACAAAAGAATTTGATATTATAATCACTGCAACCAGTGTACCTATTCAGACACATACGATTGTTTTTAACGAAACATCTCTTGTGACAATTGCCGTTTCAAACGGTGATATTCCTGTTGCAAGCGGAAGCGCACTTGCAAGCGGAACAGTTCTTACAGTTAAAGTTACACTTAAAGATTCAACAAATTACGAAGTATCAAAGGTGTTGCTCAATGGGCAAGAGTTGTCTCAAAGTGATGGTTCATATACGTTCACTCTGGATGAAAATTCAACGATTACAGTTGAGACAAAATCGTTGTCCACAGACAATATTGGCACAACAGCCAATCATCCATATTCTGTTGCGAAAATTATTGAGTGGACAAATAGTCTTTCACTTAAAGATGGTGAATACACCGATAGCAAGTATTATTTGAGAGGTATCGTCAAGAGTTTTGAGGCTGGAGATTCAACGAAATATGTAAAGAATGTTTATCTTGTTGATGAAGCAGGCTCCTCCACCTCTTTCTTGGTTTATTCTTGCGATTTCACAAGTGAAGTGGCAAGTGTTAACGTTGGTGATACAGTTGTTGTATATGGTGCGATAAAGAATTATCAAGGCACCATTGAGATGTCAAATGTTCGTGTTGGTGACACGCAGATACATTCTTATCCCGAGTTTATTTCCAGAGAAGAAGGTCTTGGTCTTGGCACTATCAGTATCGGCACAGCCCCCAATGCGGATGTTGTTATAGGTGAAAATCAAACATCCGGCAAGAATGGCACGACGTTTACATTTACTGTTACACCGGACAAAGGTTATAAAGTCACAGCTGTTAAGGTCAATGGCGTAACGGTATCTGCAGATGATGACGGCGTCTACATCGGCACAATCAACGGAAACACAATCATAACCGTTTCAACAAGCAAAGAAGGTTCTTCGTCAACCGGTGGCGGTTCGGTTTCTTCCAATGCAAATTGGGCAACTGATTATAACGGATATTACAAGAGTTTGGTTGGAAACACCTCAACAGGTGCAGCATTCAGAAGTGCGCTTGCAAGCATTGTGAAGAGCACTTACAAGGAAACTTCAACGTATAGCGGACTTACAACATATTTTAAGCAAACCGACGAAGATCCGAACAACCCATCAAATATGATTTGGTGGTATTCAGGAACGTCGGTATCAAAGAATATCGGTACAACCAACCGTGAACACGTGTGGCCAAAGGACGGCGGAAAAGCTTTCCCTGCAGAACAAGGTCCAAGCCGAGATCTTCACCACATGCGTCCTACCGATACGACTTTGAACTCCTCACGTGGCAACAATAGCTTTGCCGAAGTGACTGGTGGAAAAGAAGTTAAACAAAACGGCATTACAAATTATACAAGCGCAATCAATGGTGGCAGTGGTGTGTGTTACACAGGCAACTCATATTTCTATCCGTCTGCAGGAATGCGCGGTGCAACTGCAAGAGTGCTCATGTATGTTCAACTCATGTGGGGTGATGAGTATTCACTCAAATTTGTGGAAGGCGCAGGCAACTGCAAGACAATAGGCGATATAAAAACGCTTATGAAATGGCACCTTGAAGAGCCTGTATCCGAGTTTGAAAAAATAAGAAACGAAAGAGTTTTCGGCATCCAAAAGAATCGCAATCCGTTTGTCGATTATCCTGAACTTGCAGAGAGAATTTTCTGCTATGATGGTCAATCATACAACAACGCACTTCTTGAAGTTGTCAATGAATACAAAGGTGCAACAAACACGGACATTGAAAGCATTACTCTCAGTGCATCATCAGTGCCGGTAGGCGGTTCTGTGGGCTTGAACGCAACTTATTCACCAAGCAATGCAAATGCAGACGTTACTTGGTATTCAAGCAATCCTGCTGTGGCAACTGTCGATGCGTATGGCAGAGTGACTGGTGTTAGCGTTGGCAAAACGACTATAACAGTTATGAGCACCAAGAATACAAGTGTCTATGCATCTGTTGAGATCAATGTTGTTTCGATTTCATCAATACAAGTTATTGGTGTGCCAACAAAAACTGCTTATGATGAGGGCAACAAGTTTAATCCTGCAGGTTTGAGTGTAAAACTCATTTATTCAGATGGAAATACCGGTGTTGCCGACGTTGAAAACTGTGAATGGCTTGACGGATTAACAGGAAGAGATACCTTGTCGGTTGGCACAACAACCGTCACGTGCAAGTATGGCGGTTTGCAATACACTGTTTCTGGTATAACCGTAAGCAAGATGCAAGGAAGTGTGATTACACTTACAAGAACGTCAGTGTCGTGGGCGGGCAAGTATGATTGGTGTACATGGACAAGCGGTAATGTGAGTGGAAAGGTGTATGGCTATGGTCAAAACGCCTACAATGCAATTCAGCTGAACAAAACAAAAGATTATTGTTATTTGATCAACACTACGGCATTGCCAAACATTACAAAAATAAAAATAACAACAGCGGAAGGTTGCAGTGCTGTATTCAGCATTCACACGTCCTCAACACCTTTTGATACAACTTCAAAACCATATCCGAAAACAGGTACGTCACACGGAGAAAAAACTGTAACGAGTGACGGAACAACGTGGACTTTTGAAAATCTTGGCACAGAACAATATTTTGCAATAAACTACGTGTCAAGTAGTGTTAATGCAATGTATATTACAAGCATTGAAATAACTTATGGCAATTAATTGAAAAAATCAAACGCAAAAAGGCACGCTAACAGCGTGCTTTTTTCGTGTTTGAGGCGGTGTGGGCGGTTTTGGAGTTGATTGGATATTTAGCTTGAAAAACCATATCGGCAGTGGTATAATGTTCTATAGAAATATGCGAGGTGACGTATGAAAGTTGCAGTCGGTTGCGATCATGGTGGATATGTTTTGAAAGATGCCGTTGTATCTACACTCAAAGATTTGGGTGCAGAGGTGGTGGATTTTGGGTGCTTTGGCACGGAGTCTGTGGATTATCCCAAGTTTGGCTATGCGGTGGCAAATGCCGTTGCAAGCGGACAGTGCGACACGGGTGTTGTGATGTGTGGCACGGGTATAGGCATTTCGATTGTGGCAAACAAGGTCAAGGGCATACGTTGCGGACTTTGCACCAATGCGTTTATGGCGGAGATGACCAAACGTCACAACAATGCCAACGTTATTGCTCTTGGTGGCAGGGTTGTCACGCCAGACGAGGCAAAAGACATTGTCAAAGCTTGGTACACTGCAGATTTTGAGGGTGGTAGACACCAAAATAGACTGGATATGATAAAAGAGATAGAAAAGAACAATTGAATGCAAAGGATTGTGCGGAGATAGGTATGAAGGATTTGTTTGTGTCATATTGCAATGACGATATAATCAAGGTGAAAAGCGTTGTGAGAGCACTGAAGTTTTATGGTGCGGAATGTTGGTTTCAGGACAGCGACAGCAATCAAGAGTTTCCAGAAGCCATCATAAAAGGCTTTGAAGAATCGTCAAATTTTGTGGTGTTTCTTTCCGACAGTAGCATCAAATCAATGTACGTGCTCAACGAGATCAAGATTGCCATAAGTAAGCACCAAAAGGAAAGCAGTTTTCACATCGTGCCGGTGATTATCGGTGATTGCGATATAGATTCGTATGATTTTATGAAAATCAACGTGATGATAGGAAGCTTCAATTTCTTGTTTGAAAAAAAGTTTGAGAATGAGTACGATTTGGCTTTGAAAATTTTGGATCAAGCAAATATTGAAAACAATATCACCGATAGCGTCAACAGCATTTATGACGGTGCAACGGATATTGAAAAAGAGAGACTTGCATCCCAAAATAGATTTTTGAACCGCATTGTCAAGGGATATTTTGACGAGATATTTGACAATTTGCACTCACCATGCGTGTTGGACGTCGGTTGCTCTGACGGCAGTAACGTTGTCAACAGGTTGTCGGACAGAGATTATTCTCAACTTGTAGGCATTGACAACAATGCGATTGATTTGCAAAGTGCTATTGACAATTTGCAGGACGACAAACACCACTTTTTCAACGTGGATATCACCGCCGATGATCTCGAGGAGCAATTGCAAAGCATTTTGCAGGAAACAGGCATAAAGCAGTTTGATCTTATCCAGTTTTCCGCAGTGCTCATGCACACCAAAAATCCCGAGCAAATACTTGCCACTATGCGTAAATTTTTGTCCAAAGGAGGATATATTTTCATCCAAGAGGAGGATGACGGCGTAAATTTGGCATACCCCAATTCCGACTTCTTTGACAGCTGTTTTTACCTTTATATGCACTCCAAAGAGTCCGGAGACAGACATATGGCAAGAAAGATCCCTTCCTTGCTTAAAAACAGCGGATATGGTGACGTGTCCTTGAAGTCAACAGCAATTTCATCGATTGATTTTGGCGGAGAGGAGAAGGAAACACTGTGGGATATGTATTTCAATCCGACCTATTGGAATGCATCCGAGGCAAAATTCTTTGATAATATCAAAGCAGTGGATGCGTTGGAAAACGCCAAGAGAATGCACGACGACAAAAAGAGTGCCTATATGCGTGACGAGATATTCGTTATGTTGGGAGTGTTTTTCTTCACGGCAAGAAATCTGTAATATAGCCGTTACATTTATAGTTTGTTCAAAAAATAAATAGAGGCAAAACGTCAACAATATAGCACGTTTTGCCTCTATCAATTTTGTGTATTTTTGTTTTGAAAAGATTATTTTGACAAAGAAAAAGCGCAACCGCAATAGGCTTGACGATAGATGTTCCACTCCTTGCAAAGCTGAATAGAGCGAAGATATCCGTCTCGCTTTTTGAAGTTTGACGAGAGATAATTTACGCCGTATTTTTGAGCGATTTTTTCTCCTATTTCATTTATGAGTTGTGCGTTTTTGTGAGGACTCACTGTCAAAGTTGTTGCAAAAAAGTCGTATTTTTGAGCGTTTTTTTGCATAAAATCGGCACATTTTTCAAGGCGAAAATCAAAGCAAATCGAGCATCTGTCACCGCCCTCGGGGCAATTTTCATAGCCATCGACAAGTGACAAATATTCATCTGCACTTTGCGTGGGCACAACAAGCTTTACGTTGTCAAAGTGCGAAATCACGTCTTTAAGTGCCTTTTCACGCAAGATAAACTCCTCATTTGGCATAATATTGGGATTATAGAAAAACACCGTGATGTCAAAATACGGCGTGAGATACTCAAGCACACTGCTTGCACAAGGCCCGCAACAGGCGTGCAGAAGCAAACTTTTGCGAACGGTGTCGTTTTTTGCTTTTTCAATCTCGTATTCAACTGTCCCGACAAGTGGCTTTTTCATGTTTTCAGTATAATATGTTAAGATATTTTCCGCAACCATTTTTGTTATTGTTTTATTAAATGTAGTATGTTATAATACATAGTGTATTGTGCACATCGCACAAGGAGGAAGTATGTCGCAAGTTGTTTTGAAGGCATGTAATATCAAAAAGACTTTCAGCGTCGGTGAGGTGCAAACGCCGGTGCTTAAGAGCGTTGATTTCTCTCTTGACGAGGGCGAGTTTGTTGCCATTGTCGGTGAGTCGGGAAGCGGAAAATCAACCCTTCTTTATATCCTTGCCGGCATCGACAAGCCGAGCGAAGGAGAGGTTGAATTGCTTGGACAAAGCATCTCAACCATAAGCGATGACGCTCTTGCCCAAATGAGGCGTAGAGATTTTTCATTTGTGTATCAGTTTGACAATCTCGTGCCCAATTTGACGGTGTATGAAAACGTCACACTTCCTCTTATGCTTGACAAGAAAAAAGAGAGCGAATACAAAAATCACGTTGAGGAAATTTTGCAATATCTCGGCATTTTGGACAAGTCAAAGTCTTATCCAAGACAGCTTTCGGGAGGTGAGCAACAGCGTGTTGCGATTGCAAGGGCACTTGCCACCAATCCCAAAGTCATATTCTTGGACGAGCCTACCGGTTCGCTTGACAAGGAGCGTGGCAGACAGGTTATGGAACTGCTCAAAGACATCAATCAAAATAGGGGAGTTGCACTTGTTATGGTCACACACTCTCCGCAACACGCAAGCTATGCATCACGCATTGTCGAAATGGAGGACGGAGTCTTAAAGAATTAATAATTATTAACGGAATGTGCATATTCAAGGCGTGGAGTCGCAAGGCAACGACCGTAGCGAACGCCAAGCTTGACGATAAGTACGAGCGACTGTGTCGTCCATTGGCCACTGCTTGGCACACAAAGCGAAGTGGCACAGCTTTCAGCTGTTTATATTGCAGAACGCACGTTCACCGCTCGCTGTTCGTTCTAGCAACGAGCTAGCAATCGCTACCACAGGTCGATTGCGTCGGTGTATCCCCATGCAAAGCACTTGCCGCGGGTTCCCTTTTAAGGGGGAACGGCAATAGGGGAAACACCTGAGGAAGGGCGATTTAGAGAATTAAGCGTGAAACATTAAAAAATATGGATACGCTTGGAATAGAATATTAAATATTATGTTGAAGTTGGCTTTTAGAAACATCACATCGAGACCTTGGAGGTTTGTGGCTACGATACTTGCTATCGCAGTGGTTGTTGCCATGTCTTTTTCGATGTTGTCGTTTAGATCTGCCGTGTACGACTATATTTATGCAACGGAGATAGCGTTGTCGGGCAGAAGTGACATCACAATTTCAACAAACAGTTCAAGCAACAGCATCACAGAGATTTCATCCTCACTCAAGGCACTTGACGGAGTTGATGAATTTGTGCCGGTGCTCAAACTATATGCACTTCTTGGTGACGAATACGTCTCTTTGCGAGGCTTTGATCCGAGTCAATATCAATCTTTGCAAGACATCGAGCTTGAGAGCGGATATGTGGGCACAAACGGCAGTGACGTGATAATTTCCAAGTCGGCATCAGAGCATTTCAACATTGAGTGCGGTGACGGAATAACACTGAAAATCGGTACGAGAAGCATCACTTGCTATGTTTCGGGCATTGCAAAAAACAGCGGATATTTCCTTTCGGATGCTCCGTTTCAAGTGATTGGCGGAATAGAACAGTTCACCAAATTGGTGCTTGGCGTCAGCGGAAAGCTGTGCAATGAGATATACTTGGTTCTTAAAGACGGTGTAAGCGTTGAGGATACAATCGCAACGATTTCGGGCATGGAACAATATCGAAACATGTACGTGACGTATTCCAAAAACGATGCGTACGTGGATGAGAGAACGGAGAGTTTGACGGCTCCTGTCGTGCTTGCGGGCATTGCGGTGCTCCTTTTGGGCATTGCGATAATCGTGCTTTTGTATAGCATGAGCGAGGGAGAAAAGCGTGCACTTATTTCAAGATTGTCCGTTGTCGGTGCAACCAAAAGTCAAATTTTTGGCATATTCTTGATAGAAAGCGTTTTGCAAGCCGGGATAGGTGCAATATGCGGATCAGTGTTTGCAATAGGCGTATTTGTTGGGTTGCTGAAAATCACACTCTCTACTACGGTGACTTTTTCCGTGTCGATTTGGTATTTGTTGGCAGGCGGAATTATTGGATTTGTCAGTGCGATTGCAAGCTCTCTTTTGCCAATCAACAAGGCGTTTAGAGTGAGCATAAGAGAGAACCAGCTGGACATCCAAAAGCAAACCGGCAAGAGATGGATTTTGCCAATCTGCGTGATATTGCTCACGGCGGTAGTGCTGATTGTGGGGGCGTTTGTCGATGAAATCACGGGCATATTCAGCCTCATTGGCATGTTGCTTGCACTGCTTGGATTGGGATTGTCAAGCACTCCGGCGCTAAAGAGTGTTGCAACACAAAGTGCCAAAACAAGCGAGCCCAGCGTCAAGAGTGCAAGCTTGAGCATGGTCAGGGAAAAGCGTTTTGCTCGCTCGTCTATATTGCTCACAACGGGTATGTCGATTGCCATGATGTTGTTTATGGCGTGGTCGCTCACCACAACGATATTCACCTCTTACGTGATGGAATTTGAACATATGATACTCGTCACCAACATTCGTGCAGACGTCAATGAGGACAGATTCAAGGATGTCGAGGGCGTTGACAATGCCACAAAAATGGTTTGGACAACGGCGGAAATGCAAATTGGCGATGAACAAGTCACGATGAATATTTTTGGTTCAAAAACGATTGCGGAGATGATTGATTTTGAGTATATAACGCCAAAAGAAAGGGTTGATGAGCTTCTTTTGAGTGATAAACCATATGTTTTTGTCGATATTTCTCAATTCAAGCTGTATGGTGTCAAGGAGGGTGATACACTCACGATGACGCTTGGCAATGAAACACAACAAGTGATTGTGGGCGGAATTTTGAAGCATGAATTGTTCAGTGGAAAATATGTGGTCGTCTCACAAGAGGTGCTCAAAAAATATTTTAATGCGGATGCGGACACGGTGCTTGCCGTTGTAAATGACAACTATCAAGTGGATGACGTTGTCGGCATTATGCGTGAAGAATTTGCAAGCAACAACTTCTACGTCGTTTCCGCTCTCGAGTTCTTTAGATGGGATATGGAAAGCATGATGGCGGTGTTTGACCTCATTGGTGCACTGTCAATCATCGTCGGATTATTTATATGTGCGGTGAGCATAACAGGCTCGATTATCGGCAGAGGAACGGCACAAAAGGGCAGAGTTGCTTTGCTAAATGCAGGTATGTCAAAGAGACAAATGCTCAAGGCGGAAATGTTTGAGTACGGCTTGATTGCATTGATTGCATTTGTTCTTGCACTTGCGTGTTCGCTTGTGATAACGTATGCACTTATAAACGCACTCAGGCTGTTCGGCTTATACTTTGAGTTTATCTACGAGGCGTGGGTGACGATTACGGCAGGATTGGCAATAGCAACTTGCTATACGCTCACTCCGCTTGTGTTCAATTTCAAAAAAGGATATAATCTAAAAAGGGTATAAACATGAAGAAAACCGCCAGAATCCTAGCAATATTTTTGATGATAACTCTGCTGTGCGGAGTGTTTTGTGCGTGCCACAAAACAAAAGACGATCCTGCCATAAAACGCACTACGGCTATTGACAATGTTGCAAACACGTTTTTGAGCGGTGTTGACGACACTTGGACAAAGGATATGAGCATTGACAAGATCGCAAGCTTGGACAATGCGGGCGAATACATTGTTGCAAATGGTTGGCTAGATCTTGTTTGCAACGTGCTAAACAAGTCCAATATGCAGACTGCAAAGCTCAATCTGCTTGCGGATACGCTTGCAAGCGAGGATGGCAAGAAACTTGTTGGCGAGTTCTCAAGCAATGCAGAGCTTCTCATTCCACTTCTCAAAGACGTAGGTTTTTCATCTGAAGATATTTCGTCTTTGGCATATCTGCTTGTTGTTGAGATAACGTCCAACGGTGAGAGCACCATCCGCTCTATGATTGACACGCTTGACGACGTAAAGGACGCTTTGACCTCATCGCAAAGCTCGTCGATTTCAAAAATAGACAACCTCAATGAAAACAGAGCCTCTGCAGAGCGCACGTTGGAAGTCATCAAGATGAGCGGAGAGGAAAGAGATGAAATTTTGAGTGCGTTGGCAAAGGCAGAGAGTGCCTTCAATGAGCTTGTCGAATTTGCATACGACACATCTGTCGGCTCTATCACGGACGAGCTGTATGACAGCTTGGTGAGTGACGAGGGCATACTCGGCAGTGTCAATGAGGAAGAAATTGCAATCGTCGTGCGTGCAATGCTTGCAAACGTGCAAGACCTTGCAGATGCTCTTTCCAAAGATGATATTGCCAATCTAAACTCTGCTTTGGACTTGTTTATAAAACATTTTGACAACAATCAAATCACATCCTCTCTTTACGCACAGATCGTGGTGTATGCAAAGTACGCCTACATGGTGGTTGACGTCATTCCGTCCATATGCGACGTGGTTCTTGCAGGCTCTGACGTGTTGGCAAACAAGGACTTTATCGAGGATATTTTGAAGGTCGCAAAACAAGCCGAGAACGGACAAATCAATTCGCAAACCAACTCCATCAACACGCTCATTCTCATTGCAAGAATGGTTGAGGGCATCATGAGAAGCGATAGTTTTAGATACGTGGATATCATGACGTTTGTTGACCAAATCAACGTGTCCGGAAAGGATGCATATCAAAAGGCAATGCCGCTTATTGCCCTTGATTTGATGCTCAATATCACTACGTTCGTGGAAAACCCCGATGGCGATTCGCTCAATGCGGTGCATCCTAATATCGTGGAAAAGGACGATTTGACCACTATGGTGGGTGCGTTGCTGTTGAGTGCGTGTTTGGATCAGTTCAAAGAGGCATATTACACTTATACCGCAACGGGTGATGCGGACAGCTACACCAAGATGTTCAATATGGCAACGTGGTGTGCGTTTGAATATTTTGCAGACGAGTCAAATCCATACAATCCTAGCACGCAAACAAAGTCCTGGTACAATTGGTGCATCAACACAGCCTTGCCAAAGGCAAACAGCAAAATTTCAAGTTGTGTGAGTGTTGTGCGAGATGATTTCAAAGCGTTTGTAAACGACTATTTTGCAGACGATTCAAGCGTGAAGTCGGCAATTCATACACTTGCAAATATGAGCATAATCGAGGAGAATTTGTCAGAGAGCGAAGTGTCCGACAACTATATGGCACTTCTTTGCGACAGTCGATTGCTCGGTTTTGCGTACGTTTTTCAGATGATTGCTTGACTGAAAAATGTAAATAATATATATTATTATCATCTTAATAAACCTATCCCAAACAATGAATTGGCGCTCAACGGAGTGGAGGCTTTTCCCAAAACGATGGCTACGTGTGTCAAACAAATCGGAGTGTAAGAGGGGGAGTCAAGGCATAAGTTTGCTTTTCAACCACCGCTTTTGCACGGTGGTTTTTGTTTTGAATAGAAGGAGTGATTATGAAAAAAATAGGTGTTGTGGGCATAGTGCTCAAACCAAACAAGGGCTTGGCTCTTGAAATGCAAAAGGTGCTTGGCGAGTTTTCCGATATCATCATCGGTAGAATGGGCATTCCAAGAGAGGATGCCAACGCTATCGCACTCATCGTTGAGGGAACGCAAGAGAGAATAAGTGCCTTGTGTGGCAAGCTCGGCAGATTTGACGGACTCAACGTAAAATCTGTAGTGTGCCAAACTATCAATGATTAACGATAAAATTACCTTACAAACTATAGAATTTCAAGAGGTATATATGAAAAAATCAATTTTAGTTTTTGTGACGATTCTTGTTGCAATCATCGCATGCGTATCATTTGTTGCATGCGATGGTGATACAAACAATGCCGACCGTTATCGTGACGGTGTTGAAAGCTTGACTTTTACGGCACCCGAGGGGACGCCGGCTCTTGCAATGCTCCGCCTTGTTGAGGACAACAAGATTATTGACGGAACAAGTGTGAATTATCAAGTGGTGAAACCTGCAAATATCGCAGTGGAAATGTCGTCAAAAAAGAGTGATATTGTGATTATGCCTGTCAATGCGGGGGCAAATCTCATTCGCCAAGGTGCAGATTATAAACTTGTGAGCATAGCCGTTGACGGAAGTCTCTATATGGTTGGCAAAACCGCAAACGGTGGTGTGATAACCATGGACGACGTCAAGGGTAAGAAGATCGCTTGCATTGGTCAAACAGGCATTCCGGGGCTTGTGTTTAGATACGTTATGAAGGCAAACAACATTGAAATCGTGGACGAAAGCACCACTCCGGGTGAAAATCAGGTGAGCGTGCAATACGTTGCAGACGGCTCTGCCGGTGCAGTGCTGTTGGGTGACGGACGAGTGGACTTTATGGTTGTGGGCGAACCTGCTGCAACCGCTCAAACAAATAGACTCGGGCTCAATGCAGAGATGAATATGCAAACAGAATACGCCAAGGTCAGCGGAGAGAACAACTATCCGCAAGCCGGCTTGTTTGTGAGATGCGGACTTTGTGAGGATAATAGCTTTATGGGTGCTCTTTTTGAGGCACTATCCGCAAGCAAAGTTTGGGTTGGTGCAAACGCATCGAGCGTGAGTGAATTTGCAAGTGCACACCTATATGACGGTGCCGTTTTCCCTCCAAAAGCAGTGGGGAGATGTGCTGTCAATGCAACAAAGCTCGACGATGAGCAGAAAGGACAAGTTATTACATTCCTTGAAAAAGTTATGCCAAAAGACTCTCAAGGAAATGCTATTGATTGGCAAAGTGCAAAAGCTTTGATTTTCTAAGATATGAAAAAGGACGTGGCAAAAAAGAATAATTTGGACAAAAAGACGGCATGGCGGATTGCAAGCAATTTTGTATATCCGCTCATATCCCTTGCTCTTGTTCTTGCAATATGGGCGATTGTGGCAACGGTTAAGGACAATCCGCTCGTTTTGCCTATGCCGAGCGTTGTGATTGTACGCTTTTTTACGCTATGCACAGAGCAAGGATTTTGGATAAGCGTGGGCATGAGCCTTGCTCGCACATTCATTTGTTTTGCCATCGCGTTTGCATCCGCACTGCTGTTTGCCTCAATAGGCGGACTGTTGAACCCCGTGCATAGAGTGTTGTCTCCAATCGTCGCATTTTTGCGTTCGGCGCCCACGGTGGCGGTCATTCTCATCCTTTACGCATTCACGTCAAGTGAGATTATGGCGGTTGCGGTTGGCTTTTTGATTGCTTTTCCGATATTGTATTCGGCTTTTTATACAGCAATTGTCGGAGTTGACAAGGATCTCATCGAGATGGCAAAGGTGTACAAAATTTCGCCCATCAATAGGGTGACGGGTATCTATTTGCCATCTATTGCAGAGTGTTTGTTTGACACAAGCAAATCCACGATTTCGCTCACGTTGAAAGTGGTTGTGGCGGCGGAGATTTTGACAGGTATAACAAAGAGTATAGGCGGAAAAATTGCCGTTGCAAACGCAAGTTTTGAGATTGCTTATTTGCTCAGTTGGACGCTTGTTGCAATCGTGTTTAGCTTTGTGTTGGAGGGCGTTGTGACACTCCTCAAAAAGCTTTGGGAGGAGTTGAAATGAAAGACGTTATCCTTACAAATTTCAGTTGCAGTTATGGTGACAAGAGAATTTTCGATGACTTAAATTTACGTTTTGACGGGGGTAAAATCAACGTCATTTTGGGCGGTAGCGGTGTTGGAAAAACCACTCTCCTCAATGCTATCGCAGGGCTGAAAAGCTATAGCGGAAGCATAGAGGGAAATGATGAGGGAATCGGCTATATTTTTCAAAAAGACAGGTTAATCCCTACAATTTCGGTGTATAAAAACCTTGATTTGATATTAAAACGCGTTTACAAGGACAGAAAAGAACGCAAGCAACGCATACTCGATATGGCTGTTTCGCTTGAGATTGAGGACGTCTTGAAAAGCTTGCCGACTCAAATCAGCGGAGGGCAGGCACAGCGTGTGAGTATGGCTCGTGCATTTTTGTATCCGTGCGACTTGCTCCTTTTGGACGAGCCGTTCAAGGCTTTGGACAACGCACTCAAAGAGAGACTCATCAAGAAGTTTGTGGAGCTTTGCAAAGTGAGCGGAAAGACCGTTCTTTTTGTCACTCATTCGCTTGACGAATGCAATCTTACCAACGGCAAACGTTTTTGTTTTGAGAAGGACGAGGAGGGTATAGCTCGCCTTGCTCTCGTTGAGTAAATTCACATTGCGCAATGAGTGTGCAAAGGTGCAAAAATTGAGAAAATAGTGCTTGAAAAAGTTGCAAAAATATGGGCTTTTTCGGGCATTTTTTTGATGTTTTTTGCTTTGTTTTTGATGATAATTTTGATAAAATATATTTAATATTTATATACAAAGCTAAAAAACGCTTGCGTGTGCATTTGAATATGTGTATAATAGGTGTACTATTTGTAAAATGCTCATAATATGGAGTTTGATATGAAAAAGAAATTGATTGTCGCAACAGCTATCGTATTGATCATTGCTTTCAGCATGTCTTTGCTTGTTGGTTGTGACGAAATCTTCAAGAAGAACGAAAAGCGTGATGCTCAACAAATTGTGGCAACTGTCACATACGATGGTGCAAATCTTGGCAAACAAGTCAGCAACATCTACAAGTATGAGCTCGCAACAACCTTCAACAGCTATGCTTATATGTACGTCAATTACTACGGCATGAGCTATGAAGCAACTGCAAATTATCTTGCACAATCACTTGCATCTCAAAGATTGCTTGCTCTTTATGCAACGGATAAGCTTGCAGGTATAAAAGGCAAGACAAGCATTGAAAGCCTTGCGGATTTGCTCACAAACAGTGAAATCAATCATGCAATCGAAGAAGCAAACGAGAGCATGTTGACAACGCTTGTGTCTCTTGTTGAGGACCTCATCACAGAAGACAACGCAAACAATGCGTCTTCAAGCACAGGTTCCGATAAGGACGATACCACAGTTGATGAGAACACCTCTTTCACCGTGAGATTCTATTCAAACGGCGGTAGCGACGTTGAAAAGCAAAAGGTTTATGCCAACGCAAAAGCCATAGAGCCGACCGAGCCTACAAAGACCGGTTATAAGTTCTACGGTTGGTATGACAATGAAAACCTTGAGGGTGACGAGTTTGATTTTGACACTCCGATCACCATCAACCAAAAGCTTTATGCTAGATGGGAAAAATATGTTGCTCCACGCACAGAGCTTCCAGAGGAAGAAGAAGTGGACGATTATGATCCCGAAGCAGATCTCGATGCAAACGATATTGCAGTGAAGTTCTTTGCAGAGAGCTACAAGGCAGATTTGTTTGACGACAGCAAAGAGGATAGCCTCTTCACAACAGAGTTCCTCAATGCAGATTTTGCAAGCAAGATCGATTCTGACAACCTTGTTGCAACACTCAAAGATTACATCAACGAAGGTTTGTCCGAGCTTGAGTCAACACTCACTTCAAATCTTTATCTTGACACATTTGAGGATTGCTACAACTACTACCTCAACAACCAATATCGCACGCTTGTTATAGAGAGCTTTGAGCGTTCTATCGGCGAGAGCAAGAACGTCACGAGAGAAGAAATCATTGCAGAATTCAATTCTGCAATCGCAAAGAACAAGGAAACGTTTGCAGGTAGCGACACGTCATACGAGTCCGCACTCACGGGCTCCTTGTCCTCCACATACTATCATCCAGAAAAAGGATATGGCTTTGTCATCAACATTCTCTTTAAGCTTGACGACGAGTCAATGGAGAAGCTCAACGACCTTGCAACAATCAACCCGACCAACGTCGAAGCAGTTTTGCGTGAACGCAACAAGCTCATCTCAGAGATGACGGCATACGTTGCAAACCCGAGCTATGATGCAGAGGCAACCGTTGAGGATAAAGACGGCAACACTCTCGAATTGCGTGATCCTATGACGGATAAGAACAACCCGTACAACAACGTCGGCAAAGAAGCAGACACGACATACCAAGTTGAGGGTGGCAACAACTATCAACAAATTGTCGAGTTCAAGCAAACAGACGGCGAGTGGGGCATTGTGTTCAACGCAACAGAGCATCCTGCAATGGCATATCTTATGGACAAAGTTCCTGTGTTCAGCACAGATACACAAAAAGGTCTCATCGAGCAAATTTACAACAGCTTCAACCAAGTTAAGTCCGCAGGTCTTGACAAGGCTCAAGAAGTGTATTGGCTCAGAAAGGTTGCAACAACGTGGGTATATCTCGTGTCAGACGACAGCGGTGCAACGTCAAGTGAATCCAACAATGGCGGACTTGGCTACCTCATCACTCCGGACGGCAAGGACAGCTCATATCTTGCAGACTTCACAACGTATGCTCGTAGCCTCATCACCAACGGCACAGGTTCATTCACAAACGGTGACGTGAGTGCAGATTGCTTCAAGGGTATCCAAGCAGACGGAACGTTTGCAGGCAACAACAAGGCATTTGTCATCGCAGACAGCCTAGTCACAGATGGTGTTGTCAAGTCTTCAACAAACGCATACGCAGGCGTGTTTGTGCTCCTCAACTCACTCACAGTGTGGGATGAGTCAAACGGCACATTCACAGAGGAAGATAAAGCCAACGGCACACTCCCAACAGATTATATCATCACCTATGGCAAGAGTGCCGATGACACCAAGACCATTTACGACACAATTCAAGACAGCATTCTCTCTGCAAAGAAGTCCGATGCTTACAATCTTGACGTCAACACAATGGCATCAAACAACAAAGATAGCATTGAGTATTTTGAGAAGGTTATCAAGCAACTTTGGGAAGACCTTGCATAAACCAATCTATTGAGTAAATAACGGCGTAGAAGCCCCACGAGAGGCAATCCGTGCAACAAGCAGGATTGACTACTGTGGGGCTCTTTTTGTGCTCTTTAGCTCAATGTGGCATCCTTTACGTGCGGATAATCCCTTAAATACACCAAGCTGTGCCAGCGCCTTCGTCGATGGAGGTTCTTGTGTTCAGTTATGGAGTTTAGGGTTTAGAGTTATGATTGCCTCACGGCAAGTTTAGGATGACAATTTCTTGACACGGCAAGCTGTGCCAGCGCCCTTTGCACGTCGTGTCGGTCGCCATAATCACCGTGCTGGCTGACAAGATTGGATAAGGGGCTGTCTTCCACAATAATTTAATATAATCATCACAATGTAGATTTCCTTGTGCTATTGACACGGGCATATCTTTTTGGTATTATATTTTTAATACATATTTATATATAGGAGATATGGATATGAGGTTCTCTCAAGAGCTTGCACCATGCAAAAAAGAGAATACGATCATCATCGGTGACATCAGATTGAGTGTCATTACCGACAGAATTTTGCGTATTGAAAAGTGCAGTTTGACTGACAACAGAACACAGCTTGTTATGTGCAGAAATTTTGCAAATCCGCAGTTTACATATGCAAAAAACGGCAATAAAGTATCGATTGAGACACGTTTGTGCAATTTTTCAATCAATTTGAAACAGCTCAAAGTGCTTGTCACGTTCAAGGCAAGTGGCAAGGCGGGAGTTGCTTCCAACAAGTTGAATTTGGGCGGTACTGCTCGTACGTTGGATGGCACTTTTGGATTGCTTGGCGGTTGGAAAGGCAAGAGGGAAAAGAAAGATCACTTCTTCATTGCTCACATTCGCAAGGGCATTTTTGCAACAAACGGTGTCAGTGAAATTGACGACTCCGATTCCGTTTTGTTGCAAGCGGACGGCAGTGTTACGCCACGTCCTGCAAAGTGCGTTGACAAGTATATTTTTGCATTTGCAGACGATTATCTTGGCGGACTTGAAGAGTTTTATTCGCTCACAGGTCACACACCGCTTTTGCCCAAATACGTGCTGGGCAACTGGTGGTCTCGCTATCATATGTATACGGACAAAGAGTATCTTGAGCTGATGGATAAATTTGAGAGCAAGAATATTCCTCTCACCGTTGCCACAATCGACATGGATTGGCACATTGTCAAGAACGTGCCAAAAGATGCGGAGTACAAGTCAATGCAGGGTGCCGGCTGGACAGGCTATACCTTTGAAAAGGAGCTATTCCCCGACTACAAGGCTTTTTTAGCCAATTTGAAGGGGAGAGGCTTGGCTGTGACAATGAACTTGCATCCTCGTGACGGTGTGCGTTATTTTGAACAGCAATATCCGGATATGGCAAGAGCATGCGGAGTGGATCCCGCAAGCAAAAAGACAATAGAATTTGACTTGACGGATAAGCGTTTTTTGAACGCATATTTTGACATCTTGCATCATCCGTATGAGGAGGATGGTGTGGATTTTTGGTGGATTGACTGGCAACAGGGCACAAAGTCCAAAATGGGTAACCTCGATCCATTGTGGCTACTCAACCACTATCACACGCTCGACATCAATCGTGATGGCAACAACAGCGTGATACTCTCACGTTATGCAGGGCTTGGCTCTCATCGTTATCCGCTGGGCTTTTCGGGTGACACGCTTGTTTTGTGGAAAAGCTTGAAGCTTCAGCCGTATTTTACCGCTCTTGCATCCAACGCAGGCTACACTTGGTGGTCGCACGACATAGGCGGACATCTCATGGGACACGGTGACAACGAGCTGTATTTAAGATGGCTACAATATGGCGTTTTCTCTCCGATCAACCGCTTGCATTCCAACCATAAGGCACTCAGCAAAGAACCATGGAATTATCCGCAAGTTGAAAAAATTGCAGAGGATTTTATGCGGTTGAGACATAGACTTTTGCCATATTTGTACAGTGCAAACGTGCGTACCGCAAACGAGGGTGTGCCACTTATTTGCCCCACTTACTACTACTCAAAAGATAAAAACGCATATGCGAAAAAATGGCAAAATCAATACTATTTTGGAGAGCAAATGTACGTTTGTGCAGTGACGCACAAGGGCAAGGGCGGACAAACAAAACAGAAAATTTGGCTCCCCCAAGGCAATTGGATAAACTTCTTCAATGGCGAAAAATTTGAGGGTGGCAAGGAATATACCATTGCTTGCAAGCTTGAGGAATATCCCGTATTCGTCAAAGAGGGGGCGGTTATCCCACTTCTTAAAACGGACACAAACAGCACGGACTTTGACAATATCGAGCTTAGAATTTATCCCGGCGATGCAGTGTATACAATGTATGACGAGACGGGAAAAATCTCAATCGGCATGAAAAAGGACGAAAAAGGCTATGACGTCATCATCATTCCGCAAGATAGCAAAACAAGCAATCTAACCGTGAATTTTGTTGGTCTCAACCCATCTGGCATTTACGTCAACGACGTCGAAGTAGAGCCGACAGAACTTGAGAATTTGCCATGCAAACCGATGAGAATTAGACTGGAAAACGCAAAGTGATTCGGTTGAAAAATATTTTTGTCGGAAAAATTGTCAAAACACTGAAAAATGCTTGACTTATTTTAAGATATTTAATATTATTATCAAGCATATTTTTGTAAGAGATATGTCGTTGCAAAGAACTAGCCCCTCGGAGCAAAGCACATTTCTTTCAAAAAACATTTTTGGAGGTTAGCACAATGGCTAAGGATTTGTCTACAATGGCAAAAAACAATAAGTCTTATATGGCAAAGCCCGGCGAAGTGGAAAGCAAGTGGTACGTTGTCGATGCAACCGGTATGGTTCTCGGCCGTCTCGCATCTCAAGTTGCAACAATCTTGAAGGGCAAGAATAAACCACAATACACTCCCAACGTAGACTGTGGCGACCATGTTATTATAATCAACTGCGACAAGATTGTCCTCACAGGCAACAAGCTCGAGGATAAATACTATCGTTATCACACCGGTTACATTGGCGGACTCAAAGAAGTTCAATACAAGAAGCTCATGGCAGAAAAGCCGGAGTTCGTAGTGTACAAGGCAGTCAAGGGCATGCTCCCAAAGAACACTCTTGGCGCAAAGATGCTCAAGAAACTCCGTGTTTATCAAGGTGCAGAGCATGATCATCAGGCACAATGCCCTGTTGAGCTTAAGCTTAACTGATTGAGAGGTGAATTATGGCAACTAAGAAAACCAAGAAAGTCCAATATCTCGGCACAGGCAGAAGAAAGACAGCAGTCGCAAGAGTGCGTCTCATCCCCGGCGAAGGTCAAATTGTCATCAACAAGCGTACTCTCGATGAGTATTTTCCGCTTGACACGATGAAGCTCATCGTCAATCAACCACTCGTTGCAACAAGCACAACCGACAAGTTTGACGTATACGTCAACGTTTACGGTGGTGGTTACACCGGTCAAGCAGGCGCAATCCGTCACGGTATCGCAAGAGCTCTCTGCGTTGCAGACAGCGAAGCATACAGAGCAATCCTCAAGAAAGAAGGTTACCTCACACGTGATCCAAGAGCAAAAGAGCGTAAGAAATACGGTTTGCATAAGGCACGTAAAGCACCTCAATTCTCAAAGAGATAATCAGGCGCATTCAAAACGCACAAACAAGCACGGCATTTTGCCGTGCTTTTTTCTACGTCCTAAAATATTCATTAAAATTACATATTGACAATGCATATATTTACGCATATAATTTTTTTAATAAAGCTACGCAATGTATGATAGCGTACATTGTGTTTGAAAAGAAGGGAGGGTTTTATGCCTAAATTTGTAAAATGCAAAAATTGTGGCGAGGCTATGCCTGTTGATATAACAAGCGAAGTTTTGCACTGCGAGCATTGTGGCAAAAAGTACAAAAATCCGTATTTTAAGCCACAAGAAATCCTTGAAGAAGCTCCACCGCAAGCTCCTGTTGAGGAACCGATGGTCAAAGAGGAGCCGATGCCCGTTGAGAGTGCGATGTCCTTTGAGATTCCGTCTGCACCTGCTGAAGACGATCATAAAGAGCCTCGCAAAATCGTGCGTGCTCCAAAGAAAGGCGTGGCAATTGCAAGGCTTATCTTTGCACTTATTGCATTCGGTATAGCGTGCGGAATGCAAGTTGTGCCTTCTATTATCAATTATATATCTTATTCTTGGGAATATAGCGGAAGTGAGGAATTCTATCTTGCCATAATCGATTTTGCTATTTTGGTTGTGATTTTCGTGTTTTTACTTGTCAATCTTATCACGTCCGCAACCTGCGTAAGCGGAAAAGAAAGCAAAATCAAGTCCAATCGGTCGGGAGCAATCGCATCTGCGATATTCTCATTGCTTGTCACTCTTTGGTATGGTTACAGTGCGGTTAACGTTACACTGTTATATTTGAACGCGGAAGGAGCAAAATCGGCCGTGAGCATAGTTATGATGGTGTGCCTTTACGTGATTCCCAACTTCATCGTGTTTATTTTGAGCTGCGTATGTGCAACTCAACTTAAGAAGGCAATCAAAAAATCCGTCTGAATATTCTGTTGAGGTCAAAGAGACTGCTCCCGCTGTGCAAAATACTCCCAAGGCACCGGGCGAGCCAATCGGATACGTGCAAGTGCAAAATCAAGCACAACAGATGGGATACATTCCCGTTTACGGAGCAACGCCGAGCATGCGTGTTCCCGGAGCTAAGAGTGAGTTCAATGGCGGTCTTTTGAGCCTTATCGGCTTGAATATCGTCAACTGGCTCATCATAATTTTTACACTCGGTTTTGGTGTGCCGTGGGCTATTAGAAGGGAATATACTTGGCTTTATGAGCATCAAATTATTGACGGAAGAAAGCTTGAGTTCACCGGCAAAGCAGGAAGCTTGCTCGGACAATGGATCAAGTGGTGTTTGCTCTCAATCATTACACTTGGCATTTACGCATTGTGGGTGCCAATCAAAAAGCAAAAGTGGATCACCGAACATACGCATTTTGAGGCATAATTCGCAAGTTTTGCAAAACAACAAAAAGGGCAACGTCTTTCACGACGTTGCCCTTTATCATATCAAAAACAATGTTTAATCCATTTATTTTGCAATTTCTTGGCAATATGCGTTGTGGGGGATAAGCTCCGCTTTTTTTGGTTTTGTCACAAAGAACATCAAGAGTGCACAAAGCATTGTCAAACAATCCGCCACCGGAGTTGCTATCCACATTCCCGTCATTCCCCATAGATAGGAGAATAAATAGACGATGGGAAGTATGGTGACAAGTCCTTTCAGAATGGTGATAAGTTGAGCATACAAGCCCTTGTTGGATGCGGTGAAGTAGGCGGAAAACAGTTGGTTGAAGCCTGCAAACAGCACCGAGATGAAGTAGAGCTTTGTGCCGAGCACGGCAAGCTCTTGCAGCTGTTCTTTGCCCTCGGAGTTGAATATGGATACAAAGCCGTCCGCTCCAAAGAAAAGAGCGAGATATTCTATGATGGCAACAACTCCCGTTGTGATGAGGGCGTAGCGTAAAACTTGCTTGATTTTGGCATGGTTGCACTCTCCGTAGCTGAAACTTATCATGGGTTGTGTGCCCTGTGAAATGCCGTTGAAGATTGCGTTTGTCACGTAGAAAATGTTGATGATAATTGCATATGCGGCAACCGCCGTATCTCCGCCAAGCTTTTTGAATAGGGAGTTGAACACAAACAGCACGATTGCGGCGGTAATCTCGCCTATAAAGGTGGAAAGACCGAGCGTGCAAATTTGTCCGTACGTGTGGGCGGATAGCTTTGTCTTTTCAAAACGGAAGGTGTTTTTCTTCCTTATAAAGTGTATGGAAACGATTGCAAGGCTGACGATTGGAGAAAAGCCTGTTGCAAGTGCCGCACCGAGCATATCCATATTGCAAGGGAACACCAAGATGTAGTCAAAAACGATGTTGAAAAGGTTGCCCGCAAGGGATGCAATCATTGCAAGGCGAGGAGCGTTGTCATTTCTTACAAAGTTTTGAAAAACGTTGCTGAACATAAAGAAGGGAGCAAAACACAATATCACTTGAACGTAAGTTTTGCTGTTGGCATAAGTTGCGCCCTCTGCTCCGAGCATAGTGGCTATCGGCCCTGATAGCGTCAAGCCGAGAATGAGGAATATCACGGCAAAAACCGAAGTGATAATAATGGTGTGTGAAAACACTTTGTTTGCACCGCTGTGGTCTCCTGCACCTTTGCACATAGCCATTTTTGCTCCTCCGCCAACCGCAAAGAGCATGCCGAGTGAAAAAACTATGTTGAAAGAGGGTGCAGATAGATTGAGGGATGCAAGTCCGTTTTCACCAAGCTTAAGCGAAACAAAGAATGTGTCTGCAAGAATGTAACAGCTCAAACCTATCATAGCTATTACGTTTGCAGAGACGTATTTTGCAAACTCTTTTAGTACGTGATTGTTTTTCATCCTTTTCTCCAATAAAAAAGCGTCCATCATTGCATCTACAAAGGCCTACCAATGCAATTATGACGCACCTATGGCGACTCGTCCGGCGACGAGAATATCTTTACAATCCGCATTATATCAACTTAATATATCAATGTCAAACGAGAAAACGGCAAAGTTTTGTATATAATACAAAAAAGTCGCAGATTGTGTATCTGCGACCTTTGTGAAATCGGTGGGTGAATTACTCTATGACATCGTCAGTGGTATCGGTGTCGTTTGTTTGGAAGTCAACGCGGATATCCTTTGTTTTTGAAGCATCGATAAAGGACTTTATCGTGCCGACAAGAACGTAGTATATCGGCAATGCACAGAAGATTATCCAGCCCGGATGCCACAAGTTCCACACACATCCCATCAGCAAATACACCGCCGTAACGATGATGGGGATGGGGAAGGCATTGGCATCCTTTTTGATGATCGTTTCAATTGTGGCGTCTACGATAAAGGGGAAGAAGAACACAAGCCAACCCGGATGCCATAGGTTGCATACAAAACCAATCACAAGATACGTCACAAGGCTTATGGTCATTGCACACGCGCTGAAGACTGCCTTGAGTTTCATGAACTTGTTGTCCTTGCCAAAACGAATATGACTTTTGGCTATATGAATGTCCTTCATGTCGCAATCGTCATCATTGTGGTCATCATCGTTGTCATCGTCGTCATTGTCATTGATGTGTATGTTTCCGACAATATTGTTTACAAGCTTGGCTATACCGCCGGTGATGTGCACTTGTTCGCCGTTTTTATCTTTGATATGTATGCCGTTTTCATCAATATGCACACTGTCTTTACGCACAGTGTTATCGTCACAATCGGCACATGAAGTGTCGTTTTTGTCATCATTAACATTGTTTTGTGTGTTTTCTTCGCTGTTTTGATTATCGTCTGAACACGTTGAATCGTCGGATTTTTCAAAGCCCAACAGTTCGTCAAGACTCACGTTGTAAAGCCTTGCAAGTGCGATAAGATTGTCTGTGTCGGGGGAGCTTTCGCTTCTTTCCCACTTGGACACGGCTTGCCTTGACACGCCCAACATGTCCGCAAGCTCGTCTTGCGAATAGCCGTGTTGTTTTCTCAATTCATAAAGCCTATTTGCAGTTGTAATATCCATAAAGTACCTCTCGTTTTTTGGTGCCTTTATTGTCGCATATATTGGGGAAAGGTGCGACCTATTTTGCTTGTCAATTCCGCAACTATCGGTTGCAAATGTGTTAATTCTATTTCTTTATGCCACAAACTTGATACATTTTGTCTGTGGAAATTGCTATATCCACATCAAAGTAAGGCTCAAACATTTTTGCCATTTCTTCGCAAGAGGGTAGGTCTAAAGAAACGTGCGGTGCACACTTGTGATGCTCTCTCAATGCCTCTCGGCTCATGCCGTGAGCAACGCTCAAACGTCCGCCTCGTTTGGTGAGGGAGGCAAGTTTTGCAATCAATCTGTCGGGATTGGGGAAGTGAGGGAAAGCGTTGTACACCATGACAAAGTCAAATTGTTTGCCAAAGTCGTATTCCTCAACGTCGGCACATATCACTCTCAACTGCGGATATTTGCTTTGTGCGATTTCAATCATCTTGGGGGATATGTCAATGCCTGTTAAATCCGCCACGTTTCTGTTGAGATAATCCTCAAAAAGAACGCCTGTGCCACAGGCAACGTCAAGCACGTCGATGCCCTCTCGCACACCGCAGTTGTCCAATATCGTTGAGATGATTTGCGCATCTTTTATTATGCCTGCATCCCATTCGGGGGCACATCTGTCAAAAAAATTTATTACGTCTTGTTTGTTCATCGTGATTTAGTTTGTTTTCTAAAAGTGTGTTGTGTGCGTAATCTAAAGTGTAGCCGAAACATTCAGCCGATGGGCGTATATTTGGATAGGCTCCGCCTTGTGCAATTATTCAGTATTAACTATTTATTAATCAATTGTAGACTGACACAGGAGTGCAGTTGCAAAGCAAGCAATTGATTTGCAATCTCCCAGATCTCCAACTTGTTCGTTTGTCGTTGCGGTTATGCCTATATGTTTGCAGGGGATGCCCAGCACGCTTGACATATTGTTGCGCATAAGGTCAACATATGGTGCAAGCATTGGGCGTTCTGCGATGATCGCAACGGATATATTGACGAGGGCATAGCCTTTGTCATTGGCAAGTTTGAGCACGGTTTTGAGCAAATCTATGCTGTCCGCATCATCATATTTGCTGTCGTCCACGGGGAAGAGATGTCCAATGTCCTTTTCGCCGATTGCAGACAAAATCGCATCCATAATAGCGTGAACTGCGACATCTCCGTCAGAGTGGGCAACAAAGGCAAACTCGCAAGGGATAAGCGTTCCAAGCAGTTTTATGCCGTTGCCGACCTTGAAACGATGTATGTCGTATCCTATTCCGTACAGGTTTGTTTTCAAGTCGTCTTTTGTTGTGATTTTGACGTTGTTTTTATCTCCGTCCACGGCTTTCACGTCTCCGTGAGCATATTTTTGCACGACACCAATGTCGTCATAAAAATCACAATCGCATTGAGAATATGCCGTTAGAAGCCTGTTTTTTTCAACACATACAGGGGTTTGCACTCTGCGATAATCCGCTCTGTCAACGCTTGATACGCCGTCTTTTACACACACAAGTGCATCGGTGAGTTTAAGAAGGGGCAGTGAAGCTCCACACTCAATAGCACCGTCAATGACGTTTTGTATGGTTTTTTGTGTCACAAACGGACGAGCACCGTCGTGAATCATGATGTATGCACAATCGTCCTCTATTGCTCGCAATGCGTTTTTCACCGTCTGTGTGCGACTGTTTCCGCCGTTTGCGACGATGATGCGATTGTCGTCGATATTGGCATTGTCAAGAGAGTTGAGCAACTCATCACTATACGAGGGGTGAATCGCAACGATAATTCTGCTTATTTGCTCAAAATGCAAAAAGGGCTTGATTGCTTCCACAACCACGCAAGAGTTTTTGCAGGGAGCAAACAGTTTGTTCTCTACGCCGTAGCGTTGAGACATGCCTGCCGCTGTAATAATTAGATTTATATTTTTTTTCATAATCAAATAGTGGGATTTCGAATAAGGGTGTGTTCGGGTGTGGGTGTCCCGCCCTCAAATATTCATTATTCATTAATAATTCGGTACATCGTTTCGGCACTTTGCTTGGTTTGATGTTCGTCAACGGACAGCACCTCAAAACACATTTTGCTGTTGCCGAAAGCAACGGTGACGACGTCTCCGACTTTGACGTCTTTAGATGGTTTGACGACTTTGCCGTTGATCTCTATACGACCGCCGTCGCAAGCCTCTTGAGCAATGGTGCGACGTTTGATGACTCTGGATACTTTCAAAAATTTGTCTATTCTCATAAATTATATTATATTTCAAGCGTACGCTTAAATCAAGAGGAAATAATATAAAAATTATGCAAATTTATTATATTTATATGCGTGCGACGCTTGACAGGCTTGATTTTTCAATATATAATAGAAAACTGCACAATAATGCGAATACCTACCCCTAAAACACCTCGTTTTTGGGGGTAGGGGGTTATAATTACATAGTGGTTGTAAGCTCAAAATTTGCAAAAAGGTGCAGATTTTGATGAAATTTGCGAATGGCGAAAAAATATTTTTCAAAAATTCAAAAAAATTTTTTCAAGGTCGAAAATAGGCAATTTTTTTAAGGAGTGAATATATGTCCCAAAGAATTCACAATCAAATGTACGGAACGACAGAAAGACGTGATTTTTCGCAAATCAAAGACGTTTTGCCTATTCCGTACCTCATTGAGGTGCAAAAGAATTCCTACGCAACCTTCATTGACACCGGCATTGACGAAGTTTTCAAAGATTATTCTCCAATCGTTGACTTCTCCGGCAGATTGAAGCTCGAGTTTTTGTCTCACAGACTTGACGGTGAACCAAAGTACACTGTCAAAGAGTGCAAAGACCGTGACACCACGTATGAAATTCCACTAAAGGTGAAGGCTCGCCTCACCAACACGGAAACCGGTGAAGTGGTTGAACAAGAAGTGTTTATGGGCAACTTCCCGCTCATGACAGATTCCGGTTCATTTGTTATCAACGGTGCAGAGCGTGTTATTGTTTCACAACTTGTTAGAAGCCCCGGCGTCTACAATGACAGAGAGCTTGACAAGAACGGTGTTCCTCGCTTCAAGACAACCGTTATTCCAAACCGTGGTGCTTGGCTTGAATACGAGCAAGACTCCAACGAGGTGCAATGGGTGCACGTTGACAGAACAAGAAAGATCACCGCAACAACGCTTTTGAGAGCGTTGGGATATGGCACCGATCAAGAAATCATCGACCTCTTTGGCGGAGACGAGATGATTGTCAAGACCTGTGAAAAAGATGCTCAATGCAAAACAGCCGAACAAGGCAAGATCGATTTGTTCCGTCGTTTGCGTCCGGGTGAAGTTCCCACCGTTGAAGGTGCGGATATTCTCATCCACAACACATTCTACGATTACAAGAGATACGACCTTGCAAGAGTGGGACGTTACAAATACAACAAGAAGCTCGCTTTGGCAACACGTATTGCAGGCTACACCCTCGCAGAGGACGTCGTAAGCCCGATCACGGGTGAAATCCTCGCACAAAAGGGCGAAGTCGTTGACGAGGCAAAGGGCAAAGAAATACAAAACAACGCAGTCAACGTCGTGTGGCTTGCATATGCCGATCAAGACGGCAAAGAGAAGAAATTCAAAGTTATCGGCAACAACACAGTCGATCTCGATGCCTTTGTTGATTGCAACCCCAGAGAGCTTGGTATTCTTGAAAAGGTTTACTATCCAAACCTCAAGCAACTCATGGAAGAATTCGGTGACAATCACGATCAACTTCTTCTTGCAATCCGCACTTCTGTCGATGAGCTTGTCTACAAGCACATCACACTTGACGACATCGTTGCAATCGAGGACTACAACCTTGGTTTGCGTTACGGCTTTGGCACTTGCGATGATATCGACCATTTGTCAAATCGTCGTGTGCGTGCGGTTGGCGAGCTTTTGCAAAACCAATTCCGTATCGGTATCTCTCGTCTTGAGAGAGTCATCAAAGAGAGAATGGCATCTGCACAGGAGAATGCAGATCTCACACCTCAAACACTTATCAACATCCGTCCTGTTACGAGTGCTATCAAAGAGTTCTTCGGATCCTCACAGCTTTCTCAATTCATGGATCAGCCCAACCCGATCGCAGAGCTTACGCACAAGCGTAAACTTTCCGCACTCGGCCCCGGCGGTTTGAACAGAGAGCGTGCAAGCTTTGAAGTGCGTGACGTTCACCACTCACACTATGGACGTATGTGCCCGATTGAAACTCCTGAAGGACAGAACATCGGTCTTATCACATCCTTGTCCTCATATGCAAAGGTCAACGAGTACGGCTTTATCGAGACTCCGTACCGCAAGATCGACAAGGCAACCGGCGTTGTTACGGACGAAGTTGTGTATATGGCGGCGGATGAAGAAGATAAATACGTCATTGCACAAGCAAACGAACCGCTCGATGAAGAAAGCAAGTTTGTTCGCAACCGTGTCAACTGCCGTATCCAAAAGGACATCCGTGAAGTTCCAAAAGATCAAGCAGACTACATGGACGTCAACCCCAAACAGCTTATTTCAATCGCAACGGCACTCATTCCGTTCCTTGAAAACGACGATACAAACCGTGCTCTTATGGGCTCCAACATGCAACGTCAGGCAGTTCCGCTTCTCAAGCCTCAAGCTCCTATGATCGCAACGGGCGTCGAGCATAAGATTGCTTACGACTCTGGCGTGTTGAAGATTGCAAAGCACGACGGTTTTGTCAAATACGTTGACAGCAACCAAATCGTTATCGAATGCAACGACGGCACAACGGATACTTACATTTTGAGCAAGTTTGAGCGTTCAAACCAATCAACTTGCATCAACCAGCATCCGATTGTCAACAAGGGCGACAGAGTGTATGGTCCGCAATATGACGAAAACGGCAACCTCATCAAAGAGGGCACCGTCATCGCAGACGGTCCTGCAACAGAGAACGGCGAGCTTGCTCTTGGCAGAAACATGCTTATCGGTTTCATGTCTTGGGAAGGCTACAACTATGAGGACGCTGTTCTTATCAGTGAGGAGCTTGTTCGTGACGACTTGTACACTTCAATCCACATTGAAGAATACGAAATCGAATGTCGTGATACAAAGCTTGGCGACGAGCAAATCACAAGAGATATTCCAAACCTCAGCGACGAAGTTTTGAAGAACCTCGATGAAGACGGTATCGTCATGGTGGGTGCAGAAGTCAAGCCGGGCGACATCCTCGTCGGAAAGGTCACGCCAAAGGGCGAAACGGAACTTACACCTGAAGAAAGATTGCTCCGTGCAATCTTCGGTGAGAAGGCAAGAGAAGTTAGGGACACTTCCTTGCGTGTTCCGAACGGCGAGAGCGGTATTGTTGTGGATGTCAAGATATTCACAAGAAAGAATAAAGACGAACTCGCACCGGGCGTCAACAAACTCGTCAGAGTGTACATCGCACAAAAGAGAAAGATCTCCGTCGGCGACAAGATGGCGGGCAGACACGGCAACAAGGGTGTTGTTTCAAGAGTTCTTCCAAAGGAAGATATGCCATTCTTGGCAGACGGCACACCGCTTCAAATCGTGCTCAACCCACTCGGCGTTCCGAGCCGTATGAATATCGGTCAAGTTTTGGAAGTTCACCTTGGACTTATCGCACATATGCTTGACTGGAAGGTCGCAACACCTGTGTTTGACGGTGCAAACGAGCAAGATATCAAGCAATTGTTCTTGCAATGCGGTCTTGTCAACGAGGACGGCGAGGTTGACGGAAAGATTCAACTTTACGACGGAAGAACGGGCGAACCGTTTGAAAACCGTGCAACAGTCGGTTATATGTACTACCTCAAACTGCATCACTTGGTAGACGACAAGATCCACGCAAGAAGCACAGGTCCGTACAGCGTCATCACGCAACAACCGCTTGGTGGTAAGGCACAATTCGGCGGACAACGTTTTGGTGAAATGGAAGTTTGGGCACTCGAAGCTTACGGTGCTGCAAACATCTTGCAAGAGATCTTGACGGTCAAGTCGGATGACGTGGTTGGTCGTGTCAAGACGTATGAGTCAATCGTCAAGGGTAGCAACGTTTCAGAGCCTGGCATTCCGGAATCATTCAAGGTGCTTGTCAAAGAGTTGCAATCGCTTGCACTCGACGTCAAAGTGCTCACAGAGGACAGAGACGAAGTCAAGCTCCGTGATTACGATCCGGATATCGACTTTGAGAATATTGCAACCAAGAAGCATGAGGAGCTTAAAGAAATCGACATCCTCGGCGAAAGCAACATCTTTGGTGACATCACCGAGACAAGCAAGTCCGACGTGGATACAAGCCTGTTTGATACAGACGATGATGACGAAAGCTTCTTCAGCTCCCTCACTGAAGGCACTGTCGATGAAAACGACATCTTCAATATCAACCCTGTTGATGAAGACTAATAGGAGGCGACAATATGTACGAACTCAGCAATTTTGATGCAATACAAATCGGCGTAGCTTCTCCTGAAAAGATCAGAGAATGGTCACACGGTGAAGTCACAAAGCCCGAAACAATAAACTATCGTACTCAAAAGCCGGAGAAGGACGGTCTTTTCTGCGAAAAGATTTTTGGACCTACTCGTGATTGGGAATGTCACTGCGGTCGCTATAAGAGAATACGTTACAAAGGCGTTATCTGCGAAAAGTGCGGTGTTGAAGTCACAAAATCCAAAGTGCGTCGTGAGAGAATGGGACATATCGAACTTGCATGTCCCGTCACTCACATCTGGTATTTGAGGGGTGTGCCTTCAAGAATCGCAATCTTGCTCGACGTATCTCCAAAAGAACTCGAACAAGTGGTATACTTTGTATCTTTCATCGTTCTCGACCCCGGCAAGGTGAGCGAACTTCACAAGAAGCAAGTCATCTCTGACAGAGAGTATAGAGAAATCCTTGAAAAATACGATCCGAGCGATTTCAAAGTGGGTATGGGTGCGGAAGCCGTCAAAGATCTTCTTATGGAAGTTGATCTTGAAAGCGAAAGTGCACAACTCAAAAATATCATAAACAATTCAGTTGGACAAAAACGTATCAAGGCTGTCAAACGTCTTGAAATCGTGGAAGCTTTCCGTCAATCAGGCAACAAGCCCGAATGGATGGTGCTTGACGTTCTTCCGGTGCTTCCTCCAGAACTTCGTCCAATGATTCAACTTGACGGTGGTAGATTTGCAACAAGCGACCTCAACGATTTGTATCGCAGAGTTATCAACCGCAACAATCGTTTGAAGAAGCTCAAAGAGCTCGGCGCACCTGATATCATCGTCCGCAACGAGAAGCGTATGCTTCAAGAAGCTGTTGACGCTCTCATCGACAATGGTCGCAGAGGCAAGGCAGTGTCCGGACCGGGCAACAGAGATCTCAAATCACTCTCCGGTATGCTCCGTGGTAAGCAAGGTCGTTTCCGTCAAAACCTTCTTGGTAAGCGTGTTGACTACTCAGGCCGTTCGGTTATCGTTGTAGGACCTGAACTCAAGCTTTATCAGTGCGGTTTGCCAAAAGAAATGGCACTTGAGCTATTCAAGCCATTCATTATGAACAAGCTTGTTGAACGCAATCTTTGCCACAACATCAAGAGTGCAAAGCGTTTTGTGGATACGGGCAAGAATCAAGTGTGGGATATTCTTGAGGAAATCATCAAGGATCACCCCGTGCTTCTCAACCGTGCTCCGACACTTCACAGACTTGGTATCCAAGCATTTGAACCTGTGCTTGTCGAGGGTAGAGCAATCAAGCTTCACCCACTCGCCTGCGGTGCATTCAACGCAGACTTCGACGGCGACCAGATGGCTGTTCACGTACCTCTTTCAATCGAGGCTCAAGCAGAAGCAAGAATTTTGATGCTCTGCACTAACAACATCTTGAAGCTTTCAGACGGCAAGCCGATCGTGTCTCCGACACAGGATATGGTCATCGGTTCTTACTATTTGACAATTGTCAAGCCGGGTGCAAAGGGAGAGGGCAACTATTACAGCTCCTTTGACGAGGCTATGATGGCTTATCAAAGCAAGGACCTCACACTTCAATCTCTATGCTACATCCGCACAAAGGTGCAAAACGAGGACGGAAGCGTGTCAACAAGACTTTTGCATACCACAATTGGACGTTGCATCTTCAACGACAACATTCCGCAAGATTTGCAATTTGTTGACAGAAGCTTGCCGGAGAATGCAGGTCAACTTGAAGTTGAAGGTATCTTGGGTATCGATGCCAACGTGGATGAAAATCAATTCCACGCAATCGTAGATTTGTTCCGTACAAACGATGTCAACAGTGATACGTGCGTGCGTACGCGTACAATATTAAAGAGAAATATTTCCGACAGCCAAGTCGATCAGATTGCAAAGGCAGTCAAGGAAGCAGGCGATATCGATCTTTCCAACACAAAGGAACTCAATCGTGAGATCACTGCACTTCGTGAAGCAATCCAAAAGGCACTCGGCAAGAAGGCAATGGCTATCGGCAAGAAACAGCTCAGCATCATCATCGACAACTGCTTCAAGCTCCACGGAGCAACCGAAACGGCAGAGATGCTCGACAAGATCAAGGCACTCGGCTACAAGTATTCAACAATCGGTGCAATCACGACGTCAGTCTTTGATATGCACATCCCGGGCGACAAGAAGAAGATCGTTCAAGATTCTGAAAAAGAAGTTGTCCGCATTGAAAAACTCTATGCTCGTGGCTTGCTCTCTGAAGAAGGTCGTTACAAAGAGATCATCAAGATTTGGAAAGATGCAGCAGATCAAGTTGAGGCAGAACTCAAGAAAGGTCTTGATGACTTCAACCCAATTTGGATGATGGCAAACTCTGGCGCTCGTGGTAGCATGGGACAAATTCGTCAGCTCGCAGGTATGCGTGGTTTGATGGCAGATCCGTCAGGCCGTACAATCGAGCTTCCTGTTCGCTCCTCCTTCCGTGAAGGCTTGTCCGTTTTGGAATACTTCATTTCTTCACACGGCGGAAGAAAAGGTCTTGCAGATACCGCTCTTAAGACTGCTGACTCAGGTTACCTCACAAGAAGACTTGTTGACGTATCACACGCAGTTGTCGTACGTGAAACGGACTGCGGAGACACAAAGGGTACGTTTATCACCGCAATCAGAGACGAAAAGAGTGTCATCGAAGCTCTTGGCGATCGTATTGCAGGCAGATACACAATCGGTGACGTCGTTGATCCTGAAACAGGCGAAATCATCTGTGAAGGCGACACGCTCATCTCCACGGATATGGCAAAAGAGATCGACAATCGTCTCACCTCTTACTGGCAAAAGAACGGTGCGGATATGCATCATCAACCGGGCGTGCTCATCCGTTCAATCCTCACTTGTAAGTCAAAGAATGGCGTTTGCGTGAAGTGCTACGGCAAGAACATGGCATCAGGCAACCCCGTCAAGATCGGCGAAGCAGTCGGTATCATCGCAGCTCAATCAATCGGCGAGCCTGGTACACAGCTAACAATGAGAACATTCCACTCCGGTGGTGTTGCAACCGATGACGATATCACGCAAGGTTTGCCACGTGTTGAAGAACTTTTCGAAGCTCGCAACCCGAAAGGTAAAGCTGTTATCACAGAGAATGACGGTTACGTCCACATCTCTGATGATCGCCGTGAAATCACCGTTACCGGTGCAGACGGAGAAGCAAAGGCATACGCAATCCCGTACAATGCAAATATCCTCGTTGCAGAGGGTGAGGCAATCGGTGCAGGCGATCCGTTGACAAAGGGTTCAATCAATCCTCAAGACATGCTCCGTGCAAAGGGCGTCAAGGGCGTTCAAGAGTATATCGCAAAGGAAGTTCAATCCGCATACCGTACGGCAGGCGTCGAAATCAACGACAAGCACGTTGAAGTTATCGTTAGACAAATGCTCCGCAAGGTTCGTATTGAAAACCAAGGCGACACAAATATGCTCCCGGGCACTTTGGTGGATTTGCTCGCATACGAAGAAGAGAACGAAAAGGCTCTTGAGAACGGTGGCGTTCCGGCAACTGCAAAGCGTACGCTTCTTGGTATCACCAAGGCCGCTCTTGCAACAGAATCCTTCCTTTCTGCAGCATCCTTCCAAGAGACTGCAAAAGTCTTGGCAGAAGCTGCAATCAACAACAAGGTGGATCCGCTTCTCGGTCTCAAAGAAAACGTTATCATCGGCAAGCTCATTCCTGCAGGTACAGGCATGAAGTGCTACAAGAATATATCCACAGTTTCTGCAAGTCAATCACAGCCTGCGGATATCATTCTCGGCCGTCATATCGACGACAATATTGATGAAGACTAATGGAAAAAAGATTTTTTACATCTGAAAGCGTGACGGAAGGACATCCCGACAAGGTGTGCGACCAGATCGCAGACGCAATACTTGACGACATTTTTGCGGAGGACAACTCCGCAAGAGTCGCCGTTGAGGTGTGCACAACAACGGGTATGGTTATGGTTTTGGGTGAGGTGACAACATCTCACTATTGCGACATACCCTCAATTGTGCGTGGCGTAATCAAAGACATTGGATACAACGACAGCTCATTGGGCTTTGACTATAAGACATGTGCTGTTTTGAGCTCTATTGACGAGCAATCTCCCGACATTGCAATGGGCGTGAACGATGCAACGGATCGTGACGGTATCGATCTTTATGACAAGACGGGTGCAGGCGATCAAGGTATGATGTTCGGTTATGCTTGCGATGAGACAGAGGATCTTATGCCTCTGCCTATCACGCTTGCCCATGCTCTCACTCAAAGACTCACAGAGGTCAGAAAGAGTGGGGAGCTTGATTGGTTGCGTCCTGACGGAAAGGCTCAAGTCACCGTTGAGTATATCGACGGCGTGCCCGAAAGAGTGGATACAATCGTTGTGAGCACTCAACACTCTGACAAGGTCGATTTGGAGGAGATTGAGAGTGAAATTATCGCAAGAGTCATCAATGTTGCGATTCCGAGCGAGTATATCGATGACGACACAAAGATTTACATCAACCCAACGGGTAGATTTGTCATCGGCGGTCCTGCAGGGGATAGCGGTGTGACTGGTAGAAAAATTATCGTTGATACGTATGGTGGTTTCTGCCCTCACGGCGGTGGCGCCTTCAGCGGTAAGGATCCGACAAAGGTTGACAGAAGTGCATCGTATATGGCACGTTACATCTGCAAAAACCTCGTTGCATCGGGTGTGTGCAAAAAGGCACAATTGCAGGTTGCTTATGCAATCGGCATGGCTCATCCGGTGTCCATTCTTGTTGATACGTTCGGCACGGGCATTGTGAGTGATGAGATCCTCTCCAAAGTTGTGCGTGACGTGTTTGATTTGCGTCCGAGAGCTATTATCGATCAGCTCCACTTGGATGCTCCGATATATCGTGCAACTTCCAATTACGGCCACTTTGGCAGAAAAGGTTTTGCATGGGAGAATACCGACAAGGTTGACGCCATCAACGAAGCAATCTCAAAATACAAATTTTGAACACTTTAGACAAAAACGGTAGGATAATTCTACCGTTTTTGTTTAATATTTAGGACGATATGCAGCTTTCAGGCGAGATAAAAGACGTCATATTTTCAAGTGCCGAAACAGGCTATACTGTGCTCGATATGAAATGCGAGGACAGTGTTTTCACTGTTGTTGGAATCTTTCCGCCTGTGAGTGAGGGTATGAATATAAGGGTGGAGGGGCAGTTTAAGGTCCGTAGCAACTACGGCAAACAATTCTCCGCCGAAAAAGTGTGGGTAAGCCAGCCGAACAAAATTGACGGAATAAAGAAGTTTTTGGCGAGCGGGTTGATAAGCGGTATCGGTCCGGTGACTGCCGAGGCTATTGTCAACATGTTTGGCGTTGACTCTCTTGAGGCAATGCGTCATCCTTTGGAGCTTGCCAAAGTGAGAGGAATTTCCCTCAAAAGAGCCACGGAATTTGGCATGAATTATTCCAAAGTGCAAAAGATGCAAGACTCCATTATGTTTTTGCAAAGCCTTGGAATAAGCGTGAATATGGCTTTGAAAATATATCGCACTTACGATATAAAAACAGAGGATAACATCCGCAAAAATCCATATATGTTGGTTGACGATATCGACGGCATAGGCTTTGCAAGTGCGGATAGAATTGCGGGTGAATTGGGCATTGAAAAGGATAGTGATTACAGAATTTGTGCCTCGATCACATATCTTTTGAAAGAAGCCGCACTCAAGAGTGGACACAACTATTTGCCTGAAAACGACCTTGTGAATAACGCAATCGCACTTTTAAATATCGATTGTGATGATATAGACCAAAGAGTGAGAGATAATTTGCAAGACATGGTTTTGCTTGGCGATCTTGTGAGGTACGAGGCAAAGGAACACGTTGCAATCTTGCTCAAAAAGAATTTTTATACAGAAAGAAGCATCGCAAGACGCCTATTGCAGATTCAGCAAGAGGCATCCGACTTTAGAGTTGATATAGATTATGAGGTCACTCGTTTTGAAAAGGAGGCAGGATTTAGCTTGCATCCCAATCAGGTGTCTGCAGTCAAGGAAGCCGTTGAAAACGGCGTGCAGATTGTCACGGGTGGTCCCGGCACGGGCAAAACGACTATTGTTAAGTGTATTCTCAAAGTTTTCAAGGATTTGAAGCAGAACGTTGCACTTTGTGCTCCGACCGGACGTGCGGCAAAGAGATTGTCGCAAGCAACGGGAGAGGATGCCAAGACAATTCACCGTATGCTCGATTTGGATTTCAAAAACGGTGAGGGACATTTCACATACAACGAGAATACCCGACTGCCATTTGACGTCATAATCGTTGACGAAGTGAGTATGGTTGACGAGTACGTGTTTAATGCACTCATATGTGCCATGGAAAGAGGTGCGAGATTGGTGCTTGTAGGTGACAAAGATCAGCTTGCATCGGTGGGTGTCGGCAACGTGCTTAACGATCTCATAAAATGCGGAAAATTCAACGTGAGCTATCTCACTCAAATTTACCGCCAAAGTGACAAGAGTAAAATCGTGCCGAACGCACACAAAATCAACAATGGCGAAATGCCGGATTTGGACAATAAAAGTGACGACTTTTTCTTTGAGGAGAGGTTGAGCGGTGACGAGATATGCCAAAACACTCTTGCTTTGGTGACAAAACGTCTGCCAAAATATTTGGGAGTAAATCCAAGCGAAATACAGGTGCTTTGCCCTATGAAAAGGGGAAATGCAGGCACTATAAATCTCAACACTCAACTGCAAAAAGTCATCAATCCGCCATCACCCTACAAGAAAGAAGTTAGACGTGGCGAAACAATCTATCGTGAGGGTGACAAGGTTATGCAACTGCAAAACAACTATCAGCAGGAATGGTCGCAACAAGACGGTTTGAATATTGTGCGAGGCAGTGGCGTTTTTAATGGTGACATCGGTGTGATTGAAAGCATCAATACGCAATTTCTGCAGTTTACCGTGCGTTTTGATGATGATAAAGTGGCGATTTATGATTATGGCGACATTGATCAACTCACTCTTGCATACGCCGTTACGATACACAAATCACAGGGGTGTGAGTTTGATGCAGTGGTCATAGCACTTGATGCAAACTATATGCTTCAGACACGCAACTTGCTGTATACGGCTGTGACAAGAGCAAAGAAACTTGTTGTCATAAGCGGTGCAAAAAAGACGATTGCACGCATGCTCAAAAACAATGAAACGGCAAGACGATATTCTTTGTTGCTTGAGCTTATAGAGCAAGAGGCAGACGGAGGTATGTATGACAGGTGACGACTCAAAAGTCGGCGTTGAAAACACCGCCAATCAACCTCAAAGCAAAAGGGAGATTGTCAAGAACAAATTCAAGGCGTTTTTCTCAAAGCTTGCCACTGCGTTTGAAGATGCTCTATTTCCCAAAGATTGCACTTGCGACGTGTGCGGTGCAGAGCTTATTGCAGACACTAGGGTGAGGCTGTGTTCTCATTGCGTGGACACTCTGCCTTTTGTCGGTGAGCATATTTGTCTTTATTGCGGTATGCCCCTCAAAGACGAGTCGGACTATTGCAACAGATGCCAATACTCAAGACAAGAGTTTTCAAAGAACAGAGCTCCGCTTGTTTATGACGGTGACGTCAAAAGACTTATATATGCATTCAAGTTCAACCAAAAGAAGTATATTGCCGAAACTTTGGGTGCATTGATGGCGGACGAATACCTCAAAAGGAGCATGGATGCCGACATAATCGTGTTTGTGCCCATGACCAAAGAGGAGGAGAAAAAGAGAGGGTATAATCAATCCGAGCTACTTGCAAACGAAGTGGGCAAAAGGTTGAATATGCCTGTGCTTCCCGCCCTTGTGAAAATAAGGAGCACTTCCGCACAAAAAGAACTTAAGGGCAAAGACAGAGCAACCAACCTTGAGGGTGCGTTTGCGTGCGTGTTCGATCAAGTGAAAAATCGCAGAATATTGCTCATTGACGATATATTCACGACGGGTGCGACGGCAAACGAGTGCGCAAAGACCTTGCTCAAAGCCAAGGCAAGAGACGTGAGTGTTCTGACAAGTGCCATAACTATGCTGAAAATCCCCGTCGAAAGCAACGATGGCAAAGATTCGATTTGACAAATACTTATTTGAATTGCATTAAAGCAATAACAGCAAATATATCTCGCTTGATATATCAAGCGGTATGGTGTATAATAATATAATATCAATATGCCTATACGGCAAAACGCCACCGAGGTTATCACGCTGGCGAATAAAGGTGAAAAATGTCGCTATTAAACGAAAACGGCTTTAAGCTGAAAAAACTCAATAAGATTGCAGACAAGATTGAAGCACTTGCTCCAAAGTATTCTGCAATGGATGACGACACGCTTGTTGCACAGACACAGGTGTTGAAAGATAGACTTGCAAACGGTGAGACGCTTGATCACATTCTTCCCGATGCATACGCAGTTGTGCGCGAGGCGGGCGAAAGAGTGCTTGGTATGCGCCATTTCCGTGTCCAACTTATCGGCGGTATCGCATTGCATCAAGGGCGTATCGCAGAGATGGGCACAGGTGAAGGCAAGACGCTTGTGGCAACGCTTCCCGCATACCTCAATGCTTTGACAGGCAAGGGCGTGCATGTTGTTACAGTCAACGACTATTTGGCAACTCGTGACGCAAATTGGATGGGCAAGCTCTTCAAATTCTTGGGACTTACCGTCGGCGTTGTTGTGCCTCAAATGAGTCCGGAGGACAAGAGAAAGGCATATCAAAGTGATATAACCTATTGCACCAACAACGAGCTTGGTTTTGACTTCTTGCGTGACAATATGGTGGTGAGAAAGGCTGACAAAGTGCAAAGAGAGCTCAACTTTGCAATCATCGACGAGGTTGACTCAATCCTCATCGACGAGGCAAGAACGCCACTTATCATTTCGGGCAGAGGCGGAAAATCCAGCGAGCTTTATAAGTCGGCAGACTCTTTTGCAAGACAGTGCAGAGAGGAGAGTGATTTCACAATCGAGGAGAAAGAAAAGACAATTATGCTCACCGACGACGGCATTGCCAAGGCGGAGCGTTTCTTCCACGTGAACAATCTCACCGATCTTGAAAATACAGATCTATATCATCACATTCAAGCCGCACTCAAGGCACACTTCATGATGAAGCGTGACAAGGATTATATCGTCAGTGACGGCGAAGTGCTTATTGTTGACGAGTTCACCGGTCGTATTATGATCGGCCGTCGTTACAATGAGGGATTGCATCAAGCAATCGAGGCAAAGGAGCACGTGCAAATCCGCAGCGAGAACAAGACGCTTGCCACAATCACCTTCCAAAACTTCTTCCGTATGTACAAGAAGCTCAGCGGTATGACGGGTACGGCAAAGACCGAAGAGGCGGAGTTTGAGGGTATTTACGCACTTGACGTTGTCACTATTCCTCCAAACAAACCCTCTCAAAGAATTGACGAGCACGACCAAATTTACACCAAGATTGGCGGAAAACTCACGGCAATCGTGCAAGATATCATTGATCATCACGCCACCGGTCAACCGATTTTGGTGGGTACGATAAGCGTTGAAAAGAGTGAGGAATTGAGCGGAATTCTCAAGAGAAAAGGCATTGCACACAATGTTTTGAACGCAAAATTCCACAAACAAGAATCTGAAATTATCGCACAGGCAGGCAAACTCAATGCCGTCACCATCGCAACCAACATGGCTGGTCGTGGTACGGATATTATGCTTGGCGGTAATGCCGACTTCCAAGCAAAACAACGCATGGAAAAGGACGGCTATCCGCTTGAGATAATCGAGCTTGCATCCTCACCTCATTCAAGCACGGATCCTGCGGTTGTCGAGGCAAAGCAGGTGTACAAGCATCATTATGACGCATTCAAGGCAATATGTGACGAGGAGAAAGAAAAGGTCGTTGCATTGGGCGGTTTGAGAATTATAGGAACGGAACGCCATGAAAGCAGACGTATCGACAATCAGTTGAGAGGTCGAAGCGGTCGTCAAGGCGATCCGGGTAGCACGGTGTTCTACATCTCAATGGAGGACGACGTTGCTCGTATCTTTGGCGGCGACAAGATGAAAGCGCTTGCCGAAACAATGAATCTAGGCGATGACGTGCCCATCTCAAACGGCATTATCACAAAACAAATCGAAAGAGCACAAAAACTTGTCGAGGGCAGAAACTACTCCATAAGAAAGCAAGTTTTGAGCTATGACGACGTCATGAACGCACAGCGTGAAATCATCTACACAGAAAGAGGCAAAGTGCTTGACGGACTTGACGTGCACGATCAGATTTTGGATATGTTTGGCGAGCTTGCAGAGGAGATCATCGGCTATCATGCAGATTACAAGCAAGATTATCAAACGTGGGATTACAATGCGTTCAATATGTCTTTGGAACAAAAGATGTTGCCACAAGGCACCAATCTTATGACGCCACAACTATGCTCGTGCTTTGACGTGTACAAGCTCAAAGATGCTGTTATGAAAGTCGCATTGCAGGACTACAACGACAAGATCGAACGCACCGAAAAAGATGGTTTTGACTTCAAAGAGCTTGAAAGAGTTGTGCTTCTCAAGACTGTCGATGCCAAGTGGATGGATCATATAGATGCTATGGATGCCTTGAGACGTGGCATTGGACTTCGTGGCTACGGTCAGCGTGATCCGGTGATTGCATATCGTCAAGAGGGCTGGGATATGTTTGAAGATATGGTGTCGAGAATTCACACCGAAACAGCTTCTATCCTTTTGAAAATCCACGTTGAAAAGAGAGAAGACGGCTCACAAACAACAGTGCGTCAAAACATCGCATCCGCACAAAAGAGCGTGAATGACAGCAAAAAAGTTGGCAGAAATGATCCGTGTCCATGCGGAAGCGGTCTTAAATACAAAAACTGTTGCGGAAAGAACAAATAACAAAAACGAGGTTTTAACCCGTCAAAATTGAGGGTTAAAAAGCTTGTTTTGAATGAATAATGAATAATTGCAGGCGGGACACCTGCACCAGAATGTAAAAGAGGATAAAATGTTAGATTATAACGAACCAAGAAATCAGCTCGATGAGATGCGTGCCGAAATGGTGCGTGCTTATGAAAGCATCAATCCAACCAAAATTCGCGACAGAATCAAAGAGCTTGAAATAGAACAAAACGCAGACGGCTTTTGGGATAATCCTGAAAATGCTCAAAAGGTGTCCAAGGAGATAAGTCAGCTCCAAAGCAAAATAGAGAAGTTTGAAAAGATGATTGCTCGCATTGACGATGCAATCGACCTTGTTGACATCGTAGAGCTTGAAGCGGACGAGGCCGAGGATGAGAATTTGCTCAAAACCGTCAACGATTTGAGCGAGGCGGTGGAGAATCTTTCACTTGCGACGTTGCTCAGCGGAAAATATGACTCCCTCAATGCAATATTGACCTTACACGCAGGTGCAGGCGGTACGGAAGCTCAAGATTGGTGCTCCATGCTTTACAGAATGTACACGCGTTATTGCGAACGTACAGGCTGGAGTTGCACGGAACTCGACTTCCTTGCCGGTGATGAAGCAGGAATAAAATCCGTCACTTTCAAGGTCGAGGGTGACAACGCATACGGCTATCTCAAGGCGGAAAAAGGCGTGCATAGGCTTGTGCGTATTTCTCCGTTCGATTCAAACGCAAGACGTCATACGTCCTTTGCATCGCTGGAAGTTATGCCTGAAATCATCGATACGTCCGAAATCGAGATTCGCCCCGAAGATTTGAAGGTGGACACCTATCGTTCATCGGGTGCAGGCGGTCAGCACGTCAACAAGACGGAGTCTGCAATCAGAATCACGCACTTGCCAACAGGCATAATCGTTGCGTGCCAAAACGAGAGAAGTCAAATTCAAAACCGTGAAGTTGCAATGCAAATGCTCCGCTCAAAACTCATAGAAAAGCGTGAAAGAGAGAGGGAAGAAGAGGCTGCTCAAATAAGTGGACAACTCAAAAAAATCGAGTGGGGAAGCCAGATAAGAAGCTATGTTTTCTGTCCGTACACAATGGTGAAAGACCACAGAACAGGATATGAAACAGGCAACGTTCAAGCGGTTATGGACGGAGATTTGGAAGGGTTCGTCAATGAATATTTGAAGCTTTCTTCCATCCAAAAATAAGACAAAACAGGGCACGTTTTCAGCAAAAGCGTGCCCAAAATATTGATATTCTAAATTATTGCCGAAAGCACATAAATATGCAAAAATCGGCATTCTAATCGGGTAAAATGAACAGTTTGCAAGACAAAAAGAATTTGGTCGTATTGGCTATAGAATCAAGCTGTGACGAGACTGCTTGTGCCATCGTTCGTGACGGCAGAGAGGTGGTGTCCAACGTTGTGGCAACACAAATTGAAATACATCGCAGATTTGGCGGTGTGGTGCCTGAAATAGCAAGCAGAAATCACACTCTTGCCATTGAGAACGTTGTTAAAGAAGCGTTGACGCAAGCGAATATGACAAAGGATGATATAGACGCCATCGCAGTCACTTACGGTGCCGGCCTTTTGGGTGCACTCCTTGTAGGAGTGAATTTTGCCAAGGGGCTAGCTTATGCTTGGAATAAACCGCTGTTTGCCGTCTCACACGTCAAGGGGCATATCGCCGGAAATTATATTGACAGCAACTTGACTCCGCCGTATCTTTGCTTGCTTGCAAGCGGTGGACATACGGCTATTGTCAAAGTGCTTGATTATGAGCATATCGAGCTCGTTGCACAGAGTCGTGACGATGCTTGTGGGGAGGCGTTTGACAAGGTTGCAAGGGTGCTTGGATTGCCCTATCCCGGTGGTCCGGAAATACAGAAATTGGCAAGGGAAGGCAAGCCTGTTTACGATATGCCAAAGCCTAAATTCAATGGGTTAGATGACTTGTATTTTAGTTATAGCGGATTGAAAACTTTTGTGATAAACCTCGTGCATAAACTTGAACAAAAGGGGGAGGAAATTCCCAAGGCGGATATTGCTTGTAGCTTCCAAAAATGTGCGGTTGCACAGCTTGTGGACACGCTTGAACTTGCCATCCAAAAAACAGGAATAAAGGATGTCGCTGTGGCAGGTGGCGTGAGTGCAAACGAGGAACTCCGTGCAAGATTTGACGAGCTTGCAAGCAAGGGTTGCAACGTGCATTATCCAAAACTCAAGTATTGCACTGACAATGCTGCAATGATAGGCTCTTGTGCTTGCTTTATGATAAAGAGCGGTGTGCAAGAGGCGGACGTGAGCTTGGATGCAAAAGCAACGGTGGCACTGAAATGAACTTTGCCTTTCAAAGTTTTAATGAATAATAAATGGCGAATAATGAATAATTGTGGGAGGGCTATGGCCTCACCCCGATTTTGTTCAAGCTTGTGCGTGAATTATGGTTGATAATCTCAACAAAATGTTCAATTAATTATATATTATATAAAATTATAAAAATTTTAAGAAAAGTTGTGATAATCGTTTGACATCGCATTGGATAATTGCTAATATATAAAAGCTTACGAGATACGTAAGCAGTTTTTTAGTGTGCAAAAAGAAATGGACAAAGAAAAACTTGAACAAATGCTTACATGCTCTTCAAAAGTTGTCGGTTCCAAACAGGTTTTGAAGGGAATATCCAACTCCACCGTCAGGTGTGTGATCGTGGCGTTGGACGCCGATGTAGAGATAAGAAAGAAAATCGTGGAGAAGGCAAAAGCCCATCGCATTGACATCGTGTACGTTCCGTCCAAACGGAAGCTAGGCGAGCAAGCGGGAGTGGAAGTCGCAACTGCGGTTGTCGGGATTATTTAAGCAAAGGCATAGAGTCTTGATTGCACCTGTTGGGTTGCAGGTACATTCGAAAAATCTTACAGGAGGAACAATAATGCCAACCATCAATCAACTTATCAGAAAAGGCAGAGAGAAACAGGTCAAGAAGTCGTTGACGCCTATCATGGAGCAATGTCCGCAAAAGCGTGGTATTTGCCTCAGCGTTACAACAACCTCACCGAAGAAGCCGAACTCCGCTCTTCGTAAAATCGCAAGAGTCCGTTTGGTCAACGGTATGGAGGGTACTGTTTACATCCCCGGCGAAGGTCACAATCTGCAAGAGCACAGCGTGGTTCTTATCAGAGGCGGCAGAGTCAAGGATTTGCCTGGTGTGCGTTATCACATTATCCGTGGTGCTCTTGATACGGCAGGCGTCGCAAAGCGTGGCCAAGCAAGAAGCAAATACGGTGCAAAACGCCCCAAAAAATAATTATTTCGAATGTATTTCTATTTAGGAGGTTAATATGCCAAGAAGAAGTGGCGTGCCCAAAAGAGATGTATTGCCGGATCCAGTGTACAACAACAAAGTTGTCACAAAGCTCATCAACCAAGTTATGTATGATGGCAAGAAAGGAACTGCACAAACCATCGTTTATGAGGCTCTCAATATAGCAGCAACAAAGCTCGGTCAAGAACCAATGGATATCTTCAACAAAGCTCTTGAGAACGTTATGCCAATGCTCGAAGTCAAAGCAAGAAGAGTTGGCGGTTCAACATATCAAGTCCCGATGGAGATTCGTCCCGAGCGTAGACAAACACTTGCAATTCGTTGGATTGTTCTCTTTGCAAGAAAGAGAGGAGAAAAGACAATGGACGCAAGACTCGCAGGCGAACTTATGGATGCTTACAATATGGCAGGCGGAGCAGTCAAGAGAAAGGACGAAATGCACCGTGCTGCAGAAGCAAACAAGGCGTTTGCACATTATAGGTGGTAATTTATGTCTAGAAAATATGCTCTTGATAAGGTGAGGAATATCGGCATTATGGCTCACATCGATGCCGGCAAAACCACGACAACCGAGCGTATTCTCTTCTACACAGGCGTCAACAGAAAGTTGGGTGAAACTCATGACGGTGCCGCAACCATGGACTACATGGATCAGGAACGTGAAAGAGGCATCACAATCACGTCTGCTGCAACAACAGCCGTGTGGAAAGGACATCAGATAAACATCATAGATACTCCCGGTCACGTGGACTTCACCGTTGAAGTTGAACGTAGTTTGAGAGTGCTTGACGGAGCGGTCGCAGTATTTTGTGCAAAGGGCGGTGTTGAGCCACAATCGGAAAACGTGTGGAGACAAGCCGATACCTACAAGGTGCCTAGAATCGCTTTCGTCAACAAAATGGATATCAATGGTGCCGATTTCTATAACGCAGTCAAGATGATGCGTGAAAGACTCGGTGCAAATGCAGTCCCCATCGCATTGCCAATCGGAAAAGAAGCGGATTTTGAAGGAGTGATTGACTTGCTCAATATGCAAGCACTCTACTTCGATCAGGCGAGCAAGGGTGTCAACGTCACTGCGACAGAGATCCCTGCAGAATATCAAGATTTGGCAAATGATTATAGGGCACAATTGCTTGAGGCTGCAGCTGAATTTGATGAAAATCTCTTTGAGAAGCTCATCATGGAGGATTACGATTCCATCACTCTTGAGGAGATCAAGAAAGCCATTCGCAAGGGTACAATTGAGATGAAGCTCAACCCTGTGCTTTGCGGAAGTTCCTACAAGAACACAGGCGTACAACTTATGCTCGATGCTGTTGTGGACTTCTTGCCGGCACCAACGGACGTGGCAAGTATTGAGGGTATCAACCCAAGAACACAAAAGCCGGAACTTCGTCACCCCGGTGAAAAAGAACCGTTCAGTGCACTTGTGTTCAAGATTCTTACAGATGAGTTTGTTGGAAAATTGTCCTTCATCCGCATCTATTCGGGAACGCTCGCAACCGGTACGATGGTGTACAATTCGGTCAAGGGTGAGAACGAAAGAATCGGTCGTATTCTCCGCATGAATGCGGACAATCGTGAAGATGTTGAAGAGGCGTATGCAGGCGACATAGTTGCCGTCATCGGTCTCAAGAAGAGTACCACGGGAGATACGCTCTCTGACAAATCAAATCAAATCATTCTCGAAAACATGGTGTTCCCCGATCCGGTCATCAAGGTGGCAATCGAACCAAAGTCGAAAGCAAGCCAAGAGAGAATGAACAATGCAATCATAAAGTTGCAAGAAGAAGATCCTACCTTCAAGGCGTACACCGACAAGGAAACAGGTCAAACCATCATCGCAGGTATGGGTGAGCTTCACCTCGACATCATCGTGGACAGAATGTTCAGAGAGTTCAAGGTTGAGGCAAACGTAGGCAGACCGCAAGTCAGCTATCGTGAAACAATCACAAAGGCAGTCAAAGCCGAGGGTAAATTTGTTCGCCAATCGGGTGGTCACGGTCAATACGGACATATCGTCATCGAGATGGAGCCGAATCCGGAAGGTGGCTTGGTGATGGAAAACGTTATCGTAGGTGGCGTTGTCAACAAAGAGTTTGCAAACGCCGCATGGGAAGGCATTAAGGAAGCTGCACAAAGCGGTATCATCGCAGGTTATGAGTGCGTGGACTTCAAAGTTCGTCTTGTTGACGGAAGCATGCACGAAGTCGATAGCTCTGAAATGGCTTTCAAGATAGCAGGATCTATGGCATTCAAAGAAGCGGCATCCAAAGCTGGTGCAACTTTGCTTGAACCGATCATGAAGGTTGAGGTGGTAACCCCGGATGATTATCTTGGCGACGTTATGTCAAACCTCAATTCAAGACGTGGACAAGTCAAAGGTATTGAGCCGAGAAACGGTGCACAAGTCGTGGATTGCGACGTTCCGCTTTCTGAGATGTTCGGATATGCAACAAGCTTGCGTAGTATAACGCAAGGCAGAGCAAACTTCACAATGTTGTTTGACCACTATGCAGTCGTTCCAAAGGGCGTTGCGGATAAGGTCATCGGCGACGTGAGGGCAAGAGATTCCAAAAAGTAAGCATATATAGATTTATTATTTATATTAAATTACTTTGGATAATAAATAACAAAAATAAAAAAACCAAAAACAATATTGGAGGAAATCTAGTATGGCAAAAGCAAAGTTTGAAAGAACAAAGCCGCATGTTAACATTGGTACTATCGGTCACGTTGACCATGGTAAGACCACTCTTACAGCAGCTATCACAATGTACTGTGCAAGCAAGGGCGACGCTCAAGCAATGAAGTACGATGAGATCGACAAGGCTCCGGAAGAGAAAGCAAGAGGAATCACGATCAACACAGCACACGTTGAGTATGAGACAGCAAACCGTCACTATGCACACGTTGACTGCCCAGGCCACGCTGACTATGTTAAAAACATGATCACCGGTGCTGCTCAGATGGACGGCGCAATCTTGGTTGTTGCAGCTTCTGACGGCCCGATGCCACAAACACGTGAGCACATCCTTCTTGCTCGTCAGGTTGGTGTTCCTTACATCCTCGTGTTCCTCAACAAGTGTGACCAAGTTGATGACGACGAACTCCTCGAGCTCGTTGAAATGGAAGTTCGTGACCTCCTCAGCGAGTACGAATTCCCGGGAGATGACACTCCTATCATCCGTGGTTCTGCATTGAAGGCATTGGAAGCAGGTATGGCAGGCGACTGGAGCAATCCGGCACTCGCACCTATCCAAGAGCTCCTCGACGCAATCGACAGCTACATTCCTGATCCACAACGTGAGACAGACAAGCCGTTCCTTATGCCAATCGAAGACGTGTTCACAATCACAGGTCGTGGCACAGTTGCAACTGGTAGAGTTGAGCGTGGTGTTCTCAAGATGGGCGACAAGGTTGAAATCGTTGGTCTCTCTGATGAAAAGAAAGAAACAACAGTCACCGGTATCGAAATGTTCCGTAAGCTCCTCGACTATGCAGAGGGTGGCGACAACATCGGTGCATTGCTCCGTGGTATCCAAAGAACAGAAATCGAGCGTGGTCAAGTTCTTGCAAAGCCGGGCTCCATTCATCCACACACACACTTCACATCTCAAGTTTACGTTTTGACAAAGGATGAGGGTGGCCGTCACACACCGTTCTTCGATGGTTATCGTCCTCAGTTCTATTTCAGAACAACAGACGTTACAGGTTCCATCAAATTGCCGGCTGGCACAGAAATGGTTATGCCTGGTGACCACATCGACATGGAAATCAAACTCATCACCCCGATCGCAATCGAAGAAGGTCTTCGTTTCGCTATCCGTGAAGGTGGCAGAACAGTTGGTTCCGGTGTTGTTGCAAAGATCATCGAATAATATTTGTTCTTTCAATAATATATACAATATATGCTCTACACGGCAAAAATGCTTTGCCGTGTAGGGTGTCGTATTGACTGAACAAAAAAGGAGGCTACTATGGCTCAGAAAGGAGCAAGAGTCAAGGTTGTTCTCGCTTGCACAGAGTGCAAACAACGCAATTACAACTTGACAAAAAATAAACAGAAGCACCCCGATAGAATGGAGCTTCAAAAATACTGCAGATTCTGCAAAAAGCACACCTTGCACAGAGAAACTAAGTAAGGCTAGGATAGGAGGCAATATGGCAAAGAAAACGCCAAAAACCCAAACCTCAACCGTGGATAATGACACAGTGAATTCTGCACCGGTGCAGAAGGCTGCTGTCAACGTTGATTCCAAAAACGAGTCTTCCAAAGCGAAAAAGTCCGCAAAAAAGACCAGTGACAAGCCAAACGTATTCCAAAGAATCGGAAAGGCTTTCAAGGGTATGATTTCCGAGCTTAAGAAGGTTACATGGCCGAAGGCAAAAGAAGTCGGCAAGAACACCGCTGTTGTTTTGACGGTGGTTGTGCTGTTCTTTGTTATTCTCTTCGTCGTTGACTATGTGCTTGGCGGATTGTTCGGTTTGGTTACAAACAAGCAGTGGACAACTATTTTCGTTAAGTAATCCGGGAGGGCTGTATGGATAATATAGAACAACCCAAATGGTACGTTATTCACACGTATTCAGGTTATGAAAATTCAGTTGAAACAGACTTGCGTAACATGATCGAAAACAACAATCTTCAGGATTATATCTTTGATATAAAAATTCCTACCGAAGAAGATATTGTTGAGAGAAACGGCAAGAAGAAGGTCATTCTTCGCAAGAAGTTCCCAAGTTATGTTTTCATCAAAATGATTTACACAAATCATATTTGGTTTATGGTAACAAGACCACGTGGAGTTACGAGCTTTGTTGGCTCAGGCGGTCGTCCGATTGCTTTGACAGATGACGAGATCAGAAGAATTGGTCTTGAAACCGTCAGCATCGAAGACTTCAATATCAAGGAAGGCGATGACGTCAAAATCGTCAACGGTGCACTTGAAAACTTCATCGGAGTTGTGGAATCCATCAGTGCGGAACGTCAAAAAGTCAAGGTTATCGTGGCTATGTTTGGTCGTCAAACACCGGTCGAACTTGATTTTGCACAGGTTGAGAAACTTTGAAAATCGCACGTTTAGCGTGCACATCCATCATGGCGTCTACAGGACGCAAGTCGCAGGACTATAAACTTCGTGGGAGACGGCAAATCTATTCATACCGTCGCAAAACCACGCTAGTCAGGAGGATTTATGGCTAAGAAAATTACAGCAGTTGTAAAATTGCAATTGCCCGCAGGCAAAGCGACTCCTGGACCACCTGTTGGTTCAACGCTTGGCCCTCACGGTATTAACATCGCAGGATTCACCAAAGAGTTCAACGAAAAAACCTCAAAAGATGCTGGCTTGATCATTCCGGTTATCATCACCATTTATCAAGATCACTCTTTCTCATTTGTACTTAAGACACCGCCAGCGCCAGTTCTTATCAAGAAGGCATGCGGTCTGCAAAGTGCATCTGCAGTTCCCAACAAGACAAAGGTTGCTACACTCACAAAGGATCAACTTCGTGAAATCGCAACAATGAAAATGCCCGACCTCAACGCAGCAAACATCGACACTGCAATGAGCATGATCGCAGGCACCGCTCGTAGTATGGGCGTTCTTGTGGAAGAATAAGGAGGTTTTGTATGAAACGCGGTAAACATTATATTGATTCAAAAAAGCTTATCGACAAGTCAAAGCTTTATGAAAGCCAAGAAGCTATCGAACTTGCTATTCAAACAGCAAAGTCCAAGTTTGACGAAACTCTCGAACTTCACGTGAAGCTCGGTATCGATCCTCGTCACGCAGATCAACAAGTTCGTGGTGTTGTTGTTCTTCCAAACGGCACAGGTAAAACCGTCCGTGTTCTTGCAATCTGCAAGGGTGCAAAGGCAGACGAAGCAACAGCAGCTGGAGCAGACTTCGTTGGTGGCGAAGAGATGATCCAAAAGATTCAACAAGAAAACTGGTTTGACTATGACGTCATCGTCACAACTCCCGATATGATGGGTATTGTCGGTCGTCTCGGTAAAGTTCTCGGTCCAAAGGGCTTGATGCCAAACCCGAAGAGCGGTACTGTCACAATGGATATCACACGTGCTATCCATGACATCAAAGCCGGTAAAGTTGAATACAGAGTTGACAAGCAAGCTATCTGCCACGTGCCATTTGGCAAGGCATCCTTCGGCACAGAGAAGCTCATGGAGAACTTCAATGCTCTCATGGAAGCACTCGTCAAGGCAAAGCCGGCAGCAGCAAAGGGCGTCTATTTCCGTTCAATCTACATTGCAACAACAATGGGACCGTCCATCAAAGTGCTTTACAAACTCGGCTAAAAACTATTTAATTAGCAGTAGCTCAACACCCCACATCAATCAAGTGTTGTATGTGGGGTGTTTTTATATTATTTGTAATAAAGACAATATTATTATGGATAAGAAAAACTTGCAAAATTTGCCGTTGATTATTGATATACAATAGTGTAAAATAAATGTGAGGCGATTATATGAAATTTGAAGTTGTAGGCTGGTTGCCATATTATTTGAGAGATGATTTTCATGAGGAAACAGACGTTAATGAGGCTGTGATTTTTGCACTTGTCAATGACATTAGAGAGCATGGATATTGGCTTAAAGAATACGACTATGAAATGGAGTATGAGCAAGGCATGTACCATGGTTTGGCATTGCTTAGCAACGGCAAATATGTTTGGATCGATAATGATTTTGCACAGAAACTCTTAAAACAAGCATATGGCGAGCATTTGGGCGTCTATAGTATTGTGGCGGGCATAGCCGACAATATCCCTTCACAGGTGGATTACAAAAAGAATAAAATCAACATTATCAACGTCAATCCCGATGCATATGATGATTTGAAACGTGCTGTGGATAACGGAGTGAATGTTGAGTTTATCCCGTATTATTTTTATTCACCATATGTGATGGACGGCGACGTTGTTCGTTTTTGCAGTGAGGATGAAGATGGCAACGAAGTGTATTTTGATGCGGAAATAATCCAAAGTTGCAACACCAATTATTGTTTTGAGACCACTATGTCCGATGCAAAAAAGCGTCATAAAAGTCTTGATATTTGTGACATTCTTGCAGAGTTTTTGTCCTTTGAAAAGCCGTCTTTTCCGCTTTGCTATCGTTATAACGGACTTGATGACGAGCAGTTTGTAGACTTGATTAGAAACACCTATGAAAATGTTGAAGATGATATTCAAGCAATAATCTTCAAAAAAACTCAAATAAACGAAGGAGTTTTTGAAATTCCTCAAGAGGTATCCATCGACAATGTGTTGGAAAAACATCGTGCGAAATTTATTGAAGCTTTGGAGTTGAAAAAGAAAGTTGCCGACATTGCCGATGAGATTATTGCAAAAGCTTGGCAGGGCGATTTTAGTGTAAGCAAGAAAAAAGTCGATAAAGATTTGACTGTATTTAAGGAGATGTTTGAAAGACTATTCTTAAAGAGAGAATGGCTTGATTGTGAAGAAGTTGAGCAGGAGTTTAACAAAGTATCTTCCCGTGCATATAAAATTTTTGAAAGTGTGATGAAGGATATTTGTGCTTTAGACATTGCATATCGTTTCAGTGATAATGAGTTTTTTGGAATGGAAAATTATTATTATGCGTGTAATGATCGAATTTTGCCAAATCCTAGGGCACAAACGCCTGAAAATAGAGAATTGCAAAAATTGATCTTGCAAATGCTTGAGGTTGATACTCCTTCAAGTATATCTGAAATTTCTATGCGTTTGGGAGTGGGGTTTGACAATGTCAAAAATGCGTTGAATGAGCTGGTGCGTATTGGTGATGCAAGGTTTTCAAGTGGTCACTATTATGCCACGAGTGAGCAAGATGGCGCACGCATTGCAAAAAGGATCCCAACTCTTTCGGAGCTCGGATATAAAGTTGTCAATATAAAACTAGCCAACAAAAAAGATAAAAAAGATTAATATATTATAGATCTAGAAATTCAACGCCGGCTAGAAGGACGTTTTCTATCTTCCTGTTTTTTAAGGAATAGTAGATGATTTTTCCTTCACGGCGTTGTTTTACTATGTCTGCACCTCTAAGCAGTCGCAACTGATGAGAGCAAGTTGTCTGATTGATGTTTAGAATACGAGATAAATCACTCACGCACATTTCACTTATGGAGAGAGCACAAATGATCTTGTTGCGTGTAGCATCACTGCATGCGGAGAAAAACTCGGCAAGTAGATGTAGAGTTGCGTTGCGAGGTATGTAGTTTACGATGGTTTGTTCTGTGGTGTAATCGAGGTTGCTGTCCATGTGTGCATTTTAGCATATATATGAATGCGAAAAATGTGTAACAATGGCAGGATAGCACGCATATTGTGTTAAAAAGTCATAGAGGTGGGATATGTTTGAAGATAATTGGTTTTTGTTTCTGCTTATAATAATGGCTGTGTTCAATATGGACGGTACGTTCTCCGAAAGGGAAATCGCAGTGATGATGTCAATTCTATTTGCGTTGACAATGACCAACAACACTTGCACGGACTCGGCAAACACCATGTTCAACCGAATGTAATAAATAATAATATTTGTGGCAAATATATATAGAGCTATTGCAAAACCACGCAAATATTGGTAAAATATACACGTGCAAAACCACTTGTGTTGAGAACTGTTGCGCACTGTGGCTAAAACACAAAACGTGTCGCAATTTGTTGGTTTTTAACTTGAAAACACATAAAAACGTCACAAAATGGCAAATATAAGCGCATGTAAAATACGATAAGTGTCGCAAAACACATCAAAATACTAAAACACGATAAGTATATTGACGAAAATGGTTGATTTTAAGGCGAAGATTAAAGACGTTCCCGACAATCCCGGTGTTTATATGATGCTGGATGAAGCGGGTGAAATTATTTACGTTGGCAAAGCGAAAAACCTAAAGAACAGGCTTCGCTCTTATTTCTTTAACCTTTCAAACCGTACGGCAAAAGTTATGGCTATGCTTGAGCACGTTGCCGATTTTAGGTATATCATCTGTGTCAGCGAAGTGGATGCACTGCTCACTGAAAACAATCTCATAAAGAAGCATACGCCTCGCTATAACATTTTGCTCAAGGATGACAAGGCATATCCGTTCTTGCGTATCGATATGCGTGAGAAGTATCCGACAATCTCTCTTGTGCGAAAGCTCAAGAATGACGGAGCAAAATATTTTGGGCCGTATATGCAGTCCGTCAATATCAAAGATATATTCGAACTTATTCACACTGCATTTAGCATTCGAGAATGCAAGCGAGATTTGTCAAAACCCTCAAGACCGTGTCTAAATATGCACTTGGGCAGGTGTTTGGCACCTTGCACTCACAACGTGAGTGAGGAGGAATACAAGGCGGAGATGCAGAGAGTTATCGACTTCCTCAAGGGCAATGATAGAGAAGTTGAAAGATTGCTCACTCAAAAGATGAAGAAATTTGCAGAGGAAGAAAGCTTTGAAGTTGCCCTCAATTATAGGAACAAACTGCAACTTTTGGACAAGCTTGTAAGAAAGCAAGTCAGCACTTTGCCAAAAGACTTCAATCTTGACATATTTGCCTATGAAAGCAACGGTATTGTTGGGGCAATCAACATGTTGGTTGTAAGAGGCGGAAAGCTGGTTGGCGGTGAAAACGTCGTGACTGACAGCAACGATGAGGATATTTCAAGCTATATTTTGCAATATTATCAAAACAATGCACCGCTCTGCGATGAGATTGTCACGGATTGTGTTGAAAATATGCCATCTTTAGAGGATGCTATCAACGATCTTTGTCCGCATACGGTGAGGGTGATCGAGCCAAAACAGGGTGTGAGAAAACAGCTTCTTGATCTATCTCACTCCAATGCGCATGACGCCATGACAAAGCACGGTACGCAAGAGGATAGAAAGATTTTGCGTACGCAAGGGGCTGTCAAACAGCTTGCCGAGCTACTCAATTTGCCCACTTTGCCAATAAGAATGGAGTGTTTTGACATATCGCATATATCGGGCACGGATAAAGTGGCAAGCATGGTTGTGTTCAAAAACGGTGAATCAAAGCGTTCGCATTATCGCAAATTTAAGATCAAAACCGTTGAGGGAAACAATGACTTTGCGTGTATGAAAGAAGTGCTGACAAGGCGTTTTGGCGAGCTTGCAAAGGGTGAGGACGAGAGCTTTTCAGAGGTGCCGGATTTGCTTGTAATCGACGGCGGAAAAGGGCAACTTGCATATGCGATGCAGGCACAGCGAGAGTGCGGACGTGAGGATATTGCCATACTTTCGCTTGCAGAGAGATATGAAGAAGTGTTTTTGGGTAGTGCCCCGACAACGTCAATCAGCTTGCCAAAAGACAGTGTTGCACTTCAGCTTTTGCAGAGAATTAGGGATGAGGCACACAGATTTGCAATCACTTTCCACAGGAATTTGCGTAGCAAACATTTGAGTGAAAGCGTGCTTAAAAGCATTCCTGGAGTTGGAGATAAACTGACGGCAAGGCTTATAAAAGAGTTTGGTTCGGTGGAAGAAATCAAACACAAAACACCGCAAGAAATAGCAAAAATCGAAGGTGTTTCAATAACTTTGGCTGAAAAAATACTGCAATATCTCAATAAAAACGATCAACAAACTTAATGAAAATATTGGTATAAGTTGTATGAAACAAGTCGCACGGCAAAAATGCGACTTGTTTTTTTGAGTCATATGATTTTGGGATTGCTATGTTATCAATTTGAATTCTTCTTGCATAAGGATGTCAAAGGTGTTGTATACGCGCTCTTTGGCAATGTCCTTTAAGGTGAGATAATCGTTTGCGGTGGCATCGAACAAGTTGACAATAAAGTTTGCGTGCACGTCACTTATCATCGCACCGCCTTTTTTGTAGCCCTTTAAGCCACACTCCTCAATGAGTTTTCCGCTTGGAATACGGCTGTTTTTGAACACACATCCCAAGGACGGTTGAGGGGGCTGTGTTTGCTTGCGTATATTGAGATAATCGTGCGATTTTTTGATTGAGTTTTGCTTGCTGATTTTGTCGAGTTTTAACGTTGCGGATAGAATGATTTTGTCAATGCCTTGCCTATAAGAAAGTGCTTGTTTTTGAGGGGTGACGGTTGTGATAAAATCTTGATAGTTTGAGCATATCGAGTCTAGTGAAAATTTGTCGCAAATTGCATTATCAAGAGATAAAATGTCGATTGTATGCAAATAATCTGTCGTTTGTGATGAAAACGCACCCGCATTCATCCTTATCGCACCGCCAAGGCGTGCGGGGATTCCACTGAGAAATTCAAGTCCGCCAAGCTGATGCTTTCGCCCCTCGTTTATGATTGTGGATATTGGAGTGCCGGCAAGGGCAGAGAGCGTGCCACCGGTGCGTTTTACGCCATTTAATTGCTTCAAATCAACAAGTGCCATTTTGCATATTCCGTCTGAAATTAGGGTGTTGGAGCCACCGCCCAACAAGGCAAAAGGTATGTTGTGTTTTGTCAAATATGCAATCAAAATCACCACTTCTTTTATTGTGGTTGGCATAAACGTATATGCAATGCCACCTGCCTTGAGGGTGGATAACTCTTTTGCACTTTTGTATTTCCCTTGAATTGCCAACTGCTTTGATATATCACTGAAATCAACCGCTCGCATTGATGTGACAGAATAGTCTACTGTTTGCGTTGAAATATTGCCAAAATTCGCCGTGTTTTTTGAAGGATCATAGAAATCTATCATATAGTATGATATGCAAATTCATCGAATAATTGGCAATGTGATTTTGGCATCGCAAAGTTGACTATGTTTATGGATAGGTTTTGCAATTATTTGCTGACTATCTTTGTGATTATTCTTTCTATGTTGAGTATAATCTTTGTTGATTTGATCGACCTTTGGTGCATGCTAGCTTTTGAAAAAACGCTGAAGTTTTTTGCTGTTTTATGAAACACAAAAGGTGCTTTTTGAATTTGTTGATGAAATACTATTGATAAAATACTTCCTTTATTGTACAATGTTTAATAATGCGTGCATATACGCCTACGTGCGTGCACGTGCGGTTGACGGCATCGTCGATAGAAAATGGCTAGTGGAAAGAATATGAAAGTTGTGGCAGATTATCATATGCATACAAAGGCAAGCGACGGCAAGCACAGTGTTGAACAATTGCAAGATTGTGCCCACAAGAGGGGGATTTTGCAAATTGCCGTGACAGACCATAGCTTTGCGAGCACAATATTTCATATGACACGCAAGAAGCTTGACACGCAACAGGCGGTGATTGCAAAGTGCAATCAAAATGCCCAAAGTGACGGCAAAAACGGCGTGATGGTGTTGAGCGGAATTGAGGCAAATTTGACAAATACACAGGGGGATATCGACATTCCTTGCGACATCATATCAAGGCTTGACGTGCTTATAATAGGCTTTCACCGCTTCATAGGTTTCAAGGGAGAAAAGCGTGGCGGATATGATAGAAAATGGCTGTTTGCAAACGGATTTTGCTCAAAAGCCACACGCCAAAAGCTTGTTGAGAAAAACACGCAAGCATATATAAATGCAATGAGGAAGTTTCCCATAGACGTCATTGCACATCTCAATCATAGGGCACTAGTTGACGTGAAAAGAGTGTGCGATGAGGCGTGCAAAAGGGGTGTGTATATCGAGCTTAACGAGAAGCACATCGACGCGCTTGCCGGCTGTGTCGAGGATATGCTAAATAGTGGTGTGAACTTCATTGTCGGCACGGATGCACACAGTGCAAATAAAGTGGGAAAAATGGATAGAATCCTCAATTTTGTTGAGGTGAACAATATACCGCTCGAGCGGGTGTACGGCATAGACGACAGATTGCCGAAGTTTAAGGGAAAAGGATTGGTTTGAAAATGGAAATGAGTTTTAAGGATTGTGCAAGGGCGGAAATGCTGGGGGTTTTGCCTCAAAAAAACGAGGAGATTTTGGCGTTTTTGAGCGGACTTGCAAGGACTTGCGGTAGTGTTGAAATTTCTTCAAAACATATAAACCTCTGTTTTTGGCTTCAAAGTTATGACGAGGGGCTTGCCGTTGTAAATTTGCTCAAGCGACTTTACCCGACAAATTTCGAGCTGTCTTTGGACAAGAACAAGCAAGGCGGTGAGGCGTGCAAAATTCAAGTCCCGTCCGGCATTTCAAGACAGGCTATGAGTGAGCTTGGCGTGATGCAGATAAACGTGGACGAGTATGATGCGTTTGTTGAAGGCATTGCGTTTGAGCTTGTCAAAAGCATCCCTTGCAAGGTGGCATATCTCAAGGGAATGTTCCTTGGATCGGGAAGTATTTGGGTGCCCTCTATGACGGCAAACGGCACTATGCGAGAGGGCTATCACTTTGAATTGCAACTCAACGACGAGCTCTTTGCAAACGACGTTATGGAGCTTATGAGTGACTTGCGTATCAACACACGCATGAGCGAGAGGGGAGAACATAGGCTTGTTTACATCAAGGACAAGGATGAGATTGTCAAGCTTCTTGCTACGATGGAGCTGAACGAGTGCACGTTGAAACTTCAAGCAATCATTGACGAGAGAGAGACTGCAAACAGCATAAACAGAAGTGTGATATGCGAAACGGCAAATTTCGACAAAACTCTCACGGCATCTGCAAAGCAGATGATTGCCATTGCAGAGCTTAAAACGAAGGATGTTTTTGACACGCTTCCACAACAACTCAAGATTACGGCAGATGCAAGGGCACAATATCCGGATGCATCGTTGAGCGAGCTTGCAGAGATATTGGGAGTGAGCAAAAGTTGTCTCAACCATAGGCTTAGAAAACTTGTTGAACTTGCCGAATTATAATAAAAAATAGCAAATGTCACTTGCGTTACAAAACAAAAGAAAATCAGGTTAAGGATAGAATAATGACGGATTTCGTACATCTTCATCTACACACAGAATACAGTTTGCTTGACGGTGCGGTGCGACTTATACAAGTGGTGCCCGATCCAAAAGATCCCAAAAAGACGATAAAGACGCATCCTTTGAGTGAGGCGTTGAAGGCTAGAGGTATGGATGCGGTGGCAATCACCGACCACGGCAATATGTATGGCGTTCACACTTTCGTGTCCGTGATGAGAGCGGACGGAATCAAGCCTATCATCGGGCAAGAGTTTTACGTTGCGGATGATATGTATGAAAAGAACGCAGAGGTGCTCAAACAACGCTATCACCTCATTTTGCTTGCCAAAAATATGACGGGCTATAAGAATTTGATGAAGCTCAGCTCGCTTGCGTTTGTGGACGGATTCTATATGAAACCTCGTATAGATCTCAAGCACATTGCAGAGCACAGCGAGGGGCTTATTTGTCTATCCGCTTGCCTTGCAGGGCAGGTGCCCAGATATATTTTGCAAAACAGATACCCCGAAGCATTGGAAATCGCAAGAAAGATGAGAGATATTTTTGCTCCGGGAGACTTCTATATCGAGCTTCAAGACCACCATATGAAAGAGGATAGGATGGTGATGAATCCGCTCTGTCAAATCGCAAAGGAACTTGGCGTAAAGGTGGTTGCGACAAACGACGTGCACTACATCGAAAAAGAGGATGCCGACATCCAAGATACAATGATGTGCATCACCCTCGGTTGCAAAAAAACGGAGATGAACAACGCTCGTTTTGAAAACGACGAATTCTATCTCAAGTCAGGTGACGAGATGGCACAGCTGTTTGATTGGTGCCCCGAGGCCATTGCCACCACAAGAGAAATCGCAGACAAGATCGACGGCGATTATTTTGTGACAAAACACCCCTCTATCATCCCTAAATATACCAATGAGGAAATGGGGGATAGAGACGAGGCTCAATATTTGAGAGATTTGGCATACGAGGGATGCAAGAGGAAGTACGGCGAGCTTAACGACGAGATTATCACAAGATTGGAATATGAGCTTGGCGTCATCCACAAGTGCGGTTTTGACGGCTACTTCCTTATCGTGTGGGATTACGTACATGCGGCACAACAAATGGGCATTCCGGTTGGGCCGGGGCGTGGAAGCGGATGCGGAAGTATCGTTGCATACGGCATAGGCATCACGGACATCGATCCGCTGAAATATCAACTGCTCTTTGAAAGATTTTTGAGCGAGGAGCGCGTTTCGATGCCGGACTTTGACGTTGACTTTTGCTTTGTCCGCAGACAAGAAGTGATTGATTATTGCATCAAAAAGTACGGAAAAGACAACGTTTCGCAAATTATCGCATATTCGACAATGTCAGCAAAAGCCGTTGTCAAAGACGTGGCAAGAGTGCTTGACGTGCCGTACAACGAGGCGGCAAATTGGGTGAAGGATATTCCATCTCAAGGCAAGCCGTTGTTGCCTCAAGTGCTCATGGAGGGCAGTGACTTTTATAGCGAAGATTTCAAGAAGTTGTATGACAGCAACTATCTTGCCAAAAACGTCATTGACGTTGCCATGAAGATTGAGGGTATGCCGAGGCAGACTTCAATGCATGCGGCGGGCGTGGTTATCTGTGCCGATCCTATCGTCGAGCACTGTGCTTTGTCAAGAAACGGCAACGTTGTTACGACACAATTCGACAAAGTTATGGTTGAGGCGTTGGGGCTTTTGAAGATGGACTTTTTGGGGCTTAAGACGCTCACGGATATTGACGAGGCTCTCAAGCTTATCAAGGCGGACAAAGGGGTGGAGCTTGACTTCCACAAGCTGGGATATGAAGATCCAAAGGTGTACGAGCTTATCGCATCGGGTGATTGCGAGGCGGTGTTTCAGCTTGAAAGCGGTGGCATGAAAAAGTTTATGGCACAGCTTCAGCCGGACAACCTCGAGGACGTTGTGGCAGGTATTTCAATGTACCGCCCCGGTCCTATGCAGTTTATAGACTTATTCTTGGAGGGCAAGCGAAATCCCGACAAGGTGCAATATGCTCACCCCTTGCTCAAGGATATTTTGGAAAACACTTACGGATGTATAGTGTATCAAGAGCAGGTTATGCAAATCGCACAAAAGATTGCAGGATTCAGCTTCGGTGGTGCGGACATCATGAGACGTGCTATATCCAAAAAGAAGCTTGAAGTGCTTGAACAGCAGAGAGAAATCTTCTTGCACGGCGGTTTCCTTGAGGGGGATAAGACGGGCAAAAAGGTGCCGGGAGCTGTTGCAAACGGCGTGAGTGAGGATATTGCAAACCATTTGTTTGATCAGATATTGAAGTTTGCAAGCTACGCCTTCAACAAGTCGCACGCCGCTGCATATACCTTCCTTACCTATCAGACGGCATATCTCAAGTGCTACTATCCCACGCACTTTATCGTGGCTGTGGTCAACAACCGTATCACAAACGCCGACGAGGTTAAGCACTATATGAACTACCTCACGCGTATTGGCGTAAAGACGTTGGCTCCTGACATCAACAAGTCGCAAAAGAACTTCTCAATCGAGGGAGATAACGTGCGTTATGGGCTTATGGGCATAAAGAACGTGGGCGAGCAGGCTATGGAATTTGTGCTTTCAGAGAGGGAAAATAACGGTCCGTTCAAGGATATCCGTGACTTTTTGGAGCGTTGTGCGGGACAGGTGAACAAGCGTATGATCGAAAGCCTTATCAAGGGCGGTGCTATGGACTGCTTCGGCAAGGGACGTGCAACGCTTATGGCTTCATACGAGCGTATTATGGACACCGTTATGTCCGACAAAAAGAGCAGACTTTCAGGGCAGTTGTCCTTGTTTGACGAGCTTATAGAGGATAGCGAAATCGTATATACCGAAACGCCGGAGTACTCAAAGGCAAACACCCTCAAATATGAGAAAGAGGTGCTTGGTATGTACCTGTCCGGGCATCCCCTTGACGACTTCAGCGACGAGGGACAGGGATTTGATTTTGACACGTCAATGCTCTTTGTTGAGGCGGCGGACGAGGACGGCAACGTCGGAATGGTTGTGGATCAAAACTTGTCCGGCCACAACGTGAAATTCGGCTGTGTGGTGGCGTCTTTTGAGAAGAAAAACACCGCAAAACAACAGAAATTTGCCGTGGGTAGAATGGAGGACAGAATGGGCTCCGTGGCATTTAGCATGTATCCTCGTGCATATGAAAAATATGGTGGATTGCTCTCTGCGGAAGTTCCGCTCAAGGTGTGGGGCAAGATAGATTTGAGAGATGAAAGCGAGCCGAAAATCAGCGTGGAAAAGGTGGAAATTTGGCAAAATTCAGAGGAGAATGAAAAGCAGACTCAATCTACAAATTCAGGTGGAATTCTCTACGTGCTTATACAAAATTCCGTTGAGAAAGACCTCGTTGCAGACGTGCTTGCACTGCATCCGGGCAATACGCCTTGCCAAGCTCAAGTGAAGCAAAACGGCGTGTCCAAGCTTATGCAATTCGGTCAAAAAGTGGAGATATGCGAGGATTTGCTCTCTCGCCTGGAGGACGTGCTTGGAAAGAATAGAGTGAAGTACGTGGTAAAGTGAGTGTTAATCGTAAAGCACAAGGAAAGAAAAAAATAAATTTAACTATACATAGAGGTAACTTTTATGGCAAAAAACAATACTGAACCCAAAAAATTTGCGGTGCTTACCAGTGGTGGCGATGCTAGCGGTATGAATGCTTGCGTGCGTGCTTGCGTGCGTTACGGGCTCAACCACGGCTTTGAAGTGTACGGCGTCAAGCATGGCTACAAAGGATTGGTGAACAACGAGATTTTTAGAATGGAATACTCAAGCGTTTCCAACTGCGTGCATGCAGGCGGTACGATTTTGAGATCTTCAAGATGCCCCGAGTTTGCAGATCCCGACGTTATGAACAAGGCTATTGAAAACCTCACCAACAAGGGTATTCACAACCTCATCGTTATCGGTGGTGACGGCTCGTTTAGAGGTGCACAGGCAATACACAAGGGCACAAACGTCAACGTTGTAGGCATCCCGGGAACAATTGACAACGATATGGGGTATACGGACTCTACAATCGGCTTCGATACGGCGTGCAATACGGTGGTGGATGCAATCCTCAAGCTTCGTGATACAATCACTTCTCACGACAGGATTATGATACTTGAAGTTATGGGCAGAGCATGCGGAAATATCGCTCTCAACAGCGCTGTTGCAGGCGGTGCGGAATACGTCATTGTGCCGGAAGTGCCAACCGACGTGGACGAGGTGGCAAAGACCATCAAGGACGGCTTTGACAGAGGCAAATCCTCATCGATCATCGTGCTTGCAGAGGGCAAGACCGAGCTTACGGACGAGCTTACTCAAAAGATAAGCGAGGCAACCGGCAGGAGAGTAAACCATATGGCACTCAAGTGGATGCAACGTGGCGGAAATCCCACAACCGAGGATCGTGTGCTTGCAGCAAAAATGGCTTGCAGAGCAGTGGAACTTATCGAGTGCGGTCAATCGGGCAGAGCCGTGGGTATACGTGGCGGTGAAATCTTTGATACGACAATCATCGAGGCTCTCTCTTGCAAGAAAGGCTTTGATGAGAAACTGTATGAAATCGCTCAAATTATAAGCAGATAAAATCAAATTCAAAACAAAAGGAGAATATATGAAAAACTTAAAAGGTGCTTGCATGTTCGGACAAAGCGGTGGTCCGACATCGGTCATTAACAGCAGTGCTTCGGGTGTTTTTACCGAGGCTTTGAAACAGGAAAACATCACCGCTGTTTACGGTTTGGAACACGGCATTGTAGGTCTTCTCAACGAGAAGTTTTTTGACATGTCAAAAGAGGATCCAAAAGAGCTTGAACTTTTGAAATATACGCCGTCATCCGCTCTGGGTTCAGTGCGTTACAAGCTTAAAGACGCCGACGTTGACGACACGGATTACAAGAGAATTTTGGAAGTTTTCAAGAAGTACAACGTGCGTTATTTCTTCTATAACGGCGGAAATGACAGCATGGATACGTGCAACAAGATAAGCAAGTATTTGCAATCGGTCGGCTATGATTGCAACGTCATCGGCGTGCCAAAGACCATAGATAACGACCTCTATGGCACAGACCATTGCCCAGGATTTGCAAGTGCGGCAAAATATATCGCAACAACCGTTATGGAAGTCAACCTCGACGCAAAAGTGTATGATACACCGATGGTTTGTGTCATCGAGGCTATGGGCAGACACGCAGGTTGGCTCACGGCATCCGCAGCTCTTGCAGGCGTGAACGGTCTTGGTGCAGACCTCATCTATTTGCCTGAAAAAGACTTTGACGTGGACAAGTTCGTAGAGGACGTCAAGGGCGTATGTGCAAGAAACAACAACAAGTGTATCGCAGTTGTGTCAGAGGGCATCCACGACAGCAACGGCACTCTCATTTGCGAGAGCGTCGGCACAGTGGCAAGAGACAGCTTTGGACACGCTCAACTTGGCGGTGTTGCATCCATCCTTGCAAACCTTATCAAAGAAAAGACAGGCTATAAGACAAGAGGTATCGAGCTTAGCCTCATGCAACGTTGCGGAGCACATCTTGCCTCAAAGAACGACGTTGAGGAAGCTTTCAATGCAGGTGCATTTGCAGTTAAGATGGCTTGCGAGGGCGAGACAGACAAGATGGTTATCTTCCGTCGTGACGCTGATGAAAACGGTGGCTATGTTTGCACAAACGTGCTTATGCCACTTGAACTTGCCGCAAACACGGAGAAGAAAGTGCCGGATGAGTGGATCACAAACGACGGCACCTACATCAGTGACGAGTTTGTCAAATACGCACTTCCGCTCATTCAAGGGGATGCAAAAGCTCCGCTTGAGAACGGACTTCCGAGATTTGCAAGACTCAAGAAGGTTTATGCAAAATAAGCTGTTTATTGTGGCATAAACAAAGATTAAAGTACAATATTTGTCGGCAATGGCGGAATTTATCCGCCTTGCCACAATCCTTGTAAGTGAGGAATATGGAGGAAAATTATGAAACAACACGAGTATTTTGAGGTTTGGTATAGGCAAGATAAAAAGGCTCTCAAGAGACAACTTGCAGATGACGTTGTCAAGCTTTTTGAGGACGAAAACAAGGACAGTGCAACCTTGCGTAAGGAGCAAAAAGATTTGAGAGCAAAGTATAAAGCTGACAAAAAACAGCTCAAAAAACAAGATAAGAAACTTGAAAAAGCGTTCAGAAAAGAGTATGGAATGTTCCGTCGTCCTTTGATGGCAGACGTCTTTGATTTGTTTGAGGGTGCAAGGGCAATTCCAAACGGCAGAACGCCTTTCAATGATGAAATCAAAGTTGAAAAAAACGTTGTATACAAGTGCGTTGACGGCAGAGAGCTTGTGATGGATATTTATTATCCCTCCCATCCGCTTGGCGGAAAGGCTCCTTGCGTTATGGATATCCCCGGTGGCGGTTGGATGATCCACAATAGAGAGCGCCGTGACGGATATGCAAGATGCTTTGCGGTGATGGGTGCCGTGGTTGCTGTTATCGACCATAGGCTTTGTCCGGAAGTTTTCTTCCCTCACGACCTTGCAGATTGCGTGGATGCATACAACTTCCTTTGCGACAACGCAGATAGATTCGGTATAGATGAAAACAACATCACCGTCACGGGTGACAGCAGCGGCGGACATCTTACGTCATGCCTTGGTTGTTGCTATTCGGCTGAGGGATATGCCGAGGCTCTCAACATCGGCAAGCCAAAGACAAAACCTGCAGGACTTATCTTTGTCAGTGCGGCATTCAGCTTTGACGTGATGTATCGTATTCCGCTTACAAACACACTCATTGTGAGATACGTGTCCGGTAAGCTTTCAAGAAAAGAATTTAGAAATTGGGAATTTTATAAATATTCAAATCCTTACAACTTCTTGAATGAGAATTTGCCTGATTGCTACAACAGTGGCGGTATGACGGACTTCTTGTGTCTCGGTGAGGCAAAGCGTATGGGTGAAGCCTTGACAAAAGCCGGTGTGAAGAATGAGTACTACGTTGGCAAAAACCTCTTCCGTTCAGACCATTGCTATGTGTTGAGATTCCCATTTGGGCCTGCAAGAGACGACGCTCTCAAACTGTACAATTGGTATTTTAGAAAGCAAGGTGAAATCGGCATCGATATGAGTGTCGGCTACAAGAGAGTTGAAACGTTCATGACCAAATATAAAGAGGCATTGAGCGGTGAGATTGAGTGCTGATACAGCGTGTCGATCTACGTTGTGATAATGGCATCAATCGCATATTCTCAACACTGTCATTGCTAGGGGATGTAATGACCGTGGCAATCTCGTGGGAGCAAAACGGTAGCTAATTTGCGATTATTGCCAAAATCACGCTTGATCTCCACGCCACTCCGCACAGATAATTTTTCACTAAACCTTATTGCTAGTGTAAAACTCCTGCAACGTTTCGTGAAAATTATCTGTTTGGGATAGCACGCTTTGCGTGCTCAAGTGGTAAATTTGAATAAACACTTATTTGAAGCCTACTATTGACTGTATGTGCGTATGTTTAGAGTTGAAATAAACGATATTATAGACGGAGAAGTTTGTGACTTCACAAGTGACGGTGAGGGCGTTGTTAAAGTAGACGGCTTTGCCGTCTTTGTGCCGTTTGCCATAAGGGGGGAGATTATCCGTGCCCAAGTCCGCTTTGTCAAAAAGGACTATGCCGTGGCGGAACTTCTTGAAGTGGTGGAACCGTCCGAACATAGAGTCAAACCTAAATGTCCGTATTTCGGCACTTGTGGCGGTTGCGATATCCAACATTTGGATAGAGACACACAACTTCAAGTGAAAAAGTCAGCTGTGTCAAACGCACTCAAAAGAGTCGGTGGGCTTGACGTCAAAGTGGACGACGTTGTGAGACTCAATGATTGGGAGTATCGCAACAAGATTTCGCTTCCGTTTGGATATAAGCACAGAACAAACAGGGTGACGCTCGGCTTCTTTGAAAAGAGGTCGCATACGGTTGTGCCTATGAAGTGGTGTCCGCTTCACGGTGAATGGGCGGGAAAACTCATTGCAATCGTTACGGAATGGGCAAACGCTTACAATATAAGCGTGTATGACGAGAAAACTCAAAAAGGATTGCTCAGGCACGTGGTTGCAAGACACCTCGATACGCTTTGCGTTACGCTTGTGATAAACGGTGACAGGGTGTACAAGCTCAAGGAGCTTTGCCAAAAGCTTGAGGAGGAGTTTGGTGACGTTGCCGTATATATAAGCGAGAATACCAAGAATACCAACGTGATTTTCGGAAATGTCACAAAGCTTGTGTATGGCAAAGAGAAAAAACAGAATCTTGGCGTTTTTGATGCGGTGGTTTCACCGACAAGCTTTTTGCAAGTGAACAACGACGTTAGGGATGCAATATACAATGAGGTGTGCAAGGAGCTCAAGGATTTTGACGGAGATATTTTGGAGTTCTACTCTGGAGTGGGACTGCTGACAGCACAGATTGCAATGCGTCTGCCAAATGCAAAAATCACGTCCGTTGAGATTGAGCCGAGCGCCGTAGACAATGCAAAAGCTCTTATGAAAGAGTTGCATTTGAGCCAAAGAGTTGAGTGTCATTGTGAGGACGTGTTGGACTTTATATCCTCAAAGAGAAAACAGGCAAAAGAGCAAGACGTGCAAGAGGATTTGCCTGACGAGATTGTCAATTCGCCATATTATCTTGGTGAAGAACCTGCCCGCAAAGAGACCTCACTTGCACTCATCCTCGATCCACCGAGAAAGGGCTGTGATGCAAACGTGCTTGAGGGGGCAATGAGGGCAGACGTGAAACGTATTGTGTATATAAGTTGCAATCCGCAAACGCTTGCAAGAGATTTGAAAATCTTGTCGAAAGAGTTTGAGATAAGACGTGTTACACCGTTTGATATGTTCTGCCAAACAAGCAATGTGGAAACGCTTTGCGTGCTTGATAGAAAAGCGTAATTTTTGCATGTAAAATACGCAAACAGAGCGTAGTGCGTGCAAAATTGACCGATAAAAGCGGTTTTGTGCAAAATATATGTTTTACACGACCGTATAAAAGGGGATAGTTATGAAAAAATTTGTCGCAGTGTTTGTTGCGGTTTTGATGTTGACATCCGCACTCCTTTTGTCCGCTTGCGATAAAAGCGGTGAGGGTATGGAGACGGATTTGAGCGTGGATTACAGCAGTGATATAGGTTTGTATTTTTACGCACAAGACGGCTCGTATCAAAGATATGCAACTGATTTGTCCAAAGACTATTTTGACACAAACAAACCGACCGTAGTGTTTTTCCACGGTTGGATGACGGATAGCTATGCCGAAGGCGAGATTTGCGACAACGCTTCTACTTTTGCTCCCAGAATTATTGCCGATGGATATAATTTCTGCTCAATGGACTACTGCCATTATGCGGGAGATTTGGTGAATTTGTTTAGATATATTTGGTCGGATCTTGATAAGAGTCACTCTGTGGCGTGCAGATTTGCCAAAGAGTATGCAAATTGTTTTGCAAATTATGACGAGGATATAAGATTTGTGTCGCACAGCTATGGTGCTCACTCGTCTGTTGCAACGGCATATCTTTTGTCAAATATGGCAAAACAAGGTATTATCGGCAAAAACTGTTTGCCTAGCAGAATGACCTTTGCCGATCCGTACTTGGGAGATATCCTTTCACAAATTCCAAACTACGATATGCCTACAACCATTGAAAATATCAACGAGCCTATCGGTGACAGAGGGGTGGTTGAGGTGTTTGCGGATTGCTTTGAACATCTTGCAAAAGACGGCATTGTGCTTGACGTGTATGCTGGTATGCCGTTTGCTTACGACCAGTATTTGCAAAGCAATCCCGAACGCAGAGAAGCAGTGCAAAAGCAAATGTTCGACGTGTCCACTTGGACGATTTTGACAGGTCTGCAAGACGGATACGGACTGGTTGGTGACATCCATATGGCAACGTTGTATTGGGTGTTTGATTCCTACTTTGTTGATCCCAAATGCGTTGACGGAGTGTACTATCCAACCGCTTCGCTGTCAAACGAGATTATGCTTACACTTAAAGGGAAGCGATACAATACCACGCTTGAGGAAATCGACGTTGAAAACGACGTCATCTTCGAGGTGGATAGAAACGGCGAAAATCAAGAGGAAGAACTGTAAAGTTTATACTAAATAGAGGTTGTTATGAAAATTCAATTTGAAGGGAAATCGCATAGCGGGATCGAAACGTACTCGCTTGAAAACAATCACGGAATGCGTGTTGAGATCATCACGTACGGTGCTCGCATCGCAAAGCTTTTTGTCAAGAACAGAGAGGGAGAGTTGATTGACGTGGTTGCCGGATTTGACGATGCGGACGGCTTTATGGGAGATAATCCATATTTCAATGCCGTCATTGGCAGAGTGTGCAATCGTATAGGCGGTGCAAAATTTGCCCTCAACGGCAAAGAATATACCCTATACAAAAATGACGGAAACAATCATTTGCACGGCGGAAAAGTCGGCTTTGATTCAAGGATGTGGAATGCCGAAATTTTGCCTTGCGGACTTAAACTTTCAAGGGTGAGTGATGATGGTGAGGAAGGGTATCCGTCAACAGTGGAAGCGAGTGTGATTTATTCGCTTAAGGATGACGATACGCTTGAATTGAGATATAGTGCCACGGCGGACGGTGATACGCATTGCTCGCTTACAAACCATGCGTATTTCAATTTGGACGGTGACTTCAAGAGCGTGCTCAACCACAAAGTTATGATTGATGCAGACTTTGTTACACCGGTTGACGACGAACTTATTCCGCATGGTGAAAAGAGAAATATAAAGAATACCGCCTTTGATTTTTCGCAAGAAAAAGCAATCGGAAAAGATATAAATGCAGACGAGCATATGCTTAAAATCGCAAGAGGGTACGACTTCAATTACGTGCTCAACGGCAAGGGCGTAAGGCGTGTTGCAACCGCAAAGGCGGAGCATAGCGGTGTGTGTATGAGCGTGGTTACGGATAGAGCTTGCATGCAGTTTTATACAGGCAACTTCCTTGACGGCTTGAAGGGTAAAAAAGTGTATGGATATCAAAGTGCGTTCTGCATGGAAACGCAGGGCTATCCTAATGCTTGCAACGTGGATTGCTTTGATAGTACACTGCTCAAAAAAGGCGAGGAATATAGTGCATATACAGCCTATCACTTTGGCGTGGACGAGTGGTAAAAACAGCCGATATGAAACCGGCAATATGTCACGTAAAATGACCAAATAGACACTTTAAGTGCCAAATATATCAAAATAAAGGCAAGATTATGAACAAAATCGAAGAAAAATTGACACGTATACAAGCCCTTATCAACGACGGACTTTCAGCAAAAAACATGGTGGAAGCACTCAGCCTCATCGGCTTTGATGGATATGACGAGCAGAGTGTGAGAAGCTTTAAGCTCTGGGGTGATTATATGCCCATGGGGGATATGGATCCTTATAGTGAGGAGCAGAGAAATTTGCATATCCTTTGGGATATGATCGACAGAGTTCCGCTTGGTGTAAACTGTGCTTTTGCAGTGCCCTTGAGACAAAGCATCGCAAAGAAATTGTTTAAGAAATGCGGTGACGGTTTTGTCGCAAACGAGGGGTGTAGGTTCAACTATGGACATCGCATCGAGGTGGGTGACAACGTGTCTTGGAATGCTGGGTGCTATATTGACTCAAAGGGCGGAGTGAAAATGGGTGACTTTGCTATGCTTACGGAGTATGTCAAAATTTTCACACACTCACATAGCGAGCACGACCATATGCATAGAGATTACAACGGCGTGGAAATCGGGGATTATGCAAAGGTGTATACCAATGCGACAATCCTGCCCGGTGTCAAGCTCGCAAAGGGGGCTATCGTGGCAACGGGAGCTATCGTAACAAAGGACGTTGAGGAGTTTACGCTTGTGTCGGGTGTGCCTGCAAGAGTGCAAAGAATGCGTAAGTTCGACGGTGAAAACCTCAGCGAAATGAACCAATATATGATGAAGGACGGATTGTTCCAAACAAAAGATGATGATATTCAATAAGTAGTTTGTGACGGAATGGCATACGCAACCTTTGCCAAAAAAACAATAAAAATACGAACTTCACCCCGAAGTCCGTATTTTTTTTGCATAATAAAAGCACAAGTTGGTACTTGTGCTTTTTGGTGACCCTACCGAGGTTCGTAGGCA
>CAZXUW010000001.1:104081-192704 GCA_964644355.1 uncultured Bacteroides sp.
AAAAAGAAAAGCACAAGTTGGTACTTGTGCTTTTTGGTGACCCTACCGAGGTTCGTAGGCAGACGAATAAAGGACTGCCGTAATAGCGGAACGGGTGAGTTTACTCACAAAGAGAAGCGTCAGTCGGGTGTACCGAGTTCGCCACGCAAGGCGTGGGGGATATGAAATATCCAAAACCTCGGTAAAAAGAAAAGCACAAGTTGGTACTTGTGCTTTTTGGTGACCCTACCGAGGTTCGAACTCGGGTTACCGCCGTGAAAGGGCGATGTCTTAGACCTCTTGACCATAGGGCCGTGTGTTTGGATGGTGGAAGCTACAGGACTCGAACCTGTGACCCCCTGCTTGTAAGGCAGGTGCTCTAACCAACTGAGCTAAGCTTCCGTATGGTAGCGGCGATCGGATTCGAACCAATGACCTGCCGGGTATGAACCGGCCGCTATAACCAACTAAGCTACGCCGCCATACTTGCTTTGGTGTTGAGTTGTGGGGAGTGCGACTGCACCCCGCACAACGTGGTTGCAAGCTCAAATAAATTCATGCCGACAATGCCGACCTGCTAAATTCAAACTCGCATAATGGTTGCGGGGGAAGGACTTGAACCTACGACCTCCGGGTTATGAGCCCGACGAGCTACCGACTGCTCTACCCCGCGATATTGATGCTTGACTATAATATGATAAATAAAATAAATTGTCAAGCAGATTGAAAAAATAAATTTTTAATCTTGAAAAATTGTGCTGTTTTATATTTGTATTGAAAGTTTTTGAGGCTTTCAATACCGGAACAAAAAGAAAAAGAGGTTGTAACATTCGAAGTCATTAGCTCCACTTACTAACCTCTTGATGCTCGGCTGGGCACGCATTGCTGTGTCAGCAACAAACAATCATATTAGATTGAGTTGGGCTTCCGCTAGTAATATGCTTTTGCGGAAATTATGTCAAGTAAATCTAACCGACACGGCAGATCCCGTGAAAAATGTGTAGGCAAGTGACGCTTGCGCCTAAAAGAATATTGCAATCCACAAAAATCTTATCAATAGACTATGACATTGCAAATTTGGCAAATAAGAAATAAAAAAGAAACGACAGTGCCAATTGCTCAACGTTCATCAGCCCGATTTCATAATGAAATTGTCGTTACTGTTAATAAGTGTAAGCAAAACGGAATTTGCGGTCAATTAGATTTGTGAAAGTGAGCTGAAATCACGGCAAATATAATGCATATGGTTGGGTTTAAGTCTGGCTTGCGAGTCTTTGTTTTTTTGCGGAAAAATCTATTATATTCAGTTGCGTGGATTGCTTGACATTTGGTTTATATAAATATATAATAAACAAGCTTTATATCATATTTGCGTAACATACTGGCGCATGTGGGTGTAAAAAAACGAGTTAGGAGAATAGCAATGAAAGAAGGAATCCATCCTCAATACCATGACGTAACAGTCGTGTGTGCATGTGGACACACATTCCAGACGGGTACAACCAAGAACGTTAATGAACTTCGTGTTGAAATTTGCTCAAAGTGCCATCCGTACTTTACCGGCAAACAGAAGCTTGTTGACACCGGTGGACGCGTCGACAAATTCAAGAAGAGATACAATCTCGACTAACAACAAGATGCAGACGCAATTTCGTGTCTGCATTTTACTTGTTAAAATGATAATTTTGGGCGGACTGTGTTCGATCCCAAATAATACATATTCAAAGCGCGTATGAAAGAAAAACAACAAAACATTATTGACAAAAAATCAAAAGCGGTACGCAGAACGAATATCGGCGGACAGGCGGTGCTTGAGGGTGTCATGATGAAGGGCACTCACTCTATTGCCACAGCCGTGCGTACTCCCTCTGGCGAGATCACCGTTGAAAGCAAATACACCAAGAGTGCAAAAGAACGCAATGCTTTTTTGCGTTTGCCTTTTATAAGAGGCGTTGTCAACCTCATCACTCAACTTTTTGAGGGCACGGGAATTATTATGCGTTCTGCAGAGGTGTACGGTGATTATGCCGAGCCGACCAAGGCGGACAAGTGGATTGCCGAAAAGCTGAAAATAAATCCAATGAATTTGCTCATGGGATTTTCAGTGATTTTGGGCGTGTTGCTTGCGGTTGCATTGTTTATGATTTTGCCAAATTTCTTGGCATCGCTTATATGTGACAACATCACGGCAATAGCAACTTCATCTCTCAAAAGCCTTTGGTACAGCCTCATTGAGGGCGGACTAATGCTTTGCATATTTATATGCTACATCGTGCTTGTCACGCTCATGAAGGACGTCCGCAGAGTGTTTATGTATCACGGAGCGGAGCACAAAGTTATCACGTGTTATGAGCACGGGCTTGATCTCACCGTTGAAAACGCAAGAAAGATGAAAAGAGAACATTCTCGTTGCGGAACCACCTTCCTATTTTTTGTTGTGGCAATCAGCATTATGGTGTTTGTGCTCGTCAACTTTATGCTTGAAAGGTGCGGACTTGTCGTTCAGGGCAGTGGAGCCGGTGTGAAAATCGCAAACGGACTTATAAAAATAGCTTTCAAATTGCTCTTTTTGCCGGTTGTGGCAGGCCTTTCTTACGAGCTTCTCAAGCTTCTTGCAAAGAGTGATTGCTTGTTTGTACGCATTTTGCGTGCTCCGGGCATGGCACTTCAAAAACTCACCACAAAAGAGCCTACCGACGACATGCTTGAAGTGTCCATAACGGCATTTAAGACAGTGTTGGCTATGGATGAAAATCCCAACCTTAAAGAGACGAAATTTGACATTCGTGTGCCGTATGACTATGCACGAGCAAAGCTCAAAGACATGGCAAAGACAGCCGACGAGGCGGATATAGATTGGCTTCTTGTCGAGGTTACGGACAAAAAGCGTAGCGAGCTTGCCTCTCTCAAATCCATAAGCAAGGCGGAGTTTGAAAATGCTCAAAACATCGCAAAGAAAATGGAGGACGGCACACCCCTTCAATACGCACTCGGATATGCAGAGTTTTACGGGATTAAAATTGCCGTCAACAGCAACGTGCTCATTCCTCGTCCGGAAACGGAGGAGCTTGTTGAAAAAGCCATAGCACAAATAAACGGTATGGGTGAAAATCAAAAGCCCGATGTGCTCGACTTGTGCACGGGCAGTGGAGCTATTGCCGTTGCGATTGCAAAGAATACGCATGCAAACGTCAGTGCTTGCGACGTAAGCGTTGGTGCGATTGACGTGGCACTTGCCAACTCATTGAATACGGGCGTCAGAGTGGATTTTTCAAAGGGTGACATGTGGGGTGCGGTTGCCAACAAGAAGTTTGATGTGATCGTGTCAAATCCGCCTTACATCCCCTCGGAGGACGTCAAAAAGCTTTCTGCCAAGGTCAAAGATTTCGAGCCGAAGCTCGCTCTTGACGGTGACAGTGACGGACTCAAATTTTATCGTATAATCGCAAGAGATTTGGACGGCCATCTCAAGCAAGACGGCGTGCTTCTTTTGGAATTCGGTATAAATCAGTCGGAAGATATCAAGAATATTTTTGGTGATTTTGACGTTGAAATCCAAAAGGACATTGCAGGTATTGATAGAATTGCAGTGGTGAAAAGAAAATGAAAATAAGTGACGGAATGCTCAATCGTTTGGATAAAATCAAAGCTCGCTATAATGAAATAGGTGAGCTTCTTTCCCAAAAGGAAATTATTGCGGATATGGACAAATTCCGTGCTCTTTCAAAGGAGCATTCCGACCTTATGCCCATTGTTGAGGCATACGAAGTATATTCTGTTCACAAGCGTGATTTTGACGATTGTGAGCAAATGTTGTCACTTGAGACGGACGCCGATATGAAGCTGATGGTCAAGCAAGAGCTTGATGATTTGCGTGACGAGATCGACAACGATATCAATGCACTCAAGCTCTCGTTGTTGCCAAAAGATCCAAATGAGGACAACAACGTCATTATGGAGATAAGGGCGGGAGCAGGCGGAGACGAGGCTGCATTGTTCGGCACCGAGCTTATGAGAATGTACCGCCATTATGCAGAGAACAATCGTTGGAAGGTTGAAGAAGTCAACATGAATTACACCGAGCTTGGCGGAGCAAAAGAGCTTGTGTTTATGATAACGGGCAAGGGGGCTTGGGGCAAGCTCAAGTTTGAAAGCGGTGTGCATAGAGTCCAGCGTGTTCCCGAAACGGAATCACAAGGCAGAGTACACACGTCCACCGTCACGGTGGCAGTGCTTCCCGAGGCTCAAGACGTTGAAGTGACTCTCAATGAGAACGACATAAAGGTGGACACGTATCGTTCGGGCGGAGCAGGCGGACAGCATGTCAACAAGACGGAGTCTGCAATCAGAATGACACATATTCCAACAGGTATCGTGGTGGAGTGTCAGGATGAGAGAAGCCAGATAAAAAATCGCGAAAAGGCACTTAAAGTGCTCAAATCGAGAGTTTATGACCATTTTCAGTCACAAGCGAAGAAAGAGTATGCCGAAAACAGACGAGCTCAAGTGGGCACCGGTGACCGTAGCGAAAGAATAAGAACGTACAATTTTCCGCAAGGCAGAGTCACCGATCACCGCATAGGTCTTACATTGTACAGCATAGACAAATTTATGCTTGGCGATCTTGATGAGATGATAAGTGCTTTGCAAATTGCCGTCCAAAACAAGATGCTTGAAAACATAGATGAATAAAGTTTATTTTTAGACGTGACGCGAGATCTTTTTGTGTTGGTTATTAAAATAATCAAATATGAAAAGTTTTTGAAATTCGGGGTTGAAATTGACAAATATATTATATATAATGTAAGTACTGGAGGTGCTTATGATTAAATTTATATCAGGAGCAAAGGGCACGGGTAAAACCAAAATCATTATTGATATGGCAAACGACAACGTCGAAACGGCAAAGGGAGACATAGTCTTTCTTACAGATACGGACAGATATATGTATTCTCTCCGCTATCAAATTAGAGTTGTCAATGCCAGCCAACTTAAGAAGGGCGAGTCCCCTGTAAGCGAAGATGCACTTATGGGCTTCATCAGGGGTTTACTTGCGGGCAATCACGATATTGAAACACTCTACATTGACGGAGCACACAGAATGCTCAACAAGACGGTGTTTGAAATGAAGGACTTCTTTGATGATCTCAGAGAGGTCGCAAAGAGCACGGACACAAGATTTGTTGTCACAGTCAGCGAAAACGAGGAGAATTTTCCCGATTTCATTCGTGCATAATTAGACTAGGAATATGAAATATACTTGTACCAGAAATTCAAACGTTCAAATTTCTGCGAGCGAGGCAATTGTAAAGGGTATTTCGGATGACGGCGGACTTTTTGTTCCGACGTCATTCCCGATTTTAAGCGAGGAAGATTTTAGAGCGCTTATCCCTATGAGTTTTGCACAACGCAGTGCCAAAATCCTATCTTTGTATATGGATGACTTTTCCTATGAGGAACTTTTGAGTTACACTCAAAAAGCATACGAGCGTTTTGATGACGATGCCGTTTGTCCCATTGTCAAGGTTGAGGACGGGCTGTATATGCTTGAGCTGTGGCACGGACCTACTTGTGCATTCAAGGACGTGGCACTCACCCTGCTTCCGTATTTGCTCACGGCAAGCAAGAAAAAGCTTGGCATAAACGAGCAGACTCTCATTCTTACGGCAACGAGCGGTGACACGGGCAAGGCATCCCTTGAAGGTTTCAAGGATATTGACGGCACTCACGTTGCAGTGTTTTATCCCTCAAAGGGCGTGAGTGAGCTTCAACGCTTGCAAATGGTCACGCAAGAGGGGAACAACGTGCACGTGTTTGGCATAAGAGGCAATTTTGACGATGCACAAACCGCCGTAAAAAGAGTGTTTACAGACGATGCAATCAAGTCAAGGCTCAATGCCCAAAACATTGCTTTGTCGTCTGCAAATTCCATAAACTGGGGCAGACTCGCCCCTCAAATCGTTTATTATATATCTGCATATTGCGACTTGGTTGACAGTGATGAAATCGAGTTTGGTCAAAAGGTGAATTTCACTGTTCCAACGGGCAACTTCGGCGATGCACTTGCAGGCTATTATGCCTACCGCATGGGCTTGCCTATCAACAAAATCATCATTGCATCCAACGCAAACAATGTGCTCACGGACTTTTTCAACGAGGGCGAATATGACGTCAATCGTGACTTCTACATGACGATGTCACCATCTATGGATATTCTCATCTCAAGCAATCTTGAAAGGCTTATCTATGAGTTTGTTGATCGTGACGATGAAAAGGTCAAGGAGCTTTACACCAATCTAAAAAAGACGGGCAAATTTGAGCTTGACTTATCCGAAGTGGAGGACATTTGCCTCTTTGACGCAGGCTGGGCAGACGAGGAGGACACCAAATCCGCCATTGCAACTTTCTTTGATATAGACGATTATATCATGGATACGCACACGGCGGTGGGAGCGAGCGTATACAACGATTACTCTTGCGATACGGATGATGAGACCCCTGCAATCGTGCTCTCAACGGCAAATGCCTACAAGTTTGCAAAGGACGTCCTCAATGCGATAGGCGGTAGAGAAAAGGACAGCATAAGAGCAATTGCAAAGCTTTTCAATCTCACCGCACTCGAATGCCCCGACGCTTTGATAGGTTTGGATGAAAGAGAAGAAATACACAATAGAGTTATCGGCAGAGATGAGATCAAAGACGTAGTGCTTCAAATTGCCGACTCTATGAATTGATAAAGGTATAACTATTATGGAAGACAACAACGCAAAACAAAAAGTCGTATATAGTGCACTCAAGCCCACGGGTGATTTGCAACTTGGCAACTACATCGGTGCACTCAAAAATATGGTTCAACTTCAGGACGAATACAAGTGCATATATACCGTTGCGGATATGCATGCTATCACCGTGAACAATTTGCCTCAAGATTTGCGTCGCAGAACGTATGACTTTATGGCATTGTTCTTGGCAATCGGTCTCGATCCTCAAAAGAGCGTGCTCTTTGTGCAATCGCACGTGCATCAACACTCAGAGCTTGCTTGGGTGCTCAATTGCAACACTCAATTTGGCGAGGCAAGCCGTATGACGCAGTTCAAAGAAAAGAGCGAAAAGGCACCCGAAAACGTAAACCTTGGATTGTTTGCATATCCCACGCTTATGGCGGCGGATATATTGCTTTATCAAGCGGACTTGGTGCCCATCGGCAAGGATCAAAAACAACATCTCGAGCTTGCAAGAGACATTGCACAACGCTTCAACACCAAGTATTCTCCAACTTTTGTCGTGCCGGACGGTATCTTCCCAAAGCAGGGTGCAAAGATCTTCAATTTGCTTGATCCCACCACCAAAATGGGCAAGACGGATGACAATCTCAACGGTGTTATAAGGCTTTTGGATGATCCGGATACGATCATGCGTAAGTTCAAGCGTGCAGTCACGGATTGTGACAGTGAAATCGTCTTTAGAGAGGACAAGCCCGGCATAAGCAATCTCATCACCATTTATTCCGTCATCACCGACACGCCCATCCAAAGCGTAGAGCAAGAGTTTGCACACTCATCCTATGCCGATTTCAAGACCAAAGTCGGTGAGGCGGTATGCGAATATCTCAAGCCAATACAAGATAAGCACGCATATTATATGTCGCACAAGGATTATCTTGAGCAAATCATGCGTGATGGCGCTCAACAAGCTTCATATATCGCCAACAAGACCTTGTCAAAGGTGTATAGAAAAGTTGGATTTGTGCAAGTCTAATTTTAATGGTGGTTTAATACATTTTGGATATTATAAAATTGTGTGAGGTGCAAAGACAATGTTTGGCTACGTCATTCCGGACAAGCTCAATATGTACATAAAGGATTTCAACGTCTATCAATCCTTTTATTGCGGTCTTTGCAAAACGCTTGCCCAAACGGGTGCGGAGTTCACACGCCTTTGCACAAGCTATGACCTGACGTTCTACAACGTGCTTTTGCATTCGCTCACAAACACAGAAGTGAGCTTTGAAAAGAAGCTTTGTGCCTACAACGGCAAAAAGAAAGTGTTTGTCAAGCCTGACGAACTGTCTGAAATTGTTGCAGATATTGCAGTGCTGTTTGTCTATTACAACCTCGACGACGACGTGCGTGACGGCAAAAAGTCAAGGGCGATTGCAAGAGATATGCTGGTGCACCGCAAGAGAGTTGCAATCAAGAGAATTGGCGAGATAGACGCCGTTATGCAAAAGAGTTTCGACGCACTCCACACCCTTGAAAAAGAGAAGTGCGACAGCATTGACAGAGTGGCGGATTGCTTTGCAACACTCATGCGAGACGTGACAAGGCTTGTGATCAAAACGGATGATAACATCGACACGTTCACCTACAATTTGGGACGTCTCATATACTTGCTCGATGCCGTTGACGACGTTGAGAAGGACAGCAAAGAAAACAACTATAATCCGCTTTTGCTAAATTATGGTTTGTGCACCAAAAAGGCGGATTATCTGGCACAAAACGCAGATGAACTTGCGTTTTTGCTGAATTCGACATATAACAAGATGGTCGGGTGCTACAACGCCATGGAGATTAAAATGTATGAGGGCGTGCTTAGCAACACCATATATCTTGGCGTAAAAATGCAACTGGAGCGACTGCTCAAAGGAGAGGAAAAATGCCAACTAACCCGTTTGTGATTTTGGGCTTGAATAACGATGCTTCTCAAAGCGAAATTCTTGAGGCATACAAGGCAAAGCGTGCTTATTATCAAGCACATATTTTTGACGAGGGCGAGAGCGGTGCAGAGGCTGCTCGCATGCTTCAATTGCTTGACGATGCGTATCAACAGGCAATGGAACGCTCCCAAGAGGCGTCTTCCGTATATGGTGACGGGGAGTCCTCATTCGAGGCTGTCAAGGATGCCATTCGTCGCAAGGACGTGGAGTCTGCTCAACGTGCTCTTGACGAGATTTCCACAAGAGGAGCAGAGTGGCACTATTTCCAATCCATCGTTTTTTATGAGAAAAACTGGCTCAATGACAGCAAAAAACAGCTTGAAATCGCACTCCAATTAGAGCCTGAAAATGAAAAATATTCACGTGCTCTTGCCAATCTAAAAAAGAAAATTGACGGTTCACGCCCCTATGACAAGCAGGGCTCAAAAGGTGTCTACGGCAAAAACGACACCGCCACTGACCGTTCCTATTCTCAACACGATGCCGACGTTGCGGACGGTATTTGCACGGCATGCCAAGCACTTTGGTGTGCGGATTGTTGCTGTGAGTGTATGGGAGGAGATCTCATTCGCTGTTGCTAAAAAATGCGCTATTTGGCGCTATACCGTGTGAGTGCAATTGTCCGATCCCGTCATGTACATAGTGTACATTGGGCGGTCTTGAACAATCACACTTCCTTGTCTAGCATCCAAAATATCGCATTTTTTACAATCTTAAATTCTTATTGAGAAATTCAAAATCTCCACAATTATTCACTATTCATTATATATAAGTATGAAACGCAAAATATCTCGTCAACAAGCCATATATCGTGTTGCACTTGCCGGAATTTGTTCAGCGGTGGCTTTGCTTATGGTTTGGCTTGGTGTGGTGGTACGCTTTAGTACCATCGCATTTTTCATTGCAGGGGGCATTGCTCTTATGGTGCCACTGTCGCAGAGATATTATTTTTCCGCCATTATGGCATATATTGTGTCCGCAGGATTATCCTTGCTTATCGCTGGTGACGTCTTTTCGGTTATGGGTTACGTCATCTATTTTGGACCGATTTCATTGATAACGGGCACACTTCTAAATCACAGTGACAAAATCAAATGGTGGCTTGCGCTCATCATCAAAGTGGTGTATATTAACCTTGCTCTTGCACTGCTATATTTTGTCTGCCACACAATCGTCATCGACGATTCGATTATGGACAAGATCGATTATTGGATGATAGCACTTGTTGGCACCATTGCACTTGTTGCGATAGACTACGTCATTCAGATTGTGTACAAACGGCTTGTTGTGCTTGTCGCAAAATCTTTGCGTAAGCTTGACAAGACACCGTCTAACAATTCATCTCAATTGGATGAGGAAGATGAGGATATGCCACTCGGCGACAGCCCGTTTGATGAATTTCGTGACACAGATGTGCAAGAGAACAACCCTCAAGAGGGGGTGCTTGCGGATGATAAAAACGAGGATGACAACGACAATTGATTTTGGCAAAAACAGCAAAAAGCTGTTTGATTTTTGCTTGAATTTTGAGCAATGAAAGTCGCATTTTTGATGCGTGTAGTCGTGCGCCATCAATATGAGATTTTGCACAAAAACGCATTTAAGGAGTATGTTTATGAGTAAAAAAGTGCTTATTTTGTCAGGAAGCCCAAGAAATGGCGGTAATTCGGATTTGCTTTGTGACGAGTTTGCAAAAGGGGCAAAGGAAGCCGGCAACGACGTTGAAAAAGTGAGTGTTGCCCAAAAGAAAATAGGTGGCTGTTTTGCATGCTACTATTGTGCAAAGCACTCGGGTGAGTGCGTGCAAAAAGACGATATGGCAGAGCTTCTGCAAAAGATGATCGATGCCGACGTCTTGGCGCTTGCAAGCCCGGTGTATTTTTACTCCATCTCCGCTCAACTCAAAGCCGTGATTGACAGAACTGTTGCTCGTTGGCTTGAGGTCAAGGACAAAGAATTCTATTACATAGCAACATGTGCGGACGATGACAGAGCATCTCTTGAAACAACGCTTGCATGTTTTAGAGGCTATGCGGATTGTGTTGAGGGTGCAGTTGAGAAGGGCATCATCTACGGCACAGGTGTATATGAAAAAGGGACGGTCATTTCAACTTCCGCCTTCAAAGAGGCATACGAGATGGGCTTGAGGGTGTAATCTTTGAGTGTCGATAGGCAAACAACGTATTGACCTAAAAGTCGGCTTGAAATTAACGTTGACGCATCTATGCTTTTGCGGATGCGTTTTTGTTTGTCGAAGCTGTTTGTGCAAAAAAATATGCCGATGAAGGTTTTTCAAAGGCCATTGATTTTGCGCTCAATTTTATTTTTTCATATTATAATTGAGGTAGGATAAAATTTTGCTTGAAAAGAGCTTCTTTTGTTTGTATACTTATTGTACTGTTTGAAAATTATAAATCGAGTTGAGATAAATAGGGAGCATAAGATGAATAGGTATAAAATTACGTTTAGAACGAGTTGGGTGTCAAAACATTGCAAAGACGACGTTTTGCCGTCAACCAAGCTCAAAAATGAAATTATTGACGGAAATAAAATCAAATATTATGACGATGGTTTGCTTATGCTTATCGTCGATTGTCAAGATAGTGACATCAAAAGCTTTTCCGACTTTGTTTTCCACACGCTCATTGATCTATACCCCGACGATGATGACGTTATGTTTGCGTTTGATATTCAGGATATGGGCAACACGCCTCCCTTTGACGATGGGGATAAGCGATCCGTGAGAAAGGATCTTATCAATGCCAAAAGATTGGAGACAACCATGAAAGCGGTGTCCGAACTTGTCGGAGCGGATGAATTCAAGAAGCTTGCCGATGAGATTTGCATGATTGCACCCAAGCTTATCGAGCGAGAAAATCAAGAGATTTTCAAATATAGAAGCTATCTGTTCTCTGTGGGTGAGGGCATGGGAATGTCCACATATGCAAAGCTTTTGGGCTTGGTGGCAGGACATTCCGGGCTTGTACGCATTGACGAGAGAATGACTGTTCTCGAGAAAAAAATCGGCTTGCCGAAGGATTCAAGAAATCCCGATCTTGCGTATGAGGAGGTTGAGTCACTGTTCACCGATTGTGATTTGACACACGTCAAAATTGCCCTCATAGACATAAGTGAGATCATTGACAAGGTCACGTCAGAAAGATTCAAATCCTTCCTCAAAACCGTGCTTGAATTCAGCGAAGAATATATTTTCATATTTAGAATTCCATACGTTGAAAAAGACGTGCTTGAGAGTGTAAAGTCGGCACTGGGAGATATTTTGAATATAAGGGCGGTGTCCATTCCTCCGCTTGGCAATGACGATATAAGACTTGTTGCAAGGCGAGAGCTTGAAAAATACAACTTCAAATACACGCCAAACTCCATGAATTATTTTATGCAACGCATAATCGAGGAAAAGAGTGACGGCACGTTTTACGGCTTCAACACAGTGAAAAAAGTTGTGCGAGAACTGGTGTATGAAAAGGAGTTGTCCGTTGCACGGTATGCAAACAAACCCAATGCCAAAATAACGCCGGAGTCATACGTTATATCCACAAACGATGCAAGAGCATTGTGTGCTCAAGCGGATTTTGCAAGACATGGATATGAACAGCTTGACGAACTTGTCGGGTGCGATGGAATCAAAAAGCAGATAAAGCAGGTGATCGCACAGATTAGACTTGCACGCAAAGAGGGGATTGAAATCCCTTGCATGCACATGCGTTTTGTGGGCAATCCCGGCACGGGCAAGACGACGGTGGCACGCATTCTTGGCAGAATAATGAAAGAAGAAGGCTTGCTTCGTATAGGCAATTTTTATGAGCATACAGGGCGTGAATTGTGCGGAATTTATATAGGCGAAACGGCACCAAAAACCACCTCGATTTGCCGTGATGCTTATGGCTCCGTGCTCTTTATCGACGAGGCATACACTCTATATAGAGCCAACGACCCCGGAAGCCGTGATTTTGGCAGAGAGGCAATAGACACGCTTGTTGGCGAGATGGAAAATCATAGAGATGACCTTATCGTCATTCTTGCAGGCTACACAGACGATATGGAAAGATTGCTTGATAGCAACTTCGGTCTCAAAGCAAGAGTGCCTTATACAATCGAATTTCCAAATTTCACAAGGGAGCAGTTGTTTGAGATGTTCAGGCGTTTGCTCAATGGAAAATTTGCGTATGACGAGGAGCTTTGCGACGTTGCACGTGATTATTTTGCAAATTTGTCCGACGAAATATACGGAGCAAAAGAGTTCGGCAACGGGCGTTTTGTGAGAAATCTGTTTGAACGCACCTGGGCAAAGGCAGCGTTGAGATGTGAGCTTGAAAAGAGTGAAGTGCGTCTTGCAAAAGAGGATTTTGAAAACGCAATCGCAGATAAAGAATTTTCATACGATTCATCAAAAATATCCAAAATGGGCTTTTAATCAACGCAAAACGAAATATAAAGTGCCGAATATGAAATTTGATTTTCATTTATTCAGCACTTGAAAGACAACTTATTTCTATGTGTTGCGTTTTAATAAGGTATAAAATCAGCGGAATATTGCTTGCACAAAAAGTGCAGGCAATATTTGTTTATTTGCTTTTTTACCATCGCAAATATTGCGAAGTGTCAATTTTGTTATTGAAAAGCAATCAAACATAGTGTATACTATTCTTTAGACTGTGCATACATCCGTGTGTATGGTGTAAACAAAGAAAGGAATTGACAGGGATAAACGTCCATAAGTTGGTTAGAATGGAGGAGTGATTTTATATGAAATTTTCATTGGAGTTTGATAAAAAATGGCTGTTTACACGCAGGTCGGATTCTGTTTTGCCGGTGAGCAACGTTATATCTTTTTTGAAGTCGATTGAGGGTGTCCGCATAGAGGATGAGAGCATATATTCTTTGATATTTGAGTATGACGAGAATAAGATTGACACGTACGAGCTCAAAAAGAAAGTGCAAGACTTTTTGGCACAGGCATACGACGAGGCGAATTATACGCTTGACGTTGTTGGCGAAATTGCAGAGGATGAAAATGACGAATCCGAAGATATTGACATCGACGACGATGACGACAGTGACGATGACGACAGTGACGATGACGACGAGGATATTGATCTTTTTGACGACTTTATCGATGAGGAGGATTACGGTGCGGACAATATTTTGCATAATATGAAAAAAGAGTTGGTGGGCGCATTTGAGTTTAAGGCTCTCATGCAGGAGATACGCCAAGTCGTTCCGCATATGCAAACAAGAAGAACCTTGCCTGCTTTTGTGGAACGTTGTTATTTGTTCTCTATCGGAGACGGCATGGGTATGTCCACTTATGCGGACTATTTGCTCAAACTTCTCAAGTCATTGGACGTTGTAAATTCAACAACCAAAGTTAAGGAATACAAATTGAGCATCCCCAGAGATGCCAGAGATGAAGGTGAGATGTTCCGCAGTCTTGAGGAAGCGATCGAATCGGATGAACCGTTTACAAAAGCGGGCGTTGCGGTGTTGGACATAAGTGCCTATATCGACAAGCTCAACGGTGAAAGATTTAGAAAATTCTTGAGATTTTTGTATAATAGTTCAAAGAAAAACATCTTTATTTTCAGGATTCCGTACGTTGAGAAAAACATTTTGGAACGTGTCCGCCGTGCGTTGTGCGACTTGTTGGACGTAAAGGTGATTTCCGTTCCGCCACTTGACAACGGCGAGGTTAAACTCACCGCAAAGAGAGCGTTTGAGGCATATGGCTTCAAGCTCACCTCAAAGGCTTGGGCGGACTTTATGCTGCGCATAAGCGAAGAAAAGAGTGACGGCAGATTCTATGGCTTTGACACAATTTTGAAAGTGGTAAACGAGCTTATTTATATCAAAGAGAGCCGAGTTGCAAAATTGGGCAAAGACAGCCAAGTGATAGGTGCAAACGACACGAAAAATCTTTGTACGCAAAGACAAAGCACAACCGTTGCAATCGAATCTTTGGACTCACTTGTCGGATGCGACAAGATCAAGGAGCAGATCAATCAAGTGCTTGCACAGATCGAACTTGCCAAAAGACAGGGGGATGAGATGCCTTGCATGCATATGCGTTTTGTTGGCAACCCCGGCACGGGCAAGACGACAGTTGCACGTATTTTGGGCAAGATTTTCAAGGAAAAAGGCGTGCTGAAAATCGGTGATTTTTATGAGTATCAAGGGCGTGATTTTTGCGGTATATACATCGGTGAAACGGCACCGAAAACCACCGGAATTTGCAGAGATGCATACGGCTCGGTGTTGTTCATAGACGAGGCATATTCACTTTTCAAGGGATCGGACAACGGCAGAGATTATGGCAGAGAAGCAATTGACACGCTTATCTCAGAGATGGAAAATCACAGAAGTGATTTGATTGTCATCTTTGCAGGCTACACGGACGATATGGACAAGATGTTGGACGGCAATCTCGGTCTCAAGAGCAGAATCCCGTACACCATCGAGTTTCCAAATTTCACAAGAGATCAACTATACGAGATCTACAAAAAGATGCTTGACGGAAAATTTGCATATGAGGACGCACTTTGCAATGCCGCAAAGGAGTATTTTGCAAATTTGCCAAGCGAAATATATGATGCAAGAGAATTCGGCAACGGGCGTTTTGTGAGAAATCTGTTTGAACGCACTTGGGCAAAGGCAGCATTGAGATGCGAGCTTGAAAAGAGAAAGGATATTTGCCTCACTGCAAGAGATTTTGAAAGGGCAATTGCCGACAAAGAGTTCTCGTTTGTACAAAAACAAAAAAATAAAATGGGCTTTTAATTAAAGGAGGAGACTATTTATGGATGAGCAAGCAAAGAAGGTGTTTGATACCATTTGCGAAATGTTGAACGATATTGATTTTCAATACGACAAACACGAGGATGACATGGTGATAACAAGCGGAGCAAAGGGCGATGATATTGCAATGCCTTTCATGATGCGTGTGTCGGGTGACAGACAACTTGTATCTTTTTTGTCAATGATACCCATTAAAATCGACAAGAGCGTGGAACAAAATCTTTGCATCGCATTGAGCATTATCAACCTCGGCTTGGTGGAAGGTTGTTTTACGTATGCTGATGGGAATATTTCTTTCAAGAGTGCCGTAACTTATCGTGGTATGATGGTTGGGAAAAAGATGTTTGAGTTTTGGCTTATGCACGTATTGACAATCATCGATGCGTACAATGACAAGCTTAACAAAATCGTTTCAGAGCATATGTCAGTGGATGACATTAGAAAATTTTTGGCTTGAGGAGGCATGACTATGGAAAATATGGATTTGAAAGAAGCAAAATATGTTTATGGTCAACTTCGTGAATATTTGGATGGAGCCGGTGTTCATTATGACCGCAACGATGAGGAGATGAACGTTTGGTTTGCCATTCGTGGTGAGGATATTAGAATACTCCTTGACATTTTTGTTGATGCAGACGCTCAGATAATTAGACTTGTATCTCCGTTTGATGCCAAAATTCCAAGCGAAATGCGTGACGAGGTTGCAATTGCAATAAACAAGCTGAATTTTGGTATTGTGGACGGACATATGGATCTTGACTATGAAACTGGATATATCGGATTCAATTTGCGTGTCCCGTATAGAGATGCCGTGCTCAGTTCAGACACTTTCATGTATTTGATTGCAGCGACGTGTGAAACAGTGGATGCTCTCAATGAAAAATTCTTTTTACTTGCAGAGGGCAAAATCACCTGCGAGCAATTGCTCAACGCTGTTTTCAAAAAATAACGTACAGAGCAAGTTGAAAAAAGCGGAGAGTGTCTCCGCTTTTTTTGTTTTCCGTGCATAGGGTTGATATATGGATATATTATAAATATACAAATGAGTTAGAACTATAAAATATGGCGTGTGGGCATCTGTGAGAGAGGATTAACAATACAGGTGTATAGAAAAAGCAAGTGGTGTTGGTTTTTTTTGAAAAAACAAAAAGAAATCAAACAAAATATTTGGTAATTGGTATTGACTTTTCTGTCCGCTGTGGTATATTATATTTTAGTAAATCGATTTACCAACGTCGATTTTACAAAATTTCGGGGGTTATTATGAAGAAAAAACTTTCGTTTATTGGTCTTATTTTAGCAGTATGTTTGCTTGTTTGCGTTATGTCAAGCGTGCTTGTTGCTTGCGGAGAGGAAGAAGATGCAGGACAAGTGCTTACAATTTGGGCACCGCAAGAGGAGCAAGCCAATCTTCCCAAGATGATTGAAGCATTCAAAGAGGAATATCCTGAATATGCCGACATCAAATTCTCCTTCAAAGTGATGAGTGTTGACAATTCAATCACGGAAATTCAAAAAGACAACGAAGCTGCGGCAGACGTATTTTTGTTCCCGTCAGGCGGTATCACAGAGTTGACAAGTGCAGGTCTTATCCTTCCGCTCAACATCAAGAAAGAGGAGCTTGACAGCCTTTACACAGAAAACGCAGTTGAATCATCCATGCTTGACGGCAAAGTATATGCAGTGCCTGTCACGCTCAACACGTTCATCATGTACTACAACGCACAGTTCTACACAGAGGACGAGGTGAAGTCACTTGACACAATGATGAGCAAGGATTTGGGCAAAGACGTTGACAACTTCTCAATCACAATCAACGACTCTTGGTATTTGTCCACGTTCTTCCTTACAGAGGAAGATGCATTGACGGCACCCACAAGAACGACGATTGCTTGCAATTTCAACAACGGACACGGCTACAAAGTTGGCGAATACTTGATTGACCTTGTGAAGAATGAGAGATTCTTTGCGGCAGACGGAAGCGGTTCTGACGGCAATGCTTTGAGAAACAAGAAGCTCGCAGCACTTTGTTCGGGCACTTGGAGTGCAAAAGACATCGCAAGCTATCTTGGCGAAGATTATCGTGCAGTTGCTTTGCCAAAGGTTACGATTGACGGCAAAGAGTGCGACATGGCAAACTTTGGCGACTACAAAGCCTATGGCGTGAACAGTGCAACAAAAGATCCGAAACTTGCAACGTTGGTTGCAAAGTGGCTTGGCAACGCAACGTGCCAATCCATGAGATATGATGCAAACGGTGACGCACCCACAATCAAAGCTTTGTTGGGATTGCAAAAAGTTCAATCAGACAAGGCGGTTATGGCTGCACTCACACAAGAGGCAGTATGCACCATCCAACCCAAGACTTCAAAACTCACGGGATATTGGGATGCAGTGAAGGCATTTGGTGAAGAATTGCTTGTTGGAAGCATCACGTCCGCAAATCTTCAAATCAAACTCGACCAAATGGTCAATAGTATAGTGAAATGAATCACCCCTTGATAAATGCTAGCCGATGCAACTGCGTCGGCTGGCATTTATACCTTTTGGTGGAAAGAACAAAACAAAAACTCCGTCAAAGCAATTTGACAAAAAACATAAAAAAACCGGAGGAAAGAATATGAAAAAACAATTGGCAATTATTCTGGCAATTTTGTTGATTGCATCCGTCGTATTTGTCGCATGCGACAATGCTACACCAGAGCATCAACACACTTGGTCAGAAGATTGGAGTGGCAATGCCGATCAACATTGGCATGATTGCACGGCAGAGGATTGCTCTGAGAAAAAGGATCTCGGCAATCACACGGATTCTGGCAATACAGGCGTATGTAGCGTTTGTGGTTGCACGTTGTCAAGCACACCTACACCTCAACCGCAAGATTCTGTCACGTTGTATTTCTACAATGCAGAGGGTTGGCAAGACGTGTATGCTTATACGTACAACGTTGCCAATGAAGAGCTTCTTGGAACATGGCCCGGCACAAAAACAACTCAAGACAGCCGTGAAGGTTGGGTGAAGATTGACGTTGAAGCAAATCCCGCAACGGATGCTTTCAACATTATTTTCAACGACGGTGCTTCAAATCAAACAACAGACCTTGTGATTGACGATGCTCAAAACGTATACCTCATCGGCAAGGCAGACGGCACTTATGCAAGCTATGCAGAGGCAGAAACTGCTGCATCTCAAAAGCCGGCAACGAGTATTGTGGCATCCGTACATTTGCACAAGCCATCCACGTGGAGCGAAGACGGTATCATCGCATATATTTGGGGTAAAAGAGAAGTCCTTGGCGGTTGGGGAACAACCAAAATGACAGCAGGTGATAATGGTTGGTATAGCGTTTCCATCAATATGACCGATGAAGTGATTTCAAACGAATATCACCTTATTCTTTCTGATGAATCAGATACGACAGAAGCCTTGAGAGTCAACATTGATATAAACTATGCTGGTGAGAATATTGAACTTTGGATTGCACAAGACGGTCATATATTTAGCTCCAAAGCAGAAGTTGAACAATATGAATCTCTCGATAAGGATGAATACACGATTGCTTATTATGCTCCGGATTGGCCGGCAGGACAAGACGTGTATCTCTACACATACAATGGAACACTTGGTGAGATTGGCGCCTACAACGCAAATAAGATGCAAGCAGTTGAGAATAAAACCGGTTGGTATAGCGTAAGCTTTGAAAATGCAACTGCGGTGACGTCATTCAGCGTTATATTCCATGCAACAGATGAAGCCATTGTTAAACACGAGTTCTATGTTGAAAACCTCACAGGCAATGCATTCTACTTCATCGCAAACGGCAACAATGCATATACAACCGAAGCTGAAGCAGTGACGGCATACAATGCAAACAAGGCACTTGCCGACACAAATGAAATCGACGTCGTTTTCCACCTCTATGCTCCGGATTGGACAGAAGTTGGCGTTCACGCTTGGAATGGTTACGTGACAGGCGAGTGGGGCTCAGCTACAATGACTGCCGATGCAGAAAACACGGGTTGGTGGACATACAGCTTCAAAGTGGCAGAAGGTGAGCTTACCGGCAAAGGTATCAACATTATCTTCTTTGACAAGATAAACGATACTCAAGATCACCCAGTTAGAATCACAACATACACCAATGATGCAAGCTATGTTTTCTTCAATGCAAACAAAGCAGATGACAACAAGTTCACATCCATGGCAGACGCTCTTGCAACCGAAGGTGGCTCATCGGATCCGGTTGATCCGGACGAGGATGATGCAATCAACGTTGTTGTAAATCTTCACAAAAATCCGGATTGGAGCGATGCAGATATCATCGCATACATTCATGGCGAAAGAGAAGTTCTTGGCGGTTGGGGAACAACCAAAATGACCGCCGGTGAAGATGGTTGGTACAGCGTTACAATCAACATGAAAGGCGAGACAATTTCAAACAACTATCACCTTATTCTTGCAGACGAATCGGATAAAACGGAAAAAATAAGAGTTCTTTTCGATATAAATTACACGGGTGAAGCAAACACACTTTGGCTTGCAAAGGACGGACAAGCGTTCGCAAGCAAAGAACTTGCTCTTGCTCATGAAGAACAACTTGCAAATATTACGACTTATAACTACAGAATTTGGTTGTATGCTCCCGATAAAGACGTTGTGAAAATCCACATGTACTATCGCAAAACAGAAGCAACGAGTGATACGGCTGCTGGAACGGCTTGGGGCGCATCACAAATGACCAAAGAAGATGGCGACACAGGTTGGTTCTATTATGATTTGAACGACTGGACAGAAGATATATTCAGCGTAAGTAGCGGTTTGAATGTTATGTTTATGGCTGAGAATAACGATACCATGTTCACTGGTTGGACAACAGCTAGCGACTATCTCTACTTCACGTTGTCAACTCAAGGTGTAGCCAATTCAAAATAATTAGGTACGCTCACACTTGCAAGAGATAGTAGCGTTGTGGTATTCTAAAAAGAACTACAATGCATGGAAAATGCCATTTTTGATTGATGGCAGATGCTCTTGCTGAGTAAGTAAGCAAAAAGGAGTGAGGGGCACTTCTTTGAAGTGTCCCTCTCGAAAAAAATGACTCACAACATTAGTATCTACGACATAGCACAGATGGCGGGTGTTTCTCCGTCTACGGTTTCAAACGTTATCAATGGCAGAACTGAAAAGATGTCTGAAAAGACAAGACAAAAGGTGCAAGACTGCCTTGAAAAATCGGGTTATCGTGCAAATTTGGTTGCTCGAAATCTCGTGACGGGAAGATCTATGCTTATTGGCGTATGTTTGCCGATTTTGGAGCTTGGAGCAACGCAGTCCGACCTTCTTGAAAACAACCCTTTCTACCACGAGTTTATCGACGGTGTGCAGAGAGTTCTTATTGAAAACGGCTATGAATGTCTCATAAGAGGGCTTGACAGCAACTTCAAATACCTCGAATGGATACAAAACAGGAGTCTTGACGGTCTTATCGACCTTGGACATTTGTCCGACAATGTCTATGAGCACTTGAGCAAATTGAATATTCCGCTTGTGCTTGTTGACAACTACAATGAAAACAATCAAAAAGACGATATTGACGTCTTGATAAGTGATGACTGCTATGGTGCGTATATCGCAACACGTCACCTGATTGAGCTTGGACATACAAAAATCGCTTTTGTGCGTACAAGTTCAAGCGAAGTGGGCGTTGATGCAGAGCGTTACAGGGGATACCAAAAGGCACTTGCCGAGTATGGTATAAGCGAAGAATATACATATCGCACCGTTCTCAACTACCCAAAGGGCGTAAAATTCGGGCATAGAATCATAGATGAAAATTTGCCCGTAACGGCTGTGTTCTGCACGGCTGACATCACTGCAATCGGCATTGCACACGGCATTGCCGAGCGTGGCAAAAAGGTCCCACAAGACTATTCTGTGGTTGGGTTTGACGATATAAACATGTTGAGTTATATCACTCCCAGACTCACCACTGTAAGACAAAACATATTTGAAAAGGGTTGCCTTTGTGCACAGATTTTGTTGGATAAGATAAACAATCCCGATTTGCATACCTGCAAAAAAACTGTGTTGGAACCCGAATTGATTATCAGAGAATCAACAAGGAGCATAAAGTAGCATGAGCGAACTGAAAGATTCAGAAGTTCGGCACGATGAGGTATCTGTCGGCAATGAGGACGTGACACAATGTGTGTCGGATTTGCCACTTACCGATGCCACTTTGTTGGATGCGGAGGAGCAAACGCACAGCGTTGTGATCCACTATCATAAACATCCAACTTGGAAAGATACCGTGCAAGTGCGTGTTTCATCTCAAAACACCGCACTAAATCAAGCTCTCGGCGATGGAATTTTCACAGCCGAGGACGAGGGAGAGGACTGGTACGTTGTCAAAATCGACTTGCCACAAGCTCTCTCAAAAGATTGCTCTCTCAAAGTTGTCGTTTGCGATTACGACGAGCAGAATGACGTTGTTAAAAACCATTTTGCAAAAACTCTCACGTGTGCAAAGGAACTTTGGATTGCAAAAAACGGCAGAATCAAAAAGAGTATGGTTGCCGTTGAAAAATATGAAGATTATCTCTTTGATTGGAAGAGTCGCACCCCTTGGACAAGAGCATCGCTGTTTGTTATGGGCATATCCCACCTCAAACATAAACGCATAGTTGAAGGCTTGTTGTTCTTGCTTGTTGAGATTGCTTTTATAGCGTATATTGCTTTGAGCGGTGTCAACAACCTCATTGGGCTTGTCACGCTCGGCACCGTGGAGCAAGAGATCGGCGTCGATGCAGACGGTTGGGCTTATCGTATAGAGGGTGACAACTCCATGCGTTTGCTTTTGAGCGGTGTCATTACGCTGGTTATCTGTGCTTTGTTTGTGGTGTTTTATATTTATTCAATCAGGTCGAGTATGCGACTTGAAAATGACGTGAAAAACAACCGCAACTACAGCTTCAAGGCAACAATCAAGAGTTATGGTGACAAAAACCTTTACAAAGTTATGTTGATCGTGCCTCTTTTGGGCATGTTGGTGTTCACAATCATTCCGCTTGTCTACATGATTTTGATTGCTTTCACCAATTACGATCAAATGCACCAACCCCCGGGACAACTTTTCGATTGGGTTGGATTTGACAATTTCTTGTATTTGCTTGGGCAGGATGCCAATTTCAGTTCCACTTTCTGGAGATTGTTCGGTTGGACAATGATTTGGGCGTTTTTCTCCACGTTTACCTGCTTCTTTGGAGGTATGGGGCTTGCTATGCTCATAAACAACAACAAGGTGAAGGGCAAGGGCATTTTCCGCACGATTTTTGTGCTTACCATTGCAATTCCGTCCTTTATATCCTTGCTCAGCATAGGTTCGATGCTCCAACGGGACGGCGTTGTGAATATGCTTTTGCAAAAATACGGATTCACGTCGGAACCTCTGCCTTTCTTTACGGATACGGCGTGGGCAAGAGTCACCGTTATTATCGTCAACATGTGGATAGGTGTGCCTATTTCAATGTTGATCACAACGGGTATTTTGCTCAATATTCCGCAAGACCTTTTTGAAAGTGCAAAGATTGACGGTGCAAACAAGTGGGTGATTTTCAGAAAAATCATTATGCCTTACGTCATGTTTGTATGCACGCCATATCTTATCAATGCGTTCATAAGCAACGTAAACAACTTCAACGTCATCTACTTCCTCACGGGAGGCGGACCGATGTCGCTTGACAACTTCAAGGGTGCAGGTGGCACGGACTTGCTTGTCACTTGGCTGTACAAGTTGACTGTTGACAACCGAGATTATTCCTATGCGTCGGCAATCGGCATCATAGTGTTCTTGATCTCTGCATCGTTGTCACTGATTGTGTATAGGAGGTCGTCATCGTTCAAAAATGAAGGTAGTTTCTGATAAATTTACAAATAAAATAGAACAGACGAGATACAAAATCGACTTGGCACTTGGCAAATTTGTCAACAGCAAGGGCTTTCAAATGTTCTCAAAATACGTGGTGTGGGGCATTGCCGGGCTTATGCTTATTCTTGCAATATCCCTGCCGTATATCACGCTCAACAGCGGACAGTCCTATACGTTGTTTGAGTTGCCCGCACTTGCAAGTCAACACGGCAACGCACAGCTTGCATACATAGCCTCAATCAACGTGATTGCAGTGGCGGTTGTCCTTGCAGGGTTTGCATTCTACATCGTTGAAGAAGTCGTTCACAAAAACCAAAAACACAACTATCTTGTCAGCAAAATATTTGGAATCGTGATTTTTGCACTGTGTTTTGCACATATAATAACGGTGTTCTTCTTCAAATCAGGCATCGAGGGTGCAGGACTTGATAGCGGTTTTATGATGAACCAAGTGGGATTTTCCTTTGTTGCACTGTTTCTGTGTTTGGTTATCCTTGCATTCAAGTTTTTCAGTCGTGGCAAACTTGCTGTCAACTACATTTTGCTCATCACGTTGTGCATAATTTGGTTGCTTCCGCTTTTGTTTATCATATTCACGTCGTTTAGAGCGGAGCGTGGCTTCTATACGGACAGCTTTGTTCCTGACAAATGGTCGTTTGATGCATACGAGAGATTGTTCACTGATACATCCATATTTATGTTTGGCAGATGGTTCCTCAATACACTCATCGTTGCGGTATGCACTTGCGTGCTGTCAACAATCATCATCGTGTCAATCTCCTACGTGTTGTCTCGCTTTGACTTCAAGAGCAAAAAATTCCTCACGTCAATGATGCTTATCATTGGTATGTTCCCGGGATTTATGTCGATGATCGCAATATATTACATCATCAAGAGCCTTAACTTGAGCGAGTCGTTATTTGCACTCATTTTGTGCTATTCGGGCGGTTCGGCATCCGGCTACTACGTTGTGAAAGGCTTTATCGACACCATCCCCAGAGATATTGACGAGGCGGCGATGATTGACGGTGCAAGCAAGGCACAAATATTCTTCAAGATGATATTGCCACTTGCAAAACCCATCGTTATTTACACGATTTTGACGTCCTTTATGTCACCGTGGGGAGATTATATTTTCGCAAGCGTCATTATGGGTGATGCCTATGAGTCCTACACAGTTGCTCTTGGTCTTTATATGATGCTTCAAAACAGCTATATCAACAGTTGGTACACAAGCTTTGCCGCAGGTGCAGTGCTTGTTGCCGTACCTATTTCAATCCTTTTCATTGCCCTCAACAAGTACTATGTAGAGGGACTCAGTGGATCGGTAAAGGGGTAAATTATGAAAAATCTTACGTTTAGAAATATTGCCATATTTATGCTTGTCGCATTTATGATGGCACTGCTTTTCGGCTCGATATCAATGGTCGCATACGCAGATGATAGCGAGTTGGACGACGCACAACCGATTGTGAGGTATATCAAAAACTCATATACATCGGGTGCGTACATGTTTGAGGAAAACGGCATCCTTAGATACGGTATTCCTATCAGCGAGAATGAGAAGGAGTATCAATGGGAGTTTATCGAGCACGACAACGGCTATCAAATCAAAAACGTTGCCAGTGGCAACACCATCACCGTGAGCGGCGGTATCGGTGCAAAAACCTATGTCAAAAAGGTTGATAACGTCACTCTCAACGACCTTTGGAAGCTGGATGCAACTCTGCCTAGTGACGAATTCCAAAACTTCGCTTCCGCAAGTAGCGAGTACAAGGGCGTTGCTTTGCACATCATCGAACTCACCGACGGCTATGTCGCAAGCGAAGAAATCGGCGCTATGTTGTCCTATGGCGAGGCAAGATGGGGATTGTTTGATGAGAGCGAGATGAATTTTGCAGGCGTTATCCGTGACGGTTTTTGTATCGGTTTGGGTACAAAATACCTCCATGTTGATGGCTCGAATATCGTTGTAGGCACGCCAACTTCTCCCGACGACAATTATATTTGGAATTTTGAAATGTCCGATGGCGGTAAGCTTATTTACAACCTCGGTCAAAAGAAATATTTGAAGGCAGAGGGTAGTTCTCTCAGCCTTGTGGACAAGACAAACGCAACAGAGTTTACCTTCTATGCAAGCAATGGTGCAACCATCACAACAAGCGAGAGCGCTCTTGCTTTGAGATCGGGTGTTTTGAGTGTTGTGAGCAAGGCAAGCGGAGATACGATGAGCATCGTGTTGGCATCCACTGTGAGCGGTGTGCTCGGTGACCTCAAAATGGAGGGCATATACACCTTGTCCAACTCTTGGTTCAGCATGTATATGTTGGATGACAACGGCATCCCCACATATGGCAACAGCAATCCAAACAATTCACAAATCCATTGGGAAGTGATTTACGACGAGGCAACAGGCTTTTCCGCTCTCAAGAACATCGGCAGAAACGAGTATATGTACTTGGGCGAAAACGGCTTGAGCTTCTCAAAAGACGTGGTTTATTTCTGGAAGGTTCTTCGCAGTTCCAACGACTTGTATCCAAATGCAATCCGCTTCCAAAGCAAAGCCAACACGGCGGTATTTTTGCACATGGAAAACACCAACGGACAGCTTGAGTGCTCCTCAACCGTTCAACCAACTTGGGGTTCTCCGCACTGGGAGCCGACAAAGTTCGACGCAAGTGCAACAGAGAGCATGCAAAGCGCAACTGTTGAGGCAGACAAGTGGCTCCGCATAAAGAGCTCTTATTCACAGAATCTGTATTTTTATCAAACCAACGGCGGTTTTGCATATGGTTCGGTGTCCGAAAACGATGCTCGTAGCCATTGGAAGTTTGTGCAAGACGGCGATGCATACGTGCTTATGAACCGCAGTTTCAACACATACGTGGGAGTGCTCGACAACGGCTTCCTCACAAAGACGGAAGATATGAGCGAGGCTGTCCGCTTCAAATTGAGCAAGTACGCAGAGGACGGCGCCTATCTTATCTTGAAGCCGAATGAGAAGGAATATCTCTCTCATTATCTCAACATCAAAAACAGAGATTCTCTCATCTATCTCTCGCTTGTGTCCGTTGACATCCCCGAAACGAGATGGGTGTTTGAGGATGCTCCCGAAGAAATAGCAACCAACGAGATCGTTGTGAACAACACCAAACTTTCCTCGTTCAAAGAGGCGGGCAAGTACGTCTTTGACGGAAAGACTGTTGAAGTTGAGCATTATGCAAACTACGTTCGTGTCATTGCATCGGACGGAAAATACCTCTACATCAACGACAAGGGCAATGCATCTTGGGGCAAGTTTACACACGATTATGACACAAAATACTACTTTAACTATACAATATTGGGTGATAATCTCAAGATTGAGCACAATGATGCGTCATTGATGCTTAAACAAGTTGCAACCGATCGCAAGTTCGATTTGAAGGGCGGTTACATCATCGGCAAGCAATCCACAATATCCGTGTATGCATCGGAGGCAAAAGAATATACTGTGGAATTGCACTCAGTGCAAGATGGTATCAGCACAACGTTCTCAATTGACGGTGTCGTTGCAACCACGATTAGATCAGGTGAAGTGAGCGAGATCAAGCTTGCTTTGCATAGAGGCAACAACTTGATTAAAGTCAGCCGTATAGATGCTGTTGATGAAATCGTGATAAAAGACATCATTTCAAATGGCTATCAAGGCGCATCGCTAGGTCTTTCCTCATACGAGTTTGAGGATGGCAAAACCAATGCGAATATCGAGGTTGACAACCGTGACCGTTTCAGTATGCCAAACGAGGCTTCCGGACGTAGCTACGTCAATCTTGAAAACGTCACAGAGTATGCCGAGGTGACCTTGCTCAATGATATGAATGCACTCACCTTGCGTTATTCCGTACCCGACACGCTTGACGGAAAGGGCACACACTATTCATTGTCAATGTACGTCAACGGCAAGGAAGTCACCAACCTTGACTTGTCAAGCGAAAAGGCGCACCTGTACAAGGAATGGAATTACACCAACAATCCCGAGGACGGATATCATCACGTTTATTTTGACGAGGTGACGTACGTATTTGACGAGATACAACCGGCAGGAACAGTCATTCGCTTCCGCAGAGATTTTGACGACGAGGCGGATTATTACGCACTCGACACGCTTGAAACAGAGTTGATTGCTCAAAAGATCGAACAACCGGCAAATTCCTTGTCCATTGAGGATTTCGGTGCAATTGCCAATGACGGCAAAGACGACACGTCCGCATTCTTGTCCTGCCTTGCAAAGGCAACAACCGAGCGTAAAGAGGTGTTCATCCCGCAAGGTACTTTTGAGATCCACAAGAGTTTCGAGCTTGTTGCCAACAACACGGTTATCCGTGGTGCAGGCTATTGGTATACGACAATCAACGGCATTCAATTCACAATCAAAGGCAACAACATAAGCCTCTATTCTATGCGTGTTATGGGTGATCACAACACTCGCCGCGACGAGGCTGACAGAGCGTTTGTGGAGATTGCAAGCGGTAGCTCACCATCAAACTTCACACTTGCAAATATGTGGATCGATCACTACAAAGTCGGTGCTTGGCTTGACGTTGTGGATCAAGTGTTTATCAGTGGCAACCGTATTCGCTACACGTATGCAGACGGTATCAACCTGCACGCAGGCGTCACGGATGCAGTGGTTGAAAACAACTCTATCCGCTCAACAGGTGACGACGGACTTGCAGGATGGAGTGAAGGCATTGAAAACACCAATCTCCATTTGCGTTACAATTCAATAGAAAATCCTTGGCACGCAAACTGCATCGCACTTTACGGTGGCACGGATTTGCACGTATACAACAATATATGCACGGACACGGCATATGCAGGTGCGGGCATCAACATCTCATCCAACTTTAAGCCAACCAACTTCAAGGGCGTGTTGAACGTGTACAACAACTTGATCATCCGTTGCGGTGGCGACAATGAGGACGTCAAGAGGGACGTTGGCGGAATATGGTTCAACATGGTTGTCGGATACGATGCTTTTGCAAGCATGAAGGTGCACAACAACGTCATTCTCGACAGCACGCACCAAGGCATTTCCTTCAACGGAACGGCAATCATTTGCTCCTTGATTCTTGAGGAGAACGTCATCAGTGGCAGTGGTTCTTACGGCATCGATTTGTCATCCGAATTGTACGGCAAAGTTTTCTTGAAGAACAACTCTGTCAGCGGTTCGGTGCTTGAAGATATACTTGAAGGATACGACAAAAAGAATGCGGAAGTTATCATATCAAACGACGTCATCGAGATAGCAACCGACAACACGGTGTTTGTATCATTGTGGAGCGTCAGCGGTGTGCTTATCGGCGTGGCTGTCGCACTTGCGGTGGTATTGACACTTATTCTTGTGAAAAAGCACAGGAGGGAAGACAAATGAAAAAGATAATCGTCAGTAGTTTAACTTTTGTATTGGCACTATGCTTTGTGCTTGCAGGCTTGCTTGTCGTCATCCCGACGGGCAGTGCAGAGGCTGTGGATGAAAACGTGACTGTGTATTTTTACAACAGCAAGAGTTGGGAAAAGGTCTATGCACACTGTTACGTTTTGAACTCGGTTGATTATACGGCTTGGCCGGGCGATGAGATCTCACCTGTAGCTTCATTGGGAGAGGGATGGTATTCTTATACACTTCCCGATGATCTTACCGTTGCGGAGTTGAGAGTTCAGTTCAACAATGGCACGGATGATGCAAACAACAAGATCGATGTTAGAATTTTGAACGATCAAGATATTTATTTCAATGCCTTTAGAGGTGTTGGCTTCAAGAGCGCAACTGAAGCTCTTGCCAACAACTCCGAGCAAGTTATAGAGTCAACCGGCACAACAAAGATCTATTATTACAATTCACGTCGTTGGAAAACCGTGTACGCATACGCCTACGGCACCGACAAGGCTGAAACCGAATATACTCGCAAATGGCCGGGGAATATTGCCACCAAGGATGAAACTCGTGAGAATTGGTATTATATTGAAATCAAACAAGATTGCGAGAAAGTGAATTTCAAGGTCATCTTCAACAACGGCGGTAGCAGTGGCACCAATCAAAGCATTGACACTCTTATCAGCAATCCTACAAACACATATATAAACTTTGATGGCAGTGTTTTTTCCAAATATGAAAGCTGTGAGGAAGTCACCGAGCTTATAGAAGTTGTTGAGGAAGTCGTTCTCAATCCCGAGGATTTCTATCTCGATACGGGCACTCTTGACAGTGCTCCCGACACGATAACGGCAATCAATCAACCGGAAGTGGTTGCTCCTATAGCCGTCAGCTCTACCTTTGCAGGCGTGGGCATTGCACTCGGCATAAGCATTGTGCTTGTGACAAGGAGAAAGAAAAGATGATGTATAACAAGCAAAAACTCAACAATCAAACTATATATCAGATTTTCGTAAGGCAATTTTCACCAACGCACGATTTCAAGGGCGTCACCGCTCAACTTGACAGAATCAAGGCGTTGGGTGCGGATATCATCTATCTTATGCCGTTTTACCCCACGGGTAGACTCAATCGAAAGGGGAGTGTAGGCAGTCCGTATTCTATTTACGACTATACTCAAATCGATCCGCTCAACGGCACGATGGATGACTTCAAAGATTTGCTCGAAGGTGCCCACTCAAGAGGAATGAAGGTCATCATCGACATGGTGCTCAATCACACCTCAAGAGATTCTGTGTTGCTTCAAGAGCACGAGGAGTGGTTCTATCACGAAAATGGCAAAATAGCAAATAAGGTGGGAGATTGGAGTGACGTTTGCGATCTCGAATATAGCAATCAAGCACTGTGTGATGCCATTTCCGATATGTTGTGCGATTGGATAAGGTTGGGTGTTGACGGCTTCCGTATGGACGTATGCTCCCTCGTTCCCGCTCATTTTTGGGCAGAAGCGGTTGAAAAGATCCATGCAATCAATCCCGATGCCATTATGTTCGGCGAATCTGTTGAAATCAACTTCATTCGTGAATTGCGTAGGCTTGGTTGCTCCGCTTTGAGTGACGGTGAATCTTTCAACTATTTTGACGCACTGTACAGCTATGATATTTTCGACACTCAGAGCGCTTATTGCGAAAAACAAGGCGGTACGCTAGGTGCTTGGATGAAGGATGTTATCAATCAAGACGGACGCTATCCGGCGGATTACGTCAAGGCAAGATGCTTGGACAATCACGACCGTGAGCGTATTGCAAAGTATTGGCAAGGTGACAAGCTCAAAACCATATGGGCGCTCAACTTCTATCTCAAAGGAATCGCGTTTGTTTACGCAGGTGACGAAACCTCTTTTGAAAGACGCAACGACCTCTTTGAGATCGATGAAATAGAGTGGGCGTTTGATGACAATGATAAAAATTTGACAGATTACATAGCAAATCTTGCAAATATCAAAAAGCATGCTATTTACTCAAATAGCTACTTTAACATTCAAATGTGCGGTGATGAAGTGGCTCTTTGTAGTTTTGAGAGCAAAGACGAATTGTCACTGGGCATATTCAATATGTCGGATGACAAGCAGGCTGTGAATGTCCCGATAGCTGACGGAAGCTACACAAATCTCATCACAAACAACGTCGTTTGCGTGAGTGGCGGACAACTTGAAATCGGCAGAGAAGCAATCGTAATCGAACTCAAAAAATAATAGAGGATAGGCAAATGGCAACAATAAAATTTGTGAATATCAACAAAGTTTACGACAATAAAGTACAGGCTGTTTTTGACTTCAATCTTGAAGTTGAGGACAAAGAGTTTATTGTGTTTGTAGGTCCGAGCGGTTGCGGAAAGTCAACCACGCTCAGAATGTTGGCAGGTCTTGAAGAGATCACGTCAGGCGAGCTTTATATTGACGACGTGCTTGTCAACGACGTTCAACCAAAGGATAGAAATATTGCTATGGTTTTCCAAAGCTACGCACTCTATCCGCATATGACGGTTTATGACAACATGGCGTTTGCACTCAAGCTTAAAAAGACTCCAAAAGAAGAAATAGATGCAAGAGTGAACGAGGCTGCTTCCATTCTCGGCTTGGAGCCTTATCTCAAACGCAAACCAAAGGCAATGTCCGGTGGTCAACGTCAAAGAGTTGCACTCGGCAGAGCCATCGTGCGTAGACCAAAAGTGTTCCTTATGGACGAACCGCTTTCAAACCTTGATGCAAAATTGCGTGTACAGATGCGTTCTGAAATCGCAAAAATTCACGAAAAAGTAGGTGCAACAACCGTCTACGTCACGCACGATCAGACCGAGGCTATGACAATGGCAACTCGTATTGTTGTCATGAAAGATGGCAGAATTCAGCAGATTGGCACGCCGAAAGAAGTGTATGAGCATCCGGTCAATATGTTTGTCGGAGGCTTCATCGGCTCACCTGCAATGAATTTCTTTGAGGGTGTTGTCAGCAACGGCGTTTTCCATTTTGGAAGTTGCGATAGCGATTTGTCAATCAAGTTGACAGAGCAACAGACAGAGCATCTCAAAGAGTATGACGGCAAGAAAGTTGTGCTTGGCGTTCGCCCGGAGGACATCGTTCTCTCAAACGGCAATGACAATTCGCTTGCCATAGAATGCGACGTCGTCGAGTTGCTTGGACACGAGTTGATCATTTATGCAAATATCGGCTCTCAACGTGTCATTTTTAGAACGTCGTCAAAGCAAGACGTTCACACTCACGACATCGTTAACGTTGCGTTTAATTGCGAAAATATGCACTTTTTCGATAGCGAAACAACTCAAGTGATTTGACAAAGAAATATGTTTAAGGGACTGTCTGTATTTTTTGAAACGTACTCCATCACGGCAAACGACGCCAAAAACGACGCACTAAAACCCATAGACGTGTCTTGTGGCGTTGAGTCGTCAATGGTGAGAGTCAGCGATATGCTGACAAGACTTGGCTATGGCTCAAAATTGGAAAATAGGGATTTCAAAGAAATTTTCGCCCAAAACGACAACTTTGAGGTCACTGCATCTTTTATCGCTCTGCCAAATTCCGGTACTCGCATAGGTATGGCAGTGTTCTCACCCACCGGCAAACTCACCAAAAGAACGCTCATTTCGCTCATGGGTGAAGTCGCAAAAGAATTCGAGTACGAAAAACAATAATGCATCTCAAACAATCAAAAAGCCGAGAGCAACCCTCTCGGTTTTTTATGTTGATTTTACGGGATTTTGCTATGGAAGAATGATCGCTGTAAAATGTTGGCTGTGTTGCTATTGAGTATCCCGATATATCGTTTGGATGTAAATGATTGTTTGAAATTTGACAGTCATCTGTTGCCAATGCGATTTTGGATTGAAAAATAAAAAAATAATCTATATTGCGGTGAAAATCATTTGACATAAGTTTTGTAAAATAGTATTATATATGCGTTCCAAAGACAGCAAGTGGCGAAAGCCGTAAGTACACCAACGCTTGCCGAGGATGAAGCTTAATACTAAATGTGTGTATTTGCGTCATTCTCTTGGAATGACGCTTTAATTTTATTGCGACTTGAGTCGCTAACTTTTATAGGAGGTAAAGATGAACAAAGAAGTTCTTGAGGCCAAAAAGCAACAAGTTGAGGACATCAAGGCTAAGATTTCATCTGCAAAGTCCATTGTTATCGTTGACTACATGGGACTTACGGTTGCACAAGACACAGCTTTCCGTAAAGAGCTCAGAGAAAACGGCGTGGATTACGCAGTTTTGAAGAACCGCCTCGTCAAGATTGCTTTCAACGAACTCGGTTACACCCAGTTTGACGAAGCTCTCAATGGCCCGACAGCAGTTGCATTCTCATCCACAGACGCAGTTGCACCGGCAAAGTACGTTGTCAAAAACATCAAAGCTTTCAACAAGATGAAGACAAAGTGCGGTATGGTCGAAGGCGAATTCATGGACGAAGCCCAATTGAAACAAATCGCAGAAATTCCGTCAAGGGAAATTTTGCTCGCAAAGATGCTTGGCTCAATGCAAGCACCTATCTCGAAGCTTGCTAGATGCTTGAACAAGATCGCAGAGGCAAAGGCAGAGTAATCAAAGCAGTATGACTGCAAAAAACAAACTAAAATAAATTTTAACGGAGAAACTAAAATGGCAGATTTGAATAAACTTATGGAAGAAATCAAGGCTATGACAGTCCTTGAGCTCAATGATTTTGTTAAAGCACTCGAAGAGGAGTTCGGCGTAAGCGCAGCAGCTCCTGTAGCAGCAGTTGGCGTTGCAGCAGCAGCACCGGTTGAAGAAGAAAAGACAGAGTTTGACGTTGTTCTTAAAGAAGTTGGTCCAAACAAAGTTAAGGTCATCAAGGAAGTTAAGGATGCAACAGGTCTTGGTCTTGTTGATGCAAAAGCTCTTGTTGATGGTGCACCAAAGACAATCAAAGAAGCAATGCCCAAAGAAGCAGCAGAAGCACTCGTTGCAAAACTCAAAGAAGTTGGCGCAACAGCAGAACTCAAGTAATTTTAATACCTACTATAACGAGAAACCACCGATTTGTCGGTGGTTTTTTCGTGCCAAAATATTGCTGTATAATCGGGTATAGCTCTCAAAACACAATACCTTCACAAATATTCAACATTGTAAAATATCTATCAAAAACGCTTATTAATACACGATAAGTGTTGCAAATATTAAAATAACAACTAAAATCAGTATTTTTATATATTTCAAAACACCATACGTGTAATATTGCATATATACATCATAGTTGTTTGCTCGTGTCTATAGTTGAGTCACGTGCCACTTTTTGTGTATATGTTATTGCATCGTTTGATTGAGTTTATTAAGGCCTAGAAAACTCGTTGTTCTTGTTTAATTCTACATCGTGTGGAATTTTGCAAATTTATATGCTTGGTATGTTTTTTATATTTTACCCTTTGCGTGGATTATTTTTGATCTGCAAATATTGACAATTCAAAGTGGCAGATTTTATAATTTAATCACAACAAGCGAGCAGATTGATTTGCTGAAAATGTTGATGATCACAATAAACGGTTCGGGAGGAAATTTAGAGATGGATGCAATTATTGGCATTGTAGTAATATTTGTATTTGCTAGTTTTTTGTTTGGGAAATGAGCAATGTGATTTAATGTAAAGATAATACGTAATGAAGTATATAAAATAATAATAGGAGAAAACAAATGAGAAAACAAGGTATAAACGGTGATTTGATAACAGAATATAGAGAAAGAAACAAGCTTACGCAAGCAAAATTTGCCTCTAGGCTTAACAAGCAATTGAGTGAGAATGGCGTTACTGCCACATATAGCGATAAAGCAATCAGCATGTGGGAAAACGGCAACCGCCAACCTGCCGATATCAATGTTCTTAAAGCTCTTGCAAAAACAATTGGCGTAAGCCTTGATGAGCTTTGTTTCATGAATGAGGTCGAAGAAGAAGTGCAAAAGGACACTATAAATAAAGATCAAACAACAGCAATGGTTGAATACCTCAATAAATTTGTCGAAGATAATCAACAGATAATTTTTGATTGTTATGCATTGGGTATGTATAATTGTGCAGAAACAATAAAAACAGAATGTATTGATGTTAATACTATAAAAGTAGTTAAGGAATTTTGGCTTTCCATACCTTTTGAACCCTTGGCGGTTGATGACGTTGTTTGGGCATCGCATTATGTGTGGGATGATGGTTATGAGCTGTTTGAGGAATATACAAAAGGTGCAAACCAAGTATCCGAGCAAGAATTTAGAGCTTTGGTTTTGAACTATTTGCTAGATAATGCAAATGATTTGAAAAAAAACTACGATGAAAACTTTGCGGTTGATTATGTGGACTATAGATTTGAAGGAGGACTTCATAGTGAGCCATATGAAAAGGTTTTATCAAGTGACTTGTCGGCATTGGGAATAGACGTTGAAGACGTTAAAGCCTATCCTATCGCAAATTATTATACAGATAAGGGATTGATATTGAGAGTGGGAGTTGAAGTGACCGGGAAGTCTATCAGCTTTGTTAAAATGCTTGCAGGCAATATTCTTGAGAATTCAGACAAATGGACACAAGCAAATAAAAAGTCTATTGAAGAATTGCTAAAAACAGAATGATTTAAGTATAAAGTGATTGTTGTTTTGTTTGGTGATTGTAGGTCATTAATACCTCTTATGTAAAAGTCGCTCTAAATTTAGAGCGACTTTTACTTTGAAAAGATGTTGGAAAATTTTTTCAGAAAAATCAAAAATAACGTTGACAATATATATGGTTTAGTGTATATTATAGGTAATAAGAATTATTATCAATAAGGAAGCTATGACAAAAAGAAATACGGTACAGAAAGAAGTAGTTGCAAAGATTGTGAAAGATGCGTGCAATCATCCAACTGCAGAGATGGTGCTTGAGGAGGCAAAAAAGGAAATTCCCAGCATCAGCCTTGGCACGGTGTATCGCATTCTCAAAGATATGGCGTCAAGTGGTGAGATTAGAGAGGTTGTGTGCAAGGATGCTCCCTCAAGATTTGACAAAACAACAATGAATCACGGGCATTTTCAGTGTGTGAAGTGCGGAGCGGTTGAGGACATATTCATCAATCTTGACAGAATTGATAAAAATATCGTAGATTTTGGCAACAAAGTGGTGTTGGAGAGCCAAATCTTGTTTAGAGGCATTTGTGAAAAATGCACAGAATGCTCGGATAATAAATAAAAATCGCATAAAATGCGAAATAATAAAAAAATTAAATTTGAAGGAGAATCAAATTATGAAAAAATATGTTTGTCCAGTTTGCGGTTATGTACACGAAGGTGATAGTGCACCAGAAAGATGCCCACAATGTGGCGTTCCCGGCAGTAAGTTCATCGTTGACAACGGAGAAGAAAAAGTTTGGGCAGCAGAGCACGTGGTTGGCGTAGGTCAAGGTGTTCCGCAAGACATTTACGATGGCTTGAAGGCAAACTTTGAGGGTGAATGCACTGAGGTCGGTATGTATCTTGCAATGGCAAGAGTTGCACATCGTGAAGGCTATCCTGAAATCGGTCTTTACTGGGAAAAGGCTGCATACGAAGAGGCAGAGCATGCCGCAAAATTCTGCGAACTTCTCGGTGAACTTGTAAGTACGTCAACAAAGAAGAATCTCGAGATGCGTGTTGATGCAGAAAACGGTGCAACACTTGGCAAATTCGAGCTTGCAAAGAGAGCAAAAGAAGAAGGTCTTGATGCAATCCATGACACAGTGCACGAGATGGCTCGTGACGAGGCTCGCCACGGCAAAGCATTTGAGGGCTTGCTCAACAGATATTTCAAATAATTGCAGATCACAAAGAAAAGCCGTTCGGAATTTCCGAACGGCTTTTTAATTCAATCATCAAACGAAAGCTTGAAGCACTTTGTCTGTTGTGAGGAAGGGCATCCCCATAGCTTGCGATTGGCTGATCATTTCTGCATCCTCGATTGTGATGTATCCCGGCATACTGTTCTCAATTTGAGCAGGTTCGATATCGAGTTCTTCAAAATCGGGTACTTCATAGTCTGCACCATGCGACATATAAAAATCCATATATGAATAGTTTTCACCCATCAGCTGACTTTGTGCGCTTGCCATAATTTGCCCCCAAGCACGCATGCTTGCCCTAAAACAAGTGCCGTTTGAAAACACCGGAACGCCGGTTATACTGTTTTGGTGGTTATCGCCATAGATGACGTAATTGTGTGCACATATATCATCTTGTATAAGCTTGATGACATGCTCAAAAGCATCTTTTTCTAACGAAATGGTGGGGTAGATGTCGTCAAAATCTGTCCAACCGACAATTTTCAATTCTTCCATAAACAATCCTTTTTTAGTATTTTTTATAAATTTAGTGCTTGTTGATACACTTCATTTTTTGGTATGCCTCTATCCTGAGCAACCTTTTTGACAGCCTCTTTTTTGTCAATGCCAAGATCTATATAGCGTTTGAGATGTTCCAAAATCGTAAGGTCGTTAAGAGGGTTTTGAGTGGTGGCACCGTCAATAATCATGACGATTTCCCCGCGTTCTTCACATTCGAAATTTGCAAGAGAAGTGATGGTGACGCTCTCGTGAATTTTGGTGAGTTCACGCACAACGTACACTTTTCTATCTCCCAAAATCTCGCATAAAGTGGTTGCGGTTTTTGTCAAATCATGGGGTGCGACGTACAAGACTATTGGAAGTCCTGTTGTTGCACATTTTGACACAATCGACACTTTATCTGCCTTTTTTTCAGGTAAAAACCCTAAAAATGTAAATCCGCTTGCTTTTATACCGCTCAATGCAATAGCACTTGCGAGGGCGGTGGGACCGGGCACCACTTCAACTTCAACGCCTTGTGTGTGACACTTTGCAATAAGCTCTGCTCCCGGATCGCTTATGGACGGCATGCCGGCATCGGTGATGAGAGCCACGTTTTTGCCATCGCATATGAGGGATATAAGATAGTCACTGCACTCTTGCTCGTTGAATTTGTGATACGCCACAAGCTTTGCGTGTATATCGTATTTGCTCAAAAGTGGCAGAGAATGGCGAGTGTCCTCACATGCGATGACGTCAACGTCTTTGAGCGTTTGCAACGCACGGAGGGTTATGTCTTGAAGATTGCCAATCGGCGTTCCGACAATATATAGCTTTGCCATCAGGTGTACAGCTCCTTGTATTGAGTGGTGTAATTGCCCGCCTCATCCATGACAATGAGCGTGCTTGTTTTTAGGCCTACCTTTGCTCCCTTTCTAGCTTTGAGGATGACAACGTCCACACCGCTTGAAAGCTTTGGATACACAAGTGTAAGCTCTTTTGGCTCCAAATGATTTTGGCATAGTGAATGTATAAGCTCTGCAAGCCTATCGGCTTTGACGGAAAACCAGCAATCACCGCCAAAACGTAGGCAATAGCTTGTTGCCTTGACAAAATCTTGCAAGGTTGCAACGCTTTCACTGCGAGAGATGTCTTTCTTGCTGTTTTGCAAGCCTGCAAAATATGGCGGATTGCAAAGAACAACGTCAAAGCTTTCCGCTTGAGTCAAATTTTTTATGTCACGCACGTCACCGTTGATGATGTCAAGTCTATCCTCAAGCTTGTTGAGGGTGGCACTCTGTTTTGCAAGAAGTGCGATGTCATGTTGCAGTTCGATTCCGACGGCGGATTTTGCGTGTTTTTTGACAAGAGCAAGCGTTGCCAGTATCCCTGTGCCACATCCCAAATCCAGAACGTTGTCCGTTTGCTTTATCTTGGCAATATTTGCCAAAAACACCGAGTCTTGAGAGAAAGCATAGTCCTCGGTGTCTTGCAAAATCACGTAATCTTGGATGTCCAAAGAGGTGGCATAAATTGACATATTAGGCTCTTACAACTTGGATTTTCAAGGTCTGAGTGACCTCTGGATACAGACGCAACAACACTTCAAATTGTCCAAAGTCACGGATGCTTTCCTTGATCTCTATCTTCTTTTTGTCAACGTCAAAGCCCAACTCTTTGAGGGTTGTGCTTATCATTTCGTTTGTGACGGAGCCGAACATTTTCCCGTTGTTTTCGCCACCTTTTGCCTTGACGGTGATGGTGACGTTTTTAAGATTATCTGCGATTGCTTGAGCTTCTGCACGCTCTTGAGCTATTTTTGCATCATGAGCTTTTTTGCGTTGATCGGCAACGTGCAGATTTTGCACCGTACCTTCTTGAGCGAATCCCTTTTTGATGAGGAAGTTGCGAGCATAGCCGTCGTTCACCTCGATGATTTCGCCCTTTTTGCCTGTGCCTTTCACGTCTTTAAGAAGAATAACTTTCATAAAACGCTCCTTATGCGATATTTTCTTAAAATATATTAGCACAAACGTATAGTTTTTTCAATAAGAACATTCATAAGTGACAAAATTTTGGAAAATATCCTCAATATTGCTTGTTTTGGGTGTATTTGTTTTGCGTTTGGACATACTAAAAGCGATATAAAAGTGCAAAAAAACAAGGAGAAATTATGGAAAAAATCAACTGTACAACATCAAATTGCGAGCATAATATCAAGGGCGTTTGCCTTGCGGGAGTCATCACGATAGGTGAGAGTGCAAAATGTTTGAGCCGTATCAAGCGAGACGGTGGTGCTCTTGCTCAAAACTTTGCCGACGTGGAAGCTGGCGAGGACGTGTTTGAAAAGGATCTTGAAAGTCTTGTGCAATGTTCGTTGAGTGATTGTGCCTTCAACAATCAGGGACTTTGTGCAAACAGTCAAATAACCATAAAGGATACACCCTTTTCCACAAAGTGCAAGACCTATATGAAGAAATAGTTTCGTCAAAAATAGAGCATATTCGACAAAGATAGCAACTATCCTTTTGCATGCCTGTGTTAGTGTATAAAAAACAGGAGGCAAATATGGATATTGCAAACATAGAAAAGCGTACACTCAAAGACTGCGACGTGTTTATAGGCAGAGGACTTGAAAAGGAGTTTCTGCCAAGACTTGAAGGGGTTTTTGAAAGCGGTACGCTTGTTGTCGTGTATGAAAACGAGAGCATTTCGCTTGCGTGTACTCTCATGCGAGAGCTGAAAAGAGGTGGATACAGAGTGATGGCAAAATGCGTACAAGAGGAGAGTGAAGTTGAAGAATTTGCGCGCTATGTTTTTTGCGTAGGAGAGGATGACGCAATCGCCCTAGCAAAGCAGATTTCAAAGGAGCTGAACGTTGGTTGGTCACTGTTTGTAGTTGCTCCTACAAGTGATGGCGTAATGTGCAATAATCCACCAAAACAGGTGTTTATCGATGAAAATGTGCTGTTAAAATGCCAAAACGAGCAATTGGGTGCAGGATACGGAGTGCTGTTGTCAAGCCGTGTCACGGCATTTGAAAACGAGTTTATGCGTTGCGTGCTGGACTCTCAAACGCCCGATATCGAGATAGCTGACGGAGTGGATATTGATAGATGCGAGCTTGTATACGACATTTTGAAACTGTCTGCAAACAAGACGTCGTCAAGCGGTGTCGAGCTTGTTGGCAAGGTTATGAGGGCAATGGCATTCGGCAAGGGAAAAACACCTCGCAGAGAGGGGGAGTATAGATTTTTGGCAGGGGCGGTTTTGAGTGCGTTATATTCTTCTTTTTTAGGTTCGCTTTCAATTGATTGCACACCTCCGCCTTGCGTGTATGCGGATTTGGACAGATTGAATTCACTTGCAATAAATGTTGAAAACAGGTGCAAATGCATTGACTTTTTTGACGTTAGCAGTTATTTTAGAATTAGTTATATATTATCCGAGTACAGACTTGATTTGCTAGACAAGCTTGGCGGTGTCGATATGCGTGGCATTGAAAGGTTTTGGCGTAGGTTATATAAAGATGCCGGCTATTGGCTCAAGGGAGAAATCACTGCAAGCGAAGTGCTTGAGTGCGTGTATCTTGCAGGCGTTATGAGTGACGGGCTTTTGGGCTATGTGTATGCTTTGGGTATGATGAACAAATTTGTATAAAACGTTACAAGAGGATAAAATGAAAAACATAAAAGACGTTGAATTGTTTGTATTTGACCTTGACGGCACCGTGTATATAGGTGACAACGAGATTGACGGTTCGTTTGAGGCAATCAACAAATTGAGAGCAATGGGCAAGCGTATATGCTTTTTCACAAACAACTCATCGAGAATGCACACCGACTATATCGCAAGGCTGAACAATCTCGGCTTGCGTACCTATGCCGATGAAATATACACAAGCGGTCAAGTTACGTGCGAGTATTTGCTTGACAACTATCGTGGCAAAAAGGTGTATTTACTTGGCAACGAGCGCCTCAAGAGTGAATTTGAGCTTTATGGAATTGAAGTTGTTGACGACAATCCGGACATATGCGTCATAGGCTTTGACACATCATTGACATATGACAGACTGTACAAATTCTGCTCCTATATCAACGAGGGGCTTCCGTATATTGCAACGCACCCGGATTATTTTTGTCCTGCTCCAAACTGTCCAATGCCTGACATCGGTGCACTCATTGAGGCAATCAGGCTCACGGTTGGACGCACACCGGACGTCATCATGGGCAAACCCCATAAGATAGCAGGCGAGAGACTTGCAATGAAATACAACCTTCCTGCAAAGAAAATTGCAATGGTTGGTGATCGTCTTTACACTGACGTTGCGTTTGGCAAAAACTGCGGATTTGTGTCCATCCTTGTGCTTTCGGGAGAGACGACGGCTGATATGCTCAAAGGCTCCAAAGTCAAACCGGACTATGTGTTGGACAAGGTCAAAGACATCATCCCAATGCTTGAAAAATAGTTTATAATGCAAAAAAAATACTTAAAACATCAAAAACGGCTTGATAAAGCCGTTTTTGTGTTGATTGGATAAAGTTTTTCATTTTTCCGAAGTTACGATAACCTCAAGGGGGTTGACACATTCTCCGTCCTTCAAAAGCTCAAAGTGTAGGTGTGCACCGTCAAGACTTTCACTTCCTTGCGAGGTGGACATTTTGCCGAGAAGTTGCCCTTGCTTTACGCTTGAGCCGACCTTTAGAGAACACTCCTCACCCAAAGACAAATATCTCGATTCATAGCCGTTGTCGTGAGATATGCACACGTAGTATCCGTCAAGGGCATTGTATCCCACTTCTTTGATTGTGCCATCGCAAGATGCGTAGACGTTGCCGTCGTCCGAGACAAAGTCGAGGGCTAGGTGCGTGGCATACTGCTTCAAGGTTTGATTCCACACAACGAGAGTATCCGAATAATTGTTGCTTACGCTGCCGTCATTGCAAGGCGCATAGAATTTTTGCTCCTTGACGGTGGGTGTTGGGTTTACAGGCTCATTGGGTTTGTCGGGATTGACAACAGGCTCGTTGGGAGTGTCAGTCGTGCCACTTGGTGTGTCGTCAATACTTCCAACAGGAATATCGGTATTTGGCAAAGCACTCTCACGAGTGACCGCAAGGGCGATTACTGTCGCAACGGATGCCAAGCACAGTATGATAAGGAAATAGACGGCGTTGCGTTTGAAAAATCCGCCGATACGTTTCAAAGTTGCTGATGTTTTGCTCATTTTATACCTCCAATTTGCATTGATTATGTCCGCAAAAGTGGCAAGATATACGTTGTTTGCAAATTTTTTTCAAGAGAATTGCATTAAAGAAAACTTAAATGCACATCATTGATATGGCATAGTTGACGGGTTAATAAACAAGTAGTATAATTTCTTTATTATGGATATACACAAAAGCATATACGAGTTCATGAAGGATTACAGAGCAAAGGATGATGGCGATATTGCCCTTGTTCGTGGTTCTTGCAAAATGAATTTCGGCACATTTTTCAAGCAAATAGACAGAGTTGCCGGGGGCTTGTACGCACTGGGTGTACGCAAAGGTGACGTTGTTATGCTGGCTCTCCCCAACATAATGCAGTGCATTGTTGCTGTTTATGCATGTTCTCGCATAGGAGCAATTGCCAGCATGATTCATCCAAAACTCGGTGATGAAGAGGTGAGTCTTGCCGTCAACAAGCTTAAGCCCAAAGTCATTTTTTTGAGTGATATAAATCGTCGTGCTTATTTCAAGGTTTCAAGAGGCACAAAGAGAGTTGTGTGCCATTTCGGTTTGTATGATTATATGGGGTTGCCACACGGCAGTTTTGTGCCGTATGTCGGTGACGGTGAAGAAATTGCTTTTTATATGCAGTCGGGTGGCACTTCGGGCGAGCCAAAGACGGTGGCAATCTCCTCACGTTCCGCAAATGCCATGGCGGGCAACTTGCTTGTGTATTTGGGAGATAAATTCAGCGAGAAAAACGCAATGCTCACCGTGCTTCCAATGTTTCACGGCTTTGGACTGTGCGTAGGCGTGCATGCGTCCATATCCACCAATATGAGAGCTGTTTTGCAACCCGTTTTCAATGCAAAAAAGACAACCAAAATCATTGCAAAAAATCATATCACCACAATGCTTGCCGTGCCAAGAATGGTGCAAAAACTTCTTGATTGCGACACGTTTAGAGGGGAGAATATCCGCTCGCTTGAGGATGTGTACGTCGGCGGTGATCTCGTTGGTGAGGATCTTGTTGAACGATTTGACAAGCGCATGCAAGAGTGCGGTGGCAAAGGCGTGCTCTCCCCGGGCTACGGGCTTACGGAAACGGTTAGCGTTTGTGCCGTGTCCAAGGGCGATTTTGTGAGTGGCTCCGTTGGCAAGCCGATATGCGACGTCAATACAAAGATTGTCGATGACAATCTTTGCGAGGTTGCCGTCGGTGAGGTTGGCGAATTGTTGCTAGACACTCCCCAGATGATGAGCGGATACGTGGATGATCCTCAAGCCACACAGAACACAATCGCACTGATTGACGGAAAGAAGTGGCTGAAAACAGGTGATTATTTCAAGATGGACGAGCAGGGTAGACTGTTCTTTATGGGCAGAAAAAAGCGTCTTATCAAGATTTCCGGCGTCAACGTATTTCCAAGTGAAATTGAAAGAGTGGCAAAAGAGCTTGATTTTGTAGGCGAATGCGCTGCAATCGAGTATAGAATCGGTGGCAAGCCGTACATTAAATTGCTTGTGGAGGGGGATATTTCCCCGGAGCAAAAACAGCATACTCAGGCACATATTGCAAAACGTCTGTCCCATTGGAACAAGCCGAACGTCATTGAGTGTGTGGAAACTTTCCCCCGCACAAGAATGAGCAAAATCGACATTGAGGAGCTAAAAAGAAGATATTCATAAAATCGCATAACAGCACAATATCATATGCATAATTGTATTTATGAAAATATGCAAAAACGCTTGCAATATAAGGCAAGCGTTTTTTTTGTGCATATCAACGTTTTATGATATGAAAATATGCGTATTTGTGCATATATGCAACAGGTTTTTTGCTTAAAAATTGTCGTTTTTTTGATGGTTTTTACGCTGTTTTTTTGTGTGCTTTTGCGTTGTTTTCTTCAAAAAGTTGGCGAAGTAAATTTATTTTTCAACAAGATTTCCGTCTGTCATCTTCATAGGCTTTTGGGTGCCGTCGGGGTAGACGAGAGTAAGCTTTTTTGCCGAGCCCGTCTTTTTCCAAACACCAACAAGCTTGCATCCTGTCTTAATCACGATTTCGCTTCCGTCTTTGTTTTTCCAGACTGTTTCTATGGGGAAAAGCAAAGTGCCCTCACCGTGCATTTCATCGTTTTCCCATTCACCGTCATAGTAACTCAGGTCTGTATAATACATGGTTCCTTTGCCGTGTTTTTTATCATTTTTCCAGTCACCCGCATACCAGCCGTCTGCGTAATACATTGTTGCAAATCCCTGTCGTTTGCCCTTGTGGAGTTTTCCAACGTACTTTCCGTCAGGATATTCGATAGTGCTTTGGTCATCGGCACTTGCTTGATTGTTTTTTACATTGTCTTTTGGTGGGGTGTTTGATTCTGCGGTTGTGCTTTTTTTGACATTGCCCTCTGATGATGCCGTCTTTTTGGGTGATGCGGTTTTTGGCAAACACACACTTGCATCGACCACGTCACCAAGGCTTATTTGCTTGCCATTGTCATATTCTGCGGTGCGTTTTGTGCCGTTTATAAAATACCACACGCCCTTGCCGTGAGTCTTGCCGTGTTGCCAATTGCCCTCAAAGCGTTTGCCGTTGTCATAGTACATTGTACCACTGCCGTGGATATGGTCTTTGTCAAACGTGCCAACGTAGTAGCGATTGGCACTCATAAAGTATATGCCTTTGCCTTGCTTTTTGCCGTCTTTTATTTCACCGACATACACGGCGCCGTCTGGATAGTCAATTCTAATCGAAGCGGTGTCGATAACGTTTCCGTTATAGTCATAGTAGACAGTTGGCGAGATTCGCTCGCCATCTTTATATGTTGAAGTGGCTTTGATTTTGAGGAATGGATAGAACGTTGTGGATGCGCCTTGGGATTGACCGTTTACAAAAGTGCTAACCACTTTTCTGCCGTCTACATAATTGATGGTTGTTGTTCCGTGCCATTTGCCGTGATTGAAAGTGCCTTCATAGACGGAGCCGTCAGGAGCATACAGCTTGCTTTTGCCGTGTGGCTGGTAGTCTTCATCCCAATCGCCATATTGCTTGAAGCCATCGTTGAAATAATAGGTGCCATGCACAAAGTGATCGTAACTAAATCTTCCTTCACAACGTGAGCCGTTTGCAAAGTACATGGTGCCGTTGCCATGTCTTTCATCATGTGCAAATTCGCCCACGTATCTGTTGCCGTTGGCATTGTAGTATGTGCCGTGTCCGTGAAATTTGCCGTTTTTCCACTCACCGCGATATGAGTTGCCGTTGTCGTAGTAGATTTCACCATAGCCGTGTGCAACACCGCCCATTATATCTCCATCGTAATAGCCACCATCAAAACTTAAAAAAGCCATAATACTCTCCAAATGTAATATGTGCTGATTATAGCACATACGCAAGCCCAATGCAATATGCATTGTTTAATTGCAAAAAGTTGTTTAGAAAAGATGGTGATTTTCAATTTTTCATATCAAATTCGCCAAAGTCGTCATATAACTTTATTATGAGATTTTCAAAGGGAATGAGCGGGCATTTTATAGGCATTGGCGGAGTGGGCGTCAATGCACTTGCAAAATTTATGCTGGATTTCGGCATAAGCGTAAGCGGAAGTGACGAAAAAAACAACACGCTTTGTGAGAGTTTGACAGCAAGGGGAGCAGAGATATTTTGTAGTGAAAAAACGCTGAAAAACGATGTGAAAAACTGCATAAAACAAGCGGATTTTGTGTGCTTTTCCTCTGCGATTCCTAAAGATAATTGTGAGCTTGCGTATGCAAAATCGCTAGGGAAAACAATTTTTGAAAGGCATGAATTGCTTGCGGAAATATCCTTGCTTTTTTCAAAAGTGATTGCCATTGCAGGTACACACGGAAAGACAACCACCACGGCTATGCTTGTGCAAATTTTACTGGATAACAAGCAAAAATTTGTGGGGATGATAGGCGGTGAGAGTGTAGATTTTTCAAATTATGTCAACAATACGTTTGTGAGCAGTTTTGAGGAGCTAAAGGAGTGTGTTTTTGTATGTGAGGCGTGCGAGTATAAACGCAATTTGCTCTCGCTAAAACCGCATATAGCGGTTGTCACCAATGCCGAACTCGATCATCCGGACAGCTATCAAAATATGCAGAGTGTGAATGCTGCTTTTGCAACCTTTCTTGACAAGACAGATACAAAAATCATAGACGGTGAACACAGCTATCTTATCGGCAAAAAGCGCGGAGTCAAAATGTGCGGACAATACGTTGTGGAGAGCTATTGCCAAGATGACGTGAGCAGGTTGAAATGCAGTTTCAAAAAGGATAAAGCGGTTGTGCGTATAGGTGGCAACAGACATAAATTAACGCTTGAAAACGGCGGTGAGTATAACTATAAAAACGCATGTTTTGCCATTGCCGTTGCGGTTGCTTTGGGATTGAAAAGCGAGGATATCATACCGTCACTTGAAAGATTCAAAGGCGTCAAACGTCGGTTTGAATATGTAGGCGTCCTTGGCAATGCAAAGGTGTATTTTGATTTTGCACATCATCCAAGCGAAATTGCTTGCGTCATAAAAAAGGCAAGAGATATGGGCAAATTGCTTGTGATTTTTCAACCGCACACCTATTCGAGAACGCAGGCGTATTTAAGTGATTTTGCAAGGTCGCTTGCACAAAAACACAATGGTGTTGACGCGCTTGTGCTTATGCGTGTTTATGGAGCAAGAGAGCAAAAATTTGACGGTGTGGATAGTGACGTTTTGCAAAAAGAAATTTTCGACAAATTTCGCAAAAAGGATGTTTATCTTGTCAATAGTCATCAATCAACCATTGATTTTGTCATATCGCACGCAAATGAGTATGACGTGATTCTGCTTTTAGGAGCCGGTGATATTTATGATATCAAGCGGAAATTGTTGTTGAAAAACGGCAATGGGGAAACACTCTAATATTGATATATGCACATATCTGCATACGATGATATGCCCACTATATAAAGCGAGAACAATGCAATATATTGTGCGCAAGTGCACATATCACCACACTCTAAAATCGGGTATGTCAATATGCATCGCCACGCATATGAGAGTGCTAGATGATGTCTTCCGCATTGAAGTCCAAAAGCTTTTTGATGTTGTTTGCCATAACAATAAGAGACAGACATTTTGAGAGTGCGTTCTGATAGTCGTCGCACCTTATCGAGCCTTCCGTTTCAGCAAGGGCAACAGAGAATGCTCTCACGTCTGGCGAGAAGGCAAACAGCTCCATATACATGCGTCTTTGCTCCCACCACATTGTCAGCTCAACCACCTTGTCAAGGCTTTTGTCATCCTCTGCCTCTATGAGTTTTTCTATCTCTTTGAGTGAGACATCGAGGCTGTCAAAGGTCTTGTGAATGTAGCGATCTTCAAGTATTCCGCCAGTTATGATAACCGCAAGAATTAAAATGGCAAGCACGACTTTTTTCATCACTCCACCTCCGTGTTTTTGCCGTCCGTCTCTTGAGATGAGTCGTTGATTGAGGCGGGTGAGAGAAGCTCCTCTTTGTCGTGCATAAGCTCTTGGCAATCCTTTTGTTTTTGAGTCATCGTTGCGGTGATAAAATGGTCTTTGTATGGCTGTATAAACACCTGTTCACCGGCAACCAACAGCACAAGCACGTCGGATTGTTTTAGACCAACAGAGCTTAAATATTCAAGCACTTTTTGCTTGATATCACCGTCTATTTGTGCAAGGTTTTCAGATATAAATTCACCCTCCATAATCACTGTGACGGGGATTTCAGCCTTGTCAACTTCAAGGCTTACGTCGTCGGGGGTGATAGGTCTATTTTGAGATTTTGGCATGACGCTCATATTGCCATTGGTTTCCAAAATTGCATATTCAACTTCTGCAGGATTGAAATATCCCGCACCTCGCAACGCTTCCATAATGTCGTCGATATTGAGATTAAGCTCCTTCATCACGTCTGGCAAAATGTTGCCGTTTTGGATGATAATGATAGGCTTTCCGTTGAGAAATTTGCGGAAACGCACGCTCTTTGTTGCAAGTTTTGTGATGATAATATGCACCAAAAACAGCGAAAAAACAGGTATGATTCCATACAAAATAGGTATGGATGAATCTGCCATTGGTATGCACACAAGGTCGCTTGCAACAAGGGTTATGGCAAGCTCAAAGGGTTGCAATTCTCCAAGCTGTCGTTTGCCCATAAGTCGCATTGCTACAAGCAAAACAAAATATAATATCAAACAACGGATAAACAAATTCAGCATATTGCTAGTTTGCATATCCGTTTTGGTTTTATGCCGGAGTATTTTTTATTTCTCTTGCAAGCGCGACCTTTTTTGGCGGTGGTGAAGTCTGTTTGGTACAAACAGTTGCAAAATCGCACTCACCTCAACGATGTTGAATACACTGCATGCCAAAAAGAAAAAGAATAGGATGTATACACCAACGACGATTATTGCAGTAATGCTTGTTGCATGCCTCTCGAGCAGTTTTGCACAAAAGAGTGCAGTGAGTGCAATGGGGATGGAAAAGAGCATTGTAGCCGACGTCTTTTTGATGTCAACAAAGTTGCCCACTTCCTTGAAAAGGGTGATAAAATTAAGTATGGACGTAAGCAAAAAGCAGGAACCCATGCTCAACGCCATTGCATAAACGCCTATGTATTTGGGCAAAAAGAATATGCAAGGGAGCATCACCACACCGCCTGCAAGCGTGTGCAAAAGGGTGTTTTTTTCTTTGCCTAGAGCGTTCAGCATAGGCGTGGTGGCTTGTGCAAGGGCTATGGGGAAAAGCATAAGAGAGCAATAGGATACAAATCTGCCTGCTTCCTCGTCGGCAAAGAGTAGTTTGCCAAGGCTCTTGCCAAGAGATAAATACAGTGCAAAGAATACGCTTGCAATGATTGTGGCAAACAGCAGTGATGTGGCAAATTTGCTCTTTATTGCCGTTATATCGCCTTTTGAGCGAAGCCCTGCAACGTCGGGAAGAAATACGATGGACAACGCACTTATGAACGCCACAGGAGCCATAATCAAGGGTAGAGCCATGCCGGACACTCTACCGTATTCTGCCGTTGCCATTTCAAGTGACATACCGCCTCTTACAAGCACTTTTGGAATGGCATATGCCGTTAAGGACGCAACAAGCGAGGTTATAATGCGTGTTGCAGAGAGGGGAAGCGTTCGCAAAGTCAGGTCTTTGAAGCCGTGCGGTTTTGCCAATCGTCCACCGCAAACAAAGTATAACACTGCGATCACGATCACGCATAAGACATCGGATAAGGTCATTGCAAGGGCAATGCCGTACGCTCCCGAAATTGCGGATACCACTCCGCCTGCAAATATTGCGGATAGAGCAACCTTCAAGACCTCGTCAAGAAGCTCTGTGGAGGAAAATGCAACAAATTGCTTTCTGCCCCAAAACCAACTGCGTATGGAGGAATATATCGTTGTCGTGATCAGGGTGGGGAGCATAATGAAGAACAACGGCATGCTGTTGGGATTGGAAAAGATAGGCGAGAGTTTGCTGTTGAGTGCGTACATCACACCGCATATCACGCTTGAGGTGCAGACACCCATAACCAATGAGGCGGACAAAAAAGAGTTTTGCTTTTTGACGTCACCGAGGGCGGTTGCTTCGGCAATCTTTCTCGATAGAACGGTGGGTGCTCCTTGAGTGACGGTTAAGAGCATGGTAAGCACGCTCATTGCAATCTGGTATTGCCCCACCACTTCTGCCCCTAGGGTGTGTGACATCCACATCTTGAATGCAAAAGAAATAAGCCTTGTTACAATGGAAAAAACTATGACCACAGAAAAAGATTTTGCCGTTTTATTCATAGTAAAAGACTATGTTCTTAATTAATTAATTATTAATTAAAAAAAGCGTCCGCCGATTGGCGAACGCTTTTAGGTTTGATCTGATTATTCTTTGTTCTCGTCGTACTTGTCATGCTTTGTGTCAAGTGACGGTGTTTCTTTGATGGTTGCAACTTTCTTTTCAACTTTCTTTGCAACCGGCTTCTTCACCTTGCGTACCAAGTAAACGATGAGCACTATGATGATGAGCAATCCGAGCACGATTGTCGGAACCATCCACCACAAGTATTCGGTGTTGAATCCGCTTGATGTCGGTGTCTCGTCTTTTTCCTCGTCTTCGTCGCTCTTGCCTGACGTCTCGTTGGAAACTGTTCTCTTGAGCACGAGGTCGGAGTCTGTTGCCGATTCAAATGTTTCCTCATCAACCTTTTCGACTGCTACGTCATCAAAGAATGCATAGCCTCTTGTGAGACCGTAGAGGATGTCGTCGTCATCTTCATCTTCAACTGCGTTGCCGAGTGAGAGTTTGACTGTTACGCTTGTCACGTCCTCGTCGAGAGTTTGGATATAGAAGGAGTATTGTGTCCATTCGCCCTCTGTCTTGATTGCTTTGAAGATGAACGGATTGTCGCTTTCGTTTGCAGAGCCGAGGTAGAGCTCGACGTTTGCACCGATGTGCTCGTCATCGTCTGTCTTGCCTGCGATCTTGAGAGTTCTCACCCACACGCTGACTTTGTAGAAGCTGTCCTCTTTGAGAGTCATTGAACTGCTGGTGTAAGTGTATTGATTCTCTCTTGTGTTGTTGATGACAAGTGCTTGGTGACCGCTCTTTGAGAGAAGCTCGCTCAAAGTGATCCAGTTGGCTTTTTTCAATGCATCTGCTTTTGCTTGCTTGAGAGCCAAGATTTCGTCATCGCTCTTGCCTGCAATTTCGCTATCTGTGAGCTTGAGCTCGTCATCATCGCTGTCTACGTCATAGTCTTTGCCGAGGATGTCGATGTAGTTGACTTTGTTGCCGTCCACTTCGAGCTCTCTGTCAGAGGTCAAGAAGTTGCCGTCGATGTAGATGACACCGCCCTTTGTGTAACTGCTCTTTGTGCCGGATGCACTGCCCACTGTGCCTGTCCAACCGCTTGGGGAGGAGAGGGAGTCTCTTGAGCTTGTTGTTGAGGACAAGGAGTCAAAGCTATCAACTGTGAAGGAGAGCTTTTTGACTGTGTTGCCTTCTGTTGCACTGTCAAAATCATCCTCGTCGATTGTTTGATAAACAACGTTGTCGAAGAATGCAACGCCTGCTGATTTGAGAGAATCTTCAGTGATGTGCTCGTCAATTGCAACGTAGTCTTTGTTTTGACCAAGCCAGAGATTGAGCTTGACTGAAACGCTGTTGTTGCCTGTTGCAAGATAGTAGACGTAGTTTGTCCAATCTGCATAGTCACTTGCCGTGCTTGTGACGACAAACGTGCTGTTTGTGCCTTCTGCAACTGCAGATTCACCAGTGAGGTAGATAGATGCGGTTGCACTGTTGACTGTCTTAACCCATACTGAGAGCTTGTAGAAGCCGTTTGCGGAGAGGCTCAAGCTTTGTGAAGTGTAGCCTGCTGCATATACCTCGCTATCCTTTGAACCGATTGCAAGGAGTTGTCCTTTCTTGCCCGGAAGAACGTTGTAGAGCTCGCCGGAGAGGGATTCAAAGCTTGGATAGAAGTCGGTGCCGATGATGCCCGGAAGCACTGCGTTTGATTGTGTTGTGCCTTCAAAGCTCTTGCCGTTGTCATTGCTGTTGAGAGCGATGATACCTGCGATGAGGCTGGAATCTGCCGTGTTCGGCTTGAGTGTCTTGTCGCTGAATGTCCAGCTTGACGGTGTGCCTGCAACTGTTTGCTCATTGAGTGGTTTGGACTCCTCAAGATTGTCGTCGCTTTCGTCATACTCGTCAAAGCTACCGTTTGTGAATGTGTAGGTTGCGTTGCTGTCTGCAAGGTTGACGCTCTTTGTGTAAGTGCCTGTTGTTGCTCCCTTGTAGGTGGAGTAGTCAATCACAGAACCATTGATGTTGGTCACAAACACAGAACCGCTTGTCAATGTCTCGGATGCCCAACGATTGCCTGTGCCAAGCGTGAGCTTGAGTGCAACGTTGCTGACGTCCTTTTGGTTGCCACGGATGTAGATTGTAAGCTCGCACCAATCGTTGAGATACTCATCAAAGCCGTCTTTATCGTTGGTGTTGATTTGTGTGAATGAGGTGAGTGTTGCGTCCTCGTCATCCGTGTCGATGAGATAGACGTATGCACCGCTTGTGGACTTGACGTCAATTGTCTTTACCCACAAGGAAACACGGTAGTAGCCGTTCTTTTCGATAGCAAAAGATGGAGTTTGCACTTCATAGTAGCTGTCGTTTGAAGCATGGAGCTGATATGCAACCTTGTTTTCAATGTCGTAAGGAAGCTCCGGATACGTGCCTGTGCCGTTGAAGCTAGCTTCGTCTGCAACGTTCACAACACCTTCGCTGATGAAGTTGGAGATGACAGGGTTGCTCTTGTCTGTTGTGTCATAATTTGACGTCCAACCGGTAGGTGCACCCGTGCCAATCTTTTCAACTGCGGAATTGGTCGTTGCGTCTGAACCTGCCAAAGCACTGAAGATGTTTGTTGAAGTGAGGTCAACGCAAAGTGCGGTGTATGCACTCATGCCTGCTTCTGCAATGTCGAGTGATTGATCGGTGTTTGCACCGAGGATGCTTTCGTCAGGGGAGGGGAGAGAGGAGATCTCTTGCAAATTGAGTTCGTCAATGAACACCCAACCCGTTGAGAAAGTGCCGTTTGCGGTGTAAGTTGTTTGGTTATTTCCGTTTGTGTTGGTGTAGCTGAAAGCTGTGTTGGAGTTGGTGCCTTCCGTGCCAAGCCAAATTGCCATTGTGTAGTTGTAATCTTTGTATTGGTTGCCTTGGATGTAGAAGGTGTATTTTTGCCAACCGTCGGTGGATGCACCGTTGTCCGTGCCTTGATCGTGGCAAGTGTCGTCAATGATCGTGTTGCCGATAAGAGCGCTGTCGGACGGCTTTGTGGAGATACCCTTGATTGTGATGTCTTTGCCGTCTGAACCGGTGAGAACCAAGGATACGCCTGCACCATGCACTGCGTAGGTGTACAAATTGACGGAGATCTCGTATGTCTTGTTCTTCTCAATCGTGATGGAGCGTGAGGACTTGATGCCTTGTGCCGTCATCAATTGTTGAGAGAGCATAAACACGTTGGAGCCGACAGTCTTGTCACCGAGTGTTGTGATTGTGTCTTGGATGTTGACAAGAGCATCTGCAGGCACATAGGACTTTGTCGTTGTGCTTGCGCCGTCGTATACATAGTAAGTTGAGGAATACTTTTTGTAATTGTCACCAAACTTTGCAACGTCGATGATGCCGTTGTAACCAAGAGATGTCGGAGCAGAGTCGCTCTCACCGCTGTTGCCCTTCACCAAGGACCAACCGTTTGGCGTGCCGGATGAGGAGATTGTGGTTGTGCCAAAGTCAAAACGACCGTTGGACACTTTGAGTGTAGCGGTTGTGATGTTGTCGTCTTTGTTGAGCTCTTTTGCAACTGCGTCGTCGTACATCGTCTTGCCGTTCTCGTCGATTTTCACAAGAGAAAGGTTGTCAAACACAGCATAACCTGTGGTGAGACCTGTTGTGTAAGATGCGGAATATTTGCCAAGTCCGAGCATGACGCTCAACGTTGTAGAGGAGGACGGGGAGGACTCGATGATGATTGTGTAAGTCTTCCATTGACCGTTTGTGTCAATGCCGTCAAATTCTGCATACGTGTTGGAGCTGACGTAGATGCGAGCACCACGATCTTCTTCGTTGCTTCCGCCGATGTTGTGTGTGAGAACGTCAACGGTGAGCTTGTAGTAAGAACCTCTTGCGAGGGTAAACGTTGAAGAAGTGTAACCGTAAGCCGTGGGGCCATAGATCTTGTCGCCGTCGTCATCCGTGGATGCCGTTGGCATATACACCATCATGGCGTTTTTGATGTCGTCATTGTCATATCTTCCGTTTGCGGTGAGAAGATTGTAGAGAGTGTCGTCATCATCATCCCATTTGCTCTTGTTTTGGTCATAAGCTGTCTTGTCAAGACTGATGGCACCGGAGATGACGTCATCATTGTAGTTGCCGGAAGAATACATTTTTCCGCCGGTCCAGCTTGTGATGGAGCTTGGATAAGATGTTGTTGATCCGACCACTTTGAAGTCACCGTTTGAAATGAGCAAATCTTTGGTTGCTTCAATGGTTTCCGTTGTGCCGGAAGGTGTTTCTTCGTCTGTGTTGCAGGCGACTAGCATGCACGATGTGAGGGCAATGACTGCAATCATCAAGAGTGCTAAAACTAAAAATTTCTTCTTGTTCATACCAAACCTTTATAAGATTTATTTTGTTCGGACTTGCGTCCGTTTGATGTACCCATTGACTTCAATACACGCACACACATACGTATATTCTTATCAATATGCTTTAATATCCTAATACAAAATCAATATTTTGGCAATCAAAATTCATACTTTCTCGCAAATTAATAAAACTATAATTATGCAAAATAGCAAAATCGACACAAAAATTATAACACAAAAACCCTTTGTGTATACAAACAAAGGGGAAAACGTGAGTGCAATCAAGAAGATTCTGCTGGTCGTCATTGGTGTTTTTATAGGCGGAATCAACGGATTTTTCGGTGCCGGAGGCGGAATGCTCTTGGTGCCGGCACTCACCCTTGTTTTGGGGCTTGAGCAAAAGAGGGCACACGCAACGGCAATTGCGATTATACTTCCGCTCTGTGCAATAAGCTCGATCACGTATGCTCTCAAAGCGGACTTTGATTGGAGCATTGTTTTCCCTACGATTGTTGGAGTTACGTTGGGTGGAATATTGGGGGCAACTCTGCTCAAAAAGATGTCCAACGACGTGCTTACTTTCATCTTTTATTCGCTTATGTTGTTTGCGGGCTTAAAAATGATATTTTGACAAAAAGCGGTGTTTATTGTGCGAAATTGTACGATAAAGTGTTGTTTTTGCCAATAAAATGAGGTGTTTATGCAATTTATATTTTTTGTTTTGGCAGGCTTGCTCGGCGGTGTTCTTGCTGGTATGGGTATGGGTGGAGGAACGCTCACTTTGCCTATTTTGGTGCTTGTTATGCAAGTGGAACAGCTCACGGCACAGTTTGCAAATCTCATTGCTTTTTTGCCGTCCGGATCTGCGTCTTTGCTTGTGCATATCAAGAACGGACTTGTTGAAAAGAAGGGTGTTGCACTCCTGCTTTTTCCCTCTGTTTTTTCTTGTGCGGTGAGCTCTTATTTTGCATCTTCTATCGAGGGAGATTTGCTTAAAAAGCTTTTCGGCGGATTTTTGGTGATAGTGGCACTCGCTTCGTTTGTTAGCAAAAGTTTTTTCGAAGACGGAATCAGAGTCGCAAGGAGGCGACCATAGCGAACGCCGAGCTTGACGTTTAGTACGAGCGACTGTGTCGTCCATTGACTACTGCATGGCACACAAAGCGAAGTGGCAGAGCTTTCAGCTATTTATATTGCAGAACGCACGTTCAGCGCTTGCTGCTCGTTCTAGCAACGAGCTAGCAATCGCTACCACATGTCGATTGCGTCGGTGTATCCTCGTGCGAAGCACTTGCCGCGGGTTTCCTTTTAAGGGGGAACGGCAATAGGGGAAACACCTGAGGAAGGGAGGAAGCTTCAATTTTAATTTATTGATGCGGAATTGATTATTTTAGCAAAAACATAAAAATTGGGTATTTACATTGTAAGTTTTATATTGTATAATTCTATAAGATAAGAGTTATAAGGATGGAGTTATGACAATTCCGTATAGAACTTTTCGTAGGGGTATACATCCCCCTGCCAGCAAATTTACAAAGGACGTTTCGCTTGAGGAGTTTCCAATTCCCGAGCGTGTTTTTATTCCTTTGAGCCAGCACATAGGTGCTCCTGCAAAAGCGGTGGTCAACATCGGTGATCACGTTGACGAGGGGCAACTTATAGGTGAGGCACAAGGCTATGTTTCCGCAAACGTATTTTCTTCCGTATCAGGCACTGTCAAGGGGTTTGTCACCCTCCCAAATGCCGTTGGACAGGACGTTTTGCATGTGGAAATTCAAAACGACTTTCTCTACATCAAATCCAGACTGGAGCCATTGCGTGATCCCTCCAAAGAGGAGATTATTCAGCGTGTCAAAGACGCCGGCATCGTGGGCATGGGCGGTGCTTCCTTCCCAACTCACGTCAAGCTTCAGCCAAAAGATAAGGTGGATACACTCATCATCAACGGAGCTGAATGCGAGCCGTACATCACCTGCGACTATAGGCTTTTCATCGAGTATGCAGAGACCATCGTCAAGGGTATAAAGCTTCTTATGAAGGCACTTGAGGTTGACCATGCCTACGTCGGCATCGAGTCAAACAAACCGCTTGCCATCAAGCGTATGGCAGAGATTGTGCCCAACAACGTTGACGTCATGCGTCTCAAGGCAAAATATCCGCAAGGAGCGGAAAAACAGCTTATTTTTGCAATCACACGCAGAGTTGTGCCCACGGGCGAGCTTCCCGCAAAGGTGGGTTGCGTGGTTGTCAACGCACACACCGCATATGCCGTTGCAAGGGCGGTGTACAAGGGAGAGACGCTTTACAAGCGTGCAATGACGATTTCGGGTGCAGGCGTCCGCAAGAGAGGCAATTTCTGGGTTCGCAACGGCACGACCTATCAGTTTATTTACGACAATACTAGAGATGACAAGAAGGAGGAGAGCACTCGCAAGGTTGTCAGCGGAGGTCCTATGATGGGCTTTGCTCAAGCCACGCTTGAACCTGCTTGTGCAAAAGGCACTTCCTGTCTGTTGTTCCTCAAGAAAAATGAGTTCAATACAAGCCCAACCACTCCGTGCATAAGTTGCGGAAAGTGCATACTCAACTGTCCGATGTCTCTCGTTCCCAGAGAGATTGAAAACTCGGTTGACAAGGGCGACTTTGAGGTTGCAAACAAGCTTGGCGTGCTCAACTGCATAGAGTGCGGAGCATGTGCCTATTCTTGTCCTGCAAAAAGACCGCTTGTGCAGACAATGCGTCTTGCCAAGAAAGAGATTAAAGCAAGGGGGATAAAGTGATATGGCTTCAAAGTATATAGTATCCTCCTCTCCGCATATTTCGACGCCGATGACAACAAGACGAATGATGCTTGACGTCATCATCGCACTCATCCCCGCAACAATTGCATCTGTGTTGCTATACGGATTTTATCCGCTATGCATGATGGTGCTCTGCGTGGGGAGTTGTGTGTTTTCAGAGTGGCTGTTCAATCTCATCGGCAAGCGTTATCAGAGCGTTGGCGACTTGTCTGCAATCGTCACCGGCATGATATTGTCACTCAATCTTCCGCCGGTGGTGCCATTCTACGTGCCAATCGTGGGCGGTATCTTTGCTATATTGGTTGTCAAAATGCTCTTTGGCGGTATCGGCAAAAACTTTGCAAACCCTGCAATCACGGCTCGTATATTCCTCATGCTTTGCTGGACGGGAGTTATGACGAGCTTTGTTGAGCCTATAGACTTGTCGGATGCAAGCAACTTATTCTCATTCTTTGGCAACGTTGTCAATACCGATATAAGTGCAATCACATCGGCAACTCCGCTTGCAGGCGTAAAGGAGAGTATTTCGGCAGGCACAAATCCTGCAGAGGGCTTGAGTGCATTGGATATGTTCCTTGGCAGAATAGGCGGTAGTGCAGGCGAGGTGTGTTCTCTTGCCGTGCTTATAGGTGGAGTGTATTTGCTCATTCGCAAGGTCATCGACTGGCGTATTCCTGCTCTGTACGTTGGCTCCGTTGCGGTGTTCACGGCAATATTCTTTGCAAATTCACAATACGTTGGCAAATACGTGTGGACGTATCTTCTTGGCGGAGGTCTTTGGTTTGGTGCTTTCTTTATGGCAACGGACTATGCCACCTCTCCAAAATCTTGCCTTGCCGTTGTCATATACGGTATCGGTATGGGCTTCTTTACGGTGATATTCAGGAAGTTCGGCACTATGAGCGAGGGCGTATCCTTCTCCATATTGCTCATGAACATTCTCACACCGCTTCTTGACAGAATTATGCCCAGAGCTTTTGGCGCTCCAAAGAAGATCAACGTTGCAAAGCGTGTTGCTCGCAAGCGTAAAGAAAAACTTGAGGGGGTGCAAAATGACTGACGAATTGAAAAATGAAGTTATTGACAATGAGCAAGCTCCTCAAGCACCGAAGAAAAAGAAATTCGTGCTCGGTGACGTGGCAAAATGCACGCTTGCCTTGACCGTTATCGCTCTTGTGGCAGGGCTTTTGCTCGGCATTGTTCACTGGGTGACCTATGTTGATCCCGACAGTGTGATTATGGACAAAGTCGTGGCGTATTTTGGTGCAAGCACCGTTGAGAAGGACGAGCAAATCGCATCTTTCGATTACGACAAAAACAATTATGTCGAGACATGTTTTGTGGCTCTCAACGATAGCGGTGAGCGTATAGGTTATTGCTATTATGCCGTTGGCGGTGGTGCCAAAGACGGATCTATCGAATTGCTTGTATACGTTGATCAAAACAACACTATTGTTGAGGTCGAGTGCTATGAGCAGGGTGAAACGGCAGGCTATTTCGACAAAGTCGAAAAGGCAAACAAATCAAAGTACGTCGGTTTGAATATATCTGAAATCTCCAAGCTCGATCTTGTGAAAAATCAAAGCGAAACGGTTGATGGAGAGGTCAACGTTGTCAGCAGTGCAACGTACACCTCAACAGGCTATCACAATGCAATAGCCTCTGCCGTCTATGCACACAGAATGTCGCTTGAGGGAGGTGCGGAATGAAAAAGAACGGTAAGCTGAAAATTGTTACAAACGGCTTGTTCGCTCAAAATCCGACCTTCCGCCTTGTGCTCGGCATGTGTCCAACACTAGCTATCACGACAAGCGCTTTCAACGGATTGAGTATGGGACTTGCTGCAACGTTGATTTTGGTATGCTCCAATGCACTTGTATCCGCACTCCGCAAGGTTATTCCGGACAAGGTGCGTATACCTGCCTACGTGCTTATCATAGCGACGTTCGTCACACTTTTGGAGATGCTTCTCAAGAAGTTTATCCCCACGCTCTACAGTGCACTCGGCATATACTTGCCACTGATAGTTGTCAACTGCATCATCCTTGCAAGAGCGGAAGCATTTGCAAGCGCCAACACTGTTGGTGACAGCATCCTCGACGGATTGGGCATGGGGCTTGGATTCACGCTTGCACTCACTTGCCTCGGCTTTGTGAGAGAGTTTTTGGGCGGTGGTTCCATCTTTGTCGGCTCCCTTGGCTCGTTGAGTTTTGGTGTGATGATAGAGGCACTTCAGGACTACAAACTGTCAATGTTTGTGCTTCCTGCAGGCGGTTTTCTCACGCTTGGTCTTGCAATGGCACTTGTCAATTATTTGAGTGATCGCAAGGCTGAAAAGGCAAAACGCAATGCACAACACGATGCGAACAGAATTGAGCGTGCAAAGCAGGCGTTGGATGATGATAATTGCCAAAACGGCACTTTAAGTGCTCAAAACGATACTATAAAAGCGGAGGTTGAGTGATGGAATACTTTTTGCTTGTCATCGGAGCGATGTTTGTCAACAACTTCGTGCTTAGTCAATTCTTGGGAATATGTCCCTTCCTCGGTGTGTCCAAAAAGACGGATACGGCACTGGGTATGGGGCTTGCCGTCACCTTTGTTATGGGTGTTGCAAGCGTCATCACTTGGCTTGTGCAAAAAGCGCTCGTCGCACTTGGCGTGGACTATTTGCAGACGATTGCATTTATCCTTGTCATTGCCGCACTTGTTCAGCTCATCGAGATGGTTCTCAAAAAATATATGCCCTCGCTTTACAGTGCACTCGGCGTATATCTTCCGCTTATCACAACCAACTGTGCCGTGCTTGGTGTTGCAATCCTCAACATCGATTCATACGGAGTGCAGAGTGGCATCAGCCTTTTGCAGTCCTTCTTGAACGGCACCTTCAGCGGTATTGGATTTATGATAGCAATCTTGCTCTTGGCGGGCATACGTGAAAAGATGGATCAGGATGCCGTGCCAAAGCCGTTTAGAGGTTTTCCGATCGCACTTATCACCGCAAGCATTTTGTCTATGGCGTTTGTTGCGTTCGGTGGACTTATCTCCTCATCGGGAGCCGTCACATTGACGTTCCCGCTGTTGTAAGGAGGTGCGATATGATGATTTTGTGTGCGGTTGAACCGCTGACGATATTATATTCCGTGCTTGTGTTGCTTGTGCTTGCAATCGTGTTCGGGCTTCTTCTTGCCGTGCTTGGCAAAAAGTTTGCCGTCCAAGAGGACGAACGCATCTCTCAAGTTAGAAGCAAGCTGTCGGGGGCAAACTGCGGTGGATGCGGTCTTGCAGGTTGCGATGCCTTTGCAAAGGCGATTGTCGAGGGCAAAGCGGACATCAACGCTTGTTGTGCCACGTCTGCCGAAAATAAAAAAGCCATAGCCGATATTATGGGCAAAAACATTGTCGTTGAAGAAACGCAAATTGTCGTCGCTTGCCGTGGCGGAAAAAACGCTATTGACAAGTACGAATATATGGGTTATGGTAACTGTAGAAGTATGGAACTTCTTGGCGGAGGCAGAAAACAGTGCAAATGGGGCTGTCTCGGCATGGGTTCTTGCGTGGACGCATGTTCAAGTGGAGCGATAGAAGTGGGCGAGGGCGGTTACGCCATTGTCAATCACGACAAGTGCATTGCTTGCGGAAGGTGCATATCCGCCTGTCCGAAGCAACTTTGCAGGCGTATTCCTCAACAAGCCAAGTATTACGTTGCTTGCTCCAATTGCCTCAAAGGAGCAAGAACGGTCAGAGAAATCTGCACGGTTGGATGCTTGGGATGCGGACTTTGTGCCAAGGTGTGCCCAAACGATGCAATCGAGGTCAAGGACAACCTTGCCGTGATAGATTATTCAAAGTGCACCGGATGCGGAACATGTGCGTCCAAGTGCCCTGCAAAGTGCATATTGAGCACGGACTCTCAAGAGGAATAATAGAGAGCAAATTCAATTTGAAAAAAGGTGTACAATCTTTGATTGTATGTTTAGGGGAATAGAGAAATTTAACATTTGCCCCATAGAGGGTACGGCTTTGCCGTGAGGAGAAAAGGTATGGAAAAAATAGCGATTATCGACATTGGTTCAAACAATGCAAGACTTGTGCTTGTCAACGTGCTTGACGGCGGATATTTTGTTGTGTTTGACGAGCTAAAGGAGACAGTCCGTCTTGGTCAAGATATGGACTGGGACGGTTTTATCAAACCGCAGAGAATAGCCCAAACGATAAAGACGCTAACAATGTTCCGTCGTCTTTGCGATGCCAACAAGGTTGACAAGATTTTTGCATACGCAACGGCGGCGGTGAGGAGAGCAAAGAATCAAAAGAGCTTCCTTGACGAAGTTGCCATGACTTGTGGCATAAAAATAAAGGTGCTTACTCCCGAGGAGCAAGCTATGCTCATCTATCAAGGTGTCATCAACTCAATGGATATTCCAAAAGGTTTGATTATGGAAATGGGTGGCGGTTCAACCAACCTCATTTACTACAACCGCAGAAATCTTATCCACTTTGAGACGTTGCCGTTTGGTGCGGTTACGCTCACGGATTTGTTCAAGAACGAGTCCTCCACACCTGAGGAGAGAACACAGAAGATAGAGCAATTTATCGGCGAGCAACTCAACAAAATCAGCTGGCTTGACACAATCGAGCCGGACACGGCATTCGTCGGCGTTGGCGGAAGCTTCCGCAACCTTGGCAGAATAAGCAGACTGATAAAGAAATACCCCTTCAACATGACACACAACTATGAGGTGGGTATGAGTGAGTTTGAAAATATCTACAGCACTATAAGAAAGCTCGACCTCAACAGCACAATGAAAATCAAGGGGCTCTCAAGCGGAAGAGCGGATATATTCCCAAGTGCATTGGCAGTGATGAGAGCGGTCACGTCACGATTCTCATTCAGCAAGATCACAATCAGTGGTTGCGGACTTAGGGAGGGTGCAATGTTCCGCTATGCCGTTCCGGGCGTGAATGAAAGACCTCTCAGCGACGTATTGGGACACTCCATTTACACGCAGATGAAGTATCACGACATCAATATTCCGCACGCAGAGCATATATACAACCTTTCCATTCAGCTGTTCAAACAACTCAAGGTGCTCCACAAGCTTCCAAGAGTGTATGTCAGAGTGCTCAAAATCGCCGCACTTTTGCACGACAGCGGTATGAGAATCAAATTCTACAACCATCAATTGCATTCTGCATACATCATTCTCAACAGCAACCTGTATGGTGTTCCGCACAAAGACATCGTGGTTGCAGCGTTTGTGGCGGCGGGACATAGAAAGGCGGAAAACGCCATGACGGATATCCTCAAATACAAGGATATGCTCACTCAAGAGGACGTGGACGCAATCAAGAAATTGAGTGTGATTTTGCGTATAGCCGAGAGTTTTGACCGCTCGCAAAGCGGTGTGGTGACAGGCATCAACTGCGACGTGTTGGGTGACAGTGTCATTGTCAAGACAGAGTGCGAAAACGGCGGAGATTGCCAACTCGAAGTGAAAGATGCCATGAATGCGGCACCTGAATTCAAAGCGGCATACGGCAAGAATCTCGAAATTCTGTAAGATGAAATCCGCAAAGAGTATTATCTTGGCATCGGCATCGCCAAGACGCAAGGAAATTTTGTCGGATTTGGGCGTAAAATACAACGTTCATCCTGCCGATATTGACGAGGGCAAAATATCCGCATCAACCCCCAAAACGCTTGTCAAAAAGCTTGCGGTGAGCAAGGCGGAGTGCGTGCTGGCAGATTATAAGGATAGCATTGTTATCGGTGCAGACACTATCGTGGTGTATCGTGGCAAGGTGTACGGCAAGCCACACGACAGGCAAAACGCCTTTGATATGATATCAACCCTCAACGGCAGATGGCACACGGTGTACACGGGCGTTTGCGTGGTGAGCAATGAGAGGAAAATTGCTTTCAAAGTCCGCTCTCGAGTCAAATTCAACAAGCTTACAGAGGAGCAAATATACGCATATATCGATGAGTGCGAGCCTTATGACAAGGCGGGTGCTTATGGCATACAGGATGCGCGCATCGTTGAAAAATACAAGGGAAGCTACACAAATATCGTGGGCTTGCCAAAAGAAAAGCTTGCAAAAGTGTTAAAGCAAGTCGGAGTTACCAATGGCAACAATTGAACTTTCCATTGATTTAGGAAGCAAATTTATCACAATCTATCAAAAGGGCATAGGGCTTGTGTTGCGTGAGCCTGCTATTGCTATTGCCACCAAGGCTCGCAATCATCTTGAAATTAGAGATGCAGGCTATAGAGCAGAGAGCGTCATGACAGGCTCACTTGGCGGAGCAAAGGTCATCGCACCCATAAAGGAAGGCATCATCGTGGATGAGGAGATGGCAAGCATGCTTCTTGCTTACTTCCTCAAAAAGATTATCCCGGACACGCTTATCAAGCCTCGCATAAAGGCTATCGTGTCCATATGCTCATCATCCTCAAGCTCTGATAGGCGTGCCGTTGAAAAGTGCTGTATTAAGGCAGGCATAAAAGAGGTTACGCTTGTTGAGTCGGGCTTGAGCCTTTTGGCATACACAAATAGTATCGGCGGTCTTTTTGTCGATATCGGCGGTGGCAAGACAGAGATAAGTGCCGTCACCAATCACGGCATTGCAACGGGGTGCTCGGTGAATATAGCCGGAGATGCCTTCAACAACGCCATCATAGACAATCTGTATATGCATTACGGCGTGAAAGTGGGTGAGTTTACCATTGAAAATCTCAAGAAATCCGCACTCTCTTTCTACATCAATGATGAGGGCAGTTATGCAATCAGCGGTGGCAGTGCGGATGGTTCGCCACGCTCACTCTACGTCACGGCAGAGACAATGCGTGATGCCGTCATTCCGCTTGTCGATGACATCATAGAAGTCATCATGTCCGTGCTCAACCAAACTCCTCCGGAATTGTCTGCAGAAATTTTGCGTAAAGGCATATTCGTTTCGGGCGGAAGTTTGCATATCCCCGGACTTATCGACTACATCGAGCAAGCTCTTGAGCTTCCCGTCACTCCTCTCAAGGACATCGAGAACGCAATAGCCATCGGTGGTGCACGGTTCTTTGATGAGAGGAATCTTTTGTCTGATATGCTAGGTGTAAAACTTTATTAAATATAGACAAACAAATCTCAATTTTTACTAAAACAGACATTATTTGGCGGTGTCTGTTTTTTATTATTAGATTATGAAAAAAATCGTTGTTACATCGGGTAAGGGCGGTGTGGGAAAGACCACCGTGACGGCAACGCTTGGAAGGAAGCTTGCGCTATTGGGCTACAAAGTGGTGCTCGTGGACGGTGACGTGGGACTAAACAATCTGGACGTCGTTATTGGCATTGAAAGGCGAGTGGTGTATGACATCGCAGACGTGCTTAAAGGGAGGTGTAGAACATTTCAAGCGCTTGTTTGCGACACGCAAAGTCCGCTGAAAATTCTGCCGTCCTCAAAGGATTGTTCGTCCATCACTACGCAAGCGTTTAGAGGTGTTGTGGACAGTTTGAGCGGATTTGATTTTGTGCTTATAGATTGCCCTGCCGGCATAGAACAGGGATTTCATAGGGCGGTGTCGTCTGCAGACGAGGCTATTGTTGTGACAACGCCATCGGCATCTGCACTTAGAGATGCGGACAAGGTGCTGTGTTTGCTATCAAGCTACCACCTAAACGACGTTTCGCTTGTCATAAACAGGGTGAGGGCGGATATGGTTGCAAGAGGTGAGATGCTCGGTGCAAGCGAAATAAGCTCGCTTTTGCACACTCCGCCAATCGGCGTAATCCCCGAGGACGATATGATAACAGTCTATCAGCAGTTGGGATCAATCCCTCAACACGCAGTGTCCAACCGCTTCTACGATGCGTTGGCGAGAAATGTGGCTGAAAACAGCAAACAGTATTTGGATGTGTCAGCAAGGCGGAGATTTTGGAGGTTTAGATGAGAGTGTCAAGGGATATTGCAAACAGAATGAGAGATATGCTCACGCATGACAAAATCGGCGTGAAAGACGGCTTTTGCACCGCTCTTGAAAATGACATTGGAGGATTGCTGTCAAACTACTTTCAGCTTGCCGACAAAGTGCATATACATATTTTTCAGCAGGATAACGGCACGTATGGCATCAAGATAGACACAACCGCCTCTCGCATAAAACAATTTGAAAGCACGCTGGAGATAAAAAGAAATTAGAAATGAATAAATATTAATTGCATAAAAGCAAATGATATCCCTTACGGGATGATATCTCGCAAAGCGAGATGATATCGGCTGTGCCGATGATATCCGCCGTTGGCGGATTGCGGATGATTGGATGTTGTGTTTTCGTTAATTCAAATTTTCCGCTTGTCATTCCGAGCACAGTCGAGGAATCTAGCGAAGCGAAAATGCGCCTACGGCTGGATCCTTACGGCAAGCTCAGGATGACGATTGGGCGGGAGCACCCGCACCCGAATGAAAGTTAAGTAGAGTTCAAATAGTGCGTTCAAACTATCCGCAACTGCACGCTTCGTGCAATATCACTGTCGCAAGACAATATCGTTTTGCGATAGCAAAATATAGTTGCCGATAGGCAATATCATTCATAACATCGGCAACAATTCATTAGAAAAAACATTCATATTTTCCACATATCTTTCATACGCTATATTCGAGGTGTGAATATGGAATTTGATGAAAGCAAAAAACTTGAAGTTGAAGTAACGCAAAACGATTTTGTTGAAAATCGTGTTGAGAAAAAACATGCAAAAAGAAAGGGTGCATTGGATGCTTTGGATATGGTGATAATTCCCGTTTCCATTGGCGTATTTGTGTCGCTTGGATTTTTGTTTGCAAACATTTTCAAAGCAACGACCATTGTTGAAACACTGTCTAATATAACAAGCTTTTTGTCAACGCTTTGAGCATAACAAGAGGTTTATCCTTATGAAAATAAAGGTTAATCCTCTTTTTTATGCATTTGCGTTGGTTTTGGTTGCTTGTGGTTACGGGCTGAGTTTTGCATATTCTTTGCTTGCACTTTTCTTTCATGAGCTTGCTCACGTGCTCATGGCAAGAGAGCGTGGCTACGTGCTCAAAAGCGTTACGCTTATGCCGTATGGTGCAGTGATAAGCACAAGGGATAATTTTGACAAAACAACCAACACGATTGTCTCTCTTGCAGGTCCTTTTGCAAACTTGTTGCTTGCGTTGGCAACTCTCGGCATGTGGTGGATTTTGCCCGAGAGCTATGCGTATACGAGGGCTTTTTTGTATGCAAATTTGTCACTAGGGCTTTTCAATCTTCTGCCGATATTCCCATTGGACGGATCACGGTTTGTGCTTGGATTTTGCCAAAATAAATTGAGGGCAATCAAGCACTTGCAAAGGGCAGGCGTTGTTGTGTCACTGCTTCTTTTTGCTCTTTTTGTGGCATCTTTTTTCTTCAGACTGAATATGAGTTTTGGCATAATGGCGGTGTTTCTCTTTTACGGAGCGGTGTTTGTGGCAAGGGACGAGGCGTACGTCAGCGTGCTTTCAGCCACCTCCAAAAACTTTGAGTCGGGCGTTGAAAAGCGCTGTGTAAAAATTGCAAAAGATACGCCGATTTTGCGGTTTTTTCATCACATTTCATCCACAAGCGAAACCACCTTTGAGATAGTGAACGATAGTGGTGAAACTATACGCACTCTTTGCGAAAAGGATATAAAAGACATTGCAAGCACACATAAATTGAGCGAAAAAATCGGTGATATTTTGAGATAACTGCCATTTGTTTTGTAAAAGAGCGTTGAGAATGGGTTGCCTATGGCATTAATCTTGACATTCACAATAATATAGAGTAAAATAATTATACTATTTTTATTTAGCAGAAGGTTTTTTACCTTGGAGGGCGTATGAAGTGCATAGGCATTGACATTGGTGGCATGACAATCAAAGGCGGTGTTGTGGATGAGATGGGAAATATCCTATCAAGAAAGACAATCACAACTTCCCCCGAGAAAGAAGATAGGCTGATTGTTGAGGACATCGCAGGGCTTATCAATGATTTGGCAAACGATTTTGATGGCGAAATAGATGGCGTCGGCATTGGAAGCCCCGGTTCTATTTATGATGAAAAAGGTGTTGTTCGCTACTCCTGCAACATCAATTTCAGAAACACTCCCATGGTCAAAATGCTTCAAGATATGACAGGCATTTGCAATATCAAGATAAGCAACGATGCCAATTGTGCGGCACTTGGCGAGACGTACTTCGGTGCGGGCAAGGGTGCAAAGAACTCTGTTATGATAACGCTTGGCACAGGCGTTGGCACAGGCATTGTGGTGGATGGCAAATTGCTCACCGGCAACAAGAGTGCAGGTGCAGAGGGCGGACATATCATCATCCGCATCAACGGTGAGAAGTGCGGTTGCGGACAGAGGGGATGCTATGAGGCATACGCATCGGCAACGGCTCTCATGAGACAGATAAGCAATGCTTGCCAAAAGAACCCCGAGAGCATGCTTGCCAAAGAGGTTGAAAAACACGGCGTTGACGGAAAAGTGGTGTTTGACTGTGCAGAGGCAGGGGATAAAGTGGCAATTGGTGTGATAAAACGCTATATCAAGTATATCGGCATCGGTCTTGTGAACTATGCAAATATCTTTGCTCCCGAGGTTATTATCGTTGGCGGTGGCGTGTCCAATCAGGGTGACAATATCATAAAGCCTTTGCAAAGATACGTGTCAAGAAACGCATACGGCTCACAGTACAATCCCAAAATCAAAGTGGTTGCGGCAACGCTAAGAAACGATGCGGGCATCATTGGTGCGGCAACTCTTTGCTTGAAGGCATAAAGCGTGAAATTTTACAATAAAAGTGCTCAAAAACACCCCAAAAAACGTTGAAAAAACGCTATAAAACACGGCTTTTTTCAATGCAAAAACACAATAAAAACAATGCAAAATCACTTTGCATTTTAGAAAGATATGCAAGATTACAAACAGCAATACATGGCTCTTTTGAGCGAGGTTGAAAAGCCTGCACGTTATGCGGGCGGAGAGTGGAATATCCCCGATATGCAAAAGCAAAGAAAGGGGGATATGGTTTTTTGTTTTCCGGAGCTTTACGAGATAGGGATGAGCAATTTGGGCATCTCCATTTTGTACGATATCGTAAACAAAACGGAGGGTTACGTCGCAGAGCGTTGCTTTGCTCCGCAAGTTGACTTTGGCAAGAAACTCAAAGAGAACAACATTCCGCTTCTCTCACTCGAAACAAAAAAACCGCTCAAGGATTTCACCGTGGTTGGTTTTTCCGTTGGATACGAGCTCCTTTACACCAACGTGCTATATATGTTGGATTTGGCTCAAATCCCCTTCCGCTCAAAGGATAGAGACGACTCCTATCCCATATTGCTTGCAGGCGGTCCGTGCTCTGTAAATCCCGAACCGTTTGCGGACTTTTTTGACATCATTCTTGTCGGCGAGGGCGAGGAGGCGGACATTGCCATACTCAAAAAGGTCAGCGAAGGCAGAGCAAACGGCTTGAGCAAGCTTGAGATTTTGCAGTCTGTAAAGGGCATGGAGGGTGTATACGTTCCATCTTTGCACAGGGACGGAGAGATTGTCAAAAAAGCTGTCGTTCAAGATTTTGAAAATGCAGAATACCCCACAAAACCCGTTGTGAGCAATATCGAGGCGGTGCACGACAGGGCAACGCTTGAGCTTTATAGAGGTTGTGCAAGCGGTTGTAGATTTTGCCAAGCAGGTTTTTGGTATCGTCCGATAAGAGAGCGCAGTGCAAAAAGATGTGCTGACATCGCAAAAGAGATGGTGAACAGCACGGGATTCAATGAAATTTCGCTATGTTCGCTTTCAACGAGCGACTATACCGGACTTGAAGAATTGGAAGCAGACCTCGGTGAATTTTGCAAGCAAAAAAACGTACATCTTGCCTTGCCGAGCTTGCGTATAAGCAGTTTTAAGCCGGATATGGTGAACAATTCAAGGCGTAGCTCCTTGACGTTTGCGCCCGAGGCCGGCACACAAAGATTGCGGAACGTCATCAATAAGAACGTCAGCGAGGAAGAAATCGACAAAATTTCCGTTGCTTTCGAGGCTGGATACGACAGTATAAAATTGTATTTTATGATGGGATTGCCGACAGAGACGGACGAGGATATTGCAGGCATTGCAGAGATTTGCAAACGCCTTAAAAAGATGTATTATCAAAAACGTAGCAAGCGTGGTTTGAATATTTCGGTGAGCTGTGCGGTGTTTATTCCAAAGCCTTGCACGCCTTTCCAATGGGAAGCACAAATTTCTATGGACGAGATGTTGAGACGTCAAAATTATTTGCGTGGACTTTTGAGAGAGATAAAGGGTGTGAGTTTTTCTTGGCACGGCGCAGAGTCATCCGTGCTTGAGGCGTCACTTGCAAGAGGGGACAGAAAGCTCAGTTACGTGGTGGAAAGAGCTTATGAGCTCGGTGCACGTTTTGATGGTTGGAGCGAGCATTTCAAATGGGATATTTGGAAGAAGGCTTTTGAGGATTGCAATCTCGATATGGAGTATTATTACGGTGCGATCGAGCTTGACAGAAAGCTCCCGTGGGAGTTCATCGATTCGGGCGTTTCAAAGAAATATTTGCTTAGACAACGTGAGCTTGCTTACCAGGGCGTAACCACAAAGAATTGCCGTGAGGGTTGCAACGGTTGCGGTGCAAATAAATTGGGGAGATGTACGATATGATAGTGCTAAAATATCAAAAAACCGACAATATCCGTTTTATATCGCATATCGACCTTTTGAGGCACGTGGATAGAATTATCAGGAGAGGGGAAATCAAGGTGAATTATTCTCACGGATTCAATCCGCACGCACTTGTGTATTTCTCTCCGCCAATCACGCTCGGCGTCGGCTCTGTTGCGGAATATCTTACCATAGACACGGATATACCAAAAGACGAGGTGTTTGCAAGATACAACGCCTCTGTGCCGGAATCTCTTAAGGCAAGCACGGTGTTTTATTGTGTGAAAAATCCGAATTTGCAAGCAAACGTTTGCTGTGCGGACTATATATATGACGTCGATTTTGAGGAATATAAGCTCTCTGACAGCATACTCGTCGAATTTGAAAAGAAGGGTGAAATCGTCAAAGAGGATATACGTTCAAAGATTTACGGAGCGTTTAGTGTTGGCGGTAAACTTTGTTTGAGACTTGCATCGGGTAGTGTAAATCTCCGCCCAGACAGGCTTCTTGACGACATAAATGCCAAAACGGGCAAGCACCTCACCGTGTGTGACGTTGAAAAGATAAATCAATACGTGATGGTTGATGGCAACTTGGTGGGAGTGGACAAGTTCTTAATGAATAATTGAGGAAGACGAAGCCTTAGCCGAATTTTCTCTTGCGAGAAAACGACCAATAAGAATCAAAATTTTAGGATATAGATAATGAAAAGTTTAATACTTGACTACACGCCTTTTTGCACACGTGCGGCAATTGTGGAGGATAGGAAACTTGTGGATTTTTCCATCGAACGCAGTGACGTGAGGGGCATTGTCGGCAACATTTACAAGGGGAAAGTGGAAAACGTTGTGGGCGGTATGCAGGCGGCTTTTGTCAATATCGGTGAGGAGCGCAACGGGTTTTTGTACGTCGGTGACACGCTTGTGGACTCTCGTGGGCTTGCAGGCGGTGCTCCGCAAGAAAAGTCCTTCAATGTGTCTGCCGGTGACATAATTATGTGCCAAGCCGTCAAGGATCCGTATGGACAAAAGGGTGCTAGAATCAGCGTTGACATCACTCTTCCTGGCAGTTATTTGGTGCTTATGCCTCTTTACGTATTTTCCGGTGTATCACGAAAAATCGAGGATGAAAAACGCAGAGCTTACCTTGAGGAATACGTGCGTTCCATCTGCCCTGAAGGCATGGGATTTATCGTGCGTACGGGAGCAAATAGGGCAACGGACGAGGATCTTGCAAACGAGATGAAAGAGCTTGTTGCAACGTGGGAGAAAATCCTCAAAGATTTTGCCTCTGCAAAGGTTGGAAGTGTTGTGTATGAGGAGAGCAATCTCTTTGAAAGGGCGTTGAGAGAGACGTTGTATGCGGACGTTGACGAGGTTGTCGTCAATGACGAAACCGTCCAAAAAAAGCTACAAGCACAGATGCTCAAAGAGATCAAGCTGTACAACGGTGAGCGTAACATCATGGCACATTACGGTGTTGATGGCGAGATAAACCACTTGGGTGACAGAAAAGTTGTGATGGACAACGGAGCGTATCTTGTCATTGACAAAACGGAAGCTTTGACTGTGATTGACGTGAATACGGGGAAATTTGTTGGCACGAGCCACCTTGAGGACACCGTCTTTAAGACCAATATGCTTGCTACAAAAATGATAGCAAAGCAATTGAGGCTTCGCAACATCAGCGGAATTGTCATCATAGACTTTATAGACATGCTCGAGCAAGAGCATAGAGATATGGTTGTGGAACAGTTGCGTGAGGAGCTGAAGGCGGATAGACTTCGCACTTCGGCGGTTGCAATGACGGAGCTGGGACTTGTTGAATTGACAAGAAAAAAGACGAGGGTGCCCGTTGACGATTTTACGCATCAGCCTTGTGCGAGCGGTTGCGGTGGCTACGTGGTGAGTGATGCACAGCTTGCGTTTATGCTCAGAGATGAACTGATTGATTTTGTCATTAGAGAAAAATGCGACAGCGTATACGTTGGGTGCAACAAGGACATCATTGACTTGATTTTTGACAGCAAGATTTTGCAACGCAAGCTTGACGGAAGTTGGAAGGATAAAAACATATGTTTTTATGCGGACGCTTCGCAAGGCAGAGAGAAATGGAATATCTCAAAAAATCAGCCGAAATCCGCTTATTTGAGAGTGTTGTCATAACTTGACTAAACAGCCGAAATATCCAATCGGATGTGACAAAAGTGTCGCACCAAATGGCGTAGTATATAATCAATAAATAGACGGCGGTGCATTTTTGAAGCTTGCATATTGGCTTTGCATGTGATAAAATGCTCGAGAGGTGTATATGAAACAGTGGCATATTAATAAGGACGAAGGCGTTGTGCTTGTGGATAGCGTGCAACAAAGGCAAGAAGGTGAAGTGAAGGTCAAGCTTTCCAGAATCGCCATATCTTCGCAAGATTTGTCGCACCTTGCAAACGAGGATAAGTCCGGTGCGGTTGTTCCGGGGCATTCTGCCGTTGCTTTTGTGAGCGAGGCGGACGAGGAGAGTGGTTTCAAGCTCGGCTCAAGAGTTGTGTTAAGTCCGTACGTAAATGTCAAAGAGCATGGTGTGGACGTCATCAAAACGATGGGTGTCGATCTTGACGGCTTGCTCTGTGACTTTGCGTGCCTTCCGCTCGAAAATGTTTTTGCTCTGCCTGACGGCGTGAGTGACAACGAAGCCGTATTTGCCGAGTATATAGCAATGGGCAACAACGTGTTTGAGGCTCTTGATTGCGAAAAGGGTGATTATGTGGTCATCCTTGGTGCAAGCACGCTCGGGCTCATCTTGGGACAGCTTGCAATGTACTATCAGTACGTGCCAATCCTCATTGATATGGATACAGACAAGCTTGCTCTTGCTCAAAAGTGGGGCGTGTGCTACACCCTCAATCCCATCTATGACAATCTTGAACGTAGGGTGGAGCAAATTACCGGCGGTAGAATGTGCGAGGCATCCATATTTGCAGGCGAAAGCGTTGACGTCAACACGGCAATACGCCTTGTGAAAAGCCAAGGCAAAGTGGTGTTGTCAGGCTATTCAACAAGAGCAAAACATGATATTGATGCTTGCTTGATTTTGAAAAAGCAACTGCAAATCATAGGCGTTTGCAATGGTGACGGTGAGATGTCGTCGGCAATCAATTTGCTTGCAAACAAGGTGATAAGCACAGAAGGTCTTGCGGTGGCAACGGCAAACTTTGACGAGCTTCCGGAAGTGGTGGAGAATTGCATAAACTATCCATATCAATTCTCAAAAATAATGATTATGTGCGACTGACGAGGTCAAAAAAGAGAGAAAAAGCACTCGATAAACGAGTGCTTTTTTGATGTAAAAATTCATCATATAATTGCAAAAGACGATGTTTATAATTGCAAAAGCAGTATTTTAACTTGCGAATATTGTCATTTTGACAATATTGCCGAACGCATGAAGGCAAGCGTGAAAGCAATTGTTTGGGTGCGTTGCATATTCTTTTCCTCTTGGCTCATACCGTCTCCGTCATTGTTGAATAAAGATAGAAGCGAATCGTCATCCATTGTGGAAAAACTCATGTGCGAGCCCGGTGTGATGAGATGATATTCATAGTGGTTGCCAAGCCGTCCTTTTGCGTTGTTTTTCATATCTGCCGTAAGCACGTGATCGTTGTGTGCTTCCAAAAGAAGTATCGGCAAATTTGTCTCTGCAAGCGAATCGTTGATATATACGTCGACGCCGTTTTCATCCACCACTTGATTGCCGTCGGAGTCTAGCTTTGGATGTCTATATACAAGCGGTGCATACAAGATTGCTCCCGCAACCGTCGAGGCGTTTTCTTGTGCTCTGCGTATTGCAGATCCACCGCCTTGAGAGTGTCCGCCGATAAAGAAGGTGACGTTTGGATATCGTACAAAGGCATTTTCAACGTCTTTATATTCGACGTATGCCATGTTTAGATTGAATTTTGGCAGAACAACAAGATAGCCCTCTTTTGCAAGAGATCTTGCCAGATAGTCGTATTGATCTTGCGGGATTGCCGTGCCAACGTAGAAAACCAAGCCGTATTTGTAGTCAACTTTCGTGTACGTTGTCAATACACCGTCAACGTATTTGGGAGAGTAAATAGGCTCGTAGGTGAGGGCGGTGTCGTCATCGGTGACTTTGACGTTGAAATTTTGCTCCACCGAATAGTCAACGGCATAGGGAGCGTTGCTGTCAGTCTTATTGCATGAAAAAAGAACACAACACAGTAGTGTTGCCACAATAATACATATCAAAATCTTGCCTTGTTTTGTCATAAAACCCCTACCAAATCCTGTTGATTGCGTGGCATATCTGCCCATTTTTTTTCTATTATAACACGATAAGATGATAATTTCCATAGCATTTTTCAATTGTAGATGATATAATCTATATATATGGAAAACAAGGACGTAAAAAATGCAATAGACGTGTGCGATGAGCATATTTCGCTTCTCAATCGTCTTGAAAAGCACGACAGTGACGGAGTGCTTGCTTTTCATATGCCGGGACATAAGCGTAAAGGATATGATTTTTTGCTCGGCGCGGACAAGATTGACATCACGGAAATTGACGGGTTTGACAATCTGCACGATGCAAAGGACGTCATCTTGCAGGCGGAAAATTTTGCAAGCAAGGTCTTTGGCGTCAAACATTCAAGATTTTTGGTGAATGGGAGCACGGGCGGAATTTTGGCAGGCATATGCTCCGTTTGCAAAGAGGGCGACGTCATACTCGTTGCAAGAAATTGCCATAAGAGCGTTTTCAATGCGGTGGAGATAGCAAGGCTCAAGCCCGTGTACGTCATGCCACAATCTTTTGGTGATTTCTTTGGTGCAGTGACACCTCAAAGTGTTCAATCTGCCTTTGAAAACAACCCTGATATAAAAGCGGTGGTGCTGACAAGTCCAACCTATGAGGGTGTGATAAGCGACATTGAGAGCATTGCAGAAATTTGCCATGAGCACAATGCCATTTTGTTTGTTGACGAGGCTCACGGTGCACATTTATCACTTGCGAATTTTGAGGAAAGTGCAAGGAGTTTGGGAGCAGACTTGGTGGTGAACAGCTTGCATAAGACGCTTGCAAGTCTCACTCAAACTGCCATATTGCACGTATGCTCTGCTAGGATAGATATTGCCAAACTCGACAAAAATTTGGCGGTATTTCAGACAAGTTCACCCTCATACGTATTTATGTCATCCATTGACGGTTGCGTGGAATATATCGCAAATAACTCAAGTGATTTGGCAAAGTGGAGCAATGCATTGGACGAGGCGCGAGCAAGACTTGCAAGCTTGAAAAACCTAAGACTTTTTGAACCGTGCAAGTGCGAAAAAGCCTTTGCGTATGACAAGTCAAAACTTGTGATAATGTGTGATGGCACGAATATTTCCGGCGTGGAACTCAAAAATGTCTTGCGTGAAAAATACAATATCGAGCTTGAAATGGCAGGTGTTAATTATGCCATTTCAATGAGCGGAATGGGGGATACTCACGAGAGTTTTGCAATGCTTGAGAGGGCACTTTGCGAGATTGACGACACACTTGAAAAGGCGAGTAAAAAACAAGCGGTAAAAATTGTCAATATCGCAAAAAAGCACTTTGAACCATATCAAATCGGCACTTTAAGTTGCGAATATGTTGATTTTGACAAATCTGTCGGCAGAGTGAGTGCGGAGAATATTTGGGCATATCCGCCGGGTTGTCCTGTCGTTGTGAAGGGTGAGGAGATAACAAAAGAGGCGTTCGATGCAATCACTCAAATGCTTGAGGTTGGAGTGAGTGTTTCAAGCGAGATGAAAAAGATGCCGAAAGTGCTTTGCACTTTTTGAATGAATAATTAATAATGAATAATTGTGGGCGGAACACTCGCACCCCAAAGAATGATATTACCGCATATAGCGGATTGCGGAGCATTTGAACACTCACCTAAACCATCTTTGATTTCCATATCGTTTATTATTGGTGAACTCTATGCGTATTTTAGGTTGACAAAGTGAACTTTAGTTTTTATAATATGTATATCAAGTGTAAGGAGTTTACAAAATGAAAAGAATTACAACATTGAAAACTCGCAATCTGAATGAAAGCAAACAAAACGGCGGATGCGGTGAGTGCCAAACATCTTGCCAATCTGCTTGCAAGACCTCCTGTGGAGTTGCAAATCAGAAGTGCGAAAAAGCTGCAAAATAATTTAGTATCACAATTTGCAAAAATCGCCTGGTTTTCCGGGCTTTTTTTGTGTTGTAAGGACTTTAACAATGATTCATTCTTTCAAACTTAACGGATACAATATTGTGCTTGATTGTGCAAGCGGAAGCGTGCATAGCGTTGATGAGGTGGCATATGACATAATCAACGCTTATGAGAGTGCCTCAAAAGTGCAAATTGTCAAAGATATAATCGCCAAATATCCCGATGTCACGGAGCAAGACGTGCTTGAGTGCATTGAGGACGTTGAGACGTTGAAGGCGGAAGGCAAGCTCTTTAGTGAGGACACCTTCAAGCCTGACGTGAACGTTCTTGCCAAGAGAAATACCGTGCTCAAAGCACTGTGCTTGCACGTTGCACACACTTGCAATCTCAACTGTGAATACTGTTTTGCATCGCAAGGCAAGTATCACGGAGAGAGAGCTCTTATGAGCTTTGAAGTGGGCAAGCGTGCGCTTGATTTCCTTGTTGAAAACAGCGGAACTCGCCACAATCTCGAAGTGGACTTCTTTGGTGGAGAACCGCTTATGAATTGGCAAGTTGTCAAAGATTTGGTGGCTTATGCTCGCTCTATTGAGAAAGAGCACAACAAAAATTTCCGCTTTACGCTCACCACCAACGGTATGCTCGTTGACGATGATGTCATCGATTTTGCCAACAAAGAGATGGACAACGTTGTGTTGAGCCTTGACGGAAGAAAGGAGATAAACGACCACTTCCGCAAGACGTCCGGCGGTGTGGGAAGCTTTGATCTCATTGTGCCGAAATTCCAAAAGTTTGTGAAGGCAAGAGGGGATAAGAGCTACTATATGCGTGGCACTTTTACACACAACAATCCCGACTTCACAAAGGATATCCAGACAATGCTTGATTTGGGCTTTGACGAGCTCAGTATGGAGCCTGTCGTGTGTCCGCCAACAGACAAGTACGCACTCACCGAGGACGACAAGAAGATCGTCTGCAAGGAGTATGAAAAGCTTGCCGATATGATGATTGAAAGACGCAAAGTGGGCAAACCATTCACTTTCTACCACTATATGCTCAATCTTGAGGGCGGTCCATGCATATACAAGCGTATTTCCGGTTGCGGAAGCGGAACGGAATACCTTGCCGTCACACCGACGGGAGAGCTTTATCCTTGCCATCAATTTGTTGGCAACAAAGAGTATTTGATGGGTGACATTTGGCAAGGTGTTACAAACTTGGAAAAACAAGCAAAATTCAAGAGTTGCAATGCATATTCTCGCAAGGAATGTGAGGATTGTTGGGCTAGATTGTACTGCTCGGGCGGATGCTCTGCAAACGCATACAATGCAACGGGTGACATCAACGGCATATATGAGTATGGTTGCGACCTTTTCAAAAAGCGTATCGAGTGTGCAATTATGCTCAAAGTGGACGAAGCGTTTGATGAATAATTAATAATGAACAATTGAGGCACACACCAAAGAATGATATCCGCCTATGGCAGATTGCGGAGCATTTGAATATTCACCCATTTAGAGTGAGAGAATAGCTGTTGACATAATACCGTTATGCTTTCATAATAAAAAAAGGTGAGAGCATGAAAAATAAATGGCTGAAAACTATAATCGCATTTGTGATTACCGCCGTGGCGGTGTTGTCAAGTGCGGTTATTTTTATGCCTACGCAAAGTGCAATGGCAAATTCAGCGGACAGAAATTTTTTCGGTGAAAATTCACAAGGGATTATACTCACGGATGAGGATTGTCCGATTGTGGTTGACAAGGAAGTGCTCACCTTTGATATTTACAAAAACGAACCGAAGTCCAATGGAATGACGTTTGCATCCTCGCAAAATGATTCTGAAAACACCGGCTTTTACAAAAAGCAAGTGAGTGCGGAATACACTTTTAGAAATCCTAGTGAAAACACAATCACGGCAAATTTGGTGTTTCCTTTTGGTTTTTATTCAAGATATTATGCCGAGAAAACGGATATTTCATTATACGGCATCAGCGTAAACGATACGGTGTTAGATTGCAATTTGCGAGCGACGTATTGCGAGAATGCAGAATATTACGATTGGAGCAATACCATTGACCTTGAGGATATGAGAGAGAATCTCTTGGACGACTACAAGGAAGATGAGTTTTACAAGCCCGATAAAAGCGTCACGGCATATTCGCTGACTTTTTCAAGTGCGAAATCTTTGGAAAAGTGCGTGTTGTGCCTTGATTGGAAAGGCCTTGACGTCAAGAGCATTGTTTCGGGGCAGTATATGCATTATGACTATAAAAACGGAGTGCGTACGAAGTTTGTGTGCCAAATGTCCTCTTATAAAGAGGATTACACGTTTTACGTGATAGACAATGCCATCTCCCAAGACGAGCTTTTGAATAGAATCAAGGTGTATACCGATTTTGACTTGCAAGAGGAGGTCGGCACCGTTGTGGCTTGCTCGGCGCAATCTTTGAGTGTGAAGGATTTGTTTTTGTACCATAGGGAAGAAGATTGCCTCATAAGCGAAGTTGATTGGTATAACATCGTTTTGAGATGCGTGACGAGAGATTTCAAAAATGGCGTGGGCATAGAAAATGTGTATTCGTTGAATATAGAGTATTATATGCTCTGTTGGTTTGAATATGATCTGACTTTTGCTCCCGGTGAAACGCTCACAAACAAGGTGAGTGCACCGATTTATCCAGATGAGAACGGTTGGTACGTGCCGTCAAAATATAAGTTTAATTATTTCCTTTCGCCTGCTTCCAGTTGGGCAGATTTCAATGATTTGAGCGTCGTCATCAACACGGATATGTATCTCATTGACAACCAAATAGAGGACATTGAGAGTGGCGAGGGATATTATGCTTGGCATTATGATACGCTTCCCGACGGCGAGCTAAGCTTTACGCTTTGCGAGGTTGAAGAACCGTCTTTGTTCCGATCCGGTGCAGAAACAATTGTGGGGATTGGTATTATCATGGTTTGCGTCGGAGTCGGCCTTGCAATACTATTCCCGATTGTAGGCGTGATAATCGTCGTTGTTGTGGTAAAGAAAAAGAATAAAAATTCGAATAAGTGAACGTTCGGGTGCGGGTGTCTCGCCTATGGAAATGATACACTTGGTGATGATGTCCCGGATGGAATGATGCCCGTGCAAGCGTGGATTGCGGAAGTTTTGAATTTTGCTATGCCGGATAAAAAAAAGAGCCGTTTGGCTCTTTTTCCATTTGGTTAATCATTGTGACCTGATTGAATTTGCAAACTCAACAGAGCAAGGGAAGATGCGAGATCCTCATTCTTCAACGCTATGTTGGGGGGAATGTTGAGGTGGATCGATGCAAAGTTCCATATCGCCTTTATGCCTGCATCGACAAGCACGTCTGCAACTTCTTGTGCGGCGTAGGTTGGCACGGTGATAATGCCGATTTGGATGTTGAAACGCTCAACTATTTCCTTGAGTTTTGACACAGAGTAGACGGGTTTGCCGTTGACTTTTGTATTGATAAGATTTTCGCTCTTGTCAAAGGCGGCAACGATATTTAAGCCATAGTTGCCAAAACCACCGTAGCCCAAGAATGCCTTGCCAAGTCCGCCAACGCCGACCAAAATTGCATCGTGAGTGTTGTTGTAGCCAAGGAAACTTTCAAGATCGGCAATGATCTCTTTGGTGACGTAACCCATTTTGGGCTTGCCTGCAACGCTTGCAACAAGTGCGATGTCCTTGCGAACTTGTACGGGGTTGAGGTTGAGTCCGTTTGCAATCGTGGTGCTTGAGACCGTTGTGACGTTGAGTTTGTCAAGTTGATACAAATATTTTAGATATGAAGGCAGACGATTGAGTGTTGCCTTTGAGATTTCTTTGTTGTCCTTATTCATATTGTCCTCGTGAATAAATGTTGATATACCGATAAAAATATATACTTTTTTTGTGTATTTAGTCAAGTTTTTTATAAAAAGATACACAAAATCGATAAAAATAGATATATTTTCAGTTGAATGTAGCACGATTTCAACACATATCCAAACGCATGTGAAAGGTTGGATGCTTTCAAAAAAACTTTTGAGAAAATGTTCAAAATCAGTTGCGTAGACTCGATTACTATGCTAACATACTGTGGAATGTGAAAGCTGGAGGCAGAGATGACTCTCAAAAGTGTGAACTGCAAAACATCTTTTCGTGCGACGGCCTTTGAAGTCGCAAGGGTGATGTTTTCTCTCGAGAGTGGTATCTTCTCCTCATTTGATATGACTATTGCTTGATTGGATGTCCTGACGGACGTCCTTTTTTTTATGCAAAAGAGCTTTGACATAAACGTCTTGCACCAAATAAAACACATATAGGAGAAAACAATGTCTAAAAATCAACTCGTTTACGATGTCAATGACAGACCGCCTTTTGGCAAACTGTTGGTATTTGCCTTTCAACAAGTGCTTGCAATTATGGCGGCAACGATTGCAGTGCCGACAATCATCGGACTCCCCACACAAATTCCTGCGGCAATCTTGGGTGCAGGACTTGGCACTATAGTGTATCTCCTCTTTACCAAATTTAAGAGCCCTGTGATTATTTCAAGCTCGTTTGCCTTCTTAAGTTCGCTCGCAACAGCTATCACATTTGGATATTGCGGAATTATTTTGGGCGGAATTTTGGCAGGACTTGTGTACGTGGTGCTTGCACTCATCATCAAGTTTGCAGGTAGCAAATGGGTGTCAAAGCTTATGCCTCCAGTCATCATCGGACCGACTGTTGCTTTGATCGGACTATCACTTGCAAGCAGTGCTATGGGGGATATCACCAAGGCAAGCGGTGCCACCATCAACCAATCATACAACCTTGTTTCTCTCCTTTGCGGAATTGTTACGCTCATCACAATCTGCATTTGCTCAACGCAAAAGAAGTTTAAGATGGGACGTCTTATTCCTTTTATCATCGGCATCGGCGTGGGATATGCGGTTGCATCATTCTTCTCTATATTCGGATATGCTTGCGACGTTGAATATCTCAAGATAGTCAACTGGCAACCGCTCGTTGAAAACTTTGCTCCGCTCGCAAGCGAAACGGCAAGTGTCGGTGAAAAATTCCAATCCTTCCTCAACTATCCTGATTTTGCACTCATCGAGGCTATAAAAGAGTTGGTGAGCGGAAACGTCAGCGAAGCAATTATGACGGCAAGCAAAGGCGTTGCAACAACAATCACTTGGGCAGGCGTCGGTGAAGTGGTGCTTGCGTTTGTGCCGGTTGCACTCGTCGTGTTTGCAGAGCATATCGCAGACCACAAGAACCTAGGTTCAATCATCGGCAGAGACCTCGTCGAGGGAGAACCCGGACTTTGCAGAACGCTTCTGGGTGACGGCGTGGGAAGTATTGTCGGCACGGTGTTCGGCATCTGCCCAAATACGACGTACGGCGAATCGGTAGGTTGCGTTGCAATCACAAAAAATGCTTCCGTAGCAACAATTTTTGTGGCATCTTGCATGTGCATCATCTTGTCGTTTGTCAGCCCGATTATGGCATTGCTCAGAACGATTCCGTCTTGCGTAATGGGCGGTGTATGCTTGACGCTTTACGGATTTATCGCAGTGAGCGGACTTAAGATGTTCAAGGATATCGACCTTGGCGAAAATAAGAATCTCTTTACCGTGTCAACAATCCTCATATCCGGTATCGGCGGACTTTCAATACAAATTCCTTATCAGCTTTCCGAGGACGGCGAGGTGTCAAGAGCAATCACAATCACATCCATTGCAACAGCACTTATTCTTGGCATCATGGTGCATGCAATCATCAATGCTATTGAAAAGAAGCAGGGCGGTGATGACGCGCAAAGCCTTATTGAAGGCGCCGTTGCTCCCGATACAAGCTTTGAATTGAACGCAAACGTCAATGAGACTGAAAATGCCGACAATAATACCGAAACGGCAGTTGAATAAATAAAAACTATTGCATAAAACATCGATATGGTGTAAAATCAATATAAGAAATAAATCTTTTAGAGGTGCATATATGTCAAACTACAGCAACAATGTTCATATACTCGATCATCCGCTCATCCGTCACAAGGTGGCTATCATCCGTGACAAAAACACCACGACAAAACAGTTTAGAGAGGTCATAAGCGAGATTGCAACTCTCATGGCGTTTGAGGCATTCAAAGAGGTGCCTACACAAACAGTCATCGTGGAAACTCCGCTTGAAACGGTTGAGCAGACTGTCGTCAAAGAAAACTCAATTGCAATCGTTCCGATCTTGCGTGCAGGTCTTGGTATGGTGGATGGTGTCTTGACGCTTTTCCCTGCGGCGAAAGTTGGACATATAGGCATGTATCGCAACGAGGAAACACTTGAACCGCAAGAGTACTATTGCAAGCTTCCTCAAAACATCGAGGAAAAGGTTGTCATGCTTGTCGATCCAATGCTCGCAACGGGTGGCAGCGCATGCGATGCCATTACTCTCCTCAAAAAACGTGGATGCACACGCATAAAATTCCTTGCAATCATCGGAGCTCCGGAGGGCGTTGAAAAGGTTCACACCGCTCATCCCGACGTTGAGATTTACGTGTCTACGCTTGATCGCCAACTCAATGAAAACGGTTATATTTTGCCGGGATTGGGAGATGCGGGTGATCGTATCTTTGGTACAAAATAATCCGCTATTGATTGTATAGATTTGTTAGAGCCCGACAAGTGGCAAGGTGTTGCTGGTTGTCGGGTTCATTCTTTTTGCTGAAAGTGTTCGTGCATTTGGTGAAATAATTTTAATTTCGGGTATTTACATTTTTTGTTGCGTATGATAATATATTTATATAGGGTAAATCCCAAATAAATGTGTGAGGAAAAATTTATGGCAAAAGCAAAGAAAGATTATTTTGGTCTTAGTTGGATTGTGAGCCTTATTCTTGCAATCATTCCAATTACCTCTTGGATTCTTGGCGTTATCACAAGATTCTCCGAGGGCAAAATCGTTGCAGGCATTCTCCGCCTCATCCTTGGTTGGAACATCATCTACATTATCGACCTTATTTTGATGATTTTCAAGAAAGAGATTTGGAGACTTCTCAATTGCTAATATGACGATAATTGTAAACGACAAAGCATTTTCAGATAAAAAGCAGGCTCTTTGCGAGCTTGCTTTTTGTCATTTTCCATTGAGTGTTATCATAGATTGTAAGACGTTGACTTTTGAGGAATTCAGCGTGCTTGAACAATACATATTGACGCACTAAACGGGCTTTATCTTTGCAAAACGCAGTGATAAAATGTTTTTTTGATAAAAGTCAAAAACATAAGAGGGTATTATGAAAGACGAACAAGTGCTTGAAACAGGCACTGAAACACCGCAAGGAGATAGACTGTCCAATCGCAATTTGTTTATGTTTGCATTGGGCACGATAGGCAGAGATTTTCTCTATAATTTTTTCAACGGTTATCTGCTGTCTTTTTGCGTTTTCACAAAGAATTTGACAGCAGGACAATTTACGGCGATCACGTTTATCATTGTTGCGGCACGTATTTTTGATGCTTTGAATGATCCCATCATGGGCGGTATTGTTGAAAACACTCGCACCAAGTGGGGCAAGTATAAACCTTGGCAACTTATAGGTTGCGTAACAACAGCCGTTGTCATCGTGATGCTTTTCAATATCCCTGCACAAGGGTGGGGATTTATTGGACTGCTTGCTGCAATGTATTTCCTTTTCAGCATCACGTTCACGATGAATGATATTTCCTATTGGGGCATGATGCCAACACTCACAAGCAATGCACACGACAGAGACAAGCTCGCTTCCTTTACGCAAATCGCATGCGGTATAGGCGGAGGGCTTGCGGGATTGATTATTCCCACTCTTGCCATGGGCGAAAATCCGCTTGGCGGAAGTGCGTCCACGGCATTTAGCATCGTTTCAATCGTTGCGGTGGTGCTGATGTGTGCTTTCCAATTATTCACGATTTTCGGCGTCAAAGAAAAGCCGTTGCCCAAAAACTTGCTGAAAACACCGCCGATGAAGCTCAAAGATATGTTCCATGTCCTTGTCAAAAACGACCAGCTTTTGTGGTGTGCTCTCGTCATGGTTTTGTTCAACGTGGGCACAAACGTCGTCGGTGGCGGACTTGGCATGATGTACGTTTATTTCGACAACGCATACAATGGTACTCTTTGGACGGTATTCGGCTTGGGATATGCGGTTGTGTCAACTGTGTTCACCCTCTTTTATCCTTGGCTTTCAAAGAAATACGGCAGAGATAAGCTTCTGTTTTCTTGCGGACTTGCAATCATTATCGGCTATGCGCTTATGTTGGTGCTTGGTCTAACAGTGCCGAAGATTGAGCTTTTCTCCGTTATGGGAATGACAATCACACTCCGCTTCTTGCTTATGCTCGTCGCATACACCATCGCAGGTTGGGGTGGCGGATTTTATATGATTATGGTTATCAATATGGCAAACACCGTTGAGTACAACGAGTATAAGACGGGCAAGCGTGACGAGGGCTTGATTTTTGCCTTGCGTCCGTTCACTGCAAAGCTTGGCTCGGCTCTTATGCAAGGACTTGTATCCTTGGTGTATATCATAGCGGGTGTTTTGCAATACACCAATAGGCTTACGGATATCGATAGACATTTGAGCAGTGAAACGCCGGAAGCAGTCATCGCAGACGTGCAAGCAAACGGACAAAACAGCATCACGATTTTGCTCATTTGCACCTGTTTGATACCTATGGTATTCTTGGCGGTTGCACTCATAATCTACAAGAAAAAATGTTTCCTCAATGAAAACAAAATGCAAGAAATGATTGTTGAAATCGAAAGACGCAAGCAACTTGAAAACGCTGATGACGAGAGCGAAAATATCCCGTCTAAAGATACTCTTGAAGTGGTTGCAAGTGATATTGAATAACAATCAAATATAATCGAAAAGTATTAAAAAAAGAGGCATTTTTGCCTCTTTTTTATATCAAAATCCAAAGAATTCATTTGGCGTTATATCAAAATTTTTGCAAACAGAAAGAACGTTGTCATAGGTAGGTTTCTTTTTGCCGAGCAACTATTGACTTATGATAGAAGAAAACACAATTAAAGAGTTTTTATGAAAGATTTGCGTTGGCAATGAAAGATTTGAGCAAGCGATATGTGTTTATCAAAACAAAAAACGGATTTGAATATTTTGGATTGTTTGAGTTGATTGCATCCAATGCGGAATTGGTGGCTGAATTAGGAAAAGAAATTTTTGTAAAGACATATAAAAAGGCGTTGTCTAAAAATTAAAATTTAGACTTTCCAGATAAATATATAATATTTATTGCATTTTATATGTTTTTTTGTTTGACAAAAGGATTGGATTTTGGTAAATTTAATGTCGAGCCGCTCGAAAGTGGTTTTTAAGTCAACCGAAATTTGGTTGCACCTATGTCGGCGAGACTGGTTAGAGGAGGTAAAACAATGTACGCAATTATTGAATGCGGTGGCAAGCAATACAAGGTTGAGAAGGATATGCTCGTCAAAGTCGAGAAAATCGACAAAGAAATCGGCGATGTTATCGAACTCAATGCTCTTATGCTTGTTGACGACAACGGCAATGTGAAAGCAGGTCAAGATGCAAACGGCGTGAAGGTTAGTGCAAAAGTCAATGCACAAAACAAATTCCCCAAAATCTACGTTTTCCATTACAAGTCCAAAAAGAACATCAGAAAGCGTCAAGGTCATCGTCAACCGTATACCGAGTTGAAGATCCTTTCAATCGAGGGTTAAGAGATGGTCAAAGTCAAGTTCTCAAAGCAAGACGACATGTTTGTCGGTGTGGAATGCTCGGGGCATTGCGAATATGCTGAAGAAGGTGCAGATATTGTGTGTGCGGCACTCAGCTCGGTTGTTCAAACAGCTGTGCTTGGTATAATGCATATAGTCGGTGTAAATATCGCGTATGAAGTCAACGCACAAGACGGATATCTATATGCCATGCTTCCAAAACAGCTTTCCAAAGCACAAGCACACGATGCCGACGTGATATTGAGAACGGCTTACTTAGGGGCGTCCGACCTCTACGAAAACTTTTCGGACTTTATATCATTGGAGGTAGAATAATATGTTTATGAATATACAATTGTTCGCTCATAAAAAAGGTACAGGTTCCTCTCACAATGGTCGTGATAGTGAATCAAAACGCCTTGGTCCAAAGCGTGCTGATGGCCAATTTGTGCTTGCAGGCAACATTCTCGTTCGCCAAAGAGGTACAAAATATCATCCGGGCAACAATGTTTCAATCGGCAAGGACGATACATTGTTCGCACTTATTGACGGCGTTGTGAAATTTGAGCGTGTTGGTAAAGACAAAAAACAAGTTTCTGTGTACGCACAAGAGCAATAATCAATCAAATTCAAACCGTCCGATTTTTTTTCGGACGGTTTTCATATCTATAAGCATATTCGACTCAATCAAATTGCCTATATTTTATGTGCTTATAATATGTTTATAATATAAATAATCAATATATATCATACTGCAGATGAGACTTGATGAGTTTTCAATACCGAAATCCTCCACTTTCAATATCGAGCAAACGCTTGATTGCGGGCAGGTTTTTCGCTATATAAAGACGGAGAAAGGCTATCGTGTTTGTGCAAAAAACCATATTGCTTTTATCTCGGAGGAGGATGAAAAGTATATTGTAAATTGCGATGACGTCGCATTTTTTACAAGATATTTTGACTTTGACACCGATTACGAGCTTGTTCAGCACAATGTTATGGATGATGGTTTTGTCGCAAATGCGGTTGAGTATGGCAAGGGAATCCACATTCTCAAACAAGATCCCATCGAGTCGCTTTTTTCTTTCATCATCTCGCAAAACAACCATATCCCACGCATAAAATCAATCATTGAGCGAATTTGTACCTCTCTTGGAGACGAGATATGCTATGATGGCGTCGAGTGTGGCTCATATCACGCTTTCCCATCCGTAGAAAAGCTGGCTTCTGCAGGTGTTGACTTCTTCAAAGCAATCGGCGCGGGGTATAGGGCGGAGTATTTGGACAGAGTTGCAAACGTTTTGCTGAATGAAAACGTGTATGATTGGCAGAATATGTCCACACCAGAGCTTCGCCAAAAATTGCTTTCTTTGCATGGTGTTGGGCGTAAGGTTGCGGACTGTGTATTGCTGTTCGGCTTTTCAAAATTCGACGTTTTCCCGGTGGATACGTGGATAAGGAAGGCTTTTGAGGATAAATATCCCAATGTTCCTGCAGAAAAAATGTCCGACTTGCTTATAAGCGAATACGGCAATAATGCGGGGTTTGTTCAGCAATGGGCTTTTTATTATAAGCGATCTTTGGACAAGTGATTTTTGCCCGAAATTTGCGATATGTTATAATATCTCATATTAAAGCATAAAAATTAGTGTTCAAAATAGCGTCAAAATCGCAAAAAAAGTGCTCATAAACTGCCGTTTTGTAAAAAAGATAAAAAAAGTCTAGACAAAACGCCAAATATGTATTAAAATGAGTTTAACAATATAAAAATGATAGTTCAAGTCCGTTTTATGTGACTTGGACGAGGAGAAGAAGATTATGGCATCCAACAAAAAATACGTTGTTCTCGCAGATATCGAGAGCGTAAGAGTTCCTTTCAGCGTGTTTGAGTCCGCTCTTGAAGAGCTTTCTCGCATCGGTGAAATCGCAGCTTGCAAATTCTATGGCTATTCCGCAAAACGTACAAAGGACTACGGTGAGTTTATCCAAGAAAACAGCTATGATGCTCTCAGTGCACTTCCCAAAAAGAGAAAGGGCAAACTTGACCTCCGTCAAGTCATCGACGCTGCAAGACTTGCACAATTCCCGAACATTGACGGTTTCTTCCTCATCTACGGCAATGGCGACATCACTCCGCTCATCGCTTATTTGAAGGCATATGGCAAAGACGTCGTCGCTGGCGTTATCGAACCGGACAAGAACTCTGTGCTTTGCAACAAGGTCATCATGCTCGATGCAAACGCAACAACACAAACAGTGCTCAATGCAGGCTACAAGAAGGTCAATTCTGCACCAGTTGCAAGAAAGACCGCAACCCCGAAAGCACAACCTGTGTATGCTCCGCAACCGGCACCGCAACCTGTGTATCAACAACCGGTTGCTCCACAACCTGCACCGGCACCGCAACCCGCTCCTGCACCAACTCAACAACAAAGTGAAGAAGCAGCTCAAATGGCATTGCTCCTTGAGCAATTCAACAAGATTATCGCAAGCGATAACGACTAATTGAAACCAACCAAAACAAAAGACGATATGCCTCGCATATCGTCTTTTTTTT
>CAZXUW010000002.1:0-6221 GCA_964644355.1 uncultured Bacteroides sp.
CGAATCCCACTATTCACCCCATTTGATACCAACAGCTCTTATAGAGCTTATATACTTCGACTTCAACATCAATTTGTTGGATTCGAAAACGACAATGGAATTTTTCCGTTGTTTACATAAAAATGCAGTAAAACTCTTGCAAAATTGTCAAATTCTTGTTAAGATATACTGCGTACCACAAAGGGGTATCGCCAAGCGGTAAGGCACCAGATTTTGATTCTGGCATTCGTAGGTTCAAATCCTGCTACCCCTGCCATCGACTCACTAGCTCAGCAGGTAGAGCACCGCACTTTTAATGCGATGGTCCGGAGTTCGAATCTCCGGTGGGTCACCATTTTTTAGACTATATACTATAGTATATAGTCTATTTTTTTATTTTTCAATGGCGTATTTTTTCTTGACTATACGATCAATCTTTACAAATCATTGTCAAAAGAAACATTCTTGACAAATCCTTCCACGATTGCTATGGTGACTTATAATAATGGTGCATATAGTTTTCAAACAACCCAAAAAATCTGCCCGGAGTTTTGGGCTCAACTCGAAGCTGAACAAGCGAAAGGCGCAGAATGAGCTTGAAATAGATTGTAAAAGCTGTGCTAAATAGGATAAAAGATTTTTTTAATTAATGTTGGTGCTAATGTAACAGCAACGATTATCACAGCAAGAATGAATGAATTTTAATATATAAAAAACAACCTCACCCTTGAGCTACTAACTCTTGGATGAGGTTTTCATTTTGTCTTGATTTGGAGCTTTAGAAATAAAATCCCTAATTATACCCCCCCCCTTGTTGAATTTTACAATTTGAGCTTGCTCAAAATCGTTGTTTACGTGCAAATATATGCGATTTAGCATTTCGGAAGTTGTATGCCCTGCCCACTTTTTCACAATATGTCTTGCATGTTCTCTATTGACTTTTTTGTATTGCTCGTTTATCATTAATTTATCAAATGTTGAGAGGGACCTTCATGATGAGTTTTGCGAAAAAAATCTGCATTATTGCAATAGTGTTGTCCGTTGCAATGTGTTTTGTCGCATGCGGAGGCAATGACACCGCTACTCAAAAACTTGGGTTTACGGATTCTCAAAACGAATATTTGGTATTCTATGATGACTTCAATAGCGATGCTTTAGATCAAACATTTTGGAATGTGTATGGCTCAAACGGTGAGCATATTCGTAGAGGCGGTTACTGGGATCCCAATCAAGTCATTCTTGAGAATGGTCAACTAATACTCCGCACTGCTCAAAAAGATGGAAAGTACTACACAGGTGCAATAGACACAAAAGGCAAGTTTGAAAGAGCATACGGCTACTATGAAGCACGCTGCAAGCTTCCCAAAGCAACCGGACTTTGGTCGGCATTTTGGCTTATGTCCACCGAGATGGAAAAGGGCAACAACCAATCCTCGGATGTTACTAAAGTCGGTGCAGAAATCGACATCATGGAATCGCCATACTATAAAACCATCCTCAACAAAACCATGTATCAATGTGCAGTACACATCGGTGATTATGACCAGAATTATATCAAAAAAGAGCAGTTGGTAATGAATGCTGTAGACGGCACGGCAACCACGATTTACGATGATGACTGGCACACATATGCCGTTGATTGGTCTGAAAGCGGTTATCGTTTTTATTGTGACAGACACCTCGTTTTTGAAATCACCGACAGCCGATATATCTCCCCTGTCAAAGACTTCCTCTTTCTTTCTGTCGAAATAGGCGGAAGTGACGGTGTTGCCGATAGTATGCCCTTTATATTCGGACAAAGTATCGACGCAAACGAAAGCGATACTTTCCCTGTAGATTTCTCAGTAGATTGGGTTGCGGTATATTCGCAAAAACCGTTTTGATAGAATCCACCCTGTCCACGTTTATCAACCAAATGACTTAACAAAAAGAGCTGTCCTATAATTGGGGCAGTTTTATTATGTTTGCTAAATTAAATCATTATTGGATGTGAAGTTGCAATTTGAATCTTTGATTAATGATAAGATCAATCCAATACGTTTACTGTTATGTTGTACGGTTTTTATAATCTTATCGGCAAGAGCACACTCACCCATGTCATTTTGCATTGACGAGAAGCGGTGTTTTATGATATTATTTAATATCACAAAACATACAGGATAAAAAATATGATAAACAAGGCATTTGAGGCTATCAAGCAGTATGATACGATCATCATCCACCGCCACAGCAATCCGGACGGAGATGCAATGGGCAGTCAAATCGGCTTGAAAGGAGTTTTGCAACTCAACTTCCCCAGCAAAAAGATTTATGCAGTCGGTGACGACGCAAGGCGTTTTTCATTTATGGAAGGAAGCGTCATGGACGTGATCGAGGACGACGTATACAACGGTGCGTTGGCAATAGTTTTGGACACGTCCGCAAAGTCGCTCATAAGCGACGGTCGCTACACGCTTGCTCAAACGACAATCCGCATAGACCACCACATTTTTGTTGAGGATATTGCCGACATAGACATCGACGACACATCATATGAAAGCTGTTGCGGGCTTGTTGCCGACCTCATCCGCAAATGGGGATTGAAGATTGACGCATCATCGGCAAAAGCCTTGTTCACGGGGCTTGTTACGGACAGCGGAAGATTCCGCTATGACAGCACCACCCCACGCACGTTTGAAATTGCAAGCTTTCTTCTCTCATACGGCTTCAATGCACCCGAGATTTACAACCAACTTTACGTTGACAGCTTTGAAAACATCAAAAAACGCGCGGAATTTACCCTATTGACCAAGTTCACGCCAAACAACGTTGCGTACGTTTATACGCCGTTTGAGCGTGTCAAGGAGCTTGAAATGGAACCACAAAGCATTTCAAGAGGCATGGTAAACGTTATGGCGGAGATAAAAGGCGTTGATATATGGGTAAACTTCACTGAAACGGAAAATGCGGTGCTTTGCGAGATAAGAGCAAAGAGCTACAACATAAATCAAATTGCGGTGGCACACGGCGGTGGTGGACACCTGAAAGCCAGCGGTGCAACGCTCAAAGACAAAGAGGAAGCCATGCAAGTGTTGAGTGAGCTTGACGAGCTTGTGGGAAAAGGAGAAAAGATCTGATGAACAACATTGAAATCAAAACGCAAATACTTGAAAAAATCAAAGAATACAATCACATAATTATCACAAGGCACTTCCGCCCGGACGGAGATGCAATCGGCTCATCCAAAGGCTTGGCGAGCATACTCAAGCTCACCTACCCGGAGAAAAACGTGCAAGTTCTCAACGAAGACATGTCGGATTATCTCGCATTTTTAGGCGGAGAGGACGATCCAATTGCGGATGAGGACTATCAAGACGCACTCGTCATCGTATGCGACACAGCAACGGAGAATAGGATTTCCAACAAAAAGTTCAGTCTTGGCAAAGAAATCATCAAGATCGATCACCATATCGCACCTCCCGTTTCCTACGGCAATCTCACGTGGATCGAGGAAGAGCGCTCCTCGTGTTGCGAGATGATTGTGGATTTTTGGCTGACTTTCAAGGATGAACTCAAGCTCGACAAAGAGGGTGCAACCTATCTATTCACCGGCATGGTGACGGACAGCGGAAGATTCCGCTTCAGCTCTGTGAACGGTGACACGATGCGCAATGCAGGTGCACTTATGGACTTTGACATCAACACGGAGTGGATATATGCCAATCTCAACCTTGACGATTTTGACATTTTCAAGTTTGAAGCCTACGTATACAAAAAGATGCGTATAACGCCAAACGGAGTTGCCTACGTCTACGTTGACAAGAAAATGCAACGCAAGTTTAACCTCACCAATGAGCAAGCGAGTGCGGTTGTGAGCTATCTTGACAGCATAAAAGGAGCCATTGCATGGCTGGCGTTCATCGACAACAAGGACGGCACAATTAGAGTTCGTTTGCGTTCACGCTTTATGACGATCAACACGCTTGCGGAGCATTATAGAGGTGGCGGACACGACAAAGCTTGCGGAAGCACGTTGCACCACAAAAAAGAAATCAAAATGATGCTTGACGAAGCGGACGAAATGGTCAAAAACTACAAAGCAAACAACGAGGGCTGGCTATGAAAATATTGCTTACAAATGATGACGGCATCTTTTCAGAGGGTTTGAGAGTTGTTGCCGAGTGGGCAAAAAAGCTCGGTGACGTGACTGTATCCGCCCCCAAAGTCGAACAGAGCGGAAAAAGCCATTCGATTGACATTCACAACCCCTTTGAAGTCAAACGCATTGACTATATGGATGGCGTGCGTGCCTACAGCGTGGACAGCTCCCCTGCGGACTGTGTGCGTTTTGCAACACTTGGCTTGCACGAAAGCTATGATTTGGTCATATCGGGCATAAACAAGGGCTTGAACCTTGGCGAAGATATCATGTATTCGGCAACGAACGGTGCGATTTTTGAGGCATGCACAAGAGGCTTAAAAGCCATCGCACTATCCACTCACGTTCACCACTTTGACACCGCTGTGGAATGGCTTGACAGAATATACGATTTCATCACCAAACACGACGTATTCAAATACGGCAACATCTACAACGTCAACATCCCGGAAAATCCAAAGGACATATTGCTCACCAAACAAGGCGGACCCTACTTCACCGACGATTTTATCGACCTTGGTGACGGCACCTGGAAACAGATCGGACATTGCATCCACAACAACCGGCACAGACAAGACATCGACACCGATGCAACCATAGACGGCAACGTGACCATCACTCCCCTCACAATCGAACGCACCAACTATTCGGCATACGAAGCGTTGAAAAAATTGATAAAATAAAAACATTCCAACTCAAAAGGCATCCGCAAATAAACGGATGCCTTTTATTATCAAATCTTAATTTTATCGGAAGTTCGTCAATGAATTATGCACACCAAAACTTCCGATAACGGAAGTTTTGAGCACTATTCCAACCTTAAATAAAAATCACTATAATTCCAACAAACATCCATTCTCCCTTATGTCATCCTGAGGAACGAAGTGACGTGAGAATCCCCTAAATAGGAACGCATAAGCATCCAATCTTCCACAACTTGCCGTTAGACAAATATCATTCTACCATGTCATTCTGAGGAACGAAGTGACGTGAGAATCCAGCGAAGCGCACATCCAAATCCACCGCTTGAGCAATGCAAGAAAATCAATCATTTGGCAAGTTCCTATCGTGAACAATATGCCAAAATGGCAAGTTTTCTAAAATGTAAATATGCCAAAATGGCAAATTTTACTTGCTTTTTAACTAGCCATATGGCGCCAACTGGCACGTCGTCTTCAGACAAATATCATTCTACCATGTCATTCTGAGGAACGAAGTGACGTGAGAATCCCCTAAATAGGAACGCATAAGCATCCAATCTTCCGCAACTTGCCGTCAGGCACAATATCACAGCCAAAGGCAATATCGTTCCATATGCCAGCCGATAGGCGCACATTCGGATAAGGCTTCGCCTTCCACAATTATTAATTATTCATTATTAATTATTAATTAACAAAAGCCTCGCTCAACGAGCGAGGCTTTTGCATTATCTTACGAGATAAACAACATGAAATTGGAGATTTTATGCTTCAACATTTTTAACTTCAATGCTCTTGATGTAAGCGGCTTTTGTTGTATTGGTATACACAATTTTGATTTCGTCACTGGAAACAGCATTAAGTGTAAATGTATATTCCGCATTCTCCATAGCCAATGAAACTTCTTGCACAAGGGTGTCACCAACATAAACAGCAAGCTTTGAGTCTCCATTATTTGCCATACTTGCATTTATGATGATTGTATTGAAGTTTGCAATTCCTGTTGTTGTAAATGTTGCAGTCCCTGCACATTCTGCTGATTTACCAAGCTGAATGCCTTTACCATAATTTGAATCCCAACCAATGTAAGTACCGGTTGCAGAATATGTCCAAACAACATTGCTCAACGTATTTGATCCAATTTTCACATCGCCTGATGCAAATGTATGTGAATATGGTGCGTCGACTGGAGTAACAGGAGTATCGGTGCCCGGAGTTGGATCTACTGGATCAACAGGAGTATCGGTGCCCGGAGTTGGATCTACTGGATCAACAACACTGTCTCTCACAAAATCTCTAACGGTCATACGACCAACAAATTGAGAAACATCAATCTTACTTGCGTTTCCGTCGCTAATGTATGAAATGTTGTTCAATGACATCGCGGTGGACTTTGCTGTTGTTCC
>CAZXUW010000002.1:6321-37455 GCA_964644355.1 uncultured Bacteroides sp.
TGGTTGCTGTCAAATCCATGACAATCTTGTATGTGCCTGCTTGTGCAGATGTTGCAAAATTGTTTTTATACTCGGCATCAACCAATGTTGCAAGACGACCAACAAATTGAGAAACATCAATCTTGCTTGCGTTTCCGCCGCTAATGTATGAAATGTTGTTCAATGACATCGCGGTGGACTTTGCTGTTGTTCCATTCAAATATGTGCCAAGATAAAGTTCTGTTTCCCCAACTTTTGTTGTGAACAATTTGGCAGTGTCATTCCATGTCCAAATGTTGCTGCACTCATCATCAAACTTAAGATTATTATATGTCTTATCGCCACTTACATTAGCAAATGCAACAAGATATTTATCACCAACTTTGATTGAATAGCCACCCTCTACTGCTGCAATAACAACATCTGCTGCTTTGCTGTAGCTATCTGTTGTATTGAGTGCACCAATGGAGCTGATTGTACCGTCAAAGTATCTGTAACCTTGATTGGTTGCTGTCAAATCCATGACAATCTTGTATGTGCCTGCTTGTGCAGATGTTGCCATACTTGGCAAATACTCTTGAGAGCTTGCTGCATCGATTGTGATGATGAATTCAACCGTGTCAGATGCTTCGCCTTCTGTCAATGTTGCAACGATTGTGAATGTTTCTGCTTCTTCACCGGGGACGATGTTGAGCTTGCCATTTTCTGCATCGATTGTTGCATTCTTTGGAGCTTCGCCATCTTTGAATGCCCATGCGATAGCAACCTTGGTGTAGTTGGTGCCTTGTGCAGGGAGAGAAACGACTGTTTCTTTGTCATAGCTTGTTGCGATAGAAAGGAGACCTTTTTCAGCTGCGACTGCGTCTGCACCGGTGAGTTCCGGAAGTTTGAGATTGCTGATTGCATTTGCATCAACCGGAGTGAGATAGAATGCGCCACTGTAAACACAGATAACACCTGTCACGTCTGCAGTGTAACCATTCTTGTGGTTTGCAATCATTGTGGCTTGCTCATCTTTGGTAAGTGGGCAAACAGAGCTTGAAATACGGATGTAACTTTCAAGATCACCAAGTTTAAACTTATAATAACCGCTACCAGCATCTTGTGTTGTCAAAGTGACGCCCTTGATTGTGACAAGGAGACCTTGTTTTGAAGCAAGTGCTGTGTCTTTGAGTGATTCTGCCTTTGTATAGATTTCGGTATAATCAACAGGAGTTTGAGTTGTGATTGTTTGATCAAGGATTTCAACTGAAGCATCTTTGACTTCAAGAGTGCCACTGTAAACATCTTTCTTGCCTGTTACTCTAACGAGCATACCTTCTGCAAGGTTAAGTTCTGTTACAGGATCCTTGTCAAGAGCATAAACATAGTATCCACCGACTTCGTCTTGGACATAAATGCAGTTTGAGCCTGCGCCCTTGCTCTTTGCGATGATGCCGCATACATAGCCCTTTATAACAATTGCTGTGTCTGCTGTTGCTGCTTCATACTCTGCCCATGTGAGTTCTCTCCACTTGGGAACAGTGAGGTTCCACTCAAGGCTTACATTGTTTGTGCCATCTGAAATGACTGCTTTCAATGTATAATTGATGTCTACTGAAGCTTTTTCAGGAACTACGATGGTTGGAACGTTTTCAATAACTTGAAGTTCCACTTTATCTGTTTCTGCGAGACCTTCTGTTGTTGTGACTGTAATTGACCAATTGATGTCATAGAATGCCGAATTCAAACCCGGTGTTCTTGCAATCAACTCAACATTGCTCGGTGTACTTGTTGAAACATGCTCATCTGCCCATTTTTTGAGATATGTCTTTGCATTGTTTAAGCTGGACATGTCATCTTCAGTTTTATCGCAAGCGACAAACACTGAGATGCACATTACAAGCACAAGCACCAAGACCAAAGCCTTTTTGAGATTAAAAGCCTTTTTCATTTTGCTTCTCCTTTATTATTTTTATTTTTTGTTTTGATATATAAAGCCTTGGATTAGTCCAAAACTGTTATATCTTTTGCGGACAACACTTTCACTTGATAGCCGTTGAAGTAGGCAACAACACCCTTGATGGAGATTGTTTTGCCCATGTAGGCTGATTCGGTGATGAGTTTGCCATCTGCATCGTACAGCACATCGGTGCGCACGGTGATTGTTTGAGAGCCGACAGTGCAAGTGAGCGTCATTGCTCCTTTGGATGAAGACTCTTCATTGGTGGTTGTGTACACTTTGGTGACCTTGAGGTTGTCAAGTGACACGGTGGTATCCATGATATACTCGGCATACTTGACGGACATGGTGTGTGCGCCTTCCTCGTCCTCATACTCATAGTAGACTGTGCCGTTGACAAACTCATTGACATCGATTGCTTGATATGCAGGATCGTGACTCTCATCATCCAAACGTTGCAAATTGCTTGGATCATTGGGCTTCATCTGTCTGTAGCTCATGTCGGAAATTTGATAAGTGTTGCCTGTCTCATAGTATTGGACAGTGCCGACCACTTTGACTTTGTTGCCAACTGACAAAATCTCAAGACCCGTGCCACTCAAGTTGAAACCATAGTAACAATAGATGCCACTGCGAAGTCCGGTATCTGCATCCGCTTCCTCGCTCTCGAGATAAATTCCGTTGTTGCTGTCACGTGCCACAATACCTTCAACTGCGACCTTTTTGTTGTTATACTCAGTGATATTGCATCTGAGCTCTTGCAAGGTGACAGCAATTGCATCACCAGCATAAACTTCAGGATCTGCAACGCCTGAATGGCAGTTGAGCTTCTCTGCTTTTGCTTGATTGAGTGCAGAGAACGCAATTTCGCCATAGCGGTTGTTTGCGGTGTTGGAGCCGATTGCAAGACCTTCTTGCAAAATCTCGACGTTGAGGTTGCGATATTCTGCACCTTCGGATGGCTTGTACCACACCCAAGTGAGATATCTGCTTCCCGTTGAATCGGCTTCCCAAGTTGCACCGTCAGACTCGATGACGATGGACACGGCACTCTTGAGCTTCTCTTTGGTGAATCTCGATGCTTTGTGTCCGTATGGCTCGATTTTGCCTGTGGACTCCGGTGTGTTGATTGCAAGATAACGTGCTTTCAGCACACCACCCGGGATGACGTTGCCATCAACGTTGAAGTGAGTTGTGTCACCATCGACATAGTTCTTGACTGTGACATTGACAAATTTTGCCGTGGTTGAATTGAGGTCAAGCTTGAGCTGTGACACATAGTCAACGTGTGTAGTTTGACTATTGCCTGTGCCACCATTGTTGCCCCCTTCATTGTCATCACCGCACGCAATAAGCACGCATGCGAGCAATGCAACGACGAGCATTATGGATACTATACTAATAAACTTTTTCATATTCATTGTTATCCTCTCCCCCGCTTGCCATAAAGACAAGCGGGATCGGACGTTTAGATTATTTTTTGTTCAATAATTGTTGAGCTATATATTAGCCAACTGCGTATTCGCACTCGTTGATAGCATATGTAAATGCGTCATCAATGGACTTGTCGCCTGTGATTGCTGCAATGAGCAATGCACCAACTTGGTCACGTGCTTCAGATGAACCTACGAATGCAGGAGATGTGTAGTATGCATCTTCTTGTTCCATACAAACTTTTGCGGAGAGTGCTGCAACTTGATCACCGCCGTCTGCTTTTGCAAGGAAGGCTGCGTATGCATCGTTTTCAGCAACAGACTTCAATACAGGAACGTAACCGGATGCCATGGAGAACTCTGCTTGGAATTCAACACATGTTGTGAGATACTTCACAAAGAGCCAAGATGCGATAACTTCTTGAGGATTCTCTTTGCCGAAGATGCAGAGAGACGGACCTTGAGAAATTGCCTTTCTATTGTCTTGGCTAACTTGCGGAATTGTGGTGATGCCAACTTCAAACGGATATGCACCGTCAACCTTTTCTGGTCTTTGGTGTGTTGCACCTGCTGATGAGCCGATTGACATGTAGGATCTTGTGCCTGTTGTAAGGTCTGTGAAAAGACCGGATGTGTATGAACCATAGATCTTTTGAGTTGTCACATAGCCCTCGCCATACCAATCTTTGAACTTTTGGATAAAGTTCTTGTTGGTTTGGTTGTTGAAGAGGAAGTGATCACCTGTTGCACTGGTGTATGGAGAACCATATTGTTCGCACATTGTGATGAACCAGTTTGCTTCTGAGTCATATCCGAGAGGAATGCTACTTGCATCGATTTCCTTGATTCTCTTGCAAACAGCTTCCATTTCATCCCAAGTGGTCGGAACTGTGAGTTCGTTTTCATCAAAGAACGTCTTGTTGTAATACAAAACTTCTGTTGACTTGGACAAAGGCATTGTGTACATCAAACCATCACCGAATTGTTGACCTTCTGTGTAGTAACCCGGGATAAAGTCAGCAATTTGTGCTTCTGTGAGACCGAGATTTTCGGTTGTGCCATCTGCTCTTGTTGTTTCGATTTCACTTGCAATGAGGTTGTCAAGTTGAACAACTGCGCCAGCCATATTGTACATAGCAACGTGATCAGGATAGCAATATGCAATGTTTGGTTGGTTGCCTGCCGTGATTTCGGTTGAGATTTGATCTCTGACGTCATCATAACCACCAACTTGCTCATTCGTGATGTGAATATTCGGATAAAGATTGTTGAACTCTGCGATATACAATTCCAACACGTCTTTCAAGTTTGAACCCATTGTGTGGTAAAATTTGATGGTGACGTCACTTCCGTCATATCCACCTTCGGGAACTACAAAGTTTGCTTCACGCTTTGTTGTGTTGTTGCATGCCACAAACACTGACAATGATGCAACTACGATTGCCAAAAGCAAAACAATTGCGAATACTTTTTTCATGTTTGATCTCCTTTATTTTTTTGTTTTTTGTTTTTGTCTAAATATATATGTTATTTATATATTTACCAATGTGAATGGCAATGCCACCCATGGGGTGGCTTTGCTTATTATCCCTTGATACCGCTTCTTGACACACCCTTCATGATGTACTTGCGGAAGAACAAGAACACGATGAACAACGGTGCTGATACCAATGCAACAGCAGCCATCTGTTGCGGGTAGTTGGTCAAGCCTGTAACGGAATCTGTAAATGCCGTGCCACGCAAACCGTTTGAAACAAGCGGAATTGTGGTGTTTGCAACAAGTCTTGGCCATACGTATGAGTTCCAAGCACCCATCATCTTGAGGATGGTGATTGAAATCAACGTCGGTGCAGCAAGCGGAATCATAACCTTGAGCAAATACTTGAAGTCACTTGTGCCATCAACCTTTGCCGCAAGATACAGCTCGTTTGGAATCTGCAAGAAGTTCTGTCTCAAAAGATAGATATAGAACACACTCACGAGGAATGGCACAATCAATGCCGTGTACGTGTTCATCCAATTGAGTTTTGAAACCGTGATGTAGTTTGTGATGGTGAACATTTCGCCCGGGATCATCATGGTTGCAAGCAAGCCTGCAAAGAGGATGTTTTTACCCTTGAATTCTAATCTTGCAAATGCAAATGCCGCAAGAATTGTGATCACCAACGACAAAATTGTGGACACAACGCCGACAATAACAGTGTTTTTGAACAATGTGCCAAGATTGCCGACCTCAAATGCCTTTGCGTAGTTTGACCACATAACTTCTGTTGGCCAGAAGGACGGAATTGTCCAACGATACTCATCGTACGTTTTGAGGGATGAAATGATCATCCAATAGAATGGGAACAAAACTGCAACTGCCACTGCAATCAAGAACGTATATCTCAAAGTGGTTGCGATAATATTCCAGATTCTTTGCTGTGAGGTTACCTTTTTTATGCTTCTATCATGCATCAATACAATATTTTCAGCCATAGTACACCTCTTAATAATGCGTCTTCTTCTTGCTTACTTGCAAGTTGATAAGCGTAACAGCCAAAATGATTGCGAACAAGATGACCGCTGCAGCACTTGCTCTGCCCTGCTTACCATTGCCGAGTGAGTCGTAAATAAATCCGACCATAGTGTTCATTGCACCATTGTCGCCGGGGCCCATATTCTCGCCGAAGATTGCGACGACGCTCGAGTACTCTTTGAATCCGCCAATGAAGCCTGTGATGACAACGTAAACAATCATCGGTGAAAGGAGAGGCACTGTTATTCTCAACAAAGTTCTAACCTTTGAAGTGCCATCAACCTTTGCGGCATCATAGTATTGCTTGTTGACGCTTTGAAGTCCGCCAAGCAAAATAAGGATCTTGAACGGAAGTGCGTTCCAAACAATGTAGACAACCATAACAAACATGTTTGCCCAATAACTTGATCCGACGTTTATCCAGTTTACCGGTTCTCCGCCGAATGCCATAATGATATTGTTGATAACACCTGCTGTTTGGATAATCTGGTTCTCTGTACCAAGTGCATTACCAACGATATTGAACATTGATGCGAACACCAAGCCGATTGCAATCGAGTTGGTGACGTACGGCAAGAAGTAGATTGTCTGAAGCAATCTCTTGAGCGGACCGATTGAATTGAGCACAACTGCAATGAGCAATGCGATGATTGTTGAAAGCGGAACAGTCAACACACAAAGCAAAATTGTGTTCTTAAGACAGAGTGTAAAGTTTTGATATCCAACAACTCTTTCAAAGTTGGCAAAACCATATTTGTTGAATACCACACCGCCCAGCTCCTGTTGCATGCTGTATCCTTCCAAAAACGCAAGTCTAACGGTGTTAATCAACGGCCAAACTGTAAATACCGCAAGCAAAATCAATGCAGGGGCAAGATACAGCCACGCCTTCCATTTGTGCTTGGCATCTACCATATTACTTTACCTCGCTGTCGTTATTTTCAGAGTTTTCGACACTCTCAACAACATTTTCTGCTTCTGCAACTGGTGCTGGAGCGTTTTGAGCCATAAACTCAAAGCACTTTGCCTTGTCTTCCTCATTGAGGAAAATGCGTTGCTCATCGTTTGCGGCATTGAAGATTTCAAAGGACGGATACACCTTGTTTTCTCCGTCATTGTAGTATGCGTAATAGCCGTTTTCGGTCTCCTCAACAACGACTTTGACTGCATCGTTGATGTCGATGGATTTCTTGATTTTTCCGTCTTCTACGCCTGCAAAATAAAGAGTATTGCCACCTTCTGTTGCACCTGTTACGCAAATATACTCTGAGCCGACAACAACGTCAACCGGTTTTGCTTTTGGTGTGCAAAGATCGATGATCTTTCCAAACTTCTCATTGCACCAATTTTGCCAATTCTTCTTGAGCTTCTTGACAAACGTTGGTTGATTTGCTCTTTTTTCTTGTGCAAGAGCTTCTTTTTGTGCAACGTCCACACTCTTGAGTGTGCCAAAGTCAAACGTCTTGCCGTCGCACTCAACGTAAAGAGATTGAGAGATCTTGTTCCATTGATATACTGCACTCGGTTGAGCATTTGCTTCCCAATCGATTCTCTTTCTTGAGAAGATGAAAATCTTGTTGGGTTTAATGTCAAAGCAGACGGTATCTTTTGTTGTATCGACTTTTGTCGTTGCATCGATAATAGAACGGATGATCGGGCTTGTTGCATGATCGTTGGTTGACACGATGCTGACGTCTCTACCCATAACTTCAACGTTCTTGAGGTTGCAATGGAGTGCACCGTTCTCGTTGTAAATAAATCCTTCCGGACGGATGCCGACGTATACGTCCTCGTCTGCGATGCCCGGAACGTCGAGCACTGCATCATCACCTATGTACACTTTGCCGTTTCTGATGACGCCTTCGAACACGTTGATCGGAGGTGTACCGAGGAATTTTGCGACAAACAAGTTTGCAGGGCTGTCATAAACGTCTTGCGGTTTGCCAATTTGTTGCACAACACCGAGCTTCATAACCACGATAACGTCAGAGATGCTCATTGCTTCTTCTTGGTCGTGTGTAACAAAGACTGTCGTGATCTTTGTCTCTCTTTGGATACGTCTGATTTCTTCACGAGTTTGAAGTCTCAAACGAGCGTCAAGGTTTGAAAGCGGTTCGTCAAGCAAAAGAACACGTGGCATCTTAACCAAAGCACGAGCGATTGCAACACGTTGTTGTTGTCCACCTGAAAGTTCACTCGGTTTACGATCCATCAATTCATCGATTTGCACGAGCTTTGCTGCATCGTATGCTCTTTGAAGCATGGCCTCTTTGCTGAGCTTGTCTTCACCCTTGAGGTTTTGCAATGGGAAGAGAATGTTTTGCTTTACCGTCATATGCGGATAAAGTGCATAGTTCTGGAACACAAGGCCGACGCCTCTGTTTTCAGGAGCAAGTGCAGTAACATCATCTTCGCCAAAGAAGATCTTTCCGCCTGTTGGCTTTTGCAGACCGCAAATCATGTAGAGTGTGGTGCTTTTGCCACAGCCGGATGGACCGAGAAGTCCAACCAATTTACCATCAGGTATCGTGAATGAGAAATTGTTGACCGCAACAACTTCCGCACCCTTTTCGTGACGGCTTTGGAAAACTTTGGTCAAATTTTCGAGAACAACTTTCATAATCCCTATATCCTTTATTTTGTTTTTTGTATTTCTAGGCTTACGCCGTTAAAATCAATTTGTCACGCACACGCAAGAGCAAAGCTCCCACGCTCATGCTTATTCTTCATCGTTTGCTGTTTGAGGTTGAGTATCCTCACCTGCATTTTGAGCTTCTGCAGACTTATCTTCGCTCGGCATATCGGACTCAACGATCTTCTTCCCACCCCTATAGTTGAGAGCACTGTTGTAGAAATCGAATCCGCCGTTTTCTCTATAATTGTTGCGCTCATCCAACTCTCTCTGCTCTTGCTTGAGAAACTCGAGACGTTCGTCCTCATTTTCAAAAATCATTTGGCTTGCAAGATCAACCGTAACGGTCTTTGCAATAAGATCATGCAAAAGCGAATGGGAGGTGTTTCTAGTATAAATGAAAACTCCCACTTCCAGAGCAACAATCAACACGAGCAAAACAATGCCGATTATGGCATTCAGTATGCCAAAGTACATCATGAGCACGATGAAAATCGGCACCATAAGTTCAAAGACGTATTTGCCGAGTATTGAGCGAACAAACATAGAAAAAGGTCTCACACGCACGCCGTTCGTATGCATAACGGCGATGCCAAAGACCTTTTTACCAACTGTTTGACCATTTTTGAGGAAAAGCGGGATAATAAATTCCCATACCGCAACTGCAAGCAACACACCAATGGAAATCATCATAATCGTGAGAGACATCCAAAGGTTGTATTCAGCAATAAACTCTTCATTGGCATACAATGCCTCCGTCATCTCTGTCGATGCTTGAGTTGCAAAAGCATTAAAGACGGTTTGTTGCTCGCTGTCAAGAGCATTGTAGGTGTCTTGATCGATGCCCAAGTCAATGCCATGCTCTTGATAATAATTGATCCACTCAACTTCACGTGCGGAAAAATTGTCCTCATCGTCATAATTCAAAACAATGCCTGGAGCCTTGTATCTTTCCACGTATGAATCTTTTGTCGTTTGCTGAATGGAATAGAAAGCGTCGTAATGCGTGTCATAATCGCAAATCAATGAGAGCAAAGCCATGAAGCCCACAGCCAAACAGGCGATGAGAATAATGTCCAAAAGAAAAGCCGAAGCTCTCTTCAAAACATTAGCCTTTTGCACATCGTAAATCATCAACGACCTCTCTCACTTCATTGTGGTTGAAAAAGCATTCGGGTGAGCAACACGTTACACTATTATAATAATATGTGCAACGCATAGAAATCACTCTTGAGTAATGTTAACACATTTCGACAAAAAAAACAATGCTCAAATTTGAAATTCGTTAAAATATTTTACAAAATGGTTGGAAATTCAAAGCCTGCCACCATGGATTTTCGCAAAAAAAAGCACTCTTAAGAGTGCTTTTCTTTGAATATTTCGTACAGATTTCGGCAAATATTTTTTTTTGAATTTTTTAATCAAACAACACGAATGGTATTTTATTTTTCCATAATCTTCCAAGCTTATTTTTTTGCAAGCGAAAGTGCTTGACAGTTTTGTTCGAGCGAACCTGTCGGACTCAAAGCCTCATCGAGTGAAAAAGCAACCGATTCTCCCGATGATTTTTTTCTCTTTGCCTTTATGTCCTCAAGCTTCTTTTTGAGCACCTGTGCATCTCCGCAATCGAGTGGTTTATCCACATAACTTTGACCGCAATTTTCGCTCTTATCGTCAGGCTCCAAGCCATCGTAGGTTTTGACTGCTTCATTCTCTACGCTCTCTCCGATTTGGGAATATTCGTCCCTTTCATCCCCACGTTTTGATTGATGAGCGATTTGAAGATTGGCAAGCCTCTCCACTTCCTTTCTAAAATGCTCCTCCATTTTGTTTTCAATCGGAGTCTTGTCAAGGGCAAAATCTTTTGCGAGCATCTTTTTAAGCTCGATTTCAACGGACACCGCCACGCTTTCAACGTTTAGAGCATCTTTGTCGAAGTGATATCTCTCCTTGAGTTGTTCATAGGCGTTTATCCATTTTGCTCTAAACAGTCTCAACCTTTGAATCTCCATTTCATAGCGAGCTTTGACGTCTTGTTCAAAACGTTTTGCACTATCCGACGCATTGACCAAAGCAAGCTTGATTTGCTCCTCACGGCTTTTGAAAATCGCAAGCTCCTTTTTCAGCTTGTCATTCTCGGCTTTTAATGTGTTTATACACTCACGTTGCCTAGATTGAAGCTCGTCGGCTTTCGCCTTTTCGAGAGCGATAAAGCTATCCACGCAAGCTCTATCATACCCCCTTGCACAAATGGCAAATCTATCCTCGTTTTTCTTCTTCATACACCCTCCAAAGATACGGCTATTTTTGATAAAAAACACCTTGATTTTTGCAAAGAAAAAACAAGCTATATCAATTGAAAAAATCATACCATATTATGCAAAAACACATCGTAAGATTATGTGACGGAATTTGTCGAATAAATAGCGAAATCGGCACTTTATGTTTATAATTTTGCACAGTAAAATTGTGTTTTGGCAAAATACACACATTTTTCAAAACTGAAAACATTACAAAAATATCCGCCTAATTACACCGTAAAAATCACGCCAAAAAACAATAGGTAAAATAGCATAAAATCACACAAAAAAACAGCACAAAACAGGTGCTGTTTTTTGAATTATTCTAACTGAATTTCAATAAAAAATTATATGATTTTTATTGAACAATGCTCATCAATTGTTGCCGAAATGCGCCTTGTCAAGAAGATCTCTTTTGAGCTTCCAAAGCTCATCAGAAAGGTCCACTTTATACTCTTGCGTGTTGACAACTCTCAGATATTCCGGGAAAAACGCCTTGACGTTTTCATCGTGATTTTTGCAGATTTCATCGAGCGTCGGCATATTGTAAACGAGCTTGCCATTCTTGAAAATATCCACCATCAAATCTTTCATCTCATACCCCTCGAACGTGGTCTTTTTCCAAGTTTGAGTCGGGTGGAAAATTGTAAGTGGTTGAGAGGTGTCAAAACTGTCGCTCTCAAGGCAAATCAAGTCCGCTTGAGCCATGCCCTCCTTGAATATACGCACCACTTTTTTCACACCGGGATTGGTGGTTTTTTCGTGGCTGTTGGAAACTTTGATTTTTGGCACCAGCTCCCCTCTCTCCTCAAGTGCGGATAGCTTATAAACACCGCCCAAAGAGGCATTGTTGTAGCTTGTGATAAGCTTTGTACCAATGCCGTAAACGTCGATTTTTGCATCCTGCGAATTGAGAGCAAGCAAAATGTCCTCGTCCAAATCGTTGGTGGCAAATATCAAACAATCACTATGTCCCGCATCGTCAAGCATAGCACGAGCCTTGCGAGACAGGTATGCCAAATCTCCGCTGTCAAGACGTATTCCAATCGGTTTATGCCCCTCTTTTTTGAGCTTGTCAAACACCTTTATAGCGTTTGGCACACCGCTCTTGAGCGTGTCGTAGGTATCCACCAAAAGTAGGCAGTTATCCGGATAAATTTCAGCATATTTTTCAAATGCTTCAAGTTCACTGTCAAAGCTCATCACCCAGCTGTGAGAGTGGGTTCCGGTGACGGGAATTCCAAAAAGCTTGCCTGCAACAACGTTTGACGTCGTTCTGCAACCGCCGATACAAGCGGCTCTCGCACCATAAATACCCGCATCCGGTCCCTGCGCTCTACGCAAGCCGAATTCGCTGATTTTGTTTTTTGTACACTCCTTAAGACGTCTTGCCTTTGTTGCGATGAGTGTTTGATGGTTGATAAATGTCAAAAGAGCCGTCTCAACGAGTTGAGCTTGCCAAAGCGGAGCTTTGACGGTGACAATCGGCTCATACGGAAACACGATCGTGCCCTCCGGCATAGCCTTGATATCCCCCGTAAACTTGAAATCTTCAAGTGCTTTGAGAAAGCTCTTATCGAAAATTTTGAGCGAGGCGAGATAATCTATATCGCTCTTGTCAAAATGAAGGTTGAGAATATAGTCTATAGCCTGTTCAAGCCCGGCGACAACAGCATAGGAATAACCGCCGTTGCCACGGTAAAACATATCGAACACCGCCGTTGTATTGTCGAGTCCGCAATGACGATATCCGTTCATCATTGTGAGCTGATAAAGGTCGGTGAGCAAAGTCAAATTGTTTGTTTTCACTCTTTGAGTGACGTATGCGTTTTCCATTATATCTCCCATTGCAAAAACTTATTTTGTATAATTTTCATTTTTTGCAATCTCTTTGAAACGGTGTTTATAATCCTTTGGCACGTGATAGTATTCAAGCGTATCGAAATCCACTTTGACATAGTCCTCAACGCCCTTTCTAACGTAGCAAAGTTTAAGCAGAACGTTTGCAAAAAATGCTTTGCATTTTTCCTTTGATTGTGCCGTATCGGCATTGACCACCTCAAACAGCTTGCCGACAAATACATAATTGTTCACTTCTTGTTGCGTAAGCACCGCACCGTCCATACCTTCTTGAGCAAGTGAGCGGATTTTTCTATAAGAAAGCTGACTTGTGCGTGCGACAATATAAATACCGCCGACAACAAGAGTCAAAACAGCCACGACAATCATTGCAATCTTTGTGATGGGCACGGCATCCATACGCAGATATTCAAGCCAGAATCTACCAAGGCAATACCACACAAGATAGAATATCATCAAAATACCGGGGTACTTCTTTTGGTAATCTTTTTGCCAAAGCACCACGCAAGCGATTGCACCGATAGTATTCCAAAATCCCTCATAGAAGAAGGTTGCACAGAAATAGTTGCCCTTTATGCCGTCAACGGCAATACCGTTTGCGATATGATCTCTAACGATGGGCAAAAACTCTGAAGATACTCCGCTCGGGGATTGAATGAACACTGCAAACGGAAAGAATTGCAACGCTTCGTTTGTGACGGGAATGCCAAAAGCCTCTTGGTTGACAAAGTTGCCCCATCTGCCGATAATCTGCCCGATGAGCACAGGCACGACCACAAGATCGACAACGTTGAGGAAGTTCACTTTGTCCTTGTGACGAAGGGTGAAAAACAACGCACCCAAAAGACCGCCCACAAGACCGCCTATAATTGTGATACCACCCTCCCAAATGGCGATGATATGCACAAATTTATCCCAACCTTCATAGCCGTTGTTTCCAAAATACTCGTCCGCACGAGGGATGACGTACAGCAATCTTGCAAAAACGATTGCAAGCGGAATAAGCCACAAAAACAATTCCACCGTATCGTCCGTTGTCAAGCCGATACGTTTTGCCTGCCAGCAGGCGTAAAGCAATCCCAACAGCATACCGCACACAATGAGCAAGCCGTACCATTGCACGTCGATACTGCCAATGCTAAAAGCATTGCGGTCGGGAGATGTTACAACTGAAACGAGAAAATCAGACATAATTATTTCTCCAACACAAGTCTTGTCGCACCGCTATGGCGGATAGAAAGCCTAAACACGTTATCTTTGCCAAACATCGCATTGAGCGAGGTTGCGACGTTCTCATTATCTTTTTTTGCAAACACCAAAATCGTACCGGCAAAACCACCGCCGTGAACACGGCAAGCAAGCACTCCGTCCACCGTGACAGCCTTGTCGAGGGCATTTTCAAGATTGCGATTTTTGCCCTTTGGCGAATAGGTGTTTTGAAGTTTATAGCGAGAGCTCAATCCCGATTGATTGACCATATCCAAAAACGCACTCTCGTCCTTTGCTTGCACAGCCTTTATTGCCTTTTCCACACGCACGTTTTCCTCAAAGAAGTGTTCTGCACGAAGGTATGCTCTCTCGCTCACCTTGCTTTGGATGCAATCTTTTTCACTCTGCCATCTTTCAAGAGGAATTTCGTGCAATAATTTTGCACCGAAGCAAGAGGCAACTTCCTTCATCTCTTGCGGAATTGAGGCATAATCGTCCGTAAGGTCGCTGTGATCTCCGCCCGTTGCGATGACGTAGATGTCAAGATCGTCAAAATGCCACTCCGCCTTTTCAACGATGGGATTTTCAAAATCGGCAAAATCTATGAGATTGACGTCACCAAGAGCGATTGCACTCTGATCCATAAGTCCGCAAGGCTTGCCAAAGAATGTGTTTTCGGCATATTGAGACGCCTTTGCTTTGAATATGGCATCAAGCTTGCCGTCGTTGTATTTGACGTTGAGTATCTCTGCAATGGCAAGTTCGAAAGAACTTGAGGACGATACGCCCGCTCCCTTTGGTACGGATGATGTCATGCACGCACTGAAACCGCCCACATTTTTGCCGGAGCGCTTAAAATAGTCCACAACGCCTTTGATGAGTGCATTTGACGTGCCTATCTCGCTTGCAAGAAAGGTTGGATTGTCGCAATCCACTCTCAACATCGGATAGCCCTTTGACTTGACTTCGATGATGTTGTCATCACGCTTGGATACAGATGCAAGCGTGTCAACGCTTATGGATGCGCACAGCACTTTTCCGCCGTTATGGTCAGTGTGATTGCCCACAATCTCAATACGACCGGGAGAGGAGAAAAACTCCACTTCTTCCGTGCCGAACACGTCGCGATGCATTTTCACAAGCTCGTCGAACCTATTTTTGCACTCGTCGTCACATCTAGAGTAGAGTGCATTGCAGTTATTTTTCAAAAGGTCGTTGTCAAATTTCATATATATTTTGCTCCGATAGCATATAATGCTATATTGTAGCACACAAAACTTGTCATTGCAAGGGTTAACGCAAATACAACCGGCAAATTAGTAAAGGTAAAAAAATAATAACTCCAATCAAAACATCGACTTGCTTTACAAAAACGTGTGTGCTATAATCCTTATGTTGAATTTTTTAAGACGTTTTGGAGGTCTTATGCCAAGAATTTCCTATGATGAACTCGCAAAGCAAAATGTTGCTCGTCTTTTAGACTATGCACAAAACAAGCTCTATCTTGACGATTTGGATGCTATTTATGCTCAAAATCAGCTTTTGGACACCCTCAATCTTGTGGAACCTGCCCTCGATGTCAAAATCGGCAAATACGATATATACGAGGTGCTCGACTCCCTTTGCGACTACGCCATACGCAAAAAAATCATCGACGAAAATCAAAAATTGTTGTTTGAAACTCGCTTGATGGGTTGCGTTATGCCAACGCCGTCCAAAGTGGTTGAAATGTTTGACGACGAAGCTTCATACGAGGACACAGACAAGGCTTGCAATTTCCTCTATCGGCTCGGGCTTGACAGCTTGTATCTGCGTCAAAAAGACTTTGACAAAAACATCGTATGGAATCACGCCTCGCAACGTGGCGATATAACAGTCACAATCAACCTCTCAAAACCAGAAAAAACACCCGAACAAGTGCGACTTGCCAAAGAGGCAAAAACAGGCTATCCAAAATGTGCTCTGTGTGAGCAAAATTTAGGGTTTGCAGGCAATATGGCTATGAGTGCAAGGCAGACTATCCGCATAATCCCATTTGAGCTTGACGGTGAGGAATGGTTTATGCAATTCTCTCCTTATCGCTACTTTGAGCAACATATGATAGCCGTGTGCAAAGAGCACCGCCCCATGCATATGAGTGATGCGACGTTTGCAAGGATGCTTGACTTTGTGGACATGTTCCCACACTACTTCATCGGCTCCAATGCTCCGCTCCCCATCGTCGGCGGTTCTATACTCGCTCACGATCACTATCAAGGCGGAAAGAAAGTATTGCCGGTGTTCACTCGCCCCTCTCGCAGATATTTCTCAATCAAGGGCTACCCCGACGTAAGCGTATCCGTTGTGGATTGGTACAATTCAATCGTCCGCATTGAAAGCAAGGACAGAGCCAAAGCTCTTGAAGTTGCCAACAAGTTTAGAACCGCATGGGACGTCTACTCGGATGAGAGTGTAAACATCCTCTGCCATAGCGAGCAAAACGGCGAGAAGGTGCAACACAACACAATCACACCTATCGCATCCATCAACGATGACGGAGAGTATCAATTCAACCTCATTTTGCGTAACAACCGCACTGACGAGGCACATCCCTTTGGCATATTCCACCCTGCAAAAGAGCTTCACAACATCAAACAGGAGTCGATTGGCATAATCGAGGTCATGGGCTTGTTCATTTTGCCGGGCAGACTTGCAGGAGAAATCACAGGCATGCAAGACATTCTCACAGGCAAAACCCCGCTTGATTTCAAAGCTCTTGCAGAAGAAAATCATCCTCTCCACAAGCACCTTGGCATGATAACACAGCTTGTTGTGGACAACGGCACCACGCTCAAAGACGACGTCGCAAAGAAAGTCATCACAGACTATATCAACAACGTTTGCGAGCAAATTTTGGACACCACCGCCGTGTTCAAAAACGATGAAAAAGGTCAACAAGCCTTTGACAAATTCATCGATTCAGTCATTGGATAATTTATATTCAAATCACACAACCCTTATTTTACCCATCAAAAAACGCCGGATAAAACGGCGTTTTTGTTATGAATTGCAAAAATAATTATTTCAGTTTTTCTTGGCTTGTTTTGCAAGTCTTACAGACTCGACAACACACAGTGCTCCGCCAACGACCAATATCACCGTCCACACCAACGAACTAAACGTTGTTGTCAAACTGTCAGCTTCTACGTATCCAACACCAACCAAATTAACCATTGTGTTGACAATGCAGATTTCAACGATGAGGTATGCAATCAAAATCACTGCCATAATGCAAGATGCAATAAACACTTTGAGGCTTGCAGATTGAAGATCTTGAGAATAAATATCCGTCTTTTTGAGTCTTGAGGCAAACACCACAAGCACCGCACCGCAGATTGCTATAAACAGATGCAGTATGATTTCGGCTGTTGAAAGTGATAGATATGCACTGATGGGATCAAATATCAATTCCGGCAATTGAGACTCGATATATTCGTTGGTTTCAAGCGTCATCAGTCCTGTGAACAATCTCAAAACACCGATAACAAGCAAAAGCACCGACCAAGAAAACAAATTTTTGACGGATTTTTTGAGCTTTTTGTCATTCCTATCCACTGTACGTGCATACGCATCCGATGGCTGTGGGGCTATGTTGTCAAAATAGTTGTCAACACAATCCGTTTGTGATTGATTGCACGTGATGATACTTCCGCAATACGGGCACTTTGCAACGTTGCCCTGAACGTCAACTTCTGCTCCGCAATTTGAACAAGTAACTTTCATTTTGTACCCCTATTTTCACAAGGCACTCTGCCCTACTCTCCGCTCTTACAATTCTATGCGTGACGACAACGCTCTTGAGAGCGTGCTTTCATCGGCATATTCAATCACGCTACCTTCCGGCAAACCACGTGCAATACGTGTCACCTTGATACCCAAAGGCTTGATGAGACGAGCAATATACATTGCGGTTGCCTCACCCTCAACGTCGGGATTGGTTGCCAAAATGACTTCCTCAACTCCGTCAAGGCGAGCAAGCAATTCTTTTATGCGAATATCGTTCGGTCCCACGTGTTCCATTGGTGAAATCACTCCGCCAAGCACGTGATATACGCCCTTGAAATCCTTGACTTTCTCAAGTGCAACGATGTCTTTTGGTTCCTTGACAACGCAAATTGTGCTTGCTTTTCTGCTTGCACAGATGTCGCAGACCTCGTTTTCCGTATAATTCCCGCAAACAGAGCAAAAATGCACGTTTTGCTTGACGTCATTTATGGCGTCAATGAGCTCTTGCACTTCTTCTTGTGGAGAATTCAAAATTGCATACGCATACCTTGCCGCCGTCTTTTCTCCAACAGACGGAAGTTTTGAAAGCTGTGCGATTAATCTTGCCAAAGGTTCAATGTACTTCATTATTAATTATTCATTATTTAGATTGTTTTTATAAGTTAAAACAATCCTCCTGCTCCGCCAAGCGGTCCGAGCAACTCTTTTGAAAGCTTGTCTGCTTGCTCGTTGGCATCGTTAAGTGCGGCAAGAATCATATCTTCAAGCATCTCGACGTCGTCAGGATCAACCGCCTCGGGCTTTATGGACACAGCAACGGGAGTCTTGTCCCCTGTTATTGTGATTTCCACCATACCGCCGGCAGTGCTACCGGTGATTTCAGTTTCTGCGATTTCTTGTTGAGCCTCTTGCAATTTTCTTTGCATTGCTTGAGCTTGTTTCATAAGTTGTTGCATGTTTCCGCCGCCAAATCCGCCGTATCCCATTATTTTATTCCTCCAAAGATTGTTTGATTATTTCACTTCCAAAAGCGAGCCGAACATCTCTTTGATAAACGGCAACGCCTTGTCCTCATCAAGATGTCTTGTTGCTTCGATCACAAGCTTGCGCTCTGTGTCAACGCTTCTGAAAGCTTGATTTATGGCATCTCTATTTTTCTTGTCCTCAATCAGATTGAGTGTTGCGTCATCAGCCACGGTGACGCTGAACGTATCCTCCGTCATATTCAGCACTGCATCTTGGGTGGATAGTGCCAAAAGCGGAAAGCCGTTTTGTCGCAAAGCGGATGCTACCCTCAGCCACACCTGCCTAGCATCCATAACGACAGGTGCGTCCCTAAAATCCGATTTCCTCACGTTTGCCAGCATCTTTTCAAGCCGAGCAACTCTCATTTGCATCTCATCCAGTTTGACGTCGGCATCCGTGCCGTAGCAAGCTCTGACAACCGCCGCCTCAAACAAAATTCTATGTTGGGCACTGTATCTAAAATCGCCCTCAAGGGATGACATAATTTTCATTATACTCATACACTTTTCGGTGGTGTACTTTTTTGCCATATCGGCAAGAGCATTGTATATTGCTTCGGGCATAGCCAACAAAGTCTTTGCGTTTGAGCAATTTTTGATGTACAACACGTTTCTAAAAAGCGTTGCAACATCCTGTGCAAGAATCGGGATACTCTTGCCCAAATCACACAGTGCCGACACGTCCGCAAGAGCCGTGCCAACGTCGCCGTCCGCAATGGCTGTTGCAAGAGCTTGCAATTTCTTCGGGTCTGCAGCGCCTAGCACCTCAAGCACACCGTCATAGGTGATATTGCCACTGCAATAGCTCACACACATATCGGCAATAGAGAGTGCGTCTCTCACGCTTCCTGCTCCCGCCGTTGCGATAAGCTCCACCGCCTCGCTCTCATACGTGACGTGGATGTCGTCAAATATATCCTTGATACGCTTTGACAAAATCGCATTGGGCACAAGCCTGAAGTCAAACCGCAAACACCTTGATAAAATCGTTGCCGGTATTTGATGGATTTCCGTGGTGGCAAGGATAAAGATTGCATGAGACGGTGGCTCCTCGAGCGTCTTCAAAAGAGCGTTGAAAGCCTGCTTTGACAGCATGTGAACTTCGTCTACGATGTACACTTTGTATCTGCCAACCGTTGGCGGAAAGCCTATTTTGTCGGTAAGCTCTCTTATCTGCTCAACAGAGTTGTTGGAAGCGGCGTCCATCTCCAAAATGTCAAAATTTGACGGAGATGAAAGCTCCTTGCAAGTTTCGCACTGTCCGCAAGGAGAGCCGTCTTTGAGCGGATGCTCGCAATTGACCGCTCTTGCAAAAATCTTTGCAACAGAAGTCTTGCCGGTGCCTCGTGTACCCGTAAAGATATACGCATGCCCGACATTGCCTGCGAGTATTTGATTTTTGAGTGTCCGCACAATATGGTCCTGCCCAATGACCTTGTCAAAGGTGTCGGGACGATATTTGCGATATAATGATGTATATGCCATAGAAGTTATTATAAACTAAAAAGCTTAATAATGCAATAAGATATTTTATAAAGCTTGAGTATTTTCAAACGAGGATTTTTCAATGAATACACATCAAAAACCAAGCAAAAAAGCATCAAAAAAACGCATAAAATTGCCATAAAAATCGGTAAAATTCACATGCATTTTTGCTATACAAACAACTCAAAACAATCTTGTTTTTCTCTCTCAAATTGAACTCATAAGTGCTTGATAACAAAACACTGCTTGAACAAGTGCATATCTTATCGACGACACACAAAGTGGTGTTGAATCGTCATATTCGATGTTGTCAATAAGTGCCAAAACAGTTATCAAAGCAAGCTTGATTTGAGCGACTTGCTCACAATCGCATTTTTCCACTTTTTCATAGAAAGAGGACTTTATCTCTTTGATTTGACTTGATAAAACTTCGATTTTGGTTTTTGCATCAACAATTTGCATGCTTTCATTTGACAACATATCGGCACAATTTTTCAGTGTGTCATATGTGATTTCAATATATGTCAATGTCTCCTCAACCGCTTGCTTATATTCTCTATCACACCAGCCGAAATCACACTCGGATATCTCCACCTCCTCAACAAAAACCCCTTGCGATCCAAGCCTTTTCAATGCCAAATCGCAAGACTCTTTATCCGCATAAACGGCATATACAATGCGTATACTCTCACCGCTTTTAACGTACCCCGCACCACCCCTGTTTTTTACCATCTGTGCACTAGATCGTGCAAGCGTGACGTCACTATATGGCGAACTTACAATCATCCAAAAACTTTGCGCCGCTTTTTTGTTTATTGAAAAAACCGCAATCAATCCGTCACTTGAATAAACCAAACACAGCGTGATTGTAAAAGCTATGCACAAAAGTATTGTGCACACAACAATGACATTTTCTTTCGCCATTTTCCGCATATATAATGATATTTTTTGACTATTAAAAATATGACCTATTTATTGGGTAGGTAAAAAAAATAAAAATTTGATATTGATCTGAATAAGGTGAAAGAGCCACTTTAGCTGACAGCCTGAATCGGTGTTCCGGCAACCGTGACTGTGAACACGGTATTTTCTATTGATCCGTAGAACGTTGAGTTTCCCCAATCATTTTATGCACATAGAACATGCCTGAACGAGCAAATGGCTTTGGCAATATTATTTGCTAATTGTGAGTGTGTAATAACTTGATAAATCGACAAAGGACAAGAAAACGCCCCACAATCAACAAGCCTAACGTACATATGGTACGTGACTTGGAGAATGCGGGGCGTTGACGCAGTTATTTGCGATTTAGCGAGTTTTTAGTACATTTCGCCAGCATTGGGAGCCACCGCCGGTGCCGGCTCCTTGATGTCGGTGACAAGGCTCTCGGTTGTCAAGAGAGTGCTTGCAACGGAAGATGCGTTTTGAAGTGCGGAACGAGTGACCTTGGTAGGATCGAGAATACCTGCCTTGACCATATCGCAGTAGACTTCTTTTTGTGCATCATAGCCATAGTTTGCTTTCTTTGAGGAGATGATTGTGTTGGCAACGATACCGCCGTCAATGCCTGCGTTTTGTGCAATTTGACGCACAGGAGCTTCAAGAGCTTTGATGACAATCTTTGCACCTGTTGCAATGTCGCCATCAAGCTTTGCACAAGCCTTTTTGACTTGCGGAATGATGGAAAGGAGTGCCGTTCCGCCACCTGCAACGATGCCTTCCTCAACGGCTGCACGAGTTGCATTGAGTGCGTCCTCGATGCGGAGCTTCTTCTCTTTCATCTCAACCTCTGTTGCAGCACCAACGCCGATGACTGCAACACCGCCTGCGAGTTTTGCAACACGCTCTTGGAGTTTTTCTTTGTCATAATCGGAGGTGGATTCTGCAATTTGAGCTCTTATGGATGCAACTCTTGCATTGATGTTTTCGCTATCGCCAAATCCGCCAACGATTGTTGTATTGTCCTTGTCAACACGCACTGATTTTGCTCTGCCGAGCATATCGAGCGTAACGTCCTTAAGCTCATAACCGAGGTCGGATGAGACGTAAGTTCCGCCCGTCAAAATTGCAATATCTTCAAGGTATGCCTTTCTTCTATCTCCAAAGCCCGGAGCCTTTACCGCAACTACGTTGAACACGCCTTTGAGCTTGTTGACGATGATTGTTGTGAGTGCTTCACCCTCGATGTCGTCGGAAATAATGAGGAGCTTCAAGCCGTTTTTGAGCACTTGCTCCAAAAGCGGAAGCAACTCTTGAATGTTGCTGATTTTCTTATCCGTGATAAGAATGACGGGATTGTCAAGCTCTGCAGTCATCTTGTCCGTGTTGGTGACAAGGTATGGAGAGACATAGCCTCTGTCAAATTGCATACCCTCAACAACGTTGAGTTCAGTGGTCATTGCCTTGCCTTCCTCAATGGTGATGACGCCGTCTTTGCCAACCTTTTCCATTGCATCGGAGATGAGCTGACCAATCTTTTCATCCCCTGCAGAGATGGATGCGACTTGTGCGATTGCAGTCTTATCCTCAACGTCCTTGCTTATCTTCTTGAGTTCTTCAACAGCTACCTCGGTTGCATACATGATGCCACGCTTGAGCACCATCGGATTTGCACCTGCTGCAACGTTCTTCAAGCCCTCTTTTACGATTGCTTGAGCAAGCACGGATGCCGTTGTTGTGCCGTCGCCTGCAACGTCGTTTGTTTTGGTTGCAACTTCTCTGATGATTTGTGCTCCCATATTTTCAAACGGATCTGAAAGCACGATATCCTTTGCGATTGTCACGCCGTCGTTTGTCACGAGCGGTCCGCCATACGGTCTGTCAAGAACAACGTTTCTGCCCTTTGGACCAAGTGTAATTTTGACTGTGTTTGCCAATGCGTCGACGCCTGCTTCAAGAGCCTTTCTTGCGTCGTCGCCATACTTAAATTGCTTTGCCATATAAAGCCTCCTTACTCAACGATTGCGAGAATGTCCGATTGTGCAACGATGATAACATCCTCACCGTCAACCTTGAATTCGCTTCCTGCATACTTGCTGTAAAGAACGGTATCTCCGACCTTCACTTGCATTGTCACTTCATTTCCGTCAATGATGCCACCGGGACCGACTGCAACAACTTGTGCAAGTTGCGGTTTCTCCTTTGATGCACCGGGAAGAACAATTCCGCTGGCGGTCTTTTCACTTGTTTCGATTGCTTTGATAACAACCTTATCAAACAATGGTTTGATTGTCATATTATGCCTCCGTTTCGAGTTTCATATTTTTAAGAATTTAGCAGTCAACCCACTAGATTGCTAACAGTTTATACCATAGGTTGCCAAATGTCAATATATTATGCAATCTTTTTTTGAAAAATAGTTGCGATTTTGCAAAACGATTGTTGAATATTGTATATAATTGTGATAATATCATTGTGTAAATCTATGAAAGGACAAAATTTGTTATGAACGATTGGGATAAAAGATTTATGGATATGGCACAACTTGTTGCCACTTGGACAAGTTGCGCAAGAGAAGGCAGAGCGATTGGTGCGATTATCGTCAAAGACAAGCGTATTTTGACAACGGGCTACAATGGTGCACCTGCAGGCATAGAAAATTGTCGCGATAAAGGCTACTGCATGCGTGAAAAATTGGGTATACAAAGCGGAACGCGTGCGGAAACTTGCTACGCAGTCCATGCAGAACAAAACGCAATCGTGCAAGCGGCAAAACTCGGCATTTCAGTTGACGGAGCAACGCTATATTGCACACATCAACCTTGCACAATCTGCACTCGCCTCATCATCAACAGCGGTATAAAGAGAGTTGTGTACAAAAACCCGTATCCGGACGAATTTTCCATGGTGCTGTTCAACGAAGCCGGTATCCTCGTTGAAAAATTTGAAGAATAATATTTAAGTTTGTTTGTGCAACATAAAAACGGACGATCCTCGTCCGTTTTTCTTTTATTGCTTCTTACACACAAACTTTGCTGAATCATCTTATCGACAATTTTTCTCAGCATAATCCGCTATCATATTTCTCACTTTCAGGAGTTTTTGCTCATCGAGGACGTATTCTTTTCTTGCTTTTACAAAATTTCTACTTCCACGCTCCTCATTGGCATAGCGAGGTATGAGTTGAACGTGATAATGATTGTTTTTGCCATCGCACATAGAGCATATATACACTCTTTCGCAGACATACACTTCGCACAAGATTTGCATAAATCTTTTGGCAAAACGGATGATTTTTTCATTGATACCGTCAGGAGCCTCGCTCATATCGTGATAATGCTCTATCGTTGAAATGCACATATGTCCGTCCGCCCTTGGATTTGCAACAAAAAAGCACTCGATATCACCGTCTGCATACAGCATTTTGTCCGTATTATCCCCATAAAGCATACCACCGCTTTCGCGATTGAAACAGGTCGGACATATCCCCAAATCGGTAAGTTCACCGGGAGATAATTTCAGCAATTCTTCTTTTGTCAATTCACCGTACATAGTTTTGTAAAAATGCAAATATCCGCACTCAAAGCTTCACTTCAAGCAAAACTTTGTCACCAACGAGGGATTTGACTTGGATTTTGTCCTCATCCAAAGTGGCATATGAACGCTCAACGCCGGCAAGTGGCATACCTATTGCTCCCACGCAAATATACGTCACGCCGTCTTTTTTCTCGCACAATTGGACGTGACGATGCCCAAAGAACACGATATCCCCCTCTTTTGCAGATTGCGGTGGCAACTCGGGATTGCATTTGTGTCCGTGCGTGAAAAACACTCTGCGACCTTGCCATTCGATTGAAAAATCACCTGTTATGTCAAAGTTGCTTATCATTTGGTCAACTTCGCTGTCACAATTGCCTTTTATGGCGGAGAGATATTCCATTTCTGCATTCAATCTCTCTGCGACTTTCATAGGGGCATACCCCTCCGGAAGCGGGTTGCGTGGACCGTGATTGTAAATGTCACCAAGCAAAACCACCTTTGTGTCGGCATGCTGTGCCTTGTAGGCTTTTACGATGTCATAAAACCTCTCGATATTGGCACTTGAACCGTGCACGTCGGATGCAATAAAAACTGTCATATTGATCTCCAAAACAAGTTATGTTGTAAGTGTAGCACATTATTAATTAAAAGTCTAGAAAGAGAATGTGCAAGAAATATACAAAAATGCCATATAAAAATAAATATTTGCTCTTGCGGAACTTTATATACCTATGGTATACTATAAGAAATTTACGGAGGGGATTATGAAAACTGTAAGACTTCGCACACCTTTTGAGGTGGGTGCAACACCATTGTCAGAATATCCACGCCCACAGTTTGCAAGAGATAGCTATGTCACTCTCAACGGCGAGTGGGATTATGCAATTTTGCTCAAAAGCGAAAAATTCGACGGTAATTATCAAGGCAAAATACTTGTTCCTTTCTCCCCTGAAACTTTGCTTTCGGGGCTCCCGGAGGGCACTCGAGTCACGCCAAAAGACGTGCTGTACTATCATCGCACATTCAATCTTGAGCCGTCGTTTGTTAAAGAGCACACCGTTCTGCACTTCGATGCGGTGGACATGATTTGTTCTGTCAAGCTCAACGGCATTGCAATTGGAGAGCACTCGGGCGGATATATTCCGTTTGAGTTTGACGTATCACACGCAATAAAGGCGGGTGAAAACGTTATCGAGCTTTCTGTGACCGATCCTTGTGATACGATGTATCACACTCACGCAAAGCAATCTTCTCACCCCGGCGGAATTTGGTACACTCCGCAATCGGGCATTTGGCAAAGCGTATGGCTTGAAAGCATGGATGCGGTGCATCTTAAAGACGTCACAATCGTTCCGGATATTGACACGGATACAATCAACTTCAAGTTTGAAAAATCCGCAAACGTGCCCGTTGACGTCATCATCATGGACGGTGCAAACGCAATATATTCAGGTCAATTTGCCGGAGATACGGCAAGCATAAAACTTGAAAATTACGAGCTTTGGTCACCTGAAAATCCAAAACTTTACGACGTTGCGTTCAAAGTGGGTGACGACATTGTCAAATCGTACTTCGGCATGCGTAAATTCAGCTGGGTGACGGACAGCAAGGGCTTCAAGCGTATGGGGCTCAACAACAAGCCATACTTCCACACCGGACTTCTCGATCAAGGCTATTGGTCGGACGGTTTGCTTACACCGCCCTCCAACCAAGCTCTTGAGTGGGATATCAAGCTTGTCAAATCAATGGGCTTCAATATGCTACGCAAGCATATCAAAATCGAACCACTCCGCTGGTATTATCACTGCGACAAGGAAGGTATCCTCGTGTGGCAAGATATGGTGAGCGGCGGCTCCAAATACAACTTCCTATACATCGGATTGCTCGCTTTCTTTGAATATCACATCAAGGACAACACCCCCCTCGCTTACAAAAAGCTCGCTCGTGGAGATAAAGAAGGCAGAGATGAATTTGAAAGAGAGCTTCGTGTGACGATGAATCACCTCAAGAACGTCGTCTCGCTTGCAGTATGGGTACCCTTCAATGAGGGTTGGGGACAGTTTGACTCTGTGCGTATCACAAACGATATGAAGAAAATCGATCCCACTCGTCTTATCGACAGCGTAAGCGGTTGGAACGATCAAGGCAAAAAAACTGCAGACACAAAGAGTTTGCACGTATACTTCAAGCCGTTGTGGGTGCCACGCAATGACAAGCGTTGCTACGTGTTGAGCGAGTTTGGCGGATACGCAATCAAGACAGAAGGTCATATGTACTCTCCAAACAACCAATTTGGATACCGTATTTACAAAAAACCGGAACTTCTTGAAAAGGCTTTGATAAACTTGTACAAAAAGACGATAGTGCCAAAAATCGACAAAGGTTTGAGTGCAACCGTATACACGCAAGTCAGTGACGTCGAGCAGGAAATGAACGGACTTGTCACCTTCGACAGACGTGTCATCAAGGTGCCTATCGAGACAATGCGTAAGATCAATCAAGAGCTTATCATCAAAGAATAAAACTTTGCAATTTAAGCACAAAATCACACAAATGGCACTTTACACTGTCAAAACGGCAATGTAAAGTGCCAAATAATATACTTGGAGAGCACAATGAGTTTAGCCGACAAAATCTTTATTGACACCTGCCGCAACATACTTGACAACGGCATAAGTGACGAAGGATTGCCCGTTCGTCCAAAGTGGTTGGACGGCACGCCTGCACATACAATCAAGACCTTTTGCATAGTCAATAGATACGACTTGTCAAAGGAGTTTCCTATCATCACACTGCGTAGAACGGCTTTCAAGTCCGCCATTGACGAGATACTTTGGATATGGCAAAAAAAGAGCAACAACGTGCATGATCTCAACTCGCACATCTGGGATAGTTGGGCGGATGAAACAGGCTCGATCGGCAAGGCTTATGGCTATCAACTTGGGGTGAAAAGCATTTATCCGGAGGGTGAATTCGATCAGGTGGACAGGGTGCTTTATGACCTCAAACACAATCCGCAATCAAGGCGTATTCTCACAAATATTTACAACTTCCAAGACTTGCATGAGATGCATCTCTACCCTTGTGCGTATTCGATGACTTTCAACGTGACGGGCAATAAGCTCAACGGCATACTCAATCAACGCAGTCAAGACACGCTCACCGCAAACAACTGGAACGTCGTGCAATATGCGGTGCTTCTTCATATGTTTGCACAGGTCAGTGACCTTGAGGTGGGCGAACTTGTGCACGTCATCAGCGATGCTCATATTTATGACAGACACGTGCCCATCGTTGAGGAGATATTGCAAAATCCGCAATACCCTGCTCCAACCTTCAAAATGAACAAGGATATCAAAAACTTCTACGACTTCACTGTGGATGACTTTGAGCTTGTTGACTATCAATACACCAAGCTCGACAAGAAAATCGAGGTGGCAATCTAATGAAAACCATATTCGCTGTGGATAACAAATGGGGGCTTGGCAAAAACAATGGCTTGCTGTTTGATTTGAAAGAAGATATGCGTCATTTTGTGTCGCACACACGTGGCAAAATCGTGGTTATGGGAAGCAACACTCTGCTCTCACTGCCGGGCGGTATGCCACTTAAAGGTCGCACAAATATCGTGCTCAACCCAAACGGTGTGTCACAAGATGCCACTTCAAAGGGCTATATCCTCGCAAAATCACTTGAGGAGCTTTTTGCCATACTCAAAAATTATGACAGCGAAAACATCTACGTGATTGGCGGCGCAATGCTATATCACACCCTCTTGCCCTACTGCGACACCGCATACGTGACAAAGGTGGAGGCAGACGGTGGTGCTCAAGTTTTTCACGACAATTTGGATGAGTTGCCAAACTGGACGATGACCGAGCAAAGCTCCCCCATTGAGGACAACGGCTACACCGTCCGTTTTTGCACCTATCACAATGCCGATACAAAAGAATTTTGATGATATTTGCCACAGAAAAATCTTTTCTTGAATTGTCAAGTTTTATTTGAGAATTTTTTACAAAAAAAATTGCGATGGGAAAATGATAGAATTTGAGCAGAAAAACCTCTCTCAAGGCAATTGCAATTGCCTTGAGAGACTAAAAGCTGATAATATCCTCTTTTTATTCACGATAAATTGTCGAAAGTGAAATTCCAAGCTATTCAGCAATAAGCTTTTTATGTAAACCCTCTTTAAGCAACGTTTCCAATTGGATACGCTGTGTCCATGTTAAATTCTTAGTACCTTTCTTTTTCGTTGAGCCGTCACCGTCCTTTGCCTTAATTCTAATCCCAAGCATTTGACAAATGCAACCTCAATGCGGTTTTTACCCACAAAAAAAAGGAGGTTAACCGCATGATACACTCAATACTCCAAATTATCCTTGTATCATTGCAAATAGTTTTAGCTCTAATAAAACTACTAGACGATTAACGCTCCCATTTGTGAGTTTATCACAATGAGAACGTTTTGTCAAATACACCCAAAACCCACCCCAATTGTTATACATTTTAGTGGACTTTTTGAATGTTGAGCGCATTATGCGACACCTTGCTATTATACAAGTCCAAATTCTTGAAGCAACATGCGCACAACTCGGTTGTGGAGAATATTTTTGATATATCAGGAAATTGCTCAAGAATAGTACGGACTATATCCCGATACACATACTGCGACATGTGGCGTTTCTCTTGTTCGGACAGCGTTGAAATATAAGTTTTCATATCCTCAATTTCATCGGTTGTATATAAATCTGACAATTTTATCCTTTGATAACTCATTATTTACCTCACTTTCGTAAATCCAATTGACTTTATAATGTGTTTTGCATATAATAATTGACGTAAGAACTGCTTTGAACCCCAAATGGGTAAGGCTTAACCGCCGAGTGCAACAATTGCACTGTCAGTCGAAAGGACGGAACTGCAGTTCTTTTTTTTAATTCATTTTTTCTTTTTTCGTTTTTGTAACGGTCTGTAAGCTTGTTGGTTATCGGATAACCCAAAGAGTGTTTGCCATATCTACTATTCTTTTTTGACATTTTTCACCTCATAAATTTTTTTTCATGGAATCCGCCATGTCGGTTATATTTGCTTGACATAATTTCTGCAAAAGCATATTATTAAATCAAGGTAGCACATCCGCTATGCGGAGTTAGTAGAGACACATAGTCGCCTGCTAGTGCGTCACGAGGTAATTTATTACCTCGTTTTTTATTTTTCTTTGGATCATAAATTTTTTTTCATGGAATCCGCCGTGTCGGTTATATTTGCTTGACATAATTTCTGCAAAAGCATATTATTAAATTAAGGTACGCACCCCCACTTGTTTTACAGGTGGTGTTGCCGGGGGCGAAAGCCGTCCGACAGTGCACATTAAAGAAGAAGTTTTACTTCTTCTTTTTCTTTTGATTCCTGCGATTTTTCTCGCCCGTGTGATACAAAACCTTGTCCGAATCACGCTTGCTCAATGTAAAACGCTCTATTTGTTCGGGGAATATGTCCTTATCCTTTATTTGCAATGGCTTGCCAGACATCCGATTTTTGGCAAAAACCTGATAGTCTACATACACCTCACTGTCTTATGAAAAGAATTTGTTATAATAGCTTTGAAAACCATCAGCGGCGCCTTTATAAAAATCCTTTTCATCCTTAGTCAAATTCTTGCCTTGACGTTTCATGTCTCGTGCATAATATGCACAAGTTTGCGAAGCCTTGTCGGACTTTGCTATTCCAATTTGTCCGTAATCTTCACAGTTTTTCTTAAAGATGGCATAGCCCCACCTTTTACCTTTTTCATATGAATTCATATAAAACACCTCACTTTTTAGTTACGAGATACGCAACTTTCTTGTTGCGATTTTGATTATTAGAAAAAAATCGTGTTAAATCATTTTTAGACTTTTTAGTCAGGGCAGAGGTGTCGTCAACAAATGTACATTGCCCAGTCTTGCGATTGCGCTGTGTAGTAACGAAGTTTGTATAGCTTCTATTTACTGTGCCCACAAGCTTCAATGATTTGCGATTTTTATTGAAATACTCACTTGAAACCACGCTTACTTTGGCAAGTTCTTTTCTTTTGGGTTGATAGACATTTGACATTTGTGTTTTAACTCCTTATAATAAATTCGACGACTTTAATCTAGTTGCCCTGCAACGGTGTTGGACTACGCGTCACGAACACACGAGACAACGATAGTCGACCGTTTCTCAAACCGTCCTTAGGGCGGTTTTCTTTTTTACTCCGTGAACGGCAGAGCCGTTTCACATATTTTGCCAAACGCTTCTGCAAAGTTGCGCCCGGTTGATTTTTCTTGCTTGAGCTTTGGTACATCATTCTTGAACTGTACAAAATCCCTGGTCGGTTTCCCGAAATCATCTATCTGTTTGTACACCCGGATGACTTCCGGTAGCACATCCGCTATGCGGAGTTAGTAGAGACACATAGTCGCCTACTAGTGCGTCACGAGGTAATTTATTACCTCGTTTTTTTATTGCGTTTTTTAATTT
>CAZXUW010000002.1:37555-120727 GCA_964644355.1 uncultured Bacteroides sp.
CTAGTGCGTCACGAGGTAATTTATTACCTCGTTTTTTTATTGCGTTTTTTAATTTTCGTATGGTACAAAACCTTGTCCGAATCACGCTTGCTCAATGTAAAACGTTCTATTTGTTCGGGGAATACGTCCTTATCCTTTATTTGCAATGGCTTGCCAGACATCCGATTTTTGGCAAAAACCTGATAGTCTACACCTGTACGCTTTGGTAATCCATAACGCTCATGATTAATTTCAACCAAAGCTTTATCGGCATTTTTACCATGCGAATCAAACATTTTGATAGATTTTGTTTTTGCTACTTTTACACGCTTGCCATTGTCATACACAACAACATAATTGCGTTCAGGCTTTGTATCTTTGTCTATGTACTTTGTCCTGCCTCGGTACACTTTGCCAACTTTTGAATCTGGAGTTTTCTTTGCCATATTCAATACTTTTTCTTTTGCAAACGTCTTTTTGTATAAATACCGTTGCGTTTCAAAGCTTCCGACACAATCATTGAAGCACTGCCAACAGAGCGGTAACTCCTACCCATAGTGCCATCTTTATTGATAAGTGTGATAACAGGCTTAACCAATTCGCCATAAAATAATTTTTGATTCAAAAAATCGTATAATTTACCCAAGGAAGCAACCAATTCAACATATTTTTCCGTACCGTTTGTCATTTTCGCCATTCCTTTTGTAAAAAAATGCAAAAGTTGATATTTTCAACCTTTGCAATAAGAATAAACAGTACGGAAAAATCTTTTCTTGACAAAAAATTCAAAATCAGTTGCAACATCAAAAGAATTATGATATATTATGTCTTGCGCCGGCGTGGTGAAACTGGCAGACGCGCTGGACTCAAAATCCTGTGGACTAATCATCCGTGTCGGTTCGAGTCCGACCGCCGGCACCAACGAAAAAGCAACCTTGCGATAAAACCCGTAGGGTTGTTTTTTCATATAGTGTTGGCTATGCTTGCATACGCCAAACGCTATATGAAAAAACGATAGTACGCAGTGCTATTGCAAGGTTATTTTTGAGTGCCCGCAGGCGTCACGTAGTACCGCCACCGGCACGAAGTACCGTCCCATTCCCCATTGCTGCCTTGGCGGTCTAGACTCGAAGTGATACGCACTCTATGCAACAAAAAATGAACACCGACACTCGCATGCTTGCTACGAGTCCGACTTTATGACAGTTTTTCATTTATTTTAGATATATCGGTACAAAACGGAAATAATTATGCCATCCAAAATCTTTATTGACCAATAAAAATTTTTCCTCTTGATTATCCATCTAGAATGTATTATACTATTGTATATTATCTTTTTGAGGTGAAGTATGAAGAATCAAAACGGATATGTTGACAGCTTTGCAAGGCTCATCCAATGCCCGACGGTTTCAAACAGCGGACATGAATATTTTGAGGCTTTCCACAAAGTGCTCGATGAGGAGTTCCCAAACGTTACCGCAACTTGCCAAAAGATTGAAATTGGCAATGACGTATTGCTCTACAAGTGGGCAGGCAAATCCTCCGATCGTCCTTTGGTGCTTATGGCACACCAGGACGTTGTTCCTGCAGTTGACGGAAATTGGAAATATCCGCCATACAGTGCAACCGTCGAGGACGGCGTTATGTATGGACGTGGCACAATGGACTGCAAAAACACACTTTTCTCCACCATTCAGGCTGTTGAGGAGCTTATCCAAGAAGGATTTGTGCCCGAGCAAGACGTATATTTGAGCTACAGTGACGGCGAAGAAGTTGCAGGTCCGGGTGCAGAGATGGCTCGTGATTGGTTTGTGGCAAACGGCATCACGCCTTTCCTCGTCATTGACGAAGGCGGAGCAATCATCAAGAAAGCACTTTCCGTCATGAAAAAGGACGTTGCCGCTGTCGGTATCGTTGAAAAAGGCTATGCAGACGTCAAGTTTATCGCAAGGGGCAAGGGCGGACACAGCTCACAACCGCCGAAGAATACCCCCATTGCAGTGCTTGCAAAGTTTGTGAATAGTTGCGAAAAGCATCCTGTTTTCAAACCGCACATGACCAAAGCCGCTCGTGATATGATATATTATCTCGGTGACGCACTCTCCCCTGTGCTCCGCTTCTTCTGCAAACTCATTCCAATAAACGGATGGTGGGTGTCAAAGCTCGCTCCAAAAATCAACGCATCCTATGGCAACACTATGTTCTCAACAACAATGGTGTTCACAATGCAACAAGGCTCTGCCGCTCCAAACGTGATTCCGCAAGAAGCCTGGGTGAATGCAAACATCCGCTTTGCTCCTGACGAGAACTTTGAGGACGGATTCAAGAAGCTTGAAAAACGCGCAAAGAAATTTGGTCTTGAAATGGAAATCGGCGCGCATAGAAATGCATCCGCAACTGTTGACATCAACGGCGAGGGCTACAAGATGTTCAAAAAAGCACTCAATGAGTACTATCCTGACGTTGCAGTTGTGCCATACTTGATGTTTGGCGGTACGGACTGCAGAACAATGCAACCGATTGCAAAACACGCAATACGTTGCACGCCTTGCGCACTCTCCTTCAAGCAACTCGGCGGTATGCATGCCGCAAACGAAACAGTGGATATCGACTCACTCAACAAATGCGTTGGATTCTTTGTGAAATTCATAAGAGAATACAAATAATAATAACCACTATTAAAAAAAGCACCGCAGGGTGCTTTTTTTTAATGAATAATTGTGTTAAATTGAATGCTTAACTTTTGTTAAGCGCTATTTAGCGCATTCTTTTTAGGTGTGGGATTGCGTAAGAAAAGAACTGCTTATACACCTCGCACTTGTCAAGATCGATACGCTCTCGCTTGCAACCGTTGCGACATAAGAGATAATACTTGCACTCCTTGCACTTGTCTTGAAGAATCATGCTTTCTTTGATAAATTCAACGGCTATCGGATGCTTGGAAAGCTCAAAGAAATCCGTGTTGCGTATATTGCCCATATCGTAACAATCAAGGCAATAAAAGTCGCAAGGATAGACCTCTCCGTCGCCTTCGATGACAAATTGATGACAACAATGTCCCTCTGCACCGCACTGTTCAGGGGTTTCAAAATGAGCAAGTCGCACAAAATTGTCAAACTGCCTTATAGATGTGTAATTTCCGCTGACAAAATCCTTGAGATACAACGCAAAGCACTTTTGCAAAAAATTGCCGTAATCATCGGCGGACATTGAATAATTCTCCTCCTCGGAGGGGAATGGCTCGTCGTACGTAGACGTGGAAATCGGCTTGCCTTGCTCATCCAACTTCAAAGGTTTGAGCATTGGAATAAACTGCAAATGCTTAAATCCCTGCTTTTTGAAAAACCTATAAATCGGCTCTATTCTGTTGGCAACTTGCTTTGTGAGTACAATCAAAATGTTGAAGTTAACGCCATATTTTTGCATAAGAGCGGCACTTGCCACAACCTTGTCAAAAGTGGGATTGCCGTCTGCATCAAGGCGCTTTTCGTTTGCTACCGCATCACCGTCAAGGCTCAATCCGACAAGGTATCCGCCTCTTTTGAAAATTGAACACCACTCGTCGTCAATAAGCGTGCCGTTTGTCTGAATGCCGACGCTCACCGGACAACGGTTGACGTTGAGCTCTCTTATGATCTCGTGCAGCTTGTAGAAAAATGATTTGCCAGCCAACAGCGGTTCTCCGCCCTGAAAGGACAGCATAACTCTGTCATGTCCGGCAAATGCAAATGCCTTTTTAAGCACTTCACGCAAAGTATCCTCACTCATCAAGCCGTGAGAGGGCATCTCTCTTGAGCTTGAAAGCGAATTGTAAAAACAATATTTGCAACGCAAATTGCAATTGGATGAGGCGGGTTTGAGCATTATGCTTATATTCATTGCTCCTCTCCTTCCTCTTGCAAATCGCACACCACGTCATAACCGCAAGTGAGGTTGACAGCATTGCGAATTGCACCCTCTGTGGCTTTGACGACGGCAGATTGAAGCATTGCCAAATTTGCAACAGGCTTTCTTCCGCTTGCCATACAAAACATAGTATCTCCGTCATACATCGTATGCACCGGGCGAATCGCTCTTGCAAGCCCGTTATGCGAAATGCTCGCAAGCAAATTTGCCTCGACTTTTGTGAGTTTTGCATCCGTCAAAATACAGCCTATCGTGGTGTTTGTACCAAGCAAAAGCTTGGAAATATCACCCTCTGCAAGTATTTTTTCCGTGTCTACAAACGCTCCGTTTTTGCCCTTGGCTCCTGCCAAAATCTTGCCGTTTTCATCAACGACGTCACCCATCGCATTGACTGCAACCACTGCCGTGACGTTGACGCCCAGCACCTTAATCGTGTATGCTCCTATACCGCTCTTGCAGGCATTTTTCACACCTCTAATCTTCCCGACAGTAGCACCTCTACCGGCACCGACATTGCCAAAAGATGGGGTTTTATCCGCATTTTTGCACGCATAAAGTCCGTATTCTGCAGTTGGATAATGATATTCTTTTTGATTGAGATCATACAAAACCGCACTTGAAACAATGGGCACCACCTTGCCCATACTCTTGTATCCAACGCCCTTTTCTTTGAGGTATTCCATAACACCGCAAGAGGCACCAAGTCCATATGCAGAACCGCCCGAAAGCACCACTGCATTTATCTTGGGCATCATTTTTTCATTGTGCAAAAGATCCGTCTCACGAGTGCCGGGAGCACCGCCTCTGCAGTCCACTCCGCCAACCGCACCGTGCTCGGCAAGGATGACGCTTACGCCTGTATACTCGTCCTCATAATGTCCTATCTTAAAACCGTATGGTATTGAAATTTGCATTGTGCCACACCCTCTAATATTGTTGATTATTCGCATAAATCGTCTATGCTCGTTTGGTGATATATGATGAATTTGTCAAAGAAATCGGCAATATCCTTTTGTGCCTTTTCTTGACAACAGTCATAATAGACCTCGTGCCTTGCTCCCTCATACAAGTGCATCTCCACCATAATGCCATTCTGCTCATACATCTTGGCAAGGCGTTTGACACCTCTGCCGTTTTGCCCGACCATATCGTCCGTACCCGAGAATATGCCGATTGCGGTTGTGGGATTGAGTTTTGCTTGAGCCTTCTTGCTATACAGCTTTGACACCTCACTCATCATATAAAAGTCAAAACCGATGGACATATTTTGATGTGCAAGCGGATCGGCTAGCACCTTTTCTCTCTCCTCTCTTACGCTGTTCACCCACTGATATTTTCCGCTATCACCCTTGAAAGAGATGTTGTCACTTATTGTATTGACAAACTTCGGTCTCCAATTTCTTGCAAGCAAGAATATCGGTGCGAGTGCAACTTTGCCGAGGTTGAACAGATCACGCATATGCCCTGATCCTAGCAATGCAATTGCTTTGATGTCGGTGCCCTGCTGTGCGATTGCCTGTGCCAAAAAACTGCCATAGCTGTGTCCAAGCAAAAAAATCGGCAAATCATATTTTTCCTTGAGCCAATCTCTGAAAAACAACTCATCACTCAAAGTTTTCTTGAAAATATTGCCGGGATGATTGCCTCTTGTCTCGTCCGTTTCAGTGAGTCCGTGTGCACGGTGGTCGTCGGCAAAAACGATATATCCTCTTGAATTGAGATAGCGTGCAAAGCGGTCATATCGTCCTGCATACTCACTCATTCCGTGCAGAAGCTGAATGACGCCCTTTGCATCCTGAACATCATCCCACAATCTGCAATAAATCTCTACGCCGTCAAAGCTTTTCAGTCTAAACTCTCTCATTGTGTTCCTCTCAAGTGCGAAGCGGATGCTTCATCAAAAAATATTATATACGCAAACTGCTTATTTTTCAATACCCTATACAATAGTTTTTTGTATAAAATAACGCATTTATTTGCACAAACGCCCCTTAAATACAACTTCACATCACAATAAAGTGCCGATTGAAGCCAAAAAACCATTTACATATGCCAAAAGCAATGTTACAATACTTGTATGAAAGTTGCTATTATTTTGAATTGCGGAACGCCCATCAAACGCAAAATCAAGGGCGATAAAATTGTATGCTGTGACGGCGGTTATGCCGTGTGTCCCGTTGAGCCTGACGTCATTTTGGGTGACTTCGACTCTCTTGAAAAGCCAACGGATATTGCAATCCCCATCGTCGAGCACGACACCCACAAGGACGCAAGCGACGGCGAGCTTGCCGTATACTACGCAAAGGAAGTGCTTGGTGCAGACGAGATTGTGTTGTATGGCGTTACGGGCGGTCGCATAGATCACATGCTTTGCAATCTTGCTATCATGCGACTTGCAAAGACGCTAGGAATGAAGGTCAAAGCGGAGGACGACGGGATTGACATATACTTTGCCGACGGTGACTTGGACGTGCAAACGCAAAAGGGTGAGATTATCTCCATTCTCCCCTACGGCGAAAACGCACTTGTCACAAACTCTCAAAATCTCGAATACCCCCTTGACAATCTCCTTCTCAAAACCTCAGATTCAAGAGGATTGAGCAACGTATCTTTGGGCGGAAAAGTACACATATCAGTGGCACTCGGCTCTGTATTTTTGTTCCGTCACATAAAATTTTGAAAATTTATAAAAATTTTTCCAAAAATACCCAATAAAAACGATGTTGCGTTTGTATATATTATGAAAAACAAAAATAATTCATCGTTTTTTACCTTTCTAAATCAAAAGCCTCGGTCATCCGAGGCTTTTAATTTTGCTTTGATTGCTATTTATTTTTCACTTTCGTCATCCTCACTGTTTTGCTGATTTTGGATGATTTGCAAATCTATCTCGTCAAGGTCGTCCTCTTGCGAATACTCTTGCTCAATACCACTTGCTTTTTCAATGTTTGAAGACTTTTGCATCGCATTTCTAAAGCTTTTTGAGGCAAAGAGCATACCTCCGCAAGCAAGGGCAATTGCCATATCCACAAGCGTAAAGGCGTTGTACGCAAAGCTGTATGCGGTGACGGTGGCGTATGAATTTAGGTCAGCATAGCTTGCAAAGGCAAACACTCCCGTGCATACGTGGCATAGATAACGCAAGATGACCGAGGTCACTCCGCCCAGCATAAAGGCAAGCACCTTTTTGTTTTTGAAAACACCCTTTTCCACAAATATACCGCTCACGCCTATAAGTCCAAAAGCGAGCGGATAGTCCAGCAAAAACTGCATTGGATGGATTATGTACGGATCTTGAAGTGCTTGGAGAATGCCATAAATCACGCAAACCACAACTCCACGCCTTGTACCGAACATACAGCAATAAATCATGAGTGGCAACAGGCTTGCAAAAGTTACCGAACCGCCCTGCGGAAGTCTAAATATGCGAGCATATGAAAGTGCAAAAGATAGAGCTATTGAGATTGCACCGTACACGATAGTTTTTGTGTTGTCAAAGTGTTTTTTGTTGCCAAGGATAAAAAATGCGACAAGAAGTACACTTGCGATCACCCCCGACACGATCAATCCGATGAGATTTATCGACATGTCTTCGTTTCCCATAAAAAAAGCCTCCTGTGCCTAGGAGAACTTGAAAAGGGATTATGCACAACAACTGCAACGAACACACACGCTACGTTGCAAAATTTTGCTTCCTTACGCGAGGATTATCTCACAAGTTAAAGGGTATCATCTCAGCTTCACAGCACCCCTAGCATCTTTATTGTACACGCCATCGTTTACGCTGTCAACGACTTTTTTGATTTTGCGACAAAGTGTTGATTTTGCTTTTGCTTGACTTAATATGCAATTAGTATTATATTTTTGTTATCAACCAAGGAGAGATAATATATGAAATTCAAAAAGCCTGAACTTAAGCTCCTCAAAGAGTTTAAGGCGTTTATCACCAAAGGCAACGTTGTCGATCTTGCCGTTGGTATGATTGTCGGTGCAGCATTCACTGCAATCGTAACCGCACTTGTGAACAACATCTTCAAACCGCTCATCGGTGCAATCCCAATGGGTGACATCGAAGGTCTCATCACAATGCTCGTGGCAAAAAATGCCGACGGTTTGACGCTTGCACAGTGCCAAGCTCAAGGCGTGGAATTTGTGACTGACCTCACAAAATCCGTATATATCGACTGGGGTGCATTCTTGATGGCTATCATCAACTTCTTTATCACCGCACTTGTGCTGTTTGCACTCGTAAAACTCATCAATATGGTGCGCGGCGGATTTACAGGGCTCAAGAGAGACACGCAATTCCTCGCATCTCTCACCGATGAAGAAAAAGCAACCATCAAAGGCAGGACCGCAACAAAGAAAGAGTTGCGTGCAATCAAAGCCACTCGTGATGCAAAGCAAGCCGAAGAAGAAGCAAAAGCTCTTGCAATCGCAGAGGCAAACAGACCGGAAACCGCAGAGGAATTGCTCAGCCAAATCCGTGATTTGCTCAAAGCACAACAAGCCGACAAGGCTCAAGCATTGCTTGAGGACAACAAGGACTAAACTTGATTTATCACTCAAAATCCACCGACGTGCTCGGTGGATTTTTTTGTGCGGCAAAAGTTTTTGCAAGAGTCAACATATCTAGCTTTGAGTGCAAAAAGTGGATATTGCAACCAAACAAATTATGATATATAATTGATATGGAATAATATTTTCTCAAAACAAAAAAATGCTGTAAAATATACATAGAATTCCCAAAACGAGCATTGACTCCACGTTGATTCGACGTATGTGGCATTGTATACTTTTATTGTAAAAACCAAACGGAGGAAAAATGAAAAAAACTCTTACATCTTTTAGACATGCCACAGCTTTTATATCCTCAACTTTTGCAGATATGAAGGAGGAGCGAAATTTGATGACCTACAACGTTCTGCCCCGCATAAAAAAATGGGCGTTTGATAGAGGCATCATTTTTGACGTTGTCGATTTGAGATGGGGCATAAACGACGAGCAAGCGAACGACTTGCACCACACAATAAAACTCTGCCTAAAAAACGTGAAGGACTCCGATCCTATTTTTATTTGCTTCCTTGGCGAAAGATACGGTTGGATCCCTCCCTTTGAGGATTTCAATCAAAGCATGTTTGACAAAAACATCGACCGCTACAAAAACCTCTCCGCAACCGAGCTTGAAATCGTTGAGGCACTTGAGGGCGCCATACTTGGCTCAACACCAAAATCATGCATGTTTTTGATGCGTGAAAGTCTGTCACTTAAGGACGTTCCCGATGATATAAGGCAAGTGTATAAAGATGATGCGAACTCCCATCGTCTGCAAAGTTTGAAGAACTCCATAAAGGAGAGGGATGGGATTTTTTCACAGGACTATTCGGCAAAATTCAACCACAAAAACGACGAGTATTATCTTGATGATTTTGTGTCAAACGGCACGCCTCTTGAGGACGTCATATTTGAAAATTTGACAAAGCTCTTGACTGAAAAATATGACGTGAGCGATGAGGACGTCACCTTCTTTGACGACGTACTTACACGTCAGCGTTTCCATCAAAAAGAGCTTATGCGGTACCCTATGGATACACGCCATCAAAGCACGCTCAACGAGTTTTTGGACACGACTTTGGACTTTTCCATAACGCCGATAGGCACACCTCACAACAGTGCGATTTTCAGCCAAATTTCGCATTTCATAGAGGCTCAAAAGCAAGTGAAAAATCAAGACGTAATTTACAGATTTTGGGGTTTAAGTATGCAAATCAACAGCGTAAACGACCTAATCTGCTCACTTGCATATGAATTTAGCAATGACAAACAACACTTGAATCACCCCATAGAATCTTTGCTTTATTTGAAAAATCATCTTGAAAACGCAACAAGAAAAACACTGCTAGTGATAGCCGGCATACCTTACAAAATCATGCCCGATTTACGCAATATCGTCTTGGGACTTAAGTGGACAAAGATGCTTGTGTTTTATGATACGGGAGATTTTACACCCGTCGAATTGAGCATTGACAACGATGACATTTCCTTTAGAAAGCTTGCAAAATTTATGTTTGAGAAAAAGGCAAAATTCCTGACCGAAGCACAGCTAGACAAGGTGTTGCAGGCAGCCCAAAGAGATTATTCAACACTCAAAATAATCGCTGATTATCTATGCAATTTTGCTCAATACGAGACGCTTGATAGCTTGATAGATTCCCTTGCAAATCTTGACGTTTCAAACATAGCAAAGTTGTATATAGCAAGTCTTTGCAAGGTGCAAAACGCTCACGTGCTAAATGGCATTATGGGTGACGTTATTGAGATTTTGTGCAACTCTCCGCTCCCCCTTTCACAGCAAGATATTGTGGATAGCATTTGCCTTGAAAGAGGTGTGGTCAATCCCTCAAAAATTTCACAAATCGACAAGGAAGTTGCATTCTCATTGCGTTTTGCGTCAAGCCTAATTGACGAGTACAATTCTCGCTTCAAAATAAACGACGAGATTGTAAAGACGCTTGTTATGTTTGATGAGGACACGACGCAAGAAGCGCCCTATTGCTTTATCCCCAAAGAGAGCAATCTCATACTGTCATTGAGGCAAGTGTATATCAATAGACTCAAGGACAAAAATGCGCCGTTCAATGAATGTGACGCACACAATCTGCTTGAAATAATCAAGGATTATTCGGACGGGGATCTCAAGCAGGATTTTACCATAAGCGTTCTATATGACACAAAAACGTTCTACAAGCTTGCAAAAGCACTTGGCAAAAATCACCTTGTGGATCTATTCAAAACTTTCACAATGCAGACGCTGGGTATGGACGTTGACTCCTACTTTGTTGGAGAGATGAACCGCATCTGGCACAACGAAAACGACTCTTTGGACTTTGCAAACGCAATTATGCAAGAGAAGATTTTTTCCACCGCAAAAACACTACACTCCGACAATATATTTATGCAATACTACCTTGCCGTGCAGAAAATCAATGCGGACTCGCTTGAGAGTGCAGAGCATTTTGAAAAGGCTCTAGCACTTGCGCTGTCGGTCGATGGCGGATGCCACAAGATTGCACTCCCAGCCTCTTTGGACGTCTCAAAAGGCAACTGCTGTGCGTATACTATATTTGATCCATACGCAAAATCATACGCAAACTTTTACGGCGTTTGCACGGACGGTTTTTTGATTATCCTAAACGTGTGGACGGGTGAAATGGTGACTGCCTTTGCCCTCCCGCGTGACCTTGGCAATATCGCATGCGTTTTCTATCAAGAACACACCATTCACATCGTATATGAAAAAGGGGTTATTTGCTTTGTCAATCTATGGTCAAAGCAGATGAATATGTATAGAATTTTGCCGGAAAACATAGACGTAAACACCTTTGAAAACTACTATTCAAACGGTTGCCAAGTGGCTGTTGCAGACAATAGACGCATTGTTTTATTTGATGGTGCAAGAGTTTCAAACGACATAACGTTTGCTCCAAACATGAGCGTGCTCTCGGCATACGGACTCAACGCAAACAAGGGCAAATTCACAAAAGTGTGCATAATCGCAAAGGATGAAAATGACAATCATTTCCTCTATAGCGTGGATATGCAAGCGCATAAAATCATAGATCAAAGCTATTTCCCAAGCAAGCAAGTTGAATCAAGCGTGCAAGATGAAAATGCAAACGACCTCTATATTCACTTTTCAGACGGCACGTCCTGTGTTGCGATGTTTGATGAGAATGGCAATTTTGACGTATATAATACGCCCGACAGGTGCATGTACAGCCTAAAAGACGTTTACAAAATCACGCAAGACGGTGACGATATCAAATATAACGGCAAGCAAATTGCAAGCAACAAAGGTGTGAAATGCTGTTTTTCATCACGTAGCTTGATTGCCGTCCTGACAAGTGACAACACTCTCTACTGCATCGACAACGGCTATTGATAAGCATATATAACAATCAAAAAGCATTTTTAGGCAATCGCAAAAAAAGCGGTTGCCTTAAAAAATCATTAGATTATGCTATAATCTAATGAACACTATTGACTTTGCATTAAAAACATGTTACTCTTGTATCGATTTTTACATCAATTTCTATAGAGAGGAAATATATATGTTCATTTCAACACTATCTATGATGGAAGGTCACAGCATGGCTGGCTACATCATCCTGCTTGCACTTGGCATTTTGCTTGTCATCAAAGGCGGAGATTGGTTTGTTGATGCCGCAAGCTGGATTGCGGAAGTGTCCGGCATCCCATCCTTTATCATCGGTGCAACCATCGTGAGCGTTGCAACCACTCTGCCCGAAATTTTGGTGTCTAGCATATCCGCAGCACAAGGGCAAGCGAGCATGGCAATCGGCAATGCAGTGGGATCTGTCAACTGCAACATCGCTCTGATTATGGCAACTTCCATTGTGTTTACCGCACCAATCTTCAACCGCAAGAATTACGCAGTGAAAATGTGCATACTTCTTGGCACAATCGCACTTTTGTGGGGCTTGAGCTCAAACGGAGAATTTACTTGGTGGAACGCAGTTTTGGTGCTTGCAATGTTTGTCATCTTCCTTGTTGAAAACATCTTGAGTGCAAAAAAGCATGCCAACCTTCTTGAAGCCGAGCAAGCAAACATTGTTAAGGAGCAAAAGGAGTACGGCAACGGCATTCTCCGCTACTTCTTTGACAAGAAAGAGGCTCAAAAAATCGTGCTTAAAAAAACAGGTATGGTGATTGAACGCAAAGATATTGCCAAAAACATCATTCTCTTTGTTGTCGGTGCAGGTGCAATCTTCTGCGGAGCACAGCTTATGAGTGACAACGGTGCTGAATTTGCTCGTGCACTCAATGTGCCGGAAGGCATCATTGGCGTCACGATTTTGGCAGTGGGCACATCCCTTCCGGAATTTGTGACGGCAATCACGGCTATCATCAAGAAAAAATCCGACCTGTCTGTTGGCAACATCATCGGTGCAAACATCATTGACCTTTCTTTGATTTTGCCACTTTGCACGTTTATCCAATTTGGCAAAACAGGCACATTCCTCCCAGTGGACGCTCAATCACTTACAATTGATATGCCATTCTGCGTTGCCGTATGCGGATTCTCTCTCATCCCTGCATTTATCATGGGCAAGTTCAAAAAATGGCAAGGAGCAATCATGCTCGCAGGATATGTCACCTACGTTGTGCTTCTTGTTCTCAACACAATCGGCACAATCTCAATCTTCTAAAAACCTATTATAAACATAAAAAACGGACTCAAACGAGTTCGTTTTTTTATATCGTTTTTGCAAATAATACCGTTTGCTTCCACGCAATTCCGATTGCGGTGACTATGCACATGCTTTGCAATTGCCGTGATTACCATATTCATTTGCTACAAAAAAAGCACCCCAAATCACGTAAAACCCTTAAAAAACCGCACTGAAAATCCCACGAAATCTACGTGATATAACGTTGAAATCACGCTAATATATCTCAATAAACGTACGATAAAAACGGCGTAAATTTACGCAAATACAATAATTATCTATCACAAAACAAATATCAAAAGTCTTAAAAAACCATATATAATCCACGCAAAAACCACGCAAAAACGGCACCGAAATCGGTGCCGTTTTGGATTGCTTGAGATTATTCTCTTATCAAGATATAGTCTGATAGGTCAACGGATTCAAGGATGAATGCTTTGTCTCCTGCCTCGTTCACAAACTCGTTTCTATTGCCTGTTGGCGTGGTGATCACAACTTTGGATGCACTGCGTGCATACGTGCTGTAATTTGTGAAGATGAGATAATCATATCCGCTTCCGTCCACTCTTTCAAAATAGCCATAGTAACGGACTGACGGTTCTGCATCATCCTCATCGGTTGTGTACAAATTGCTGATTGTGTACATTGCAAGTGCTTCAGGATTCTTGCCCGTGCCGTCAAACGTATATACTTGTGAATGACGCTTGTCATTTGTCCAGTTTCCTGTCAAATCGTCAAACTCTGTCATATAGCTGTAGTTCCATAGATCATTGTCAAAGTCGTTGTCATAGTTGAACCAGTTGAGGTGTTGAGAGATGACAAACAAGCCATCTTTGATTTGCACAACGTAAAGATCCATGCTCTCGTTGACTGTCCAGACAAGATACTCGTTGTCAACAAGCGTGAAGCTTGCCGTGAAATTGTCAGACTTGTCGTTGATGACGAGCGGAACAACGCCCTCAAGCACTTTGTCATAGTTCATTGTGCCGATGACAACGTGATTGTCAAAGGATGTCTCGAGTGCCCATTTGCCAGTGAATTGTGTCTTTTCACCAAGAACGTGTTGTGTTCCGTTGAGTGTCAAAACGTAATTTCTTGAGCCGACTTCGCCTACGATATTGATTTCACCGACCTTTGTCTCTCCACTGTACACGTCAACACTTCCGTCGTCGTTGAGCTTGTAGATATAATTTGTCGGCGTGCCATTGAGTGTCGCTGTAAGTGTACCCTCTATAGCACCTCTACCATCAAAATAGAACACGTTGCCATCCTTGTCGAGGAAGGTCTTTTTGCCAAACTCATCCTTTCTTATAAGCTCAACATCCTTTCCGCTCTCGGAAATCTTGATGACGTTGCGCCCTTCGTCCATTGAGATGTAGTAGATGTTGCCCTCGTATGTGAAACTGCCATCGAGCGAGAACTCGTCTAGACGATAATTGACCGTTGTGCCGTTTATCGCAATCGTACCATTGAGCGACACGTCACCCAAAATCGTATAAACTCCGTAGCCGTTGAAGTCCACTGCGTTGAATGTGCCGTCTGCGCTTATCCATTCACCCTTGTACTCGTCAACTCTGTACAATCTAACGTTGATCATATCCGAGATTGTCAAGGAGTAAATACTGCCTTGCAACCTTCCACTATTCTCATTGTATGCCACGCTTCCAAAATACTCGCCTTGATAGAACAACACGATGCTTCCTTCAATCAGCATATCAGGAGCATACGTAAGGTCGTAGATTTCATTGCGGACTCTGCCGTTGGTGGTGGTCACAAAGCGAATTTGCGCATTGCCGTAGCCGTCTTTGCTGATGCCTTTAAGCTCAATGATAATGCCATTATCGGCTGTCATCCACAAGCCGTAATTGCCATCAACACCGCCATAGACGTATTGAGAATTGCCTGAAACGATGTTGACAAAGCCATCGTTTATGGAAGCAACCGCACCGTTGTTCAACACAAGTTTGCCTTGATCGATTGTGTAAGTACCCTCTTGTGAGTCAATAAGCTTGTTGTACATCTCACCGCCCGAGATAACGTATCCGTAGTGAGTGTATTTCCAGTTGCCAGCACCGTCAAATTCCATATACTTTTGCGACAATGAGGAGATTTCCCATTTGCCGCGATATGCATCGGTCAACGTGACGTTGTTGGAGTCTATCGTTTCAACGACGCCCTTGTTGACAGAACCGCCAATTTCGCTTCCGTCAACGGAAATGCTGATTGTTTGTCCGCTTATTGTATAAGTAAATTCGGTTGGAACACCACTCTCATAAACTCTGCCGTTGCCGTTTGCAAAGAACTCGTAAATGATTGTATCTGCTCCATCTTTATAATAGTAACTGCCAATAATTGTGTTTTCTGCCTTAAAAACCTTGAGCGGTTTTTCTCTTGAGACAAGCTCGATAACTTCGTTTTGTTCAATATCCGAATAGAGTCCGCCATAGAGGTCGAATCCATAGGATGCTTTGACAGCTTTGTATTCATAGCTTTGATAATTTGCGATATCTCCTTCGCCATAGTAGCGAGCAAATTTCGCATTGTCAAAGACAACATACTCACCGTTGTAAACAAATGAACCCTTGTGTGAACCGAATCTATCGACGCACTCATACGTTCCGTCAACGTTGAGGATAAGTTCAACCGTATCGTTGTTGCTATCTTCATAATCGGAGTCAGGCAAAACGTAATAGGTGCCTGCAACGTCGTTATTGTTTGCAAAACCGACGTAGAGAGTGATATCTCTCATCGGAATGAATCCGCAAGATACCGGCACTTTGAGATCCTTGTCGAAGAAGTAGCCGTAAGACACGTAGCCGTCTGTGCTGTATATAACGGACGGAAGACCTTGCAAATTGGACTCCTCAGAGAAGAAATACACGTTATACCAATAGTTCATAGACTCGTATTGGTCGGCAAATGTTGCAGAATAATTTTTGTTACCGTCAACGTCAGTCCTTCCGCCAAAGTCGAGAGTTACGGTATATTGATAATGTTGCTCGATTTGGTTATCGTCATCCGTTGTGCTGTTTACACCGTTTACAACAGGATATTTGCCGTCCTCGAAAATCCAGTCTATTTCATGCCAACCAAGAACGCTCTTGATTGTTGCGGTCTTTGTGAAGTCAAGAGTTTCGCTCTTGCCTCCCTCAACGTAATGGCAGTTGAACACACCTGCATTCTTTGCACTGTACATGCCGTCTTCTAGCTTCTCAACTCTTGCAACTATCTCACCTGTGTGAGCGTAAGATTCGCCAGCCACTGCATATGCAGAGATAGAACCCGTTGCAAAGCTGTCTGCGATGACACTGTCAAGCTGAGCCATACCCACAAGACCGCCTGCATAAGCATGGCAATACGTCTCTGTAGATTCAGAAGTGTAGGACATGTGAGATTGTGCGTGAATATCACAAAGTGAATAACATGCCGACATCGAGGTGTAGTTGCTGAGCCAACCAACTATTCCGCCCGCGTGGAAAGCACCCGAGATTTTGCCGGATGTATAGCAGTTTGTAAGTGTGGTTGCGATTGTGTCGTCGTCTGAATAGACGTAACCTGCAATACCGCCCGCTGCGTAAGTCGTGCCGTTGCTACAACCAATGTCGATATTGTTTGCCGAGCAGTAGCTGACTTTTGAATAGTATGGATATTGGAAGGAGCGTTGAAGTCCTATAATACCGCCTGCGTATGAGAAGTAGTTTACGTCACCCATGACGTCAAGCGTGCCGTTGATTGCTTCGCAAAGCACCAAATTCGCACCAAATCCTTGACCTACAAAGGAACCACAGGTAACTGTTGTGCCATTGTTTACGGCAGTGATGGTATAATCGGACAATTTCAAATTGAATATCGTTCCGCCTGTAAAGCCGAGGGTATCGTAATAGTTCGACTGAACAATACCAAACAAACCTACATAATCTTTTCCGTTGGAATTGATTTTGAAGTTTGAAATGGTGTGTCCGCCACCATTGAGATAACCGCCGAAGAATGCATAATTGTTGTTGCCGTCACCGATTATTTCAAGCTCGTTGCCTCTCAAATCAATGTCGTTTTCAAGCACATAGTAGCCAAGAACGCTCATTGTGGAATTTTCAGCACCCGAGTTGATCACTTCAGCCATCTTGATAAGGTCGATAGGCTTTGAAATGATAAACGGGTTATCGGACGCACCTGTTCCCGTGCTGAGAAGTTGAGATTCCGCCTTTGCTATTCCCTCAATGCTAATAGTCGTATTCTTTGAAACGGTTGTCTCGCAAGAATAGGTGTACGTCTCCTCGTCATATTCGAGAGTCTTTTCCCTAGTGTTAACTTTTACGATAGGTTCACCCTCATAAAAGACGTCCACTGTAAACTCAAACATGACAGACTCGCCCTTATTCACCTTTGTGGGATTTGAAGAAGAATAATGCACGCCGTCCACTTCCTCATAAGTTATTGTGCACTCCTCAACCTCACCGGATGGATCACCTGAACCGCCACCGTCAGGGGAGACCGGATCGGTGTCATCTTTAGGATCGCATGCACAAAAGATTATTGACAGCGACAGTATCAATATAAGAGTTGCTATCACAAAAAATCTGTTCTTTTTCATAACGTTCTCCAAATAATATTCAATGTAGCCACACGTATGCTATAGCAAAAACCAACACAAAAACCAACAGCACCACCACGACAAACGGCAAGAGTGCTTTGATTGCACCTTTCATCACCGCACGGCGTTCTCCTCTGGTCAATTTGATATGTTCTTGCTTTGACGATTGACTCTTTTTCTTTGACGGATTGTACCATTTGAACCCATCAATATTCATATCGGCAATCGTAGTTTCGGTGTCTAATTCAACCTTTTCTTTTTTTTCTTTTGCCATTATTTTGTTTCTTGCTCTTGTTGCTCGCAATTTTCCTTGCTACGCTCGATTTGCTCATTGAAACGTGCATTCATTTCCTCTGTGTTATAGAGGTGGCAGGAACAGAAATGTCCCTCCTCAACTTCTCTATATTCAGGTTCGATGTGCTTGCACACCTCCATACAGCTTCCGCAACGTGTGTGGAATCTACATCCCGAAGGCGGATTGACCGGAGACGGGATGTCACCCTCAAGAATGATTCGCTTCATCTTGACGTGCGGATCAGGAACGGGAACTGCGGAAAACAGTGCTTTTGTATAAGGATGCAGAGTATTTTTGAATATCTTATCCTTTGATGCAAATTCCACCATTTTGCCAAGGTACATAACTCCAATATCGTCCGAAATGTGTTTTACAACGGAAATATCGTGAGTGATGAACAAGTATGAAAGCCCCAATTGGTCTTGCAAGTCCTTGAGCATATTGATGACCTGTGCTTGAATGGACACGTCAAGTGCACTCACAGGCTCGTCGCACACAACAAAATCAGGCTTGAGAGCAAGTGCTCTTGCGATACAAATTCTTTGACGCTGACCGCCTGAAAACTCGTGAGGATAACGCTCGTAATAATGCGGTTGCAATCCGCACATCTTCATGACTGAAAGCACGTATTCACGATAGTGAGCCTTGTCCACGATGCCGTGCTCGAGAGCCGCCTCGCCGATAATCTCGCCCACTCTCATTCTCGGAGAAAGGCTTGCGTACGGATCTTGGAATATCATCTGCATTTGAGGACGATATTTTTCAAAATCTCTATTGCTGATTTTGGATACGTCCTTGCCCTTGAAATAAATATCTCCGCCTGTTATGTCGTAAAGGCGCAAAAGCGTTCTGCCCATAGTTGTTTTACCGCAACCGGACTCACCCACAATGCCGAGGGTTTTGCCCTTTTCAAGCGTAAAGGAAACGCCGTCCACCGCTCTTAGGAACTTGGTTGGCTTTCCAAAGAAGTTCTTTTCGGCAACAAAGTACTTTTTCAAGTCTTTGACAACAAGAAGCGGAGCTTCTTGCTCATCGACGTTTTCTAATTGCTCATTTTGACTTTCGGCAACTTCTTGCGGAGCACCGCACTCGATTGTGCTATCGACGGCATCTTGTTGATTTTCGTTCAAATCAACTTCGTCGGCAATGGTTTGAGCATTTGTGTCTGTCATATTAATTTCACGTTTATCTGCCATTATCCCTCTCCTCTTAGCCTTCGTACAGGTAGCAAGCAACCTTGTGAGTGTCTGTTACGCTGACAAGTTCGGGATATGCACCTGCACACTTCTTCATGCACTTTTCACAGCGGTCACGGAAGTAGCAATAATCGGGCATATCAACGGGATTTGGAACAAATCCGGGGATGCAATAAAGCTCTTTGCCCTCGTCGTCGTTGACGGTAGGTTTGCTCTTTTGCAGACCTTTTGTATACGGATGAAGCGGACGATCGAATATATCCTCCGTCGTGCCCATCTCGATGATTTTGCCAGCGTACATAACCACCACATAATCCGCCATTTCCGCAACAACGCCAAGATCGTGCGTGATGAGCAAAATGCTGCTGTCGTTATGCTCTTTGATATCTCTAAGCAAATCCAAAATTTGAGCTTGAATGGTGACGTCCAAAGCCGTTGTAGGCTCGTCTGCGACGATAAGTTTAGGATTGCAGATGAGTGCCATTGCAATCATAACTCTCTGTCTCATACCGCCTGAAAGCTCGTGCGGATACTTTTTGTACACGCCTTCTGCATCGGCAATACCGACACGCTCAAGCATTTGGATGCTTCTCTCTTTGATTTTGTTTTTCGGCAAATCTGCAATGTGAAGTTTTGACACTTCATCAAGCTGATTGCCCACTGTAAAGACGGGATTGAGCGAAGTCATCGGCTCTTGGAATATCATAGCGATTTCTCTGCCTCTTATGGTACGCATTGCGTCTGTGGGCATTTTTGCTATGTCGTAAACTTTCTCCTCCATCTCAAAGAGAGTTCCGCCGATTTCGTTTTTCGCTTTGATTGGCTTGCCTTTTTCGTCAAGTTTGACGCTTCCGTCCTCATTGAGCTCATACACGGGAATTTTCTTTCCGCTAGCGTCACGCTTAAATGCGTTTGTGCGGAAGCGGATAGAGCCTTCAACAATCTGACCTGACGGACCTTGCACAAGTTGCATAAGTGAAAGTGACGTGACACTCTTTCCGCAACCGGACTCGCCCACGACGCCAACAGTGCTTCCCATAGGCACCGAGAAGGTGACGCCGTTGACGGATTTGACCGTGCCTGCATCCGTAAAGAAATATGTTTTCAACCCGTCAAATTCCACGAGGCTGTTGGGATCTTTCATCTCTGTGACGTAGTCTTTTTCGTGGATTTTGCGTTTTTTCTGCTTTTCATAGTATTGAATTTTCGCACGGTTTTCTTTCGCTATTCTGCGAGAATCCTTTGCGGAAATGTAATGAGAATTGTTATTCTTTGCCATATCTTACCTCTTCGCCTTAGGATCGAATGCGTCACGCAAGCCGTCACCGACAAAGTTGAACGCAAGAATTGCAAGCGTTATGCACACACCTGCCGGCACCCAGAAGTTGGGATAGTTATAAAGATAATCACTCTTTGATGCATATTGAATCATACCACCCCAAGTTGCGCTGTTGAGCGGTGCACCAAGTCCCAAGAAGCCGAGCGTGGCCTCTGTGAGGATGATGCTACCCAAACCGAGCGTCATTGAAACAATGAGCTGTGGCAACACGTTTGGAATGAGATGGTTGAATATCTTTCTCTTGGTTGAAAGACCCGTGCACTTTGCAGCAAGCATAAACTCTTGCTCTCTCAAGGAGAGGATCTGACCTCTGACTATACGAGCGGTGCCTGCCCAACCCATAAGAGTCAAGATGCCCATCATATAGTACAATCTTTCAATGCCGTCAACGCCCAAAGACTCGAACATTGCGGACAAAATAAGCATGATCGGCAGTTGCGGAATGCAGTAGATGATATCAACAATACGCATGATGAGGTTGTCCACCCATTTGCCGAAATAGCCTGCCAAACCGCCCAAAATGACGCCGATAAGCGTTTCTAGCAATACAACAACAAAGCCTATTGTGAGCGAAACACGTCCGCCGTACATAAGTCTTGTGAATAGATCTTGACCATGCTCGTCTGTGCCGAGCCAGTGATCAGCGGTCATATCGCTCTTGGTGTTGTCCGAACGTGGCAAAGACGTGATGTAATAGCAAACGTATTCCTCACCGTCAACAACATAAGTGATTGCCGTTTCAACAACGCTTGGACTTCCTTGACTCTCGTCTTTCGTATCCTCTTCATATGGAGAGAACACAGGACCTAGGAAGGAGAAAATGAACAGTATAACAAGTATCACAAGTCCGATAACCGAAAGTTTTGAGCGGAAGAAACGCTTGAGCACCGTCATGCCCGGAGATAACACCTTGACACGATCATTGAGGTTTTCACCGTGCAACTCGTCGTATGATTCTTCCTTTGCAAGCTCTGAGCCTGTGTTTTCAAGCTCGCTCTCGATTGCGGTTGCATCGTTTTCCATATCTTGCACATCGGACGGTTGAGTTTGAAGCTTATATTCGTCTTGAGGCAAATCTTGACGATTTTTCTTGAAATTGAACATCATACTCCCCTCCTTAGTCACCGAGTTTGACTCGTGGATCGACCACGGCGTACATGACGTCGGTCAACAATATACCGATGATAGTCAACATTGCTATGAACATGTTGTATGCCATGATGAACGGAACGTCACCCGCTTGCAACGCTTGATATGCGATGTTGCCTATGCCCGGCAAGTCGAAAATTTGTTCTGTGATCATTGCTCCGCCAAAGAGTCCCGGCAAAATACCTGCAAGTGTTGTGACAAGCGGAATGAGCGTGTTGCGGAAAACGTGTTTGTAAATAACGGAGTTTTCAGATGCACCCTTCGCTCTTGCCGTGCGGATATAGTCTGCATTGAGCACTTCCAAAGTGTTGGTTCGTGTATATCTCATGAGTGAACCAACCGAGAGAATTGTAAGCACCGCAACGGGAAGCACCAAGTGCCATGCCTGATCCAACAAGGTGGGCAACGTACCGTTTGGACTTTCAAGACCGCTTACGGGGAACCAACGCAAGTCAACCGCAAACCACTTGATAAGCAAACTTCCAAAGAAGAATGAGGGGAATGAAATGCCTATCATGGTGAGAATTGTGGTGATATAGTCAAGTTTGCCGTATTGATGGTATGCACTCTGTATGCCCAAGGGTATTGCAATGATAAGTTGCAAAACGAGGGATATGAGTGACACAAGGAAGGAAACTCCCATATTGTCCAAAATGACTTCCTCAACCGGTCTTTGATATTTGAATGAAGTGCCCATATCGCCCTTCATAAAGTTGCCAATCCAATTGATATAACCTGCGACAACGCTTCTTATTGCAACGGATGCACTTGAAAATTGTCTTGGTGTACCGTCATTGTTAAGCTCGATTTCGCCATCTCTGAACACGTTGTTCCAAAGATCGCTATAACCTCTCTCTTGTGCCTTGTCTATATCCTCCAAATTGTATCGGATATAAAACTCTCTCAATTCTTCATCACTGACTTCACCCGTTTGCCCCTTTGAAGCATAGTATTTTTGTTCAACAAAGCTTACAGGCATAACACGAACTAGCGTGTACAATATGATTGACACACAAAAGAGGATTAGAATCGCAAGTAATAATCTTTTAATTATGTATTTTACCATTTGTTAATCCTTTGAATGGAATTGCTTTCTTTTCGTGCCATTCCCGACCGAATAAAAATGCGGTCGGGAAAGGCTTTTTTTGTTAGATTTTATATAGATTTCTCAATTGAGTTTATCAATTGTAATCAACTTCCCAAATTCTGTCTGAAGGACTTGAATATTTGAGATCGTCACTCAAGTTGAGTGTGGAAGAATTGATGAGGTCCTTGTTGTAGACCACAAGATCCTTTCTTTGGTAGGTTGGGAATTCAACTGCAAGGTCCATGATCAAATCAAGTGCATCAGCATAGATACCTGCTCTCTCGTCCTTGCTGTTTGTCTCTCTACCTTTATCGATAAGATCAGAAAGCTCATCGATAATAATTTTCTCTTTATCATACGTACCACTGCTGTCGTTGAGGATACCGTCATAGTTCCAGTTCTTGACGTTGGTCGTCTTGCTGTCCTTGTGATAGATTTGATACATATCCGGATCGATTGTTGATGACCATGCAGCTGCCCACACTTCAAGTCCGCCCGTAGAGAGCTTCTTGAGAGCTTGAACGTCCGTGCCAACCGTGATTTCAAATCCATGTGCTTCAAGGAGTTTTTCAGCAGATAAGAACATTGAGTATGCCGGGTGATCGGTTGTATCGCCTGCGATTGTGAACTTAAACTTGAGTTTCTTGCCATTCTTCACGTAGATGCCGTCACTACCCTTTGTATAACCGGCACTTTCAACAAGCTTTTCAATCTCCAATCCTGTTGCATCATAATCATAGTACGGTCTGCAGTTGGTAGGATATGCCCAAGAGAGTTTGCTCATTGGTCTATAGATGGTTTCAGCCATTGTTCCGCCATAGTACGTTCCAATGATAGACTCTGTGTTGAATGCCATCATAATGGCTTGTCTAACTTCTTGATCAGGCACGTATTTGGGGTTGATACCAACGTAGCCGTAACCGCTTGTCTTGTACTCGATTGAGCCGAGAGTGCTCTCTTGTGCAATTTTCTCTTTGTTTTGCGGAGTTGCCGACGGTGTACCATAGTCAATAGCACCCGTGATCAAGTTGTTAATGATATTGTTTTCGCTCATTTCAATGTACGTGAGTCTTCTGATCTTGGCATTGCAGATGCCCTTGCCAAGTGTTTCAAAATAGTCATTACGTTCAAAGTAAACTTGCTTGTTGCTCCAGAAGTCTTTTGCCACAACTTTTGATGGATCCGCACTTGCGTTGCCGTCTTTGTTGCTTGCTCTATATGCACCTGCACCAACAGGGAGTGCGTTCTTTGCAGGAGAGTTGAGCACCTTGTCAAAGAAGTCCTTGTCACGAGCCTTCACGCCATACGGATAATCCGTCTTGTTTGCAATTGTTTCTGTATCAGAATAATAGTGCATCGGTGCAACTGCAAATGCAAAGCTCCAGATAGCCTTGGGGTCAATGCCGTTGATGGTGATTGAAAGCACGTCGTGCTCCTCTGTGAGTTGAATCTTGTTCACGCCGTTGAAAGATGTGACTTTCTTGGTTGTGATACCGCTGATGCTCTTAACACTGCCTGTTTGATCCGCATAGTGTTTTGATTGCTCCTCAAGCGTCCATTCCTCTGCAATGTTTGTACCTGTGCTTGTACCTTGCAAAATGTTTGCAATATTGCTTGCTATTGCATCGTCACCGGCATTTGATTCATACACGTAGTTGATTGCTGTATCCTTCTTGATGAGTTCAACTGCATCTTCTCTGCTACAATTGTTTTCACTCATGTATTGTGCAATCAAGTCTTCATTTGTGCAAGCTTCATATATCGGTGCAGCATAACTTGAAACATGTTCCGTATCAGGATAGTAGTTACCGTCAATCTCGATATCGAGTTCCGTCACGTACTTTCCGTTTATTTTAAGAGGGATTTCCTTTTGATGCTCATTCAATACGTAAACGTAATCAAACATGCCCTCAATCAAATAGAATGATTGCCAATCTTCTGTGAAGTTGTATTCTTTATAATCAGATTCAATCGTACCTTGGTTTGTTGTCCAATCCGTATTGATATCTTTTTTATATCTTTCTTGAACGGCTTTGATGTCATTCTTCATTTCATCGGTGAGTTCTTCGTCTTTGATTTCACCTTCGTTCCATTGAATGAGATTTTCAATTCTTTGCAATGCCTTATTACGGAACGTTGCTTCACCGATTGTTGCATTGTCGCTGAGGGTGATGTCATTGTAACGATATGCCTTCAAGCCTTGAATATCAACAGAATAAATTGTGGAAGAACCGCTGTACATTGGATCGAGATAAACGTAGAGGTTGAAAAGCACGTCATCGATCGTGAGTGGTTGTCCGTCACTGAACTTGATGCCGTTTTTGATGACAAACTCATACGTTGTATGATCTGTATCCTTACCGCCGTTCACCACTTCACCGTTTGCATTGTATGAGGTGATGCTGTAGTCCAAAGCGACTGTAGGCACGTTTTCACCACATTCGATTTCACCTTCATTGCTCGTTGACAACATACCAACTTGTGTGAAGTGTGCAATTGTCGAGTCTGTAGCACTGGTTGTGAAGAACGGGTTAAACGTTCCGTCCAATGCACTTATAGAAAACGTGATGGGGCGTTCTTCAGAATTATATTTTTTCTCACCGGGAGTCACGTCTCCGTCATCGTTACATGCAAACAACGCAAGGCAAGTAGACATAACCACTGCCAATGCGATAACCATGCATATAACCTTTTTCATGTTATTCTTCATTATGTTAAACCTCCTAGGGGTTAAGTTTTTCTTATTCAATTACGTTTAGAGTCGGTGCCAAAACAACTTCTATGTCTGCATTTTCACCGCCTACGTACAATGGGCATTGCGTTTTGTCGTCGGGCACATTTTTCCAAGAAGAATTGTTACTTCTCAAATTGACCTTCATTGCTCCGCCATCGACGACAACGTTTGTGATTGTCGAGTCATTTGCAATATCGTTTGCAAGGAAATGTGCTGTCAACTTAGCGTTCCTGTTTGCAACAAGGTTTACCCTAAAATCTTTCAATGTGATATTTTCAATCACTGCACCGCTTGCAATTTCACCAAATATTGAAACGCTGTTGTTTTTAATTCCGCCAGCCTCGAAAGTGAAACCGCTCACAGTGAAGCCGTTGCCCTTTATCATGCCCGAGAATGTTGTATCCATGAGGAGCGTTATCACTTTATCGCTTCCGTCAATATTGTTCTTGATGTAGTATTTGCCGTTGTTGTTTTGCTTTCTAAAGATGCCCGCAAAATCATCCACCGTCTCAACAACCGTCCATTCGGATGGCAAATACTTTGCATAAACGACAATATCTTCATCTCCACCTGTTCTGTAAATCGGCCACTCAACGGGAGTTGTGCACTCTGCATCTGAGTAGTATCCAACAAATGAATAATTATTTGCCTTTCCGCTAAGAGGATCACTACTACGTTCGCTTACGTATTCATAGATGCCAAAATCTTCCGATTTGATGACGTATTTTGCCTCATGTTCAGTGGGGTCTTCATCGTCTGCAAGCTCTTTGTATGCAAGCTTTGTGATTGATGTATCATCCAGCGTGTACACAAGCTTATTATCAATGAGACTCTCGCTTGCAAGCACGTATTTGATACTTTGATTCTTCACCCATTTTGCATAAAGCTCTATCGCATCACCGGCCTTTGCCACGTATGCGGAAAAGTCGAATGCATCACCAAGCTCCACAAGGTTGGTACGCTCATTATACTTCAATGAGCCGTCCTCGTTCTTTTGCGGATAATACCAGCCCTGAAGCGTATAGTTCTCTCTCACCACGGAAAAGGTGCCGTCTTTCTTTTCGCCAATGCCAACGTTGAACGCCTTGTCTCCGTCCTTATAGTAGACGTCGGCAGAAAGCAACGCATTGTTGTCATTGACAAATCCACCGTTTGCATGGTAGGTTATCTTGGCACTCAAGCCATATTGGTTGAGCTTATCCTCGAGCGTGTCGTTGAGCTGACAAGCAGTCAATATCGACGCTAGGATAACAAGCATAACCACCAACAAACATATTTTTCTCGCTTTGGAATTCATGATTATTTATCTCCATCCTCTACGTTCTTCGTATTTTTAGACCGATTGTTATTCACAATCCGCATCATTATCGCTATCTTGCTTTTTTGAACCAAGCTTATTCTGCTTTTTGAGCACCAATAGGACTGCCACAACAATGATTGCAACGCCCACGATAGGCACAACAACGTACACTGCGATCATTGCGTCTGCGGATGAGTCACCATTGTTTGTATCGTTGGAGTCAATCTCACCGCTATTTCCACCGCTTGATTGATTGCCATCGTTTCCGCCTTCGCCCTCGATTGACGAGCTTTCGCTGACGTAAATTCTAACAATAAACTCAATGCCCATTTCGGTATCTTCAAAGCTTACCGTTTGCATGTAAGATTGGAGCGGACCATCTGTCAAAAGCTTCAAGTTTGCGCTGTCCACAACGTCTGTTGAGCCGTCTGTGTATATGCGGTTGACAACAATGCCGGTTGGATCGAACGTCTCGCCTGCAATGTATTCTTTCTTGTAGCTTCCGTCCACTGCAAGGTGCTGTTTGATGTCAACTTTGATGCCGTATGACTTCTTGATTGCACGCATCGTAAGCTCGGTCTTGTTGAGCTTTTCAACAAGTGTATCGTCAATAAACTTGAGTTGCTCTGCATCTTTGATGTTGCCGTAAAGACGTCTTGCCTCTTGCACGATATTCGAGAAGTTTTCAACGTCTTTCTTATAAGATGTTGTATCGCCGGCTTCCGCCTTTGTTTGCCACTCTTTGAGCAAAGCATCCGTGTATGCCTCAAACATCTCCATTTGAGCAAGGAAGCTTGTCGTTGTCTCGTCTTTGACCGTTTGAGTCTTGTTGACGGTGCCAAAATATCTTGAATACACGTAGTTGTTGTAACCAACGCCGTTGATCGGATGATAGATTGTCAACGGGCTTGTTTGACCGACAAGCGTGGTGAAATACACAAACAACTCATTGAAGTTTGAATAATAATATGCATTGATTGACGGCTCTGCCATGTAGTTGCCGTATTCTCCTGCAATTTCTTCAACTTCGACTTTGTATACGGTTTCAAGTGTTGGAGCGTTCAAAGAATTGAATGTATATTCCGTGATTCCGCTCTCATAGAATGCACTGTCACCGATGTTGTTCAACGAGTACGGCATCACAACGTGTGTCACACCAAGCTCGTCATCAGCCTTGTCGTTGCCTATGCCCGCAAATGCGTATGCGTCTACTCTTACTGTATTATCAATAATTGTATATACCTTATTATCAATAACTTTGGTTGCCGGATAAAGGATAAGCTCATAACCGCCGTTTGCCACGTTTCTGTAAAGCACTCCGTCGTTCACAAAGAACACATTGTTGCCCTCTGCAATGGTGATACTCTCAAGCTTTGAGGTATATGCAAATGCGCCATAGCCGAGCAAATTGAGTGAGAGAGGCAATTCAATGGTCGTGATGTCAGAGCCATAGAATGCCATAATGCCGATTTCTTCAACAACCGAAAGATTGATGGATTTGATGCCACCCTTCTCGTTTGCAAGCATAAAGGCTCCGTCACCGATTGAAATTGCCGATGACAAATCTATGTCTCCAAGTGCGTTGCAGTTGTAGAATGCATAACCTGCAATCTCCTCAATCGTGGACAAGTCGATTGTCTTGAGCTTGCCACAATTCATAAACGCATACTCGCCGATTTGCTTTACTCCGCCCAAAACAACCTCTTCGAGGTTGGAGCAACCGGAGAAGCAGAATTCGTCAATCTCTTTGATGCCACTGCCAAGCACAACTTTCTTCAATTTGCCAAGTCCCATAAAGGTGTATTGACCAATTGTTGTTGCCTTATCACCGAACACAACGGTGGAAACTGCAGATTTTGCAAACACGGCGTCACCGACTTCCTTAACTGCAGGAAGTGTGATGGAATCAAGAGCCGTTGTGTTCATAAACACGTAATCACCAAGCGTGCTCAAGCTGTCCGTAAACGTGATAGATGCAAGCTGGATGCAATCGGAGAATGCATAGTCGCCTACGCTTTCAACACCGCTCAAATCAATGCTTGAGAGCGAAGTCTTTGCAAATGCGTAATCTCCAATGCTCTTGACGGAAGTCGGAAGTGTGATTGCAATCAAGTTGGTGTAGCTGAACGTATCTTTCTTTATTTCAGTGATGCTGTTACCTTGAATTTCGATTTTGGCAAGCTTAGATTGCTTGAAAGCACCAACTCCGATATTTGTCACCGTTTCCGGTATAACGATAGACGTTACGCTTGAATTTGCAAACGCATAGTCATATATGCTCGTCACCGTTTCGGGTATTGTTACAGATGTAACGGAAGCATCCAAAACTGCAAGGAGCGTTGTCTTATCTTTGTTGTAAAGCACTCCGCCCTCGATAACGTATTGCGACTCGTCGCTCAACTTCACGTTCAAGCCCGAGAGCAATCCGCTTGCAAACACGATTTGTTCATAATCGAAGGATGCAGGGAGAGTTATGCTTGTAAGTGACGTTGCACCTGCAAAGATGTCAACACCGATTTCAGTCAAACCGTTTGGAAGTTTGATTGTGGTGAGTTTAGTCTTTTCAAATGCCTTGTCGCCGATCTTTATAACGTTGCAATCGTCCGCAAAAGTGATCTTGCTCAAACCGCTGTTGCTGAATGCTCTCTCCTCAATGACGAAGTTTTCACCGCTTACGCCGTTTATCGTCACGCTATTGAGATTCTTACAATTGCTGAAGGCATATGCACCGATAACAGAGTTGTTCAAGGTCACATTCTTCAAAGACTTGCAACCCTCAAACATATTATCACCGATTGCGGTAAATTGCCCCGTCAACACTTCATTGATGGAAGTACAATTCTTGAACACACCATAGCCTGCAACTTGCATACCGGTGAGGTCGATGCTTGTGAGTGACGTGCAGCCCTCAAATGCGGTCTCGTATGCAGAACCGATTGCCTTCATATTCTTGATTTTGCTAAGAGATGAGCAATTCTTGAATGAATTGACAGCAACCGTGATAACCTTGACGTTTGTCAAATCAAGCAATTCAAGCGAACTACAGCCCTCAAATGCGGAACGATAGACAAGTTTCAAGTCCGCATCGGGGATTTCTTCTTGCACTTTGCTCACAAGATACACTCTCTCAAGAGCAGAGCAGTTTCTGAAAGCACCCTCGTAGATGTTGATTACGGTCTTTGGAATGATGACTTCTTCCATTGTGGAATTGTCTTTGAATGCATCCTCACCGATATACATAATCATTTCATCATCGGGGATGTCAACACTCTTATCTTTACCTCTATAATGCGTGAGCGTATAGCCGGACACGACAAACGGATCGAGAACGTTGATTCTGATAGTTGCTCTAAAGCTTGAATCCGTGCCGTCCTCTCTAAGCAAAATAGCCTCGACGCTTGCCTTGCCCTTCTTGATGAGGTCAAGTTTTCCGTTTTGATCAACGGACACGATTGAGGAGTTGGTGGACTCCCATCTAAGCTTGACTTTGCTTTGCGGATAATACCACGGATCTGTTTTTACGCTAAGCGTAATATCCTGATCGGGATAGAGTGAAACGTTGTCGCTTGCAGACAATCTATCATCGTTGTTGACAATTGTCTTGAAGGAAATGGACGGCAAATCCAACTTTCTTTCAACGTCGCTCACGTTCACTTTGATCTTCTTATATTCACCGTTGCCGGATTTAACCTGAATGTTTGTGCTACCCTTGGACAAACCGACGATTTCACCGTTCTTGACGTCTGCGATATTCTTGTTTTCGGAATCCCAAGTGAAGTTTGAGATATTTGCATCTCCGCTATACACCAATGACACTTTGTGTGTTTGATAGATGTCGAGATTGATTTCGCTCTCGCCTTCTGCAAGCTCAAACGTATCCGGAGTTGCGTTTCCTTCTGCCTTTTTCAAGTCGATGCGGTAAACGGAATGGTTCAACGCATAGTCGTCAAATTGCACGTAAAGGTTATCGCCGTACTGCTCGTAAATATTCGTTATTTCAATAGATATTGTATTTGTACTGTTCTTCACAAAGTTATAGAACGGCACAACGTAATCCGTGACTTGCTTAAGCTCGTTTGCATTGCTGTCAAAGTAGCAAAGCAATGCCGCTTGTGCATAGTGGTTGTCGTATACATCCATATCGAGATATATACGTTGCTTTTGTTTATTGTCCTCTTTGTAGTCTTGATATCTAACTCTAACTTCCCTAAGAGATGGAGCCTCATAGTCACAGTAGAACGTGAAAGAGTACGTATCGTCGGGCGTTGTTCTGTTATCATCGCCGAAGTCGCAATAGAATTCAAAATCCATGCGATATTTTCCGTTTGAAACCATGTTGTATTCAAGCGGATCGATTTCAAACTTCAAATAGCCCGGAACGGTATTTCCGCCGCCGGAATATGCCTTATTTACACGATAAGCAGTGTTTTCATAAAGCACTTCACCTGTTGCCTCGTCCACTAGGCAGTAATCCACCTTTCTTGCACCACGCATAAGTCCAAGGTAAAGACCTCTGAATTGATAAGTTGCCAAATAGTTTTCAACATTATCTTCACCATAGAATTGGTCGAAGCAAGAAATTGCGTTGTGCTCCATGGTTGTATACACTCTGTCGGCATTCTCGTCTTGCAAGTATGCAAAAGAGCCCATCGGCATGGAGAAACGATCGTTGTAGTATTTTGTATATGGTTGAGTTGCCCAGCTACTTGCTTGAGGCTTATCCTCGTCGTCGATAGAGGAATCTGCCAATGCCTCGTCAATGTAGTAAGCATCGTTGATATGCACTTTTTCGTACTTACCCTCGTCATTTATTTGATAAGTGTAGTCCAAAATAGGAACTTTTGCCCAATCGCCATAGAAGCCGAGGAATGGCAGATTGAGGTTGCATTGTCCGCTTGTTTTGCTGACAAGATTGACAAAGCCCTCAACGTACATACCGTTTCTGAAACTATCGTCGATATATTTCTTTTCCGCATCGGAAAGCGTAAATCTAACCGTGATTTCTGCATCTGCACCGCTCTCAACCGTGAGGATATTTTCGCTTATGTTTGCACCCACACCGCTCACACTGAAAATCGGCTTCACGTCATCGAGAATATATGCTTGCTCTGCAACGGCAAGTTTGTTGCTTGCAATTCTTTCCGTCATGAAAATTGGATTGAATTCAAATGACAAACTGCTCTCACCGAAGTTCTTGATTTTGAAAGTGACATCATAAGTACCAGTTTTATTTGGATCGTCACCAAGGTTCGCTTTTGGACGATAGTCGATAGAAGCATCGGTGGTATAAAGATACGCATTTGTCGAGATAGCGTTTGCAAGACTTCCCAAGCCTGCACCCTGCTTTCTCGGAGAATACGGAAGGGTGTCACGATCCATGACGATGGTTGCCGTGCTCATGACAAGCTGATTGATGCGTTGTGTAAGTTCCGTCTGTGACAATTCTTCACGAGCTTTGAGATAGCCTCTAACGATGGACACGACACCTGCCATGTTCGGAGATGCCATACTTGTACCGCTCTGCTCGCCATAGCCACCGGGAACTGCAGAGGTGATTTCTCCGCCGTGTGCAGTGATTTCCGGCTTAAGCTTCAAGTCAGGAGTGACACCCCAAGAGGAGAACTCGCTCATAAACGGACCTGCAGACAAGCTCTTGTCAACGACAATCTTGCCCGTTCTGCTGTGTTGAGACGCATAAGTCGCAAGCACTTCACCGACTTCCATATTTATACAGCATGACGGAATTGGATCTTCCACTTCACCAAGTGCCATTCTCACGACACCTGAAACGTTGTTGTAAACGATGATGCCGATTGCACCCGCTTTCTTTGCATTTTCAACCTTCTCTTTGAAGGTGATACCGCCACGCTTGACAAGTGCGATATTGCCTTTGACCTTATTCTTTACGCCGGAGTTGTTGAAGTCCGTAACTCTGCCCGTGCCGGGAATGGATACGTAGGTAAATTCTGCTCTTGTTTCGTCCTGGCCAACTTTCTTCAAGATTTCTTCGGCAAAGTCATAGTATTTGTTGTATTGGTCACTTGACTCCTCATAGTAAACAGCAGTTTCGCCGTTTGCAATCATGTACGGAGAATTTTGACCGCTGATACTTGCAACGGAAAGTGCCGCAGCAAATACAGACGGAGAACCGACTGTACCGGAGTCCGGGTTGGAAGCAAGGTTTGTACCAAACGTTCCGCCGTAAGCCGCACTGTAGTCGTTGCTTGCTGCACAAACAAGGCTGATGCCTGCTTCCATAACGTTGTTGTAAACTCTGTTGAGCATCTCACCTTCTTCATCACCGTCGTCCGTGGTTGAGAATCCGCAAGAGGTACCCAAACTCATGTTGATGACGTCAACGCCAAGAAGAATACAATCTTCAAGAGCAGCCAAGATGTCCTCTGTTTCTGCACCGCCCAAATCGGAGTCGTCAAGGTCATCAGTGAAAACCTTGCAGATCACAAGCTGTGCTTGAGGAGCAACACCCACAAACGGCTCGTCAACTTTCTTGCCGTTTTTGTCGGTATAGCCATCAGGATCATAACCTGCGACAATACCTGCGACGTGCGTGCCGTGGTTGGAGTATGACGGATAAACGTCCGTGTCGTTATCTGAATAGTCGTAAGCGAAAGGAACTTTTTTGCTGATATACAAATCGTTGACGGAAATTTGCTTGCCGTTCAAAGCAGATTTTTCTTCAGCCATCATATTTCCGCTTGCAAGAGCGTTTGCGATAGTGCTTCTGTCAAAGACTGCCTCATCAAGAGAATAGACACTCTCGTGTTCTTCATCCCAAACGAATGCGTTGTGTGTGTAATCGAGACCTGTGTCGATGATTGCAACAACAGAGCCTGCACCCTTGTAGTCAACTTCCGAAGAATCATAAACACCCGTCTTGTAAACGCTTGTCTTGTTTGTGACAGCCATTGCGTTTTTGAGTGCTTCGTCCATTTCTTCAGAACTTGCAGAGGCATAGGAACCCATATCCACCGTTTCCGGCTTCAAATACGTTTCTGACAAAGATACGCTCTTTACGCCTGCAATACCCTTGATTGCAGAAACGTAAGCAGTGTTCACCTCGATTGCCACGGCGTTGTCAACAATCGTGTATCTGTTTTTGAGAGTGTACGCAATGCCGAGTCTGTCAAGTTGTTGCAAGAACATATCTTGTTTTTCTTTGAGAACGGATGCCTTCTTCTTGCCAACCGCAGAGTTTGCATAGTCGGACACGTTTTGTCCGCATGCCTCGTCAACAAGGTTGTTGCCATCAAGACTTACAATCACAGTGTGTTGCTTGTAAGAAGTTGTCGCCGTGCTCTCCATAACGGAAGAAGCAAGGTTCTCAAGGGCAATAGAAGAAAGATCCGTTTCACCGGTAACGTCAGTAAAAGAGATTTGATTTGCCGATGCAACCGCCTTTGATGCGGATGTCGAGCTATCATAAATCGCCACTATGGACGAAACGCACAGTATGAATATCAGTGTGTAACTTATGGCTTTCCTAATACCGAATTTCAATTCTAACCTCCTTCGACAAATCCACCCGATTTGTCGAACGTTTTGCTGTTGTCTATTTTTTTTGCTGAGTGAGAGTTTCACGCTCACGCACGCTCTCGCACGCATAATATGCGACTATATCATTTAGAATGCATTTTACCATGAAAAAAAATGCATGTCAAATTTATATGCACACATTTTACTTTTTAATGTTATTTTATATATAATTAAAAACGCATAAATGCATAAATATTCATTTTTTATACTTTCTATACAATTGTTTGAAAAAACGCTTTTGAGAAAATAAAAATCCAAAATTCAAAGTCTTGTGACTTCTCTTTCCGGATTTTGAAATTGCATATATTTTTCTATTGTTTTTGACTATATTTTTTCAGCGAAAAAACGGCAATTTTTCACCGCTTTTTAATCACTTTTTCACCGCATTTCAATTGCAGTTTTTGATCATCAATCTGATGATTTCCTCATCCGTTTCTCTCATGCCGTTGCGGGCAATATCACCGATATTTTCTATAGTGTTTTCAACGTTCTTTTCAAGTATTCCGTCACCGCTTTGGAATCTCTTTCCGTTGCGGCTCATCTCCATGCCCACAAGCCCTGCCTCGACGGCGGATGCTATCTTTGCCGCACAGCTTGACTTTGCTCCGTCACATATTATGCCGGAGTCTATTGCAAGCACGTTGGAAATGGTCTGGGCAATCTGCTCTGAATCACCTCCATAGAGATAACATATGCCGGCGCCGGCTCCGCAACCTGCAGACACTGCTCCGCAATAGGCGGACAATCTGCCTATTCCGCTCTTTAGGTGTATCGTGATCAAGTCGGACAGAGCAACCGCTCTTATCGTCTTTTCTCTATCCGCACCAAGATGCTCCGCATACACCACCACGGGCAGAGATGCCACCATACCTTGATTTCCGCTTCCGGACACAATCACAACAGGGAGATTGCAACCGTTCATTCTCGCATCCGAGCCACCTGCCGCAAGTGCCTTTGCCCTTGTGTGCACGTCGTTTCCAAAAGATGACAACAACACTTTGCCCACGGACGCACCGTAGTCGTTTTTGAGCCCTTCTTTGCCTATTGCAACATTGTATTCAATCTGTTTTCCGACCGTCTTTTCGAGGTCTTTTACGTCAACGTTTTGTATAAATTCAACGATATTTTTCACAGAAAGCGTACTTCTGTCGGCACATTCCGTTTGATTGCGGTATACGTCAAACTCCTTGCACTCACCAACGCTGTCAAACAAAATCTCTCCGTTGTGCTCCACTCTCACAACGTTTGTGTGATAGCCCACAATTCTTGCAAAAGCCTCGTCGTTTTGTGAGAAAAGCCTTATTGCAATATCAAAAATTTCGCCTGATTTCGACTTCTCGATCTTAAACTCGCACTCGCGCAAAAACTTCTCTATTTCGACAATATCTGCGTCTTTTATCTCTGCCAAAACTTCAAGTTTCTTTTCTGCCTTTCCGGCAACAATACCTGCAGACACCGCAGATGCAATGCCTCTCAATCCTCCGGTGTTTGGCACGACAACGCTCTTGACGTTTTTCAAGATGTTTCCGCTGACGGATATTTCCGCCCTTTGTGGCACGCCCTTCAAAACGTCTCTTGCCAATGCGGAGGCATATGCCACGGCAATAGGCTCCGTACACCCCATTGCAGGGAGCAATTCTTCTTCAAGTATTTTGAGATAATTTTGACAAATAGACTTTTCCATTGACACTTCTCTTATGTTTTTTTGCAAGTGCTTCGACCGCAAGCATCGATCATTTTATCATTTTATCCGCCAGCTTGTCAATAGATAGCCGTTAAAAGCAAAACACTTGACGACAAATATACTTTGATATATAATTTAGCTTAGTACGGCGTGCAGGCGAGCATACGCACATACGTTCACGTACCATATTATATTGGGAGACAGCACATGAGTGAAAAACAACGGAAAATTCTTCGTTTGGTGTACGGCATCATATTGAGCGTTTTGACAATAGCGTCGGGCGTTCTTCTTATCGTGCAATCTCAGCGAGTTTATCACTCTCCCGGCGGATATTCTCGTGAAATAGTGGGTGAATATCTCTCTCAAATTGCCCCCGTACTTTACGTTTGGATAGCATTTGTGGCAATTGGAGCAATCCTTTGGCAAATCTTCCCTATCCAACCTCAAAAATTGCGTGCAACGATATATCAGACAAACACTCTCAAGAAGTTGCAACGCCGTTTCCCTGGCTTGGAAAGTGAGAAATTACGCCGTGCAAGAATAATCAAAACAGTGGTGTTTTGCGCAACGATAGCATTTATAATCTTGGCTATCGTCATGGTGGGCATCGTCGTGCTTGACAGTGACAATTACCGTCCTGCGGGAAACGGCTTTGATCCCATGCAAGATATGCTCGATATGCTCCCTCACTTCTTGCCGTGGGTTGCATCGGCGTTTGTGTTGCTTATTTGCGTGACAATCTATTTCGAGCTTTCGGCAAAACGTGAAGTTCAAGAGATGAAACGTCTCATCGCAGAGGCAAAAAACAATGCGAATGCATCACCTATAAACACACAAAATGACAAAGTTTCCCTTTGGGAAAAGATATATAGCAAAATACCCGATGTTCTCAAAACACAGCGTTTCAAGAAGTATTCACTGCTTGCAACAAGGATCTCCCTTGCCGTGCTTGCGGTTGCGTTGTTTGTTGTGGGCATCATCAACGGCGGTCTTGCCGCAGTGCTTGAAAAAGCCGTCAATATTTGCAGAGAATGTATAGGATTGGGTTGATAATATGAAATCTGTTGAAATGAAAGAAAACTTCAAAAAATACACCTCCTCTGCATGGCAGTGGCTCAAAAACCATGCCCCCAGCAAGCGTAGAATCATTCAAGTCTACGCCATGCTCTTGTACAACTGCAATTTCAAGGGCTTCAAGACGGGCAAAATCTACACCGGTGGCACCAAAGCAATGTGCGTACCCGGTCTCAACTGCTACTCCTGCCCCGGTGCGATTGGAGCGTGCCCTCTCGGCTCCCTCCAAAACGCTTTGACGGAGTCAAATCACAGACTTCCAGCCTACATATTCGGCATCCTCATCATGTTTGGGCTTCTATTGGGACGCACGATATGCGGATGGCTCTGCCCTATGGGACTCATCCAAGAGTGGCTACACAAAATCAAGACGCCAAAAATCCAAAAAAGCAAAGTTACAAGGGTTCTTTCCTACCTCAAGTATTTCATTCTTGCCGTGTTTGTCATCATAATCCCCTTGATGTACACGACGGGCGTTCCCGCATTCTGCAAGTACATTTGCCCAAACGGCACTTTGCTTGGCGGTATTATGCTTTTGATCAACCCAAACAACGCAGATCAATTTGCCTCAATAGGTCCTTATTTCACTTGGAAATTCCTTGTGCTTATGATCATTATCGTGGCAAGCGTGTTCATATACCGCTTCTTCTGTCGTTTTCTCTGCCCTCTCGGTGCGATATACGGCTTTTTCTCAAAGGTCGCGTTGCTTGGCATCAAACTGGACAAGACCAAGTGTACGGACTGCGGATTGTGCATTTCAGTGTGTCAAATGGACATCAAACACGTCGGTGATCACGAGTGCATACAGTGCGGAGCTTGCGTGAGCGTATGCCCTGCAAAGGCAATCAGCTGGAAAGGTTCCAACCTCATTTTGAGAGGCAATGACATAGAAACACCTGTTGCGCCGACAAAAATCGACCTTATCGCAATGGCAAACAATGCAAATCTCAGCCGTAAAAGCGGTGAAAATACCGACAAGGAGCAAGAGCAATGAACAGAGCTGAATTGATAAAAATTGCAACGATAGCCGGCTGTTGTGCACTTGCCCTCATACTTGTTATTGCCATTGTTTACGTCAATTTCATCTACAAAGAAGTGGCGGTTGAGGGATACAAAATAGGCGAAAAATGCCCTGATTTTGAGCTTTCTGCATACAAAACGGCAGGCAATCCCAACGGCGAAACATTCTCATCTGCCAACGCAAAAGGCAAGGTGCTTGTCATCAACTTCTGGTATATAAACTGTGGCGGTTGCGTGGCGGAACTTCCCCACTTCAACGAAGTGCAACAAGAGTATAGCGAGGACGTCGAAATCATAGTTGTGCATGCACACAATATCGACACTCGCCTTGACAAACAAGAGAACATCGAAAGGCTTGGATTTGGTGATTATGTGCTCAATTTTGTGCAAGACACCGAAGAGTTGAACTTGTACAAAAAGCTTGGCGGTGACGGCAACTTCCCAATAACCATTGTGCTTGACAAACAGGGTGTTATCCAATCCGTAAACATCGGCTCGATGAGCAAAGAAAAGCTTGTGGAAGAAGTGGAAAAATATCTGTAAATACTGGGCAAAACCGCAGTTGAAACTCCTTTGCTAGCAAGCAAAAAAGACGCACAAAACGACATCGTTTTGTCAGCTACTTTGCGGATATCAAAGCTCCCCCTACACTCTTGCAAAAAGTGCAGAAAAGGCACAAAACGTCCCAAATCTTAACAAAAACAATACATTGAATACAAAAAGCACACCATCAAACGATAGTGTGCTTTTTTATGTTGTTTTGAGCTTATTTTGTCACTTCCAAGATGTAATCTTTTTGATCAACGCTTGTATAATGTTCTCCATTAAAAGCAAGAGTTCCTCCTGTTTCGCTTAGCAAATGGATTTCATACACACCGGCAGATACAGATGGCATGCCGTCTTCAGTGAATACAACAACACCGTATTCATCGGTCGTTACGGGCATTCTGCAATCGGTCACGTTGCCATCCTCATCAATCGAACAAAGTTGCACTTGCACTTGAAGAGCAGCATGGCCGTCAGAACCTACAACAAAAAACTTGTAGGTGTAATCTTCATTTTCGCCTGGATTTGTGTCGTTATTTGAATCGTCTCCGCAAGCAACCAACAAGCCTACGCAAGCAATAAGTGTTATCACAACTGCAACAGCAGTCAAAGTTTTAAGAAATTTGTTCATACAGAACCTCCATATATTCATCGCAAAACATCTTAACACACGTTTTCGAGAAAATCAATTAAAATATTAACAAATTAATTTTTATGCATAAATATTTAATTTTTATACATTTTTGAATAAAGATGAGTGCAGAGCCCTACCGCAATTATTCATTATTACCCCACCCCACTCAATCTGCCACAGGTGAATATAACACGAGGCATAAGAAAGAGCCTCCCGACGGACAGTGTGTCCGTGCGGAAGGCCCTGATCATAATTGCTATTTGTGCATTATTTGGATGTTTTTGCCGGATATTCACCCAAATGCTCGTGATAGAACGCAAATCCAAGCCATGACTCGTCGGAAGCGTGATCTATCTTTGCAAGTGCCTTCTTGAGGATGCTGACAAGTTTTGCATCAGCCTTGACCATACCCCAAGTTATGTCGTTTTCGGCATCCTTCTGTTCTGCTTCTTCGCAAAGAGCAAGGATATAGTCAGTGTAATCTTCATCGCCCATGCTTGTGAGATCAAAGAAGCTTGAAGAAGATCCCTCAAACGTGTAAGCACCTTTTGCAAGCTCTTTGAGAGTTGCATTGAAGAGCGCATTATCTTCTGAGAGTGAAATCCAAATATATGAATTTTCGCCCGTATCCATCTTGCCGTCAATTGCTTGATGATAATATCCATCCTCACCCAACTGAGCAGTAAGTCTTGAATCGAACTTGCTGATGATATACGTGAGCTGACCGTTTTCGTCATAGATCGGATCACCCTTGCTGTCTGCAAGATAGGTGTATGTGCCGTCCGTCACAGTTGTGAAATGATCATAAGACTCACCGAGATAGTCGATGTAGAAGTCAAGCTCACCCCATGAACCCGGCAAATCGAATGCGACGCCGATGTAGTAGGTCTCACCCTTTTCAAAGGTCACGTATTGTTTGAAGTTGCCAATAGCATCTTCGCTCTTGATCATCGCACCGTTGTGTGTGATGTGGACGTAACCGCCCTGCTGGCTTGCATATTCCTTCGGGATGATGGAGTACACTTTGTAAGCACCGGTCTTGTCCGGGGTATACTTGTAGATGAATCCTCTTGGAACGAGTGTCTTGTCAACAACAACGTGGTTGGGTTGATTTCCGCCGACAGCCTCATAAGCTTCCTTGTTGCTTATGCCTTGCAAAATGTTGGCAAGAGGCTTGCCGTTATAGTTGTCCATGTAGTAGCAAAGCTCAAGCCAAGCATCCTCGTGATAATACTTTGTGAGGAAATCTCCTTGCACCTTGTTCATTGAGAATGCTTCAACCATGATGTCAAGCACGATTGCCAATCTTTCGTCAACGTAGCAGTAGTTTGGCAAATCGGAGTTCTTTGCCATCCAAGCGTAGCCCTTGTGATATTCAACGTAGCTGTCTGCAGGCGGATTTGACATACCGTCCGTGACGAATGCAAGCTGTGCTTGAATGCCGACAAGCTCGAAATAACCGCTTTCTGCAAGAGCAGACACAGATTCAGGGCTGTAGTGCGTTGAAGCTGCGAGGTTTGCAAGCAAGTACGGACCGTCTTCACTGCCGACGTGGTAGTAGCCGTCTTTCTTGTTCAAAACAACGTCAACAAAGCTTGAATACCTCTCCACGCCATCAACCTCTTTGAAGTTCCAAGAAGCAGGTCTTAGGACGTTCACGTCACCTTGCAATTCAGACTTGGTGACTGTGCGTACGTTCTTGATTGCGACCAATTCATCGCCGTGGAGGTAAACACCGTCACTTGCATCCTTGACGTAGTAAATTGAGAGCGTATGGTTTTTTTGCGAATCGGCAGGATCGATGGATGAGGACAATGGCGTATACAAATACTTTGTCTTCCAACCGCCGGACACTCTTTCGAGATCGCACATCCAGTCGCCGTCGATATACACGCTTGCGATATCCGCATTGCCGATATCCTCGGTGTTCATAAAGTAGTCGAACGTGAGGAATTCACCCTCATTCAACTTGAACTCATAGTTCAAAGTTGCCGTTGTGTTGTTGTGTCTTTCAATATTGCTTGCATAAAGGATGTCGTCGTCGCCATCTGTACCGAGGATCCACGGCCACACTTTGCCGTCACCGATTTCGGAATAAGTACCGCCAAGCACCGGGCTGATCTTATTCACAATATCTTCGGATGCAGGCATATTGACGTCCGGTGCATCTGGTTCGTCAATAGGGATTTCGTCATTTGAAGGATCGTACGCAACTTGCACGTAGTCCTCTGCCGTGTAGCGAGCAAACTCTTGTCTAAAGAGAGCCTCTGTGCCACCGCCAAAGATAAAGTTGCTTATCTTGCCATAGCGGTCAACAAATATTGAAAGTGGGATACTGCCACCGTTGGAATAATTCGAGAAACGTCCATAGAGGCTGTTTTGATCGGTGGACATATCAAACGTCAAAGATGGGCTGTAGTCTGCCTTAAAGTTGATTACAGCTTGATTGGTGTCGCTTGTAGAGATAGCAATGATCGCCATATCTTCTTGATAACGCTCATATGCCGTTTGCATATCATCAAACTCCTCTTTGCACGGATTACACCAAGTTGCCCAGAAGTTGATCATGACAAATTTCTTTTGTTTGAGCACTTCAGAGAGCGTGAACGTCTTTCCGTCGGAGGTTGTCAGGGTGAAATCGTAAATGATGTCATCCATCACGTAGCGGTATGTGTCGGGCATCTTGTCCTTTATCGGCTCTGATTTGACAGTAACGCTGACTTGACCTGCGGTTGCACTCGTCTTTTGGTCGGGATTGACAACGCTGTAGCCGTTGGGGAGACCGACAACCTCGATTGCGTATTCGCCAAGAGTTGCAACCTTGATTGAAGCAATACCATTCTCGCCTGTGACTTTTGAGGAGATAATTTCCTCGCCATCCTTGAGAGAAACGGTGATGTTCTTCATGGGCATACCGCCCTCGCTCACAACGCAGATGTCATATTTGTTTGATTGCGAAGTGGATGAGATAACAACGGTCTTGGACGTTTCGTTTTTAGCAATGAAATCATCGTCCTCATAGATGTAGCCTTGAGGAACGTGGTTGATCACGATGAAATACTCCAAACCCTTGCTTGTTGGAAGAACAGCAACGCCGTCCGAACCTGTGGTCGCACCACAGAAAGGAGCCTCGTCGTCGTCAACGAGGAAAAGTTGCACCTCAACTCCCAAAACAGGTGTGCGGTCGGGATAAAGAACCGTAACCTTGTAATCGACGTCAACTATACCGTCATCCTCTGCAGGTATTGTGACAACGCTTGGGATAAAGTTTCCGTCCTCATCGGTTTTGTCACAAGCGATCAAGCTCATGCACAAACACGCAACGAGAAGCAAAAGCAATAAAACAGTAATTTTATTTCTTCTCATAAGAGAACTCCTTGAATGAATTAAAATACATAGATATGTATTATAATTGTGCAATAAAATGTATAATAATGCAAGCAATTTTTCAAAAATAAATAAAATATTAAAATATATTAATATAATATTAGGCAAAATTAGGCAAAATTCACAATGGAATACGTATGAACACCTTAAAGAATGATGTCATTCTTTAAGGCAATTATTCATTAAAAAACGCCGTAACATTACGGCATTTTTTTCAATCGTTGTCCGCTCTAAAGCCCTTGCCCATGACGGAGGACACTTTTGCGATGTTGATAAACGCTTCCGGATCGATGGTTGTCAAAAACTTCTTGAAATCGGCAGTGCGACGTTTGTGGACGATGCATATGATGATGGACTTATCATCCAGCGTATAACCGCCCTTTGCCTCGATGAGCGTGGCGCCCCTATCCATACGGTTGATGATGGCATCTCTAAGCTCCTCGCCCTTGTTGGTGATAATCTCAAATCTAACCGCCCCTTTGCTACCGCTGAGGATGGAGTCACTCACCTTGGATGCGACAAACTCAAGGATGATTGAATACACGATAGCCTCAAGCTTGTGATATACAAAGAAAGAGCAAGCAATGATGATTGAATTGATCGTAAAGATGATCCAAGGCACGCTGACGTGCAGTTTCTTTTTCTGCAGAATTACGCTGATGATGTCCGTACCGCCAGTGCAACCGCCAAAACGCAAGCACATGGCAAGACCTACGCCCATAATGGCACCTGCCACAAAAGCGGACAGGAGCTGTTGAGCATCACCGCTGAACAGTGGTTTTGAAATTTCAATAAGCCCTATCAAAGCGGAAAACAGCGTTTGTCCGCCGATAAACAAAAAGGTGTACAGCGTAAATCTCCAGCCGAGGATAATCACCGCCAAAATGAGAAGTGGAATGTTGATGGCAAACATAAGATAGCTTGCCGTCCAGCCCGTGACTTGCTCTATCATGAGTGCAATGCCCCAAATACCGCCCGTGATAAAGCCGTTGTCTGCAACAAACAGCTCAACACCCACAACGTACAGCAAGGCACTCAACAGCACAAAAAAGCATCTTGGCAGTTCGTTTTTTGCAAAAAGTTTGCCGTGTTTTTTCAAGTTCTGCTTGGATAACTTCTCTTTGAAGCAAGCTTTTTTGTCCGTGCTCTCGTCAAGCACAGCTTGCTCGCACTGCGACTTGTCATCCACACACTCATCATTGACCACGTCTTTGACGTCAATAGGCTCTTGGCACATTTCGTCCACCTCTTTGGTATTCATATCTATGCATTATACACTTTTTTTTTGACGACCGCAATAAAACGCACGCACATAAAAAATCACGGAGACCGTTTGGTCTCCGTGAAAAACGCTTTATAGCATTTGATTTGATTGTTGATTATGCCTCTGCTTGGGCAATAGTAATGATGTATGTATCATCTTTCGTATCATTTGTGCTAAAATAGAATGTTTTTGATTCGCCCGCAGCCAGAGTAAAATGATACGGCGTATATAGATCAGCTGCAAATTCTAACTCAGCATTAGAACCGATATAAGCATTTTCATCTGCAGTTGACAGAACATAGCTTCCACCAGCTTCTGATGTAAATGTCATTGCAACACCTTCTGCTGTAGCAGAGACCTCATTGTCTCCCAAATCAAGACTTGCTGTTGTGCCAGTACTATCTTTGGTAAATATTGCCGTGACTCCTTCCATATCTACCAACAATGTATCGTCTTCCGCATTGTATGTCAAGGTCGCAATACCAACAATAGTAATCTGCATACCGTTAATTTCGATATCCTCACCTGTCAATGAAGTTTCATCAACGCTTATAGAATCAGCCGTGATTGTTATAGTCATTAGCCGTGGCTCATCTTCATCGATATCAAACTCACCACTCCAAGTGCCATAGAATACTTCAGGAATGCTTCCGGATGCTTCGCCACTAGGATCTGTTGTGAGGAGTGATTGAGTTGTCAAATGTCCAGATTCATATGTTCCGAATTTCCAAGTGTCACCATCTTTGTATATAGTATATCTCAAGACCATGCCTTGGAAATTATAGTGTGTTACGTCACCGGAATCATCGATTGCATAACCAATGCATTCAGCACCGTCCATTGAAAGGCTGTTTGCTGAAATGACAATTTTTGTTCCATCTTCGATGTACCATGTGCCGATCAAATCTGTTGGGAATGCAAATGTTGAACCACCTTCGTCACCCTCGTCACCGCCTTCCGTACCGGAGCCTTCACCACCGGTTGTATCGGGTGTTAACGAAAACGTCAATGTATAATCGCCATTGTTACCCTCTGCGTAATACTCAACGATAATGAGCCATGTTTCGCCTTTTGCAATCGTATTCTCGTCATCCGGATATGACCAGCTTGTGCCATAAGCATCAGTAAATGGTGCCATGCAAGTTACCAAGCTGTAAGCACCCTCGGTTTCAGATGAAATTGCAACATCGAGTGTTCCGTTTTCGGAAGCAGTCCATGTGTAATAACGAGTTCCGTTTGCATCTGTAGAAACAGTGAGTGTGTTGCCATCGATCGGAGCAGGACTTGTCATTGCATAACCAAGATAAGATTCACCATCAACTTTGTCCATAAGTTTGACACCGTATTGAGTTTCATCATCATACATTTCCGGTATATAGATATAGTACACAGTGTCTTTCTCAATGCTTACAATTGTATACTTACCAGCACACATCAAACCTTCTTCATCATCAAGGCCTTCAAAAATCATGCAATAAGGATAGTCTTCAAGAAGCATATCAATCTCTTCATCATATTCACAAGAGAGAGCTGTGTTGAAGAATACCAATTCTTCATCTTCAGTTGCTGTGTACTTGAGCCACAACTCATCTTTACCTTCGTAAAGTTTGTTTTTCTCAATTTCGATTGCACTAGTTTGTGATTCGCCCGGCAAATAATCGATCTTGAATGAAACGTTGCCGTCTGTTGCTGTTGCCTTGTACAAAACCGTGCTTATATCACCCTCGCCCAATGCTTGTTTGCCTGCACTGAGTGCGGTAACCGTGTTGTTGATAATAAGATTATAATCATCATCAACTGCCGTGTAGTAAATACGCTCCAAAGTTGTTGTTGCGCCAATGGTTATATCAACTTGTGTAGGAAGATTGTAGATAATATCGTAGTCAGGTGCCAAGTAGTAGTATACGCACTTGCCATCTTCCACAGTTGTTTTAGCTTCACTGCCAAGTGGGCAATATTTCACCGTGATAGGTTCCATTTTGCAATAGTGGTGCACATCATCACCATCGTTTGTGCAAGCAAATGCACCTTCAACGTCTTTGCTCGGTGTAGGTGTTATTTCATCACCCCACATCTCATCTATAGGAAGCACAAATCTCATTGAGTGCGTATGGCTCTCAAGTTCTTCACCGCAGTCTTCTATGTCGCATACAAAGTCACCGTTGTGGTCTACGTGTGCACAATGTTTTGCGCAATCCTCTATGTCACAGATACCATCACTGTCATCATCGATGCAAATGAAGTGTCCACCGCAAATTTCGCAATAGCCTGGATTCCAATAATCTTCTTCGTGATCTGCATAGCTTGTTGCATCTGCAGCATCGTCTTTGGGGCAAGCCTTCCAGTGTTCAGTGTCATTCCATGCCCACTCTGTGTATGAGTGCACGTGCATGTCTTTTCCGCAATCATCGCAAAGCTCATCATTATCAGTATCTGCGTGAGGTGCGGTTGAACTTGTCAAAATTGCACCACAAGAACACTTTTGCCAGTGATTGTCGGCATCTTTATCCCAAAGGTTGTATGCATGCTTGTGCATCTTGTCATATCCACAAGTGTCACAAACGCCATCATATGCAGGATCACTGTGTGCTGCTTTTGTGCTATCGTCTTTTGCGTGATCAGTTGCACACTCTTTCCAGTGGTCTGTGTCATCAAAAGCCCAACTGTCATAGCTGTGTACGTGTGAATCATATTCGCAAACGTCGCACTTCTCGTCGTTGTTTGCGTCTACGTGTGCTGCAAGTTCGCTCTTGTCACCGCATGAGCACTCTTTCCAGTGGTTGTCCTTGTCGGACTTCCATGCTGTGCCGTAGCTGTGAACGTGCAAATCATATCCACAAACGTCGCAAAGCTCGTCATCGCCTTGTTCATTCACGTGTGCTGCTTCTTCGCTCTTGTCACCACATGCGCACTCCTTCCAATGGTTGTCCTTGTCAGACTTCCAATTTTCAGAATAGCTGTGTGTATGGCTTGGATTGCTTGGGACAAGGTCACATGCAACCAAAACACCAATGCAAAGAACGAATACCAAAACTGCCACCAATGTCAATGTAAGTTTCTTCGTCGACTTTTTCATTGTTATATCTCCTTTTTTTTGTCAAAATTGTGGTGTTTATCACCTAATATGCATAATGATACACCATGTTTTTCGATTTGTATAGTTTTTTTTTCAAATTTTAATAAAATTTTTATAATTTTTTTTATTTTTCACCTCGAAATTCCCCGTTTTTACACTGTGATTTTTCCCACATACCCCCACTGTTTAGTGGAGTTTTCTGCCATTTTTATCCGCAAATTTTGCCTTGTCCGTTTTTTATGCTTTATGCACTAAATGTATATTTATGCAATGTTGATACATTTATTTTTATGCGAATCGTGTGTTTTTTGTTACTCCACCCCACACTGCCATTGCAAGGAACGACGTGACAGTGCGTTGAGAATATGCGATTGTTGCCATTGTCATGGTGCCGACCAACACACAAGCCTCTTTGATAAAAAAAAGCGAACATCCATTTCAACGTCCGCTTTTTTATTATAATATTAAGTTATTACACGTCTATCATACAATAGATTCATCAATGGAACCGTCCACAGGTTCATCCACTTTCTCATACATGATTGCCTTTTCTCTGCCTCCACCAAATCCGGTTGGATTGGACAAGACAAGCTTGTATGCCTCATTGATGTTGATGAGCACGTCAAGATTTGCACCGTCCGAATGCTCGCACATGATTGCACCATACCCCCAGTTGTAGTACACAAGCAACACTTCCGTGCCCTTGTTGGTGGTGACGGTGGCATATATCTTGCCCTCCGTATCAGGCTCTGCAAATGAGACCGTTGCCGTGAATTTCTTGAATTTTGCCGTGTATTCACCGCTCATCAGGTTGTTCACGTTGGGAGCAGACTCAACAGTGACAATGACTCTTGCCACAACTGTGCTCATAAGCTTTGAGCGCATCTCGACGACGTACTCGCCCGCTTGCGTTGCGACAAAGCTGACAGTTTCGCCATCCTCTGATTGCGTGAGTGTTGCACCACCCTCCGGTCCGCTTGCAATTTGCGGAGTGTAGCTAGGATCAACGTATGCCAAATATTCGCTTGAAATGACGGCTCTCATCAGCAAAGATTGCTTGACGTATACTGTTGTTGACAGCTTTTTGTCCTCGGATTGTCTCCAAGAATAGCCGGCATCATTGTATTCATACACGCATGGATACAAGGTCTCCGGCGATGAATATTCCGCATACAACGTCACAACTCTTTCAGTTTTGCTCCTTGACCTAAACACAAGTTTGATTTCACCGGCAAGACGTGATCTTATCGTCACTCTGTTGCTTCCGTTAATCCACACAGGATCGTTTGTGTCCGAACTTGTGAGCAAAATCTCCCTGTTGCCGTCAATGCGGTATATCGATATCGGATCCGTATCCAAATTTGCCGTTGCAGGCAAAATATTTCCGATTTCAAGCACGATGTTGTTGCTGTATCCACCCGTCTTGAAGCTTGGAGTGGTGTTTTCATCATACTCCTCACCAACGACCTTGCCCCTGTACTTAACGTCAAAAGACGATATCATAAAGGCTTCCTCGGTGTAGTTGTGCTCCGGCTCGTCGGGATAATTCTCCACCAAATCTTGCTTGTACTCGATGACTTCGTTGTACAATGGGTTTCCGCAATTTCCATACAGATATGCAATGCTACTGTTGGTGTTGGGATCGGCATACAAACCAAATTGATCGGCACTCTGCCCCTTTCCGCTCGGATCTCTCGTGTATGAGTTGACGTACATCACGATGTATTTGATCGCACCGCCCTCTGTCAGCATAAATCTGCACTCCACGTCGTTGTAGTATTGCGGAGCATAATAATAGCTGAACTTGAACCAATACACGCCTTCACCGCTTGCATTGATGACGTTTCCGCTTGTATCCTTAACGGCACTCACGGTTTTGCCCGATTTGAAGTCCCTTTGAGTGGATCTTTTGCCCCACAAATAGGCGTTGTAAAGCAAGCCTTCCGCACCGTAAAATTCCTTGTCAGAACGTGACAATTCATAGAAATAGCCACCCATTTGAAGTTCGGTTGCGGAAAAACGTATGATGTCGTTCACCGCATATTCGTCCTTCAAAACACCAAAATAATCGCCACTTGACGTCTTTGATATCCAAGTCTCTCTACGCTTGCCGGTGTCGTTGATGTGCAAATAATCATTGCCGTATTCATAGGTGAACGCACCGTATGTGTGTTCTTCCTTGCCGGGATTGTAGCCGATGTCGATAAGCCCACTGCCTTGTCTTATCAAATGCTTGTTCGAGGAGCCGATATACACCGCATCCTCAACAGAATCGAGATCAAACTCCTTTTTGGGCACTTCGATCGTAAAGGCTATCTCGCCATATTCGCTCTCGAGCACGGCGGACAATCTGCCCTCCGACACGACTGTTGCCTCTTGGTATACTTCGTATTCTTTGTAGCCTGTGCCGTCTGCCGTGAGCCTTGGCAAAACAACCGATTGCGTGTGAGTGGAATCTTCCTTGCACACTCTTGTTGCTTCGCCCCTGCCGTTACGCTCATACGTCGGAACGACGGTGACTTCCCATATTCCCCACACGTGGTTTTCAGGAACTATGGCAACAGGCTCCTCTGCAACCTCACCGCAATCCACACAAGCACCTCTTTGCATGCCCTCGTGCGTGCAGGTCGGCTCCTTGATAACCTTCCACCTCAGCACTTGATGCGTGTGTCCGCATGCGCTCAATAGCATTGCTCCGACAAGGAGAATGAGAATTGCTATGCCAAAAATCAATAATCTATTTCTTTTCATTCTTCATCCCTCCTCATATAAACACACCGCAGTCAAACAGCCACTGATTTGTCTCGGATGACATGAAATACGCCTCTGCTCCGCCTTCACCGTCTCTAAAGAGCGATTGCCAAATGCTGTACCTTTGCAAAAGCAGTTTAAGCTCCGCTGTGACAGGATAGCATCCGTCTTTCACGGCTTTTGTGGCATAGGTTGTTATAAACTCGTCATAATAATAGAAACAAACGTTGTTATTTTCATCCCTGCCCTCGATTTTTCTATTCTTGAGCAACGGATTTGAAAATCCCTTACCATCTTCTTCTTCAAACACAAAGGCACCATCTATTTTTGCATACAATATCTTCTTGTTGCCGTTTGAATCGATGACGTAATAATAGTCGTTGGCTTTCCTTTCTTCAGGCGTTTGAGCACCATCTCCGGCATAGAACACCTTGCTTCCGTCAAGAATTGTGTTGTTTCCGTCAAAATTGCCATACCACCTGAACGAGCCGGCAATATCGCTATATGCGACATCTGCTATTGCATCGAAATCGTGGGTGACTTCCACCCTTTGCGTATTGTTTGCAGAGCCGTTGGTAAGCTCTCCGTCTCTGTCGAGAATAAAGTCTACGTACAGCGGGAACACGCCCTTGTCAAGCGTTTCTGCATACAGACGGAAATGATACACGTTGCCAACGGATTTGAGAGCAACTTCCCAACGGAAATTCTTGGTGAACGTGTTGGATTCACCACCATCGTTCACCGTCTGTGACGGAAACTCCGTAACGAATGCAAACGTGCCGTTGTGCTGATCGAGTATAGGATTGAGCTTGTTTTGAGTGATGTCTATCATCGACTCAAATGAATAATTGCCCGTGAGTGTCGGTTTGTAAGTAAACCACAAGCCGTTTTCAAAGTTGTCTGCCGTGAGCACCGCTCTATATGCACCCGTGGAAGAGAGCAAGAATGAGTGATATCTGTCAAGCCCTGTTGCAGTGGATGCGTTGTCCGGTTCAAGCAATTCAAACAACTTGATTGTGATGTCTTTTGAATCGGAGTTTGCAAAATAGATGTTCGGGTTGTAGGTGTAACCCTCCGGAGTTGCGGACAAAGTGACTCTATAGTCACCGTCAAGTCCGCTGACGGATGCAACGCCGTCTTTGTCGAAATATGCGGAATAGAAAGCTCCGTTGATGCTTTCGATATCCGTCCAAATGACTTGAATCCCTGCAATGTATGCATACGGAATCTTCTCGCTAAATCTAACGGTGTACACGTCCTCGTCAACGGTTACGTCTCCGCCTTGACCACCGCCTTGGTTTCCGTCACCATGGTTTGTGCCACTTTGGCTTCCGCCTTGACCGCTTCCACTCTGATTTCCGCCTTGACCGCTTCCACCCATTGTGGAATCGACTGCAGGCTTATAATTGCACGCAACCAACGTCACGGCAAAGACAAGAATCATTGCCACAACCAAAAATCTTTTCAATTTTGAGTATGCAATTTTCATTTTATTTCTTTCCTTTGCCAAACAGGCTTTTGATATCCTCCCATTTGAGCTTGCGAACAATGATATCAATGACGAACATTGCAACCGCAATCGAGAGGAGAACAAGCGTCATATTGACCACATAGCTTGCGACCATATCTTCGTCGTTGACTATTCTTATGACGTCGTCGCCATCCATAACAGTGCCTTCCGAGCCTATCATCTTGTGAAGAACTGCGATGTCATAGACAGCAAAGCTGTCATAATCCACCAAATATGGCACGTAGTATGAATAATTTGCCGTATAAGTCTGCAATCCCAAGGATTGATATTCTATCTCTGCCTCGTATTTGCCGACACCTTCAGTTGCAAAACTATACTTGTAGCAATACGTTGCAAATTTCAAATCGCTTTGGATCACAACTTTTTCATCACTTCCGTTTTGACCGGGCATAGTGAGCGTGATTTTTGCTTTTGTATCCGCACTCACCTTTGCGGGAGTGACGGTTATCGTGATATATCCGTTGTCCTCAACGGTTTCGAGCACAAAGGGATAATTTGCCTTTTTGCTAGGGATGTTGGTTGAAAGAACGTTTGCAAGGAAGGGTTCTCTAAGTCGCAAATTTTCCCACTCTGAAGTCTGCGAAACAGTGGACACAAATGAGGACACCTTGCCGTTGCCATAGTTCCAATAGCTGTAAAGAGGAATGTGTTTTTCCTCATGCAACAATTCAAGAGCCGTGGTTGCACCCGCCTTTGCCTTGCTGTAAATAAAGCCAGTCACGTAGTCTGTCGATACAAATTCCACACCTTTCAACACTGCATCGGATGAGCGTGAAACGGACACAAACGCAGGTTCGTCAAACACGACGTCCGTGATGTCGTCCAAAAAACCCTCGCCAAACACGACGTTTTCAAGCATTTCAAGCGAATTTGCATAGAAATACGTTCCGCTTGTGAGATTTGCAATCTTTTCAAGACGAGCTTTTGCCCTTTGTGAATCAAGAGAGGTTTCATTGTCTCTGCCCACGTCTATGACGGACACAGGGATATGATCTCTGCTGAAGTCCTCCAAAATATTTGTGACCTTTTGATCTTCAGAGATGGCTCCCGAACCGACGTTTTCAAATGTTCTGCCGTCGCTTATGAGCATAATTTGCTTTTCACTGAAGGACAAGGAGCTGATTTTGTTGTACGCTTCTTGCAAGCCAAAGCTGATAATTGTGCCGTGCTGTGTTTCTATGGCGTCTATTTTGTCGCATATCTCTTGACGAGAAGAATTGATTTCGTCATCGAATATAGGCGTTGGTGAACAAACGGTATAATAGTTGCCGTTGAAGGTGACAATGCAAGCCCAATCCCCCTCTTTGAGGTTGGAAACAAGCTGTTTGCTTGCACTTTTTGCTATAGCGATGCGTGAACCGTGACCACCAAAAGCCATACTTGATGATGCGTCGATGACAATCGTATAAAGCTTTGGCGTGCCGTCATCGTTGCCGAATTTGACAGGAAGCATATTTGCAAGAGTGTCAAGCTCGTCAGAGTCGTGAGTAAACACGTTGCCGTACGTCACAAGGCTCTTACCAAAGGATGAAACCACCGTGTTGAGGTTGGAGAGGAACAAAACGTAATTGTTTGCTTGCGTCAAATTGACGTTGCTTATGACGATCTCGTCATAACAGCACAGCTCCTCAACCGTAAGCGGAAGCTCGTCTTTGACTCCAAACACGCTCACTGTAGCTTTGTCGGAGTAATTTGATTTTATTCTTTCAATATCCTCTTGATCTGTTGCAATCAACAAAACATTGACGGCATCAGACACCTTTTGCGAGAATTTGATGTTGTTGTTTAGATTGTTCTCGTCCTTCTCTGCATCGACGACAACCTCGTATTCATAATCGCCTTTTACGCTTGTATCGAGGTTAAAAGTGATCTCGTTGTTGCCCTTTGAGAGAGTGGAACTCTTGTCCTCAAGCTTCAAACTGCCTCTATACAATGACACGGTTGCTCTTGTTTGAACGTTGCTGCGCACGGTGACAACAACGGATTCTTGCTTGCCACAATACGTATTTTGCGTGGCAACGGCGGAAAGCATTTGCACCTCTTGTGCATCTTGAGCAAGGTTGTTGTCGATATAGACGGCATCCACCATAATACCCTCTGCCCTCAACGTATCCACAGATCTCTTGAGTGCGTTGGAGTCGGACACGTGCGTCTGCTTGCCGTCCGTCATGACCACAACTCTCTTGATAACACCGTCTCTAAACAAAGTGCTTGCATAGTCAAACGCACCCTCAATGTCCGTTTCACTTGCGTCCAACAAGTCAAAATCAGCGGATTTCACGCTCTTCAAAGACTTGCCCAAAGGCACCAAAAGTTGCTGTTCTTTTGCAAAGCAAACAACGCCGAGTCTTGAATTTTTCGGCAAATTGGCTTGCAATTCTTCAATATAATTGTCTATCGTGTCCAAATTTCTGTCCGCCGAATAGGACACGTCTGCAAGCACGTAGACGTCCGTTTCAGTGACAGTCGTCTCTACTGTTGTGCCTGCAAGAGCAAAAACTATGCATATTCCCATCAACAAATGCAACACCGCAGACAGAATATTGTGCATGTTTGCATTGTCTTTTTTGACAGCCAAAAAGAAGGGTATTGCCAGCAATACCATGACGGGAATCATGATTAACAACAAATAAGCGTTATCGAAGTTGATACTGCTCATAACAATACACCATCCAATCCGCAATGAAAATCACGGCAAGAATAATAAACAAAGCAAGCAAGTCGTCATAAATTCCGTCCCTGCCGGCATTCACTGCATCTCCAACTATGGAGAAGCTATCAGCTTGTGCTATCGTCACACTTTCAGAGTACGGCATCTCGGAGTAAAAATGCAACGTGCGTTCAGAGGTGCTGTTTCCACTGCCCGTACGCACTTTCAAAGTGTACAAACCAACCTCTGCAAGAGTATAACTGCACTCCGCAGACTCCGTTGACAAATATTCCTCCTCACCCGACGGCGTGACAATCATAAGGCTTTGAGTGCCTGAAATCACGTTGATATTGACGATGTCACCGCAGAAATAGTTTGCCTCGTCGATAACTTGCGGGAAGGTATAATTCAGCAAGTTTTCAAACAGTTGCAAACAATTGAAGGTCAACGGCATATCCGAGTGGTTGAGGCTGAACGCAAACACAACCTCTCTATTGCCATAGCCGTTGCTTCCTGCAAACACCGCAGGATTGCCCTCACAAGTAAGCACGGTCAAAAAGTCCGCACTTTGGCTGTATCTGGAATATTTGGATATATACATCTCCACAGAGGTATCGATCCCCTTGAGGAGTTTTTTCGTTTCCGATTTTGAAGAAGTGCTGTATCCGAGGATTTTGGTTGAATACTCTCCCGAATCCGTCTGATAAGCAAATCCCGAGTTGTTCACCGTTGTCGGCGAGAAGAACCACACCGCACCGCTTGTTGGCATTTGTTGAGGCGTGAAGCTGTCAAAGATATACAAGCCGTAGTTCAAACCGTTGGTTGCGACGGCATCATAGCTATCTGTTGCCATCACGTCGATCTGCCTGTGTCCCAATGCGTTGAACATGGACTTCAAAAAGAATGGCGAATCACTCACGATGAGCGTGTTGAAAGACGTGTCTTGCTTGATGTTGTACAGCACGATTTCGTTGTCGGTGCTTATGGCATCGGCATTGTCAATGACCACTCTTATCGACTGATAATTGCTCACCGACGCACATTGAACGCTAAATTCACTGCCACCGTCATTAACAATCTTTGCAAGCTCGTCCGCATTCAGGGACACGTTCACCTTGTCCGCCACCTTCGCAACGGATATAGTGGTCTGCCCTGTCGGGGTACTTGCACCGTCAACGTACACGGATATCGTCAAATTTCCGTCTCCGCCGTATGCGATAACCTTGCCTTTGACAAGCAATCCAGAGCTTTGAATTTCACTCTCTGCGCTCACAATCGCATAATTGACTTCGCTTGCGGACACGTTGACTATTTCCACGTTGTCGGAAGATGCATATTCGCTATCCGTCAAAAAATAAATTTTTGACGAGGGTGTTTCATCAAAATACTCTTGTGCATTTTCAAGAGAGGTATCAAAGTCCGCCTGTGCTCCCGAAATTTCAACTTCACTCAAAAGTTTCAACGCCTGATCTTTGTCGGTAACATTGCGATAAATCACAGCAGACGTCTCGCCTGCACAAATGAGTGTGTAAGTGCTTCCCTTTTGAGACTGGGTGATGATGCCCTCAACATTGCTCTTGGCTCTGTCAAAGCGAGATACGCCCTCTGTTTGGGCGGTCATACTGCCGGACGCATCCAAAATGAAACAATAGTCGTTTGCTTTTCCCGGCAAGATAATCGTCGGATGTGCAATGGCAAGAGATATGAGAACAACCATCAAAATCTGCAAAAGCAGGCTTATCCATTTTTGCAGTTTGTTGATGGGATTTCTACGCTTGAGAAATTTCTCGCTGAGCGTCCAAATATACGTGGACGTGACAGTCTGCTCCGTATACTTGTTCTTGATGATGTAAATGATTATTAGGATGGGAACGCCGATAAGTCCCAACAATCCAAGCGGATATAGCAAGCTCATTTCAGCACCCCCATGTTTGTAAGCGATTCAAAGAATATTTTGCCTATCGAATCTTCGTCGGACACCATCAAATAGTCCGCTCCGCGTGCCAAGCAGAAATCCCTGATTCTGTCCTGAACGTACTCCAACGCTCTCTTATAGGCATTTATAATATCTCTATTTATATTTTTACGATAATACTTATTCAAATCTTCAGAGTCAAAGAGGTGCATTTTGCCTCTAACTTTCGGATTCAATTCTTCTTGCGAAAGCACTTGAACACAGAGCACGTCTCTCTTTTTTGAGATCATGTGATCTATTGCAAGTTCATAATCATTGTCCGTCAAAAAGTCTGAAACAACCACGGACATACCGTTGCCGTATCCCACCTTTGTCGGCAAAATCGCCTCGCTCAAACTGCTGTCTCCGTCAAACTCTATATCATTCAATTTGCCAATCGAATTGAGATAGGACTCCTTGCCGGAGATGTTTGCAACAACTTCCTCAACGCTATTGCCCCTCACCGCATAGATTGACACCTTGTCCATTGCAATGATGGACAAATATGCAATCACCGCCGTCATCCTCAACGCCTGCTCCGCCTTGTGAGCTTTGCCAAAATCCATAGATCTACTTGCGTCGATATAGATGACTGTGTGCAGTCTGCGTTCGTCAAGATATTGCTTTGTGTAAAGTTTATCGAAGCGTGCAAAAGCGTTCCAATCAATCTTGGAAATATCATCACCGGGCATATATTCTCTAAAATCGGCAAATTCACAAGAGGATCCAAAAGATTTGCTCTTGTGATTGCCGCCGAACATGCCGGCTACGTTATTTTTTACAAGCAACTCAAGAAGTTCAACCTCTTTGAGAAACTCGTCTGTTATTGCCAATTTGCTCATAAAACGCTTCTAAATCTTACACTATCTGCACTTTTGCAGATTGTTTCATTGCTATGCAATGACTTTGCCGCAACGTATCTCTTTATACCTTTGATTATTTGCAGAGTTTTTTGTTTTCTTCGATGAGACAATCGATAATGTCGTCCACTGAAAGCTTCTCGTTGATTGCGGTGTAGTTGACTTTGATTCTGTGTCTCAACACCGGATGCGCAAGCGTGTCGATGTCTTGATAGGACACGTTGTAGTTGCCATCCATCAATGCCTTGACCTTTGCACAAGTGATAAGTGCCTGTGCGGCTCTTGGGGATGCACCGTATTTCAAATACTTCTTTGCAACGGATGATGCAGACGATACTTCGGGGTGAGAATTTGCAACGAGGCTCACAGCATAATGGAGCACGTCGTCAATGACAGGCATTTGCTTTGCAATCTCTCTCATCTCAAGCACCGTAGCACCGTCAACAACGGCATTTGCAGTTTCATCCATGGTTATCTGCGTCATATTGACGATGTCTTTAAGTTCGTCAACAGAGGGGAATTCCATGATGAGTTTGAGCATAAAGCGGTCCATCTGTGCTTCAGGAAGCGGATAAGTACCGTCTTGCTCGATCGGGTTTTCCGTTGCAAGCACGAAAAACGGCTCGCTAAGCTGATAAGTCTTTTTTGCCACGGTTATCTTGTGCTCTTGCATAACCTCAAGCATAGCAGACTGCGTCTTTGGCGTTGCACGGTTGATTTCATCGGCGAGCACCAAGTTTGCAAAAATCGGTCCTTTTTGGAATACGGAATTGAGCTTGCCATTCTCATCCTTTTCAATGATATTCGTACCCGTTACGTCAGACGGCATAAGGTCGGGCGTAAACTGAATTCTGGAAAACGGAAGTCCGAGTGTCTTTCCAAGTGAACGCACAAGACGTGTCTTGCCAACGCCCGGGACACCTTCAAGCAACACGTTACCGCCTGCTATAATGGCAATAATAACGTTGTCAATAATTTCGTCTTGACCGACAACGTCTTTGTGAAGTTCGTCTCTAATTTTGTTTATTACAAGGCTAAATTCCTTTATTCTTGCTTCGTTTTCCATATAATATCTCCATGGTGTTTATTTTTGATGTTTGTTTATATCAGACGTCAGTCCCCTTCGTTTTCCGATGCACTGCCGTCAAGAATGTTGATGTATTCAAGGATATAAGCTTCCATTTCTTTGCTTAAACCCGATTGTTTATCGTTGATACGCTCATACAATTTTGCAACGTAATCATTCCAAACCTCGCCATAAGGCACGTGTTCTGCAGAGTTTGGATCATACACGGCATCGTTTCCGCCGTACACGACGTCACCGTCACCTGCACCGCCACCGCTCGACGATCCGTCCCCCGGACCGATATCACCGCCGGAAATACCCGGCAAATCCAACTCGTCTTGCGTAAGCGTCACACTGAATATGTCTGCAAGCCTATTGAATATATAGTCGTCCATTATGCGATTGTACACTTGCTCGACAAGCACTTTGGATGCGGATGAAATAAAGGTAGAACAGGAGTCCGACACGATAGATTTCATATAATCTACAAACAAGCCGTACTCCTCGACAACCGGTGTCAGTCTTGTGGAAAAATCTGCCAATGCCAAATACAATTCGTCCTCGGCAAGTGCCTCGATAGGTGCACCGTCCTCCACCATGCTCTCATTGAACGGATTGAGGAATGCCTCCACTGCATTTTTGATTTCCGCATCCGCCGTCAAATTTTTCACCTTTGCAATGAATGAATTTGTAAACACGGAAAGTTGAGCACGTATTCTTTCTTCGGATGCCTGACTGCACGCCTTGACCACCGACATTGAGTTGATCTCGACGTCATTGCTCTGTTTGTATGAGTCACACGCCGATACCAATGCCCTTGTGAAATCGGCAAGTCCCGTATATGCATTCAACCTGAGTGCTATGTCACGATAGGTGTTGGCAAGAACAACTGCCTTGTCAATTGCCTTTGCACAATTACGCACAGACTCTCTCATCTCTGCATTTGTCTTTGCATTGGTCAACTGATCCTTGAGAAGCTCCAGTGCAGTGACACTCGGGATCATAACCTCGTCTTTAAGATCTGAAGACTTAACCTCTGAAATGAGCTGTTCAAGAACCTTCAAATCCCAATCACTCAACGTAAAATCATCGGGAACAGTAGGAGCAACAAACTTTGACGGCAGCAAAATACCCGTCAAGAAGATGGATAATCCAAGCACTGCAACAAGGATATATTGCCATATCTTTGCAAAAGAAAGTTTTTTCTTGGGAAGATTTTTCAGTCTGTTCTCTGCATCCTCTCTCTGTATCTTGAGCATATCCCCTTCTTGCTCTGAAAACTCAACCATAGTTTGAACTTTTTCATTCAAGCCATATTCAAAGTCAAGCAATCTTGAGAGTGACTTGTTTGTGTGACGTGTCAACAAAAATGTGATGCCAAAAGCTATCGCAAATCCGCCCAAAGCTATGATAACATAATAGTAGGACGCCATCCACACAGCACCAAGCTTTATGCCCAGCATAACGGCACCTACACAGAAAAGTGCAGAAAAAACACCTGCGATAATACTCTTGATTATCGCAAGCAAAAGGTATTTCTTTTTCAACTTTTTGAAGGTTTCCGTCATAGCTTCTCGTCTGCAAACCTATTTATGCCGGGATTTTATGCCATATTTTTGGCATAAAACGCATAAAATATGTATATCCATTGTATATTTATGCAAATAATTTTATCACAAGACTGTCAATAAGTCAATTAAAACATTCTTAAAATAATAAGATGAAAATTCAATGCATATTTTTTTTGCAAAATCTTGCCAAACGCTTGCCAAAGTCCGCAAATTATTGTAATATGTCTATGCTTTGGAGGCATAGCCCAGTTGGTTAGAGCGCTACGTTGACATCGTAGAGGTCATAAGTTCGAGTCTTATTGTCTCCACCACTACAAACCTAAAACGAACTCCTTTTTTATGAGAGAAAACGTTTTAGGTTTTTTATTTTGCTTTGGAAAATGTAATTGTGTTTGTAGTCTTATCCGTATATCGCAATATAACGCTGACGCATTTTGATATCATCACCGAACAATGTGAGGTGCATATCATCAGCCCTTGGCGCTGCATATCATCACGCATAAGCGTGTATAACCGCAACTTGATGATATACGCCACTCTGCGTCGGTGATTGCGGATTGAGAATTTCAGTCATTTCATCTAAAAACCGCCGAGCGAAACTATTTGGCTCAGCGGTTGTGTTTTAATTGCGATAATTATTTGACGTAGATGGTTGCAATGCGATTTTCGGGAATCTCTCGAATTTCGTACTTGCCGTCGAACTTTCCGAGCGCAATCGCACAACAAGGCGTAAATCCGTCCGACACGCCAAGTTCTTTGGCAAGGTCTTTGTTACCGCCAAGAGCCGCTACCGCACCCCAAATATGGCAAGCGCCAACGCCGAGTTCGGTTGCTGTTAGTGCCATATTTTGGACGAGCGTTGCTGTATTTGAATAATTTACGTTATTTAACGTTGCTCCGTTTGCCATGGAAGACACCAAAATCACCGTTGGTGCACCATAAAACGGGTGCATATCAGGATTGCCGACCATATCTGCCATTGCTTTTTCCCATTTGCCGAGCAATGCTTGATTTGTAATCACGGAAAGGGAAAGAGTGTCATACATGGCACGCCCCACGGGTGAAGCGTACGCCGACTTCAAAATCTCTTTCAACTGCGTTTCGCTGATGCTTTCGCCATTAAAATTTCGAATCGTTCTTCTACTGTAAATCGCTTCTAAAGTATTCATTTTTTTGTTCTCCTTATTATAGAATCTTTGCAACTCCTCCGCTAAAACGGAAATTCCGCATAGATCTCCCTTTTATTTTTTCCGCAGAGATAATATTTTCCAATTGTGTGATTTCTTCTTCCGTCAACTCAAAGCGTAGCGCATCAATTGCACTTTGCAAATGTTGCGGATTCGTCGTTCCGATCAAGCTTTGCACATGATCGTATTTTGAAAGAGACCACAAAAGTGCAAGTTGCGACAAAGAACACCCTTTTTGATCGGCAATTTCTTTCACTTTTTTAATCACCGAAAGATTGTGTTCTCGATTTTCTATCGAAAGCAATCCCATTGCCATACGTGGATTTTTTGCCCCGTCTGTCAAAATATCGTCCGTGAGCAAACCGTGCCCCACTGTTCCGAACGCAAGCACTTTCACGCCCAGCTCTTTTGCCGTCGCAATCAATTCGTCCTCAATGCCTCTTTCTATAAGCGAATATTCCATTTCAACCGTGTGAATAGGATGCACCTTGCATGCACGACGAAGAGTTTCAGCATCCACCATGGAAAGACCAATATGTTTTACATAGCCGGCTTTTACCTCGTCCGCAATTGCCCCAACGACGTCTTCAACAGGAATTTCCGTGTCCATTCTTGCCGGTTGATATAAATCGACGTAATCAAGCCCTAAACGACGCAAAGAATATGTCAAATGTCCTTTTACGTTGAACGGATTGACGTCTAAACCATAAATTCCGCCTTGCGGTGACGGCAACACACCGAATTTCACTGAAAGAAAATAGTCGTCTCTATTGACGCTCTTTAACGCTTGTCCCACTATCATTTCACTTTCGCCCGCATTATAAAACTCGCCCGTATTCAAAAGCGTAACACCGCTATCCAACGCATAACGAATAGTTTTTAACGAATTTTCCGGATTGCGATAACAAGACATTCCCATGCAACCAAGCCCCAAACGATCAAGTTGTTTCATATTATTTTCTCCTCTTTGCGTTATTTTTTATCGACAGAAATCAGTTCGCTGAATTTCATAACTACGCCGTAACGATTGCTTATAACCAAATAATTTGCACGCACGGTTACGTGATCGCCTACGCTCACTTTTTCATAGTGATCTTCCGTTGGAAAAATCACAAGTGCGTATGTTTGCCCGTTTACGCTGTCTGAAAGTTCTATCGACGGTTTATTGTGAACATCCGGTCCAACATTTTTAGCAACTCCCGTCACCTCAAAGCGTTTATCCATATACCTTTCGTAAAAGTGATTTGCATCCGCACGATATTCGTCGCAAAGCGTTTTCACCTCAAAAGGTGTGATTTGTTCTAAAAGTGGCATTGCCGTTGTTTCTATTATGTGTGTTTTTTCATCCGACGGATGTTTAGGATAAAACGTGAGTGTTTCCATACTATTCTCTCCTTTGCGATCGCAAAATAAAATGCGAAATCTTTGCAGATATATGCACCACAATATCCCAAAGCTATTCTTCATAATTATAATAGTTTACCCCCGATGACTTGTCAAACAAAAGATAAATCCCATTAAATTGTTTCTTGTTGAAAGTAGACACAGCATATCAAACATCTCGATGTTTTGCAAGAGCGTCATCAATTGCAGACGCGATGTCGGCACGCCTATACCATGCAAGGGTTATCATTAAAAAAGCTCCCCATCGGGAGCATTTTTTATTTTGCTATTGTCAAATTCTGCTTTCAATGTATTTTGCCACGTCACCAAGCGTTCTCAATTTGTCGATATCCTCATCATCGACCACAACGCCCCATTCGTCCTCAACAGACATAACAAGATCGACAATGTCAAGGCTATCGAGCTTGAGATCATTCATAATATCGGTATTCTCGTCAAAAGAACTTGCGTCCTTTCCCAAAACGTCTTTGATAATTTCTTTGATTTTATCCAGCACCATATTGCCTCCTTATTTGCAAAAACATATGCCAAACGGCATCTTATTTCTTGTACATTATATCACACTATCCCACACATTTCAAGTACCTGTAGTGCTTGGCTTTGATTGACGTGCAATCAACCTTCCTCAACGGCTTTTGGATCTATCTCATACGCTCTTATGCTTTGCTCGGGAGCACATACGCATGCGTGAAAATCGCCGAAAACCGGGAAATGTTCAAAATGAGCATCGTCGGGGATCTCGCATCTCAACTGTTTAAGACCACATCCAACGTACTTGAGATAGCTCTCTCTTTGCGTCCACTGCTCAAAGAATTCCTCGCTATCCTCCGCCTCGATAAAGTCGAACTTTGCAAAATCAATATCCCTGATTTTTTCAATATCCACTCCGATAGGAGTGTGTGAAATGCCCAGCATAACCACTCCGTGCGAATGGGATAAATTGAAAAAGACGTCCTCGCAATCGAAACAAGGCTTCTGCCCCTCACTGCGGATGATTGCCACTTCAACGGGCAAATCCGTGCCGAATTGCGACATTATATCACGATAATGCCCATAGCAAAACTTCACAAATTTATCGCTGTCAACCTCTCCTCTAGCAAAGAAAAGAATCATTATTCCTCCACTCTGATGAGGGCAACGGCGGATGCCAATCCCTTATTCTCAACGTCTGCAATCAGCGCCTTGACAACACTCTCTTTGGTCTTGTTTGTCATCACCACTGCATACGCACTGCCCTCAACGCTCTTGTCAATGCAGTTGTCGATATTCACGCTGCTACTCTCAAAAATATCGCAAATTTTGCTAGTATTTTGATTGTTTTCAAGGGCAAATCTCACGTAATATCCACACTCGAAATCATCTGCAAACTGCACGTTTTCAGCATTATTTTCACACTCGAAAGCAAATCTTCTATGGCTGTTTGCAAGCCCTGCATACACGATGTCGCTCACAATCGCGCTTGCGGTCGGAAACGCACCTGCACCCCTTCCGTACAACATGATATCATCCACGTTGTCACCATGGATATACAATGCGTTAAACGGACCGCTTACTGAAGCGAGCGGATGCTTTGAATTGATCAAAGTAGGATGCACTCTTGCCTCGATTTTGCCGTCCGCAAAACTTGACACGGCAAGCAATTTGATTGCATATCCAAGTGATTTTGCAATGTCTATATCCACAATATCCAAAGAGGAAATTCCCTCTCTGTAAATATTTTCGATAGGCACTCTAACCTTGTATGCCAAAGAAGACAAAATGCTGTTTTTGTACGTAGCGTCAAACCCGTCTACGTCGGCTGTCGGATTTGCCTCTGCATAGCCAAGTTCCTGCGCTTGCTTAAGACAAGAAGCATAGTCCAATCCTTCCTCGCTCATGCGTGACAAGATATAATTTGTCGTGCCGTTGACAATGCCCTTTAGCGAAGTGATCGAGTTGGCTTGCATAGCTTCCGTAAGCGTTCTTATGACAGGCACACCGCCCACGCAACTTGCCTCAAAATATATGCCGGCACCCGTTTTTTGAGCCACTTCCTCAAGCTCGCTCCAACTCTTTGCCAACATCTCCTTGTTTGCAGTAACGACACTTTTTCCATGCAAAAGTGACAGTTTAAGGAAGCTTTTTGCCGGTTCGACACCGCCAAAGAATTCTGCAACCACTTGAATATTCTCGTCTTGAACAATCTCGTCAATACCGCTTGCGATCAAGCTGTGATCAACGCCAAGCTCATCGCATCTTGCAATATTTCTCTCAAGCACTTTGACAACTTCGATGTCAAGCCCTTCATTCTTTTTTATCATCTCACGCTTGTCTTTGAGAATGGAATAAACTCCACCGCCGACAACGCCAAGCCCTAAAAGTGCAACTCCGATTTTTTTCATATATACTCCACTATCGCAACGTATTTTGCGACACAATTTCATTTGTTTTGTTGTTGTTATTTTGCCACGCTTCTATCGTAAATTATTTTCAATCCCTTCAGTGCAAGAGCACGATCTTTTATGTCGATTATGTCAGGTTCTACACTGTCCACCAACTCGCACAAGCCACCTGTGGCAATCACCTTTGCACCCTTCATTTCATCAAGCTCTTTGTACTTTGACACCATATATTTCACAAGCCCCGTATAGCCGTAAACTATACCGCTTTGCATGCAACTTTTGGTGCTTTTGCCGATAATATTCTCGGGTTTTTCAAGCTCTATTCTTGGGAGTTTTGCAGCGGTTGAAACAAGTGATTCCGTTGCCGTCTTTATGCCCGGAGCGATTGCGCCACCAAGATATCTGCCGTCCTTTGTGACAAGATTGAAGGTGGTTGCAGTGCCAAAATCCACCACGATTGCAGGCCCACCGTACAGATGATATGCAGAGCAAACGTCCACAATCCTATCCGAGCCGAGTTGAGATGGATGTTCATAGCAAATTTCAATCCCCGTATTCGTCTTGTGGGACAAAACGAGCGGAGCTTTGCCAAGATAATATTTGCACATATGCTCAAAGGTATAATTGAGAGCAGGTGCGACGGATGACATCACGCAAGCGTCGATATCTTTGAAGCTCATACCTCTCTGCTCCAAAAGACTGCCCAACGTCATGCCGTACTCATCAGAAGTGCGAGCAACGTTTGTGCTTATACGCCACGATGCGACAAGTTCGTCATTGTCAAAAATGCCGTATTTGACGTTTGTGTTGCCAATATCCAATACTAAAATCATACTCACTCCATAAGCATAACAGAATTATATTTTACTGGGAAAACATTGTATCAAAAGTGCGAGACTTTTTCAATAGTTTGCGTTTATTCTTTTGATTTGATGATGTTGACGGGTTTGATTGACATCACGCCGACAAATGGTGCTATTGCCGACACAAGCGTAACGCCTGCGATAATTCCTATGCCCGACCACATCACGCTCTTGTCAAAGCTCAACAGCGTTATGGAAGTTATGGAGGCGTTGTTGACGTATTCCACAATGCTGTCCATCAGCACGTCGTTTGCAGTGGGCATACCAAAGTAGAATAAAAATCCAAAAAGTACGCATATGACAAATCCCAGTGCAATGACTTGGATGAGGAATATCCCCGCAACGTTTCTCGTCCTTGCGCCCATTGCCTTCATAACGCCTATTTCATAGCTTCTTGAGCGGATATTGCCAAAGGAATAGGATGCCATAAGCAAAACCATAACGCCACACAATGCCGTTGCGATCAGTGAGAAAATATCGCGGAAAATAAGCACTATTTTGGTTATGGAATTGATGGTTTTGAAATACTCCGTTGCAACGTACATATCCATCTCCTCGCCAAGATTGTATATCGCACTCGCACTTGTCGGCTCGTCAAAATACAGCTCGGACGTGAAGAAATTGCACTTGGTCGCTTCTTGAGCAACCTCTCTATCAAAGAATGACAGTGACATACCGTCTCCCAAAGCGGTGACTTTGAAAGTGCGAGTATACACAATCTCACTCTCTCCCCTTACAAACAAATTGACGGTGACAATATTGTCGTTGTTTTGAAATTCTGCATCTTCCATCGACGATACGGTTGTGCCGAAAATGCTGTTGTACAAATCGACACCCATCGCACACTCGTTCTTTCTCCCTTCGTCCGTATCGCAAATAGCATGCATGCTATTGGTATGCTGATACACCTCTCCCTTGGTTGTGACAAAAGCAACTTTGTTCATTTTGGCAAGTCGGCAGATGGCGGAATTTGCAAAAGTTTCCACGATATTCTCGTTGAAACTGTAAGCCACATTGAGATAGGTGTTTGCATACTCAACAAACTCGCCCGCCTCCTCTTTGCTTATCTTTTCGCGCTTTTTCATTTTCTCAAGATAGTCGGCATATTTCTCTTTGTAGCCCGTTTCCACAACAGCACATACTCTGCCACGCAAGTTGAGTTCCTTTCCGACAAAATCCCCATATGTATAATCACGCTCATTGTGTTTGTTGAAATATGAAAGGCTGTCGGCAATATAATCGGTGATGATAAACCCTTCGGGATAATTGTTGGCATAAAGATCGCCATACACCGTAAGAGAGCCGTCAACGCCGAATATCTTTGTGAGATACTCCTCATCGCAAATAAGCACACCGGTCGTCTCTTTGCAATAGAACATATTGTATATTTCACTTGATGGATTTGTGCCCGACTCCGTTGCAAAATTGGACTCGGAACACGGTATGGAAAACGGAATTTTTCTATACACTTTTCCGTCGTGCAAAGCAGACAATTGATCCATCTCATCTTGAGAAATTTTCACAATATTTTGCGTATTGAGCGTGTCAAGAAGTTCGTCCTTTACACCCTTCTTCATCACAAGCACTTGACTGTCCGACTTCTGCATTGCCTCGTCCATTGTCGCATTGCTGTCAAAACGCACAAAAGTTCTGCTCAAAGCAAAGATCAAGACAACCGCAGTTATCATAATTGCCATGAGAGCGCCGGAAATCAACTTCTTCTTGAAAAAGTGCCTAGATATACCCAACGTACGTTTAATGCTCAATTTTGAATGCTTAAAGTCCGCATTCTGCTCATTGTCGGCAATATTTTCCGTCTTTCCAAAAGCCGTATCTCTTTGCACGATAAGGGCGTTTCCCGTTGAGGCAACATCGTTGAGCAAACTCATTTGTTCATCCGTCATTCTCACTCCGTCGGGAATATAAACGGTGTTTCCGTCAATCTCGAAAGTGTTTTCACCTCTATCGTGTCTTGAAATATCTTGCAAGATTCTGCCGTCTGCAAGCTCGATTATTCTGTCGGCATACTTCTCGGCATCACTAAGATTGTGAGACACTATCACAACCAAAATATCCTTTGAAAGCTTCTTCAAAAGTTCAAGTGCTTGAACTGCGGTTTTGCTGTCCAAATTGCCCGTCGGCTCGTCTGCGAGTATAAGCTTTGGAGATTTCACAAGTGCTCTTGCAATCGCAACTCTTTGGCGTTGACCACCGCTCAGTTGAGAGGGCTTTCTGTGTGCAAATTCTTTGAGTTCAACCTTTTCAAGGATGTCTGCAACCTTGCCATCGACGTTGTGCTCTCCTTGCAAGTCAAGTGCAAGTCTAACGTTGTTTTCAACGCTCAACTCATCAATAAGGCAAAAATCTTGAAAGACAAAACCCAAATAGCTGTTTCTGTAATCATCAAAATCACTGTTTGAAAATTCGGAGAATTTTTTGTCACCGATGATGATGTCACCAGACGTAATTTCATCCAATCCACCCAACATATTCAGCAAAGTGGATTTTCCGCTTCCGCTCTTTCCAACGACAAAAACAAGCCCTTTGTCAGGCAAGACGAAAGACACGTCATCCAAGGCAAGCACGCTTGTCCCTGCCGATTTGTAAACCTTGGTTAAATGCTCGATTCTCACAATAAATCCTATCCGTAAAAACTGTCTATATATTATATTCTAAATGTATGTTAATAATAAATCAACAACATTTTGTACAAAATTAAAATGCTTGCCGTTTTTTGTGGCAAGCATTGTTAGTTTTATTTGTTTTCGCTGAGCATTCTTGACAAGAAAACTCTTGTTCTCTCCTCTTTTGGAGAGGTGAATATCTCTTGCGGAGTGCCTTCCTCAACGATGACGCCTTCATCCATGAACACAACCTTGTTTGCGACGTCTCTTGCAAAAGCCATCTCGTGCGTGACGACAATCATTGTAAGACCGGATTTTGCAAGATCCTTCATGACCTCGAGCACTTCCCCAACCATTTCGGGATCGAGAGCGGAAGTCGGCTCGTCAAAGAGAATAACCTCTGGATTCATGGCAAGTGCACGAGCAATTGCCACACGTTGCTTTTGTCCGCCTGAAAGTTGGCGAGGTTTTGCATGAATGTACGCACTCATTCCAACAAGCTCAAGATATTTGAGTGCGATTTCTTCCGCCTCATTCTTCTTCATTTTGAGCACTTTTCTAGGTCCTATCGTGCAATTTGCAAGCACATTGAGGTTGTTGAAAAGGTTGAATGACTGAAACACCATTGTGACTTTTTCACGATATTTCGGTGCACTCTTTGTGTTGGTGATGTCCTGGCCATGGTAGTATATTTCACCATATGTGGGCGTTTCAAAGAGGTTGATGCAACGAAGAAGTGTTGATTTTCCACTGCCGGATGAGCCGATAATGCAGGTCACGTCACCCTTTTTGACGTCAAAATCAATGTCTTTGAGCACTTCATGCTCACCGAACGTCTTGCCTAGGTGGCGAATTTCAATGATGTTTTCATCCGTCAAAACAGTCTGTTCTACAGGTGCATTTTGCTCGTTTGCAACCATATCGATGTCGTATGTTTGATTAGTCATTGTTTCCACCTCCCATAGTATCTTGCTCTCTCAATATGGAAGCTGTATCCATATTTTGCGAACCCATGATCTTATAATTCTTTTTGCCGTCCATCTTTTTCTCCACAAAACGTAAAATGCGTGTGATTGTGAACGTCAAGATAAAGTAAATGACGGCGGCGACAAGATAACTCTCAAATATTGCATATGTGTTGAGTGCAATATCTTTAGCATAGAAGAACAACTCTGTAAAACCGATTATATTGAGCACCGACGTATCTTTGATGTTGATGACAAACTCGTTTGCGACGCTTGGCATGATGTTACGCAATGCCTGCGGAAGCACAATATGGAACATTGTTTGCGAGTGAGTCATGCCTATTGCTTGAGCACCCTCAAACTGCCCTTTGTCGATGGATATGATACCGCCACGCACAATTTCAGCCATGTACGCACCGGTATTTATAGATACGATGATCAAACCTGCAAGAGTAACGTTCATGGTGGTTCCGCCACTTATGAGTGCAAATCCCCAGAATATTACCATTGCTTGCACCATCATAGGCGTGCCACGGAATATCTCGATATAAATTGAAAGAATAACGTCACCTATTTTTTTGAGAACCTTAAGAGCACCGTTTTTCGGCTCTTCCATAGTGCGATACATACCAATCAAAAGACCGATGATCAAACCCACGATTGTGCCCACGATAGCAACCAAAATGGTGTAGCCAACGCCCTTGAGAATTGATGCGTAATATGTGGAAATGATGTTGCCTATTCTCGTAAAGAAATTTGATTCTCCGCTGGTGTTATCTACAGAATACGCAGCCGCATTTTGCATTATTTCAATGCGTTCTTCTTCAGAAAGCGTTGCGAGCAAGTTGTTGATTGCATCCTTATGCTCGTAGCCATATCTCATGCCGATTGCAATTTGCGTATCGTCTTTTGTTGCGGTAAATCCGTTTTCGTTATTCAAAAGGTGGATATACGTCAAATCCTTGTTTGCAGAGCAATCTGCACTTGCACCCGGCTCCTCTGCAACGTATCCGTCATACATTTTTGCGGAAAGCTCGCTTGTCATCGTTGGAAAATCTTCTCTCGGTGTGAGCCTTGTATAACCTATTTCGCTCTCTTGTGTTTCAAGTGCTTTGTCATGGAAGGTTCCCTGCTGTGCAACAAGTTTAGCTCCTTTGAAATCGGAAAGCGACGTTGCGTTTGCGTATGCTCCGTCCTTTCTCACAACAATAACAAGGTTGCTATCATAGTATGCATCGGAAAAATCAATGGACTCTCTTCTTTCTGCTGTTGGACTCATACCTGCAATTACAAGATCAATCGTACCCGCTTGCACTGCTGGAACAAGTGCATCCCACTCCATCTTGCTGATAACGAGTTCTTTGCCGAGTGCATCGGCGATTCTCTTTGCAATCATAACGTCATAGCCGTTGGCATAGCCATCTGCATTTGAGATTTTGACCGCACCGTTGGCATCCGTGGTTTGCGTGAAGTTGAATGGGATATACGCACATTCAAGGCCAACAACAAGCTGGTTGTCACGATTGTCACTGTCGCAAGCCGTAAATACAAAAATGCAACTTGCAACAACTGCCAAAATCAAAATCAAAGTGATGATTTTGCTTGTTTTTTTCATTTTGCTACTCCAAAATAAAATTATTTCAAATCGATTTGCATTCGCATTGAGGATAAAAAAATCCGCAATGCTAACAACATTGCGGACAGAAATCACTTCAACGTTGATAGCGCTCCACCTTGCGGTGACAGTACAACGCATATTCTACGTTGTCCCAAGCATGACAGTTTCAGACCAAACGTATCATACTTTCGGCGAGTTTTCCTTTGCCACCGTGACGAAGTCTGCATCAACGGCTTATCATAAAACCCGCACCTCTATCGAGATGATGGCTAAAGTTTAGCATATGCAAATGAATATGTCTAGCAAATTAAACAAAATATATATTAATTTCTATAAATAAAACCATATATTCAAGTGTGAACAGAGCCCACCGCAATTATTCATTATTAATTCAAGGCTTAACTTATTAATGGAATGTGCCTATTCAAAGCGAGAGTAGCAAGATGATGACCGACACGCTCGGGTGCGGATGTCCCACCCACATTATTTATTCATTATTAATTCAAAAGCCCTCACGCTTTCACGTGAGGGCTTTTTCTCTTTAGTCAATTACAGGAAACTGTTTTCTTGCATGATAGGTTGTGTGCAACAACTCGTGTGCACGATGGCTGTTTGGTTCGCCAAGGAACTCCTCATACAGTTTTTGTACTTGCTCGTTCTTGTGGGAAACACGCACTGCTTTGCTCTCGTCTTCACGATAGAGTGCGGATGCTCTCTTTTCACGATATGTGTCGAGGATGTTGTCGTCCTCATTTGGCAAGAAGCAAGGTTTGACGTATGGTTGTCCGCCACCTGCAACGCAACCGCCCGGGCATCCCATAATCTCAATGAAGTGATACGGGCTCTTGCCTGCTCTGATTTGATCGAGCAAGACTTTTGCATTCTTCATGCCGTGTGCGACTGCAACTTTGACGTCCATTCCGCCAAGAGTATAGGTTGCTTCTTTGATGCCTTCAAGACCACGAACGTCTGTAAGCTCCACGTGTTCGAGTTCGTCACCGTTGAGCACTGCCGCCGCCGTACGCAAAGCTGCTTCCATAACACCGCCGGTTGCACCGAAGATGACGCCTGCACCCGTGTATTCACCAACGATATCATTGTCAAATTGCTCATCGGGAAGCTTGGTAAATCTAATACCTGCACGCTTGATCATCTTGGCAAGCTCTCTTGTTGTGAGCACTGCATCGACGTCCTTAAGACCGTTTGTGACAAGCTCTGCTCTGTCCTTTTCATACTTCTTGGCTGTGCAAGGCATGACTGACACAACAAACATATCTTCCGGCTTCACACCGATTTTCTCTGCATAATAGGACTTGAGGACAGCGCCCATCATCTCGTGAGGAGATTTGCAAGAGGAAAGGTGATCGAGTTGATCTCCGTAATAGTACTCTGCATAGTTGATCCAACCCGGAGAGCAAGACGTGATCATCGGAAGCACTCCGCCTTTGTTGATTCTCTCAAGAAGCTCTGTTGCTTCTTCCATGATTGTGAGGTCTGCGCCAAAGTTGGTGTCAAACACCTTCTTGAAGCCGAGACGACGGCATGCTGCAACCATCTTGCCTGTAACAAGTGAGCCGATCGGCATATCGAATTCTTCGCCGAGAGCCGCACGCACTGCCGGTGCTGTTTGCACAACGACGTACTTGCCTTGTTTGAATGCATTGTCAACCTTGTCGATTTCGCTCACTTCCATAAGTGCACCCGTTGGACATACGCTCACGCATTGACCGCAAAGAATACACGGAGAGTTTGCAAAGCTTCTGTTCTCTGCAGGAGCAACGATCGTGTTGAAACCTCTCTTTTCAAAGCCGAGCACTGAAAGGCCGTGAGCATTCTTGCAACGCTCGATACAACGTCCGCAAAGCACGCACTTTGACGTGTCACGCTTGATTGACGGTGTGAGCATATCAACTGTAACTGCAGTTTGCTCTCCGCTGTAAATACCCTCTCTTGCACCCGTCAAAACTGCGACGTGGAGAAGTTCACATTTTCCGTTCTTGTCGCACTCTTGGCAATTTCTGTTGTGGTTTGAAAGCAAAAGTTCAACTGAAGAACGTCTTGCTTGAGTTGCTTTTGGAGAGGAAATTGTGATTTCCATACCATCTGCAACGGGATATACGCATGATGCTACAAGACCTCTTGCACCTGTTGCCTCAACAAGACATACACGGCAGGAGCCTTGTGAACATTCGCCATGGTTAAATGCACAAAGTGACGGAATTTCATATCCGCAAGCTTTTGCCGCTTCGAGTATTGTCAAGCCTGATTCAACTTGATAGGGCACGCCTTCGATTTTAATATTGATTTTAGCCATAATTCACTCTCCTTATTTCTTCTCAATTGCCTTTGGACGGCAAGCAGACATACACAGACCGCACTTGATGCACTTTTCATTGTCGATTTCTCTCGATGCAAGTTTGTGACCGGGTGCGATATAAGTTGTTGCATGGATTGCATTGACAGGACAATTTCTCTCACAAAGTCCGCAACCTACGCACTTATCCGGGATAATTGAGTAGCTCATGAGGCTCTTGCAGACGTGTGCGGGGCACTTCTTGTCAACAATGTGTGCAATGTACTCGTCTTTGAAGTGAGCAAGCGTTGAGAGAATCGGGTTTGGAGCAGTTTGTCCCAAAGCACACAAGGAATCGTTCTTGATGTCTTGTGCAAGTGCTGTGAGCTTGTCCAAATCTTCCATTGTAGCGGTACCCATTGTGATCTTTGTGAGAAGCTCGAGCATTCTCTTTGTACCGATACGGCAAGGAGAGCATTTTCCGCAAGATTCGTCGCAAATGAATTCCATATAGAATTTTGCAACGTCAACCATACAGTTGTCCTCGTCCATGACGATTGCACCGCCGGAGCCCATCATTGATCCCTTTGCAACAAGGTTGTCAAAGTCAATGAGAGCGTCGAGGTCGTCTGCAGTCAAACATCCGCCAGACGGACCGCCTGTTTGGATAGCCTTGAATTGCTTTCCGCCCGGGATGCCGCCGCCGATGTCGTAAATAAGTTCACGCAACGTTGTGCCCATAGGAACTTCCACAAGACCTACGTTGTTGACCTTTCCGCCAAGAGCAAAGACCTTTGTTCCCTTTGATTTTTCAGTGCCGTAGCAAGTGAATTTGTCAACACCCTCTCTCAAGATGTAAGGCACGCAAGCGAGAGTCTCAACGTTGTTGACGATTGTAGGAGATGCCCAAAGTCCCTTGACTGCCGGGAACGGAGGACGAGGACGTGGCATACCACGCTTGCCTTCGATTGAGTTGAGCAATGCAGTCTCCTCACCGCAAACAAATGCACCTGCACCGAGACGGATATGCACTCTAAATGAGAAGTTTGTGCCAAGAATGTTGTCGCCAAGCAAACCGAGCTCTTCTGCTTGTTTGATGGCTATACGCAAACGATTGACTGCGATAGGATATTCTGCACGGACGTAGAAATAACCGTTTTGTGCACCGATTGCATAACCTGCAATCATCATACCTTCGATAACTGCAAGCGGATTGCCTTCAAGGATTGAACGATCCATAAATGCACCCGGATCGCCCTCGTCACCGTTGCAAACGACGTATTTGTCGCCATCGGGTTGAGCATATGCAAACTGCCATTTTCTGCCTGTCGGGAATCCGCCACCGCCACGGCCACGGAGTCCTGATGCCAAAATCTCGTTGATGACTTCTTGTCTATCCATTTGCAAAGCACGTGCAAGACCTTGGAATGCACCTGCGCCGAGAGCTTCTTCGATCTTCTCCGGGTTGATGCTTCCGCAACCGTGCAATGCGATACGCACTTGCTTTTTATAGAAAGTGATGTCGTCTTGTTTGGAAATCTTTTGTTGTGTGTTGGGATCAACGTAAAGGAGTCTATCCACGATTTCGCCACCAATGAGATCCTTTTCGACAATCTCTTTGACGTCTGCGATTGTGACCATTCTGTAAAGTGTATCCTCCGGATAAATCTTTACAAACGGACCTTGTGAACAGAATCCAAAGCAACCAACTTGGTTGACGGTGACTTTGTCATTGAGGCCACACTCGTTGATAAGCTTCACAAACTCCTCTCTGATCTCGTCGGAGTGAGAGGACAAACAGCCTGTACCACCGCAAAGAACAATGTGTCTTTTGCCGTCATTGCCCGTAAACTTTGCATCGAGGCAAGCAGAGCAATCTGCACAAGCCTTGTTCAAATCAGCAAAATTCTTTATCATAGCTCAATTCTCCTTTGCCTTGTACTCGTCAACGATTTTTGAAACCGCATTGACGGAAACCTTTGGATAAACTTGTCCGTTGATGGTGACTGCAGGAGCAATTCCGCAAGCACCGATGCAACGCAATGCATCTATTGTAAACAAGCCGTCTTGGGTTGTTTCGCCCGGTTTGATGCCGAGGATATCGGAAAATTTGTCAATAACCTGTTGTGCACCCTTGACATAGCAAGCTGTGCCGAGGCAACAACCGATAACGTATTTTCCCTTTGGTGCAAGAGAGAAAAATGAATAGAAAGTTACGACACCGTAAATTTCCGCAACAGATATACCCGTTCTTTCAGACACGATCTGCTGAACTTCAATAGGAATGTAACCGAATTCCTTTTGAATATCACTCAAGATCATCATAAGAGGGGTATTTTCGCCAACGTATCTGTCACAAATCTCATTGATTTGTTTGACCGCCGTTTCGCTTAAATGAGCCATAATAAGCCCTCCTTTGTTGAATAATTGTAACCTAAATGATTATAGCACACGCAAAAATAATAATCAATAACATATTTTTAATTTGTAAAAAAATATTTATAGCATATTATAGCATAAAAATAGCATGAAAAATTATCGACATAAAAAACGCCTCCCGACAAAGGGGAGACGTTGCTTTTTATTATTCACCGTATTTCAGAGGCATGCGACGCTTGTGAGCACTTCCTCTCTCGGCTTTTTCGATTTTCGCCTTTATGCTCTCATCAAGTTCTTCACCCTTCAAATACTTGTCCACGTCGCTGTATTTTATGCCCAATTCCTGCTCGTCAGTTTGACCGGGATAAAGCCCTGCCGACGGTGCCTTTTCGATTATGCTTGCAGGAGCATTTAACGCCCTTAGATGCTCAAAAACTTCACCAACCGTCAAATCGGCAATGGGGTTGAAATCACATGCTCCGTCACCCCATTTTGTGAAATATCCAAGGGTCAATTCATCCTTATTTCCAGTGCCTGCAACAAGGTATCCTCTTGCCTGTCCTAGTGCATAAAGAGTTGCCATTCTCAAGCGTGGATTGATGTTTACCCCCGCCATTTTGAGGGAGTATTCACTATGTGCGTTTTTTGATAGCTCATCTCCCAAAGCGTTGACTATTGCCTCCTTTGTTTTGGTAAGATCAACTTCGATTTGCTCTATACCAAAACACTCTCCCGCCTTGATGGCATCGTCACGATCACTGCCGTAGTTTTGAGAGGATTGACAAGGCATGATAACTCCAAGAACGTTGGACGTGGCAAGTTTGCAAAGTGCCCCCACAAGGGTGCAATCTTTGCCACCGCTGTTGCCGTAAATTATGCCCTTTGCTCCCGTTGAAGCCAAGATGTCTTTTATCCAGTCCACACGTTTTTTTATGGACAAACTCGTGTCCAGTTTCACGTACAATTCATGAAGTTCTTTGGCACGTTCTGTCAAAGATTTGCCTTCCGCCATAAAATCACCTCTGATTTTGAGATATTTTTCTAATTTTTATTATAGTCGAATTTGAGCAATATTCAAGTTTTTTATTAAAAATCCTTAATATTTTGCATTTTTAACACTACAAACCGTTCAAAAACGCAGATTTTTTTCAAAAAAATATATAAAAATCTCAATTTTTCAAAAATTGGGTATTGAAATATTCATACATTCGTTTTATAATATTTTTATCTAAAAAATAAATTCCAAAAAAAGGAGTAAATTTATGAGAAAAGCATTTATCTGTCCGACAAAGTACGTACAAGGCGAAAACGAGTTGTTGAACCTTGGTTATTTTGTAAAGACCTTCGGTAAGAAGGCACTTCTTATCGCAGACCCGTTTGCACTCAATCTTGTTCAAGACAAGCTTAATGCAACACAAAAAGAGTATGGTGTTGAGTTTATCACAACAGACCTCTTCAAAGGCGAGTGCTCACGCACTGTTGTCAAGGCATTGCAAGAGTTTGCAAAGGCAAACAAGTGTGCTTGCACAATCGGTCTTGGCGGCGGCAAGGCAATCGACACGTCAAAGTGCGTTGCAGCAGGCAATCCGCTCATCATCTGCCCGACAATCGCAGCAACGGATGCTCCGACATCACACTCTGCAGTTCTCTACACGGACGATCACGAATTTGACGATTATGCATATTTCCGTCAAAGCCCGTCAGTTGTTCTCATCGACCTCAACGTCATTGCAAACGCTCCGTCACGTTTCTTGGTAAGCGGTATGGGCGACGCACTCTCCACATATTTTGAGGCAAGAGCAAACGTCAACAGCGTATCCAACGTCAACGCAGGTCTCCCCTGTGGTGCAAACAGAAAGAAGGGTACACTCCTCGGCTATGGCACACACACCGCCGCCGCACTTGCAGAACTTTGCTATCGCAACCTCATCAGTGACGGTGCAAAAGCAAAATCAGCATGCGACTGCAATGTTGTAACTCCTGCTCTTGAAAAGATTGTTGAAACAAACATTCTCCTCTCCGGTCTCGGCTTCGAGTCAGGCGGACTTGCAGCAGCTCACGCAATTCACGACGGTCTCACCGCTGTTCACGACATTCACTCCTGCTGTATGCATGGTGAAGTTGTTGCATTCGGCACAATTTGCCAACTCGTGCTTGAAAACAGCCCTGAAGAAGAACTCTATGAAGTTCTCAACTTCTGTGACGAAGTTGGTCTCCCCGTCTGCTTGCATGACCTCATGACCAATCCAAAGACAGGCGAAGTCATCAGAGAAGAACTCACCGATGAAGAATATGCAATCGTTGCAGCAAAGACCTGCATCCCGGATGAATCCATCCACAATATGCCATTCCCTGTAACGGAAGATATGGTTATTGCCGCAATCAAGACGGCAGACAAACTCGGCCACGACTACAGATATGGTTGTGAATGTGATTGCTGCCACTAAATAGTTTACGCACACTCCCTTGCCTAGCGAGGGAGTGTCTTACAAAAAATCGATTTTTTGGGAGCACTCATTCACTTACGTTTTCCAAAATTCGATAATAAGGAGATTGTTATGAAGAAAATAATGAACACAGCTCAAAGCTTCGTGTACGATATGTGTCACGGGCTTGCGTCAGCTCATCCCGAACTTGAATTTGTTGAAAAATACAAAGTCGTAAAGAAGAAAGAAATCAATGCAGACAAAGTAAGCCTCATCTCCGGCGGCGGAAGCGGACACGAACCGGCACACGCAGGTTTTGTTGGCAGAGGTATGCTTGATTGTGCGGTATGCGGTGACGTGTTTGCATCCCCATCACAAGTGCAAGTTTACAATGCAATCAAAAAGTGTGCAACAGACAAGGGCGTTTTGCTCATTGTCAAAAACTACTCGGGTGACTGCATGAACTTCAACAACGCCATGAGTGACGCACAAGAGGACGGAATCAAAGTCGATGCAGTGTACGTCAATGACGACATCGCAGTGAAAGACTCCCTCTACACTGTCGGCAGACGTGGTGTTGCAGGCACGGTGCTTGTGCATAAATGTGCAGGTGCGGCGGCGGAACAAGGCAAAGAGCTTGACGAAGTCAAGAGAGTTGCCAACAAGGTTATCGACAACGTTCGCTCCTTTGGTTTTGCTTTCACAAGCTGTACAGTTCCCGCAGCAGGACACCCCACCTTTGAAATCGGTGATGACGAGATGGAATTTGGCGTAGGCATCCACGGCGAGCCTGGCAGATATAGAGAGAAAATTGACTATTCATCCGGCACTTTCTGCGATGATTTGTCAAGACGTATTCTCACAGATCTCGAGGAAGACCTTAAGCTCCAAAGCGGAGAAGAAATCGTGCTTCTCATCAACGGCTTTGGCGGAACACCTTTGCAAGAGCTTTACATCCTCAACAACTCCGTCACCAACGCACTCAATGCAGACGGCATCAAGATTCACCGCACAATCGTTGGCAACTTTATGACGTCCATCGATATGGCAGGTGCATCGATTTCAGTGTTGAGAGTTGATGACGAGCTCAAATCTCTCATCGACTACCCTGTTTCAACTCCTGCTCTCACTTGGGGCGGTGTCATGAACGAGCAAGCAGAGTCCGCACTCGAGGCAATCAAAGCAATCGGCAAGGCACTCGGCTACACTCCCGTTGAACACGCATCAAAAAAAGCGGTGAGCGTTGCAATCAGTGACGATAGTGATGACAACGCTGTCTACGAGGTGGAAGGCACACCTTGCGTAGGCGAAACAATCAACACTCCTGCATTCGTGCAGATTGTTGACAAGATGGCTGATATCGTCATTGAAAACGAAGTTCCGTTCTGCGAGGCAGACAAGATGGGCGACGGTGACTTTGGTATGTCCATTGCAAAAGGCTTCAGACAGCTCAAAGCAGACTGGGCAACAAGAAAGAAGGGCGACATCGGTCAATTCCTTGTAAGTTGCAGTGAAATCATCAAAGAGTACTGCGGCGGTGCTTCCGGTCCTATCTGGGGTTCCGCATTCAAGTATGCAGGCAAAGCAATGCTCGGCAAGAAAGAAGTTGATCTCAAAGACATCGCACTTCTCTTCACCGAAGCAAACCGTGGCGTTTACGAGACCGGCAAGAAGTCGTTTGGCAAAGGTGCAGAGATCGGTGACAAGACACTTGTTGACGCACTCAAACCATGTGCAATTGCTCTCACAAAGGCTTCAGAAGAAGGCAAAGGCTTGCTCGAAGGTCTTGCACTCGGTGCAAAAGCAGCACACGACGGTGCAGAAGCAACCAAAACACACGTTGCAACCCTCGGCAGAGCAGGTACGGTCGGTGAGCGTAGCATCGGCTATCCTGATGCTGGTGCGCACGGACTTGACGTCATCTTCAACGAGCTTTCCGCTTATATCGCAAAAATGTAATTTTGCATAACAAAACAAAAAGCGTTGCAATCAGCTTGCAACGCTTTTTTTGTAGTTTAATTTTATATCTTATTTGAGTGACAATCCGTCGTGGAAGGCATTGCCAACCTTGCTTCCAAGTGCATAATAGCCGTGATCTGCAGAATTGTATGCAATGGGCTTAAACTTGTTCATATCGATTTTGCCATCAGTCAACACGCTATCATCCGCAACGACGTTGACTATATCGCCAACAACGCAACCGCTCTCGTAATCTATGGACTCAAGCGTGCATTCAAGGCATACGGGAAGTTCGTTGATGATTGGCGCATTCACGCTTTGGCTTGCACTCACGCTAAAACCGCTCTTTGCCATTTTGTCCGCATCGTCGTTTGCAGATACAACGCCCACAAAGTCGCATTGTGTAACGTATCCCTCAACACCGAACGAAACGCAAAATGCCTTGCGTTTTTCAATATTCTTGAATGTTCTATGCCCTTCACCAAGATAAAGTGCCACTTTGTTGTGATCGCAGATACTGCCCCATGCGGCATTCATTGCGTCATAACTTCCATCATCGTTGTAGGTGCTTATGATAAGCACGGGCATTGGAAACAAATATGCGTGTGAACCTATCTCTTTTTTCATAATATCTCTCCTAATATCTCTCCTTTTCACCAAGATTTCTTTTCTTTTTTATGATCTTTATTATGCTTGCGTTCTTCAACCATTTTTGCAAACCATTCCACCATACTAGGCTCCATATGCGAGAAAAACGCACTTTGTTTTGTATCGAGCAAGGCAATTTCGGTCATATCATCGTCACTCAATTCAAAATCAAACACATCAAAATTCTGTTGCATTCTATCCTTATGCACGGATTTTGGAATTGCAACAATGCCTCTCTGGAGTGCCCATCTCAACATCACTTGTGCGGTGGATTTGCCATATTTGGCACCTATCCTTGCAAGAGTCTCGTTTGAGAACAAGCCGTTCCTTCCCTCGCCGAATGGTGCCCAAGCCTCGTGCTGAACGCCGTACTTTTTCATCCATTCGTTTGCCACGACCTGTTGATTGAGCGGATGCGTTTCAACCTGATTTACCATAGGTTTGATGCGTGCAAAACTGCATATATCAACCAACCTATCCGGATAAAAATTGCTTACGCCGATTGCTTTGATCACACCCTCGTCATACAAGTCTTCAAGTGCATGCCAAGCTCCGTACACGTCTGAAAACGGCTGGTGGAGCAACATAAGGTCTATATAATCCGTCTTGAGTTTTTCGAGTGATTGCTCAACGGAAGCTTTTGTTTGCTCATAACCATAATGCTCTATCCATACCTTTGACGTAACAAAAAGCTCACTGCGATGTATGCCTGATTTTGCAATGGCATTGCCCACTTCTTCCTCGTTGAAATAGCTCTGTGCCGTATCAATGTGACGATATCCAACTTCAAGTGCATCCAAGACACACCTTTCGCACTCGTCCTTGCCAACTTGATATACACCATAGCCAAGTTGCGGCATTTTCACGCCGTTATATAACGTTACGTACTGCATGTTTCACTTTCTTAAAACTATATCAATTCACCAAAACGTCAGTTTATCCTGCCGAATTGCTCGTTTGTCTTGCGGATTCGTGCAATAAGCTGTGGATTGTCGTAGTCGTTTGAAGCACGCCACGTCCAGTTGCCTTCCGCTGTGGATGGGGTGTTCATCCTTGCCTTTTCGTTTGGCAAAAGAAGCCAATCTTGAAGGGGTACAACAGCCAAATTTGCCTTTGATTTGAAAGCAAAATTGATAAGAGCATACACCCTGTTTGCACCTCCGCTTATACGCAAGCATTCCTTTTTGAAGCGAGCAAGCGTTTCTCCCTCAAGGTTTTTGCACCACGTATATGCACAATCGGAATCGTGGGAGCCTGTGTACGCAACACAATTTTCGCTATCAAACATTCTTGGCAAGTATTCACTGTCATCGTCAAAGAATGCAAATTGCAACATCTTCATTCCCGGATAACCGCAAAACTCAAGCAGTTCAACAACGTCCGGCGTTATAAATCCCAAATCCTCTGCGATAACTTTTGCCTCGGGCACCTTTTCGTTGATGGCTGCAAACAAGTCTTTGCCCGGCCCCTCGAGCCACTCACCCTCACGAGCGGTTTTCTCACCGAACTTCACAGCGTAATACCCAGCAAAACCTCTAAAATGGTCTATACGCAAGATGTCGTAAAGGCGGAAAGTTTGACGCACTCTACGCACCCACCAATCATAGCCTTCATCTTTCATCTTTGCGTAATTGTAGATAGGATTGCCCCACAACTGACCATCCGGAGCAAATCCGTCCGGCGGACAGCCTGCCACGATGACTGGATTGAGATCCTCGTCAAGCAAGAATTGATCGGGGTTGCTCCACACGTCAACGGAATCGTACGCAACGTAAATGGGCATATCGCCAATGATTGAAACACCCATTTTGCTTGCATAAGCACGCACGTCATTCCACTGTGAATAGAACTCATATTGAATGAATTTCCAGAAATCTATCTCATCCAAATGCTCGTTTACGTGCTTTTGGGCTCTATCATAGAAACGATATTCCTCATCCCACTCAATCCAAGATCTGTAGCCGAATGCACATTTGAGTGCGGTGAAATAAGCATAATCGTCAAGCCAGTCCTCATTAGATTGGCAAAAAGATATATATTTGTCCGATTTGACAAATCTTGAATATGCCTTTCTCAAAACGATGTATCTTGTCTCCCAAAGCCAGCCGTAATCGACGTTGCCGTCTTGATGAGTGGCATTTTTAAGCTCAAGGTCGGTGAGCAAACCTTGCTTATGCAAAGCCTCAAGATCGATAAAATACGGATTGCCCGCAAACGACGACGGGGATTGATAAGGGCTATCTCCATATGCAGTGGGGTTGAGTGGCAAAATTTGCCAAACCTTTGTGCCCGTAGCTCTTAAAAAGTCAATAAACCTGCGACAAGGAGCACCGAAAGTGCCGATGCCGTATTTGCTCGGAAGCGAACTTACCGCCATTAGAATGCCGCTTTTGTGCAAAAATCCAAAATTGTCTGTTGCCATACTCACATCCTTAAAACGCTATGCGTTTTTGTATATCTAAAACTGTGCTAGATTATAACACAATCTGTCCACTTATTCAATAGTTACGCAAGAAATAAGCGAAGTTTTTATCGGTATGTTTTGATTAACCCGATTAGAACCTGCAAAAAATCAACAACAAATTTTAGATGCTCATTTGTTTTGTCCTTGCATATTGTTTCGGCAAGGGCACACGCAAGCAAATTTATCTCAAGAGCCGAACCATTGCTCTTGCTTATCGCATCGTCAATGCATTGAGAAATGCCATTAAACTCATCTAGCTTGACAAAATCTCCCTCACAACCTTTTTGCATACATCCCCTTTCACACTCAATCGGCACATTTTTTATACAACAATATATGATTTTGAAAAAAATGTTGTTTTTAGCACGATTTTGCATCAAAAACTTCTTGACAACTTCTTTGATAAATCATATAATAGGCAATGTTAAGCGGTCATGGCGGAATAGGCAGACGCGTACGTTTGAGGGGCGTATGGTTACACCGTCCGAGTTCAAGTCTCGGTGACCGCACCA
>CAZXUW010000002.1:120827-159696 GCA_964644355.1 uncultured Bacteroides sp.
CGTTTGAGGGGCGTATGGTTACACCGTCCGAGTTCAAGTCTCGGTGACCGCACCAAAATAAGAAACACAGATTGTTCTGTGTTTTTTTATTTTGTACGGATCTGCTAGACTTGAGTGCGATTTTATCGCACTGCACATTGCCATGTGCACTCGGACTCCGTCCAACTGACGCTTCGCTTTTGTGAGTAAACTCACGCTCTCCGCTATTACGCTCACCTTGTTCGCTACAAGTCTCGGTGACCGCACCAGAAAAAGAACCTAGAATTTCTCTAGGTTCTTTTTCAACTAAATCCGCCAAGGCGGAATAAATCTACAATGTAGATGAAATCGCTTTGCGATGAAATCTGCTTCGGCAGGTTGTGGCGGATTTGATTTCATCTGAGGTGTCACACCGAAGATTTCATCCATACTTGTTTGGATTTCATCACCATAGGTGATTTCATTTTTTCTTTCTCCAAAAACCACTGCTATGCATATTTCAAGCAAAAGAAACAAACACATTTTCATACTATCCGAGCTTATATCCCTTTGTCCCCACCAGAAAAAGAACCTAGAATTTCTCTAGGTTCTTTTTCAACTAAATCCGCCAAGGCGGAATAAATCTACAATGTAGATGAAATCGCTTTGCGATGAAATCTGCTTCGGCAGGTTGTGGCGGATTTGATTTCATCTGAGGTGTCACACCGAAGATTTCATCCATACTTGTTTGGATTTCATCACCATAGGTGATTTCACTATTGATTTTCTCAAAAATCTATGCTATACATATTTCGGAGGTGAATATTATGGCAGAAAACGTCCTTGCCGATCTATCAATAAACTTTGCTGTTAGTGTATTACAAATGACCGATACAATCAAAGGTCATTACTCCCTCATAAACCAATTAGAACGTAGTGCTACGTCTATCGGTGCAAATATCAGAGAGGCAAAATACGCCCATGGCAAACCCGATTTTATTTCAAAACTGCAAATTGCCCTGAAAGAATGTTATGAAACTGAATATTGGCTTGAGCTTCTGCAAAAATCAGGTATTCTTGCTGAAGAAAATGCAAAAACACTTACACACGATTGTGGCACCATTAGAAGAATGTTGATTTCTTCTATCAATACAACAAAACAAAACTTAAACTAACATCCGTTTGTTTATGTGTTCAAAACCAAAATAAGAACCTAGAATTTCTCTAGGTTCTTTTTCAACTAAATCCGCTGTGTCGATTATGTTAATTTGCATAAAGTTGCATAAAGAACAGCGTATATTACATCAAAAAGGCTATTTATTACAACTTGGAGAGCAATTCTTTGAGGGCGGATAAATCAAAATCGGGCACGTATTCTTCGGTGGCGCTGTCAAGCTCTTGCGAAAAACCGTTGTGTAGACCTACCTCAAAAAACATATCAACCGCCTCACTATACTCATCCTCCGTCAAACGGCGGAACAAAACCGGATGATTTTTCACGTTCTCTGTGGGAAAATACTGCCCCATGAGGCTGACGAACATATCCTTGTCCACGTGTGCAATATCCTCTAGCACTCCCCTTGTATTTTGCAAGGCACTTGGCAAAACGAGATGTCTGACGATAACACCTTTTTGCATAATTCCGTCATTGTCAAAGACGTCGCAAGGTTGCTGACGACGCATTTCGCTTATAGCGGAAAAGGCAAGATCTCGATAGGATTTTGCGTGCGAATACTCCCAAGCAAGAGTGTCGTCACTATACTTGAAATCTGGCAGATACACATCCACAAGTCCTTCTAGCTTTTGAAGGCTTTGCACTGTTTCATATCCGCTACTATTCCACACGATCGGCAGTTTAACCTCTCTTTTTATCAGTTTTAAGGTGTCTTTGAGCAAATTGGCATAATTTGTCGGCGTAACAAGATTTATGTTGTGAGCACCGATATCTTCAAGATATTTCGCAAGTGACACAAGCTCGTTCTCACTCACCTCAAGCCCGTTCGTGTCATGTGAAATTTGATAATTTTGGCAAAACAAGCACTTAAGATTGCACCCTGAAAAGAAGATAGTTCCGCTACCTCTTTGCCCTGACAAACATGGTTCTTCAAAGTGATGAAGCCCAACTCTTGCAATCTTGTACGTTGCCATAAATACTGCCCTTAAAAAAATTTGCAAGCCCACACGGCGTGTGAGCCTGCATACAATTTGTCTATTTTGCCCTATACTTTGTAGCAGCTGCCACCGATAAATTCTCTTATAAGCGAGTTGCACGGGATAAGGCTCTCGTCGTCGATAGTCTTGAAATATTTGAGATATTTGATAAGACGGTTTGCCACAAGGTATTGCGGATCGGTGTCCTTGATTTGTTTGAGCGTCGGCAAAGCAAGCTTCTTTAGCACGCAAAGCTCATACGGAAGTGCCGAATTGAACACGAAGTCAACGCCCTCTTGATGTGGATAAATCCACCTAAATTCACCATTACGCACACTCTGCCACATGTCGATGGTGTTTGCCGCAGGATAATTTCTAAACTGCATATCACGCACGATTCTGCGGATAAGACGCAAATCCGTTATGCTGAGCGGTGAATGGTCGTCAATGTTGATAGGAAGTTGCGGAGCAATATAAATCTTGAACTTTTGATGCTTTGGAATGGATGAGGTAAGCTTCTCGTTGAGAGCGTGAATACCCTCTATCATGATGGGGCTGTGCTCGTCAACCTTTATCGTTCTGCCCACAACACGCTTGCCTATTTGGAAATCGAATCTTGGCAAAGTGACTTCCTCACCGTTGATGAGGTCAAACAAATCCTTGTTGAATCTTTCTATATCAAGGCAATTCACGTGCTCCAAATCGACCGTTTCACGAGTTGCGTTTTGGATTTCACAAATCTTTTCTCTTGGCAGATAGTAGTCGTCCATTGAGATCATCACGGGGTTGATGCCACGTGAAATAAGCTCTATTCTGACTCTGTTGCAGAAAGTCGTCTTACCGCTTGAGCTTGGACCCGCAATACAAATGAGGCGAATATCCTCCTTGTTTTTCTCAATCATACTGCCAAGCTCACCAAGCATAGAGTTGTGTCTTGCCTCGCACATCTGCACAAAATCGAGCATGTTTCCGCTCTCAACCTTTTGGTTGATGTCAAAAATCGTTTGCGTACCCGTCTTTAACTGCCAACTTCTTGCACGAGATAGCGTCTTGCCATAAGTGCTTTCCTCTTGGAACTCTGGGATTTCACCGTCAAGCTCGTGACGAGGATATTGCAAAATGATGCCGGGGCTGTACGGATGGAGCAAATACCCCTTCACACATCCCGTGGACGGCACCATATATGCGTGCAAATAGTCGTAATAGTCGCCACACTTGTAGATGTTGACGTTGCTTTCCGGTCTATACTTCAAGATGTCCGCCTTGTCCGGTCTATCCATCTTTTTGTAAATTTGTTTTGCTTCTTCCGTGCTGACGCTAATGCGCTCGATTGGCAAATTCGCCTCGATGATCGCATCCACCTCTCTTTTGATATCTTCCGTTGCCCTTGACACGTTGAATCCTTTGGTGAGCACCTCGCAGAATACCGAGCGTGATGCATTGTAGCCAAAGCGGATACGCACGTTGGGATAAAGATTGTAAAAAGCCATTGCAACGATATATCGCAAGCTTGTCTCGTATGCCTTGGTGGCTTCGTTGTTGTCAAGCCCCAAAAATTCTATAGTTTTGCCGTCGTCACGAGCAAAAAGTTTTCTGTTCAATTCTTTTGTTTGCGAGCCAATCTTGCACACAATATAGTCGCAACGCTTATCCTCGGGCAACAATTCAATAACTCTTGTGCCCTCATCCACTGTCGTTTTTTTGCCGTTTACAATAACGTTTATCATATACCCTTACCTCTCTTTCTTCAAAAGTCTACTATACATTGATATTTTATTCCATTCATTTTTGGAAAGATATTATAACATAAACCAAAACCATTTTCAATAGCAATATTTTATGAACCAAAGCATTTTATTTGATTAAGTACGAAACAAAATAATGCCCCGCCGAAGTGAGAACGTTTAACAAAACAGAAATTGAGTTGCACAACTTGCCGTGTGACTCTTTTTCTTCATATATTGTAATACATGTGATAAAAAAGTGTAATAAATATTTTCTCATTCAATGATGTACCGATTTTGGTACTCATTGTGCGCTATAATCATATTATCAAACAAAGAGGTGAAATTATGGACACTCTCGATATGCTCGACTATATCCTCAACAATAAGAAAAAGTCGGATAAGCAAAATGCCACAGACAAGAAAAACAATAAGAGATCCAAAGATGATTGGGATATTTGCCCATATTGCGGAGAATATGTTGAAGAATGCACCTGTGGTCACTGCGAGTGCGACGACTTTCGCTAAACGTAAATACAGGTGAGCAGTTGTATAGATGATGTTCACGCAAGCGTAGATTGTGATTGTTCTATATTTCACTACGCTAGATTCTTCACTGTGCAGACGCAATCAACTTTCAATAATGATTGCCAAATCCGCAAAGCGAACAGAAGACCATAAGAAAGTATTACTTTCGCCTTCCGCAATTATTCATTGCATAATTGTTGACACGCCGTTCGCACTGCCTTTGCAAGTTGAGCAGGACATGACGTGTTTTTCATGCCGCACTTGACGTCTTTGAGTTTTTGCTCGATTTCATCAACGCTCATGCCATCCACCAAAATAGATATTCCTTTAAGATTGCCGTTGCATCCGCCAAAAAAGTTTACGTTTGTGATGATGCCGTCATTGATGTCAAAGGAAATCTCTCTTGCACAAGTGCCTTGTGTTCTATATGTGTAATGCATATTTTCACCTCGAATAAATTTGGTATGCAAAACGGCATCAAAAAACGTCATCTTATGCCGTTTGTGATTTTTACAAATTATATCACGCACAACAAAATATTTCAACTTATTATCTTCGCTTGCTTGCAAATTGCAAAAACAAAAGATATTTACACTCCTTATCTTTAGATAACTTTTTTTGGCTACCATAAAAAAATATCGACAAAACCTTACAATATGTCTCAAATCCATTGACAATACACTCTCAAATATATATAATCGTTTTTGATAATGGAGTTTAGTTTTGCTAAACTTTTTGTTAAAAATTGCGAAACACGGTAAACTTGAGGTAAATTTTGTCTAAACCAAGGCAAAAGTTTAGCAAAGTTAAACTTTGAATACATCTCGTGTTTTGAAAAAACTAAGAGGCGATTTATGGAGCTTGGCATCAAAATCAAACGCTTGCGTTTGCAAAACAATCTCACACAAGAGGAGCTAGCCGATCGTTGCGAGCTGACAAAGGGATATATCTCTCAGCTCGAAAACGAACTGACCTCCCCCTCTATCACTACGCTTGAGGACATCCTCAACGCTCTCGGCACCAATTTTGCAGACTTTTTCAAGGACGAAAAGCAAGAAAAAGTGGTTTTCACCGAGGCAGAATTTATTGAAAAGATTTCAGACACACACACAATCGAATGGCTTGTGCCAAACTCACAAAAGAATGAAATGGAGCCGATAAGAGTCACCATTGCTCCACACAGTGCGCTTGAGGAGGACGTACCCCACGAGGGTGAGGAATTCGGCTACGTGCTGTCTGGCAGAATATGGCTACATCTCGGGCAAGGTGCCTACTGCGTCAAAAAGGGCGAAGCCTTCTATTTTTGTGCAGACAAACCCCACCATCTTGAAAACCGCACGGGCGAAAAGGCGGTTATACTGTGGGTTGCATCTCCCCCAACGTTCTAATACAACACACGCACATGCGTACGCACGTGCATAACCAATAGAAAACACATCGAGCATTGCTCTTAAAGGAATACGATTATGATAAACAAAACTCAGGTTGACAACATCATTGAACTTCGCAACGTCTACAAAGAATATGACGGAAAACAGGTTGTAAAGAATGCGTCTCTCACAATCAAACGAGGCGAATTTGTCACGCTTTTAGGTCCAAGCGGTTGCGGAAAAACGACAACGCTTCGCATGATCGCAGGCTTTGAAATGCCAACAAGCGGAAAAATTATTTTCAACGGCAAGGACATCACGGACACTCCTCCGCACCTGCGCCCCGTCAACACGGTGTTTCAAAAATACGCACTCTTTCCGCATCTAAATGTATTCAACAACATCGCATTCGGATTGAAGCTCAAGGTCATTCCCAACGGCACAAAGACAAACCGCAAGGGTGAAACCGTGCAACTTTTCAGAAAGTACACCAAAGCCGAAATCAAGCAAAAAGTCAACGATGCACTCAAGATGGTTGACCTTGAGGACTACGGCCACAGAAACGTTTCCTCTTTGAGCGGTGGACAGCAACAGCGTGTTGCAATCGCACGTGCACTTGTCAACGAGCCGGAAGTGTTGCTTTTGGACGAACCTCTTGGAGCACTCGACCTCAAAATGCGTAAAGACATGCAACTTGAGCTTATGGATATGCACAAGAGATTGGGCATCACCTTTATATACGTCACGCACGATCAAGAAGAAGCACTCACGATGTCAGACAAAATCGTGGTTATGCGTCTTGGCGAAATTCAGCAAATCGCATCCCCCGAAAAGATTTACGACGAGCCTGCCAACGCATTTGTTGCGGACTTCATTGGCGAAAGCACAATCCTCTCCGGCACAATGCTCGAGGACTACAAAGTTGAGTTCTGCGACACCGTATTCGAGTGCGTTGACAAGGGATTCAAACACAACGAGCCCATCGACGTTATCATCCGCCCGGAGGACGTCAAAATCAAAAAAGTGGACGATAAACGCACGATTTTGACAGCTGAAGTTATGTCTTCGGTCTTTAAGGGCGATCACTATCAAATCACACTGCTTGCCAACGGCAATGAAATCGTGGCACACGACACCGACACTTACGACATCGGTGAAACGGTTGGCATATACATCAAGCCCTTTGATTTGCACATCATGCACAAGACTCGCATCATCAATGAAATCGACACCTTTATCACAGGTGAAAATCTTGTTGAAATCTGCGGAGCAGACTTTGAGTGCAAGACTGATTTTGAAATTGACACCCCTGTCAAAGTCCTCGTTGATTTTGACGACGTTGAGATCACGGACGACGAGGACGACGGCACAATCGGTGCAACGGTGCTTTCCTCCATCTACAAAGGCAGTTATTATCAAGCAATCTTGTCAACGGACGATCACTTCATATTCTTTGCCGACACTGACGATGATTGGCTAAAAGGTGACCGAGTTGGCATCAAGATTGCTCCCGAAAAGATCATCATTGAAAAGCGTGATGTCGAACAGCAGGTTGAGCAAACTGTGGTTGTTGACCAAACACTCACTCTAGAGGAGCAAAAAGCAATCGAAGAGGCTCGCCTTGAAGAACCCGAAAAATTCGATGCGGTTGAAGAAATCATCATCGAAGCGGAGCAACCATCAATTTTTGAACAATCAGACGATAACAAGGAGGATAAGGAGTGAAACACACCTCTCGCAAAAAACTCAAATTGACGAAAAAGGTGTTTTCCTTCCCCTACATCCTTTTTCTGTTGTTATTCGTAGTGGTGCCGTTGGTGCTTATTTTGGTCAACGCATTCTTGGATAGCGACAACAATTTGACTTTGGAAAACTTCAAAACGTTTTTCTCATCAAAATCAAGCCTTATCGTGCTTGGCAACTCCATTCTTGTAGGCGTGATAACAACGGCACTTTGCCTTCTTTTGGGTTATCCCGTTGCCTACTTCCTCTCAAAGATGTCAAGCGGAAGGATATTGGTGCTTTTGTACGTCATTCCTATGGGAGTGAACTTCCTCATCCGCACGCTTGCCACAAAGGCAATATTTATTGCACTTGGCGTAAATCTTGGCATGGGTACGGTTCTATTCGGCATGGTCTACAACTATCTGCCATTTATGATACTCCCCTTGCACACGACGCTTTCGGGCATAGACAAGAGCTATATCGAAGCCGCACAAGACTTGGGAGCGGACAAGACAACCGTCTTTATCAAGACGACACTCCCCCTCTCGTTGAGCGGAATTTTCAGCGGAATAACGATGGTGTTTATTCCAACAATCTCCACCTACGCCATTTCACAACTTCTCTCAAACGGCAAAATCTTCCTGTTTGGTGACTCCATTCAGTTGAGCTTTGAGCAAGGCTTGTACGGCGTCGGCTCCATAATGAGCTTGGTTATGCTTGCATTCGTGCTTCTTTCCAACTTTGTTATGAACAAATTCAACCACAACAGCAACGCTGTGAGGAGGTCGTTATGGTGATGCAAAAGATCAAAGGCTTTTTTGAAAAGTTCTATTTATTTGTGATACTTGCCATACTTTACGCACCTATCATATTGCTTATTATATACTCCTTCTCCAACTCATCAAACTTCAACTTTGACAACGGTTTTAGCTTTGAAGCGTACGTTGCGATATTCAAATCCGACAAATCACCCGACCTTTGGAGTGCGATCGCAAACACCTTTATCATTGCAGGCATATCCTCTGTGGTTGCAACGGTTATGGGCACTTTTGCCTCTATCGGCATTTTCAACCTCGGCAAGCGTGCTCGCAGAATTGTGGAAAACGTCAACCAATTCCCCATCATCAACAGCGAAATCGTCATGGCTGTTTCAATGATGGTGTTCTTCATCACATTCTCCTTCCCGGAGGGTTATTTGCGACTCATCATCGCACACATCGCATTCTGCACGCCATACGTTGTATTGAGCGTTCTTCCAAAGCTTGAATCCATGGATCCCAACATCTATGAGGCAGCTTTGGATCTTGGAGCCAATCCCTTCAAGGCACTCATCAAGGTTATGATCCCCATCATCACACCGGGCATTGTAAGCGGATTTGTGATGGCGTTCATCATGTCCATGGACGACTTCATCATCACCCAAATCAACAAGGGTGCCGCAACGGGCATCAACACCCTCTCCACTTACATCTATTCGGACGCACGTGTGCAAGGGCTTGAGCCTTTCTGGTATGCAATATTCTCAATCATATTCGTGATTGTGCTTGCGGGCGTTCTCACAATAAACCTCGTTAAGATTTCAAATGAAAAGAAAAAGGCAAAGGAGACAAATGCATAATGAAAAAATCACTTAAACTCATAGTTTTTATTCTCATAATGTGCTGCGCTCTCCTGCCGATTTTGAGTGCTTGCAACAACGGAGCCAAAGGTGAAAGCGGTGGTGATAGACTCGTCATTTACAACTGGGAGGATTATATCGACATTGAAGTTGACGAGGAAACGGGAGAAACGTTGCTTGACGAATTTGCCGACTACTACAAGGAAACAACAGGTCGCAAATTGTCCATCACCTACACCACCTACGACACCAACGAAACGATGATGACAAAGGTGCTCAAAGGCGATGCTAACGTCGATTTGATATGTCCAAGCGAGTATTCAATAGAAAAGCTTTTGGTGGCTGGATGCCTCCTCAATCAAAATGACATCTACAAGGAAATCAAGCCTCAACTTGACGAATATGGCATTTCACTTGACAGAATGAGCAGCTTAAAGTCCGAAAGTGGCGAATATCAATGGGGCAACATTGATCCCGAAATCATGAGCGTCATCTCAAACATGTTCAATGAAATCACCGCAAACGACGGCAAAGTGCATGATATGACTGAATATATGGTGCCGTATATGTGGGGCACTTTGGGCATACTCTACAACACGAGCGTTGTCACAATCGAGGAGCTTGACGAGTATGGTTGGGGCGTGCTTTGGAATGAGCAAAACAATCCCGAACTTGAAAATATGATTCTCATGAAAGACAGTGTGCGTGACTCATATGCCGCAGCGGTATTCTACATGTACGAATACGATTTGTTGCACGGCACAAACTATTTGCCCGACAAATACAAGAACTACACCGTTCAAGAGCTTATCAACTGCACTGACGACGAGATGATTGAAGCATCCGAAAGAGTGCTTACCGCACAGCGTGATCACATATCCGGCTATGAAGTTGACTTTGGCAAGGACGATATGATAAACGAGATCGTATATGCGGACTTTGCTTGGAGCGGTGATGCTTTGTGGGCTATCGAAGAAGGCGGATACGATGAAGAAACAGACACCTATCAACTCGCCTACTACATCCCCAAAACTTGCAGTAACATTTGGTATGACGGATGGTGCATTCCGACAAGTGCAAACAACAAGCTTGCCGCAATGATGTTTATCGACTATATGTGTGATCCTCTCAACTCCATCCGCAACTCAAACGCAATCGGCTATTCCTCCTGCACGGATCCCGATCTTTTGCACGCAGATGAAGACGTTTGTGCATATCTTGAATACAACGAGTATGACGTTGAAGAATACTTCTCCGACACAGGACGCTATCCAGACTTTGCAAACGAGGGAGATACGTATTATCAAAAGTTGGGCGTTATGCGCGATTTCGGCTCTCGCAACAACACGGTTGTCAACATGTGGCAAAGAGCAAAATCCGGTAGCAGTGTTGAGAGCAGTCTGTGGTGGATAATTCTTGCCATCGTCGGTGCCGTTGGCATAGTGGTGGGCGGATACGCCATCATTCAGGCACTGAAACGACGCCCCAGACGTGTCAATCTTCGCAGTGATGATGGCAACGTTTCGTGAAAACTATCTGTTTGGAAAACGCACGCTGTGCGTGCTGTTATTTGGATTAAAAATAAAATCATCATGAAATTTATTGCAAAGCTTTTTATCAAAGACTATCAAAACACTTCCGATTCTGCCGTACGCACCCGATATGGGCTGTGTGCCGGCATTTTCGGCATAATCACAAACGCCGTTCTTTGCATTTTCAAGCTCATTGTCGGCATCATCGGTGGCAGTATAACCATCATTGCCGATGCAATCAACAACCTCTCTGATGCGGGAAGCAGTGTTGTCACGCTTGTAGGCTTCAAGCTCTCAAGCACACCTCCCGACAACGATCATCCTTTTGGACACGCTCGCTATGAGTACGTCACTTCCCTTTTGGTGTCGGTGACCGTGCTTTTTATCGGCATAATGCTACTCAAGTCATCAATTGAAAAATGCATCACACCGGAGGCGGTTTCCGTCAACGTTTTCACATACGTTGTGCTATCAACCGCAATCGTGATGAAGCTCTTGCAAATGTGGCTATACCTTGACTTTTCAAAGGCAATAAACAGTGGCGCACTGAAGGCATCTTCGGCAGATAGCAGAAACGACGTCTTTTCAACGCTTGCGGTGCTTATTTCCACCATAATCATTGACGTTGCGGGAGAAAAAATCCCCTCAACCGTGAGTATTGACGGCATCTTTGGCATTGCCGTATCCGCTTTTATCATCATCTCTAGCATAATGCTCCTCAAAGAGTCAATCTCCCCCATCCTAGGCGAGAAACCACCGCAAGAGCTTGTTGACAAAATCACTGCAAAAATACTCTCGTATGACGGCGTTATCGGCGTGCACGACTTGGTTATACACAGCTACGGTGCCAATCACTGCTTTGCCATCGCACACGTGGAAGTACCCAAAGACGTTGACATATCCGTCACGCACGACATCATCGACAACATCGAGCATGATTTTTGGAACGACTGCCAAATTCGGCTGAATATCCACATGGATCCCGTTGACACCAACAACCCCCAACTCAATGAGCTTAAAGAAAGGGCAATGCGTGCACTTGTCACCGTGGACAGCGAGCTTACCTTGCACGATTTCAGGCTTGTGAGCGGTGATACGCACACCAATATGCTCTTTGACGTTGTAATCCCCTACTCAAGCAAAGCCACCCTCAAAGACGTGCAATGTGCAATGACAAAAGAGTTTGAAAACGACACCACAAAATACTTCTTTGTGATAGACGTTGACGCAAAGATGTCCTGATGCTTGCCATAATGCACGCAAAATGATAAAATAGCATAAAAATTATACAGCAATGAGGTAAATATGATCACAAGTTCACAGCGTGCAAAGCTTCGTTCGCTTGCACAAAAAATAAATCCAATCTTCCAAATAGGCAAAAACGGCATAGGTGACAACCAAGTCAAGGATATATGCCTTGCACTCGAGCTTCACGAGCTCATCAAAATTTCCGTGCTCCGCAACGCAGAGGCAAACACAAAGGATATGCTTGAGGAAATCTGCCAAAAAACCGGAGCTGAACCCGTAACGGCAATCGGCAACAAAATCGTCATCTACAAGCGTAGCACCCGAGACGACGTGGAACATATTGAAATCTGACGATTTCAACTATATTGTCCTTACGGACAGTTATAATTTGCTTTGCAAAACCATACTTGCCTGACGGCAAGCTATGGTGAATTGAATGATATCCCGAAAAGTCGGGATGATATCGCATAAATGCGATGATATCATTGCTCCGCAATGATGATACCCGCCTATGGCGGATTGTGGGGAATAACAATAACATTTTAGCAAAAACAATGGACTACGAAAAGGCAAGATTAACACCGATAAACGAGACCAACGAGGAGCCCAAAAGCGAGGCGGAAAAGCGTGCTCGAGAGGAACTCAAGCGTCACCGTCAAGAAACTCAACGCTTCAAACAGAAGTATTTTGAGTATTATGACGACGTCAAAATCAATCACAGAGAGGATTGGTGATTTTTTCTATTCCAGCCGTTTGCGGACTCAAAACTCCATCTTGACATATAATACATATGCAGCTTGTCCAACGACGCTTACGTTCGAGAGACAAAAAATTACGTCCAATATTAAATATCCGCCAAAACTTTCTGTTTTGACGGATTTTGTGTTTTATATGCTTAAAATATATGTTTGAAATATCGTTTTTGAGATTTGCGTTCACGTTTTCCGCAACTTGCCACACGGCAACACATCCTCCTTTTGCTTGGCTATAGCAGAATACATATCACTCCACCCTTGCCTTCGTTTACAATTCTCGTAAGCGTCTTGCGCATCTTTTGCTCTGCATCTGTGGGAACAAGTTGAAGCTTGTTGTTTATGCCGTCTGCAACAAGTGTGCTCAAAGACTTGCCAAAAATATTTGTGGTGAGAATTGCCGACTTGTCATTCTCAAAGTCTTGAAGCATATCCTCAACAAGGTCTTTGCTCTGTTGCTCGCTTCCAATAATTGGACTGATGTCCGTTTGCACGTCCACCCTCATAATATGCAGTGATGGAGCCGTCGCACTTATCTTGACACCATATTGCTGACCTTGTCTCAAAATTTCAGGCTCTCCCACCTCAATCTCGTCGAGAGTCGGTGACACAATGCCGTATCCTAGCGTTTCAACCTGTTGCATTGCATCTTGGATTTTTTGTATCTTATCTCTGCCCTCACAAAGCGTTTTAAGCTCGCACAGCAAGTCATAATCGTCACTGACCTCAACGTTACACTCCTCGCTTGCAACCTTGAAGAACACGTCCTCTTTTGGCTTCAATTCAACCTTAATTCTGCCCGTAGATGCATCCAAAGCAATAGATGAGGGCTGCTGCCAAAACTCGGCATCTTCAAAAAATTCGTCAACCTTGTCATAGTCCTTCATCTTATCAATGTTTTCTGCGATACGTCTAGCTCTATTCATAAGTTCGCTCACAACGTCGCTGTCCATATCTAGCGAACGCACCCAACGGGGCAAGTCAAAATCGACAAGTTTGACGGAAAATTCAAGCAAAATAGTCTGCAAAATTTCGCTTATATCCTCCTCGTTCATAGCCAACGCATTCTTGACAAGCACGGGAGCGTCATACTTTTCCTCAAGGGATTTTTTGAGCATATCAACGTTTGAGGCACCAACGTCGGCAACGTTAAGCACAATGACAAACGGTTTTTTACACTCTTTGAGCTCTGCAATCACTCTCTCCTCTGCAGGCACGTAGTCATCCCTGTTTAGCGAGCCAAAACTACCGTCAGTGGTCACTGCCAGTGCAATGGTGCTGTGCTCCTTGATAACCTTTTGCGTGCCAATTTCCGACGCCTTTGAAAAAGGCATATCTTCTTCCGCCCAAGGTGTGGAAACCATCCTTTCTTTGCCATCCTCCTCCGCTCCCAAGGCACCGTCAACAAGATAACCGACACAGTCGATAAGTCGCATATTCACTGCGATATTCTCCCCCACTGCCACCTTGACGGCTTCGTTTGGCACAAAACGAGGCTGTGTTGTCATAATGGTTTTTCCGTCTGCCGACTGCGGAATTTCGTCGATAGCTCTTGCACGCTCATCGGGGTTGACGATACCGTCGATGACAAACTGTTGCATAACTTGCTTGATGAGCGTAGACTTGCCCGTGCGTACAGGACCGACCACACCCACGTAAATATCCCCGCCGGTGCGAGATGCAATATCACGATAAAGGTCAAATTTATCCATAAACTCCTCCAACTAGTTTGCTAAACCATATGCACACCACCCTCAACATATGCAAACTTTGCTATTTTTTTACCGTGATTTTTGATGTCTTTTATGTGATTGACCACTTATATTTCGCTTGTTTTTTTTAAATATTCAAGATAGTTTTGCTATCGTTTTCATTATTTTTCTCGTATGCTTTTATGTATTATCAATTGCTTTTTATATTTTTTTTAATATATTTCATAGCGTTTTTTATGCGTTTTTTTCGGTATTTTTCTATACTTTTTGATATGATTTTTCAATGTATTTTTGCACTTTTAGACAAAAAAAATCGCTCTTAAGCATTCACTCAAAAGCGATTGTGTATCTCTCAATTTATTGTATCAACACTTATCCCAATGCTTTTTCTATCATAGCAATACGGATTGAGCTGATAAGCACGTCGATTGCAAAATCCAATTCTTCAAGCGTAGGCACGCTAGGAGCAATGCGGATATTTGAGTCGTTGTCATCCGTTTTATATGGGAAAGTGGAGCCTGCCGACGTAAACTTCACTCCTGCCTCACCTGCAAGTGCCACGATGCGTTTTGCACAGCCGGGAACGTCCAGTGAGATAAAATATCCGCCTCTTGGCTTTGACCAGCTTACCCCCTCACAATCATGGAAAGCTTCTAAAATTTTGGCTTGGAACAGATCGAACTTAGGTCTCAAAATCTCTGCGTGTTGAGCCATTATTTTCTTGAGGTTGTCCACACTCTTTATAAACTCAACGTGCATAATCTGATTGACTTTGTTTGGATTTATTCTCTTATAAAAAAGCCTTTTGAGCATGGCTTGTACGTTTCTTTCAGAGGAAGCAAAGGCGCTCACGCCACTGCCCGCAAAAGTGATTTTTGCAGTGGAAGCAAAGCAATAAATCCTATCAAGCGTACCCGCCTTTCTTGCAACGTCAAAGATATTTTTGAGCTTGTCATCTTCATACAGCGAATGTACACAATATGCGTTATCCCAAAAAATCCTAAAATCCTCGCTTGCAACAGGCATTTTGGCAAGGCGTTCCACCACCTTGTCCGAATACACAATTCCTGTTGGATTTGAGTATTTTGGCACGCACCAAATACCCTTGATTGACGCATCGCCCGCAACGAGGCTTTCCACCAAATCCATATCCGGACCGTCGTCTTTGAGAGGCACGGTTATCATATCTATGCCAAAATTTTCGCAGATCGAAAAGTGTCTATCATAACCGGGAGCAGGGCAAATAAACTTGACTTTGTCAAGTTTGTTCCAAGGAGTTGAGCCAAGCACGCCGAATTGCATTGCAAACTGCACGACGTTGTACATGATATCAAGAGAGGATCCGTCAATGACAATCACCTCGTCGCTCTTGACGTCCAATATGTCCGCAAACAGCTCTCTTGCCTGCTTTACGCCTGCGGGTTCGCCGTAATTTCTTGCGTCCACACCGCTCATGCTATAATTGTAATTGCCTGCGTTTTCAAGCATAGGCATGGAGATATTTAGTTGCTCGCTTGACGGCTTGCCCCTTGTCATATCCACGCTTACGCCTTTTTTTTGGAGCTTCTTGTACGTTTTCTGCTCCTCTTTGAGGAGTTCTTGAAGCTCATCGTTTGAAAGTTGCTTATAATTCATAAATAGCCTCTTGATCACTATATGTGCAAAGTTCACGCCATTGTGCACTCACCCATATAGCCGACACATTATACCACCGACTCACGCCGATGTCCACAATCTTGCAAATTTTGCCAATTATTCTTCGCTCTCGTTGTTGCCTCTTATGAGCAAGCGAATGGGCGTACCCGAAAAGTCAAAGCTTTTACGCAATGAGTTTTCAAGATATCTCTTGTAGCTGAAGTGCATTATGGCAGGATCGTTGACCTTGAGCACGAAAGTTGGAGGAGTCACCGACACTTGAGTAACGTAATATATCTTCAACCTCTTGCCGAGATAGGATGGTGGTTCGCTTATTCTAATTGCATCGCCGACGACCTCGTTTAGCAAGCCGGTCGAAATACGCTTTCTTGAATTTGCAACCACTTCCTTGCAAAGCGGAAGAAGATTGTCAAGACGCTTTCCGCTGAGTGCAGAAACGTACACGGACTTGAAATAATCCATATACTTCAAGTCTTCTTTGAGTTTCTTTTCAAACTCATAGATTGTATGCGTGTTTTTGTCCACCAAATCCCACTTGTTCATGACGACGATTGATGGTTTGCCCTCCTCGTGCACGAAACCTGCGATTTTCACGTCTTGCTCTGTAAGTCCTTCGGTTGAATCACACACGATGAGCACCACGTCCGCCCTACGCACCGCCAAAAGCGAACGCATGACGGAATATCTTTCCAAGTCCTCGTTGACAACCTTTTTCTTACGCATGCCCGCCGTGTCGATGATGAGAAACTTGTCATCACCAACGTCAAGCTCTGTGTCGATTGCATCACGTGTTGTGCCTGCAATATCGCTCACGATACATCTGTCGTATCCAAGCAATCTGTTGGTTATAGAGCTTTTGCCTGCATTCGGCTTTCCGACAATAGCAATCTTGATACGCTCGCTATCCTCCTCAACCGCACACTCCGGAATGACCTCCATAATGGCATCAAGCAAATCGCCAAGTCCCTTGCCTTGCTCGGCACTCACGGCATACGGCTCGCCAAAACCGAGTGCATAAAAGTCATACACGTTGCTCATATCATTGTTGTCGATTTTGTTGACGCAAAGCACAACGGGGAGCTTTGATTTTCTCAAAAAAGAGCACACAAGATTGTCGTCCGTCGTAAGCCCCGTCTTTCCGTCAACAACGTACAAAATCGCATCTGCCGTATCCACTGCAATCTCAACTTGCGTGCGGATATGGCTCCACATCTGATCTTCACTTTTGAGTTCAAGTCCGCCTGTATCTATGAGTGTAAATGCTCTACCGCACCACTCACAATCGGCATAAACTCTGTCACGAGTTACGCCCGGCGTGTCCTCGACAATAGAAATCCTACTGCCCGCAAGACGGTTGAAAAGCGTTGATTTTCCAACGTTAGGTCTTCCGACCACAGCCACCAATGGTTTCATATTTATCACCAAATCTTTATTTTATCTATCGTATTTTTTGCAATAAACTGCCGTTTGTGCAATTTATCCGTATTTTATCTTGCCAAGTGCAATCTTTGCCAATCACTATTTTTCAAAATGCTCGACGATCTTTTTTGCAAGGTCACTGCCGTTGTGTGACGTGACGATCAGCGGTGCATTCAATTCATCTTCCACGTCCTTGATCGTCTTGTTGTCAAGGAATGTATCCGTAAACTCTCTAAGCATATTGTCGGGGATGACAAAGGCATCCGCATCCGCTCCCTTCACCTGCTCGATGATGTCACCTGCTGTAAGCAAGCCTGCAACCGTCACGCTCTTGCCGAAAAAGTTGTTCTCGACAATATGCACTTTTGATATGATTCCAAGCTTTTCTTCAAGCCTCTTTACATAGTCTTTAAGAAGTGGACCAAAGGATACGCCCGTGATAAAATCCACCTTTTTGTTGAGCTTCATATCCTCAATTTCAGAAAGACCAAACTCGAAGTTATCGTCAAAATCGGCAAGCAAACCCACGCCGTTTTCAATCTGATCGAATGCTCCGTAATAGTCACTGCTCTTGACAGATACGCCTGCCTTGACATAGTACTCGTCACTGCACCAACAAAAACCGCCGAATTCCTTGTGCAATCTCTCAACAATGTCTATTGTTTCTATTGCGTTTTTCTCGTCAACAGGCTTGAGATTGGCAAGCTTTGCTCTATGCTCCGTCATTCCCACAGGCACCACCGCAACCGTCTCCACCCCCTCAACAGAGTGCAAGCCTCTTATGCTCTCCTCAAGCACTTTGCCGTCGTTGACGTCGGGCACGACCACAAGTTGCGTATGCATTTTTATTCCGTTTGCACCAAGCTTTCTCATCTGATCTTTGAGCTTTATGGTGTTTGGATTTTTGAGGATAAACGTTCTTATATCGTCATCCCATGCGTGCACGGATATGTAAAGAGGGCTGAGTTTTAAGCGGATAACTCTGTCTATTTCCTCATCGCTGACGTTTGTCATCGTCACGTAGGATCCGCACATAAAAGAGTATCTATAGTCGTCGTCTTTGACGTATAGGCTTGGACGCATATTCTTTGGCAATTGATCCACAAAGCAGAAAATGCAGTGATTTTTACACACAACGGGTTTCATATCTATGGCAAATTCAAGCCCGAGCGATTGCCCGTCCTTTTTGTGTACTTTGATGGTTTTTTCCTTGCCGTCCCTCACCACGACGCAAGAGAATTTTCTCTCGTTGTCATAGTACAGATAATCAAGCTCGTCCACCATTTTATAACCGCCGATGCTAACGACGTCATCACCAATTTTGAAGCCGTTGCGTTTTGCGATATCGTTAAGTGCCGTAATTTTTGGCATATATTCCTCTTTATTTCTTATTTGTAGAGCACGTCAAACCGCAATGTACGTCACAAGGAAGTTTGCGATATTTTCAAGAGAGTTGAACTCCACCCATCTTTTGCCGTTGAAATATATCTTGTTTGCCGTATCCGTTTGCAACAACTTGTATAGCAATCCAACAACTTCAAGGTCGTTTTTTGCATTCAAGCAAAGCTCATGTGAAGTGAGATAATCAATGTCTCCCTCGCCGTGTTCGTTGCCCGAGAGCACGATAGCCGGCACACCAAGCTTAAAGCACTTGTACATCATTGCCGGGTTATAGTCGGTTATGGCAACGTCGCATATCGGCAAGCACTCTGCACACTCGTCGTTATTACGCAAGAAAATCACCTTTGTGCCGGGGTTTTTGACAACCATTTGCGATAGTATAGAAAGCTCTTTTTCATCCTTGCAAACCACCGCTAAATTGGCAATCTCGCCTTGATCCAACAGCAACGAAAACACCTTTTCAAGCCGTTTGAACTCCTGCACATTCACATAGACCGTCTTGACTTTCGGCAAGCCGAGATCCATCTTTTTGAGGGTGATTTCATCCGGCATCATAGGCTCCGCCTCAAAGGGCAACCCCATGACCATAATATCCTTTGATTTCACGCCTTCTCGCACCAAATCGGCTTTTACATCTGCATTTTCGACGATAAACACGCTTGTTGTGTTGTCATGCACTCTTTTGTGAAGGGTGAATGTTTGAAGCATGTATATGATTTGCGTGTCAAATTTCGCTCTGCGTTTTGCCTCTATTGCAGAGTGGTGTGCATATGGCGTGACACACAAAATGTACTCGGGATGAAAGCGTTTGACAAGATTGTTGATGCGGTTGACTCTCTTTGAAAGAGGCTTGAGTCGCAACACGTCTTTCAATGCACTTCTGTCCTTTTTCTCAAGCAAATATTGATACTCGTCACCCTTTTGCATAAGCTTGTCAAGAGCGGACATTTTGCCTGCAGAACCATAGCGATCGTCACTCATGACCACCACGTTGTGGGAACCGATTTTTCTTATCTCATCGGCGATTTTGGCTGAAATGCCGTCATACTCATCCTTGGATGTGAGTATCAAAATAATGCGTTTTCTATACATACCGCACCTCTCTATGCAATATCTTTAGTCCCCCACCACCACGGGTATGATGATAGGAAATTGTCTATCCTTATAAAACAGTCTTCGCACTGCCTTCTTGACAACACGAGCAATCTCGTTGATGTCTGCATTGGCAAGATCGGCACCGTTGACGGCGTTTTGAGTTGCATCGACGATCATGTCACGCACCTCATCCGTTAAGTTGAAACCTCTTGACACAATGTCCACGTCACCCACAATCTTGCCACGTTTTGTATCCACTGCACACAGCACCACCAGCATACCGAACTCTGCAAGCGACTTTCTGTCTGCAACGATGTTTTTGCCATCCTCGAGCACGTCCCCCTCGACGTACACGTTGCCTGCAACCACATTTGAGTGCTGTCTTATACCCTTTTGATTGATGCCATAGCTCTCACCGATGTTTGGAATGATGATGTTCCTCTTTGGCACACCCAGCATCTTTGCGATAAGAGAATGTTTGTGCTGATGACGATATTCACCATGCACAGGCATAAAATATTGAGGTTGTACAAGCGTCAGCATAAGCTTGAGCTCCTCCTCATATGCGTGTCCGGATACATGTATGTCGTCCATAGCGTCATAGATGACGTTTGCACCCTTTCTAAACAAGTCGTTTATGACGTCATACACCGCCTTTTCATTGCCCGGAATTGGTGAGGATGAAAGCACCACCAAGTCCTCAGCACCGATGTTTATTCTGTTGAACTCTCCTTTGGAGAGTTTTTTCAGAGCACTGAGCGGTTCGCCTTGCGAGCCTGTTGCCAAAATAACCGTTTCGCTAGGAGAAAGCTTTGCAATGCTGTCAACGATTACGCCCTTTGGAATTTGCAATTCTCCGCAATTTGATGCAACCTCCACAACGCCCTTCATGCTTCTGCCTGCAAGCACCACTTTTCTGTGATATTTGTGTGCAAGCGAGACCACCTGTTGCAAACGATAGTTGGACGATGCAAAGCAAGCAACCACTATTCTCTTGTCAAGATTTGATGCAAAAATGTGCTCAAGCGTCTGTCCTACAACCTTTTCGGATGTCGAGCTACCCTTTCTCTCTACGTTTGTAGACTCACCGAGCATAAGCAAAACGCCCTTTGCACCTATCTCTGCAATGCGACCTATGTCCGTCTTTTTGCCATCGATTGGCGTGTTGTCAATCTTGAAGTCACCCGTGACAAACACCGTGCCGACGCCCGTCTCTATTGCAAGTGCACAAGCACCCGCCATCGAGTGGCATACCTTGATAAATTCAACCTTAAAACCACCAAGCGTAACAGTGTCACCTTGAGAGACAACATGTAGGTTGCCACATCTTGCCAACTTGTCAAACTTGCGTTTGAGCAAGCCGATTGTAAGCGAAGTGCCGTAAACGGGCACGCCCTTGAATACATCAGCATAATAAGGGATTGCACCAATGTGATCCTCATGTCCGTGAGTTAGCACAATTCCTTTAAGTTTTGATATGTTTTCTTTGATGTAGGTTATGTCGGGAATGATTGCATCGATGCCCGGGGCTTCTTCTCCTGCAAAGGATACGCCGGCATCGACAATGATCATGTCGTCGCCATATTCGAGTACGGTCATGTTTTTGCCGACCTCGCCTACACCGCCAAGGAAGGTAACTTTCACCGTTTTTGTATTTTTTGCCATATTTTTTTCTCCCGTGCGTGAGCTAGTGCACACGCCTAATCTATAATAATACTTTACTAATTTATTATAATACACCAAAATCCAAGTTTAATCAAGAGTTTCAACAAAACCTGCCGATTATAGCGTATAAGTCACAATAACAAGTAGCCTTGAAAACTTTGAAAAGCTATCAAATATCATAAATCATCATCAACGCATTTCAAAATAATTATGACGTTGTTGTGTGTTTTTCAACAAAAACTATAACAATAATATGGGTAAGCAACAACACCTTTCGTGTTTTATATGTACACATTGCAACACTTATCGTGTTATTACGTGTCTAATATATGCTCATTTAAGCCATTTTCGAGCCGATTTTGGCATATTTTGTCAAAAATGCAATACTTTTCGTGTTTTACGACTTTTCCACAACTCTTGCAATTTTTCTCAAGGTCGCAAGCATTTTACCGCTCAAACAAGTGTTGATTATTTGAATTTCACTAGGCTTGCTCCTTATGATTGCATCAAGCAAATTGAGCTCTCCATCGTCATACACGTTTAAGATTTCAACCGCACACCGCTCTGTGATATTACCCAACACTCCTCCATCCAAAACAAGCACGTTCTTTTTGCCATCACTACCGGCAATGAAGTTTGCCACGTCAAACACGTCTTGCTCACTCTCAACGCCGTATAGCAATCTCGATGCAACTTCGGCAACCTCACCCCAAGAATCCTTGAGTGCTTTCATTCTAAAATTGTAAAGTCCGTCTATGTTGTAGTCGAGAGTGCAAGAGAGCATCTTGTCAATCACGTTGCACTCATACGCCCTGTCAAAATGAAGTATAGAGCTAAAAAGCGTACATTTTGCAAAATCTACCGTTGCCATATTCAACCTCTCTTTGTAAAAACGCAACTTAAAAAATGACAAGAACACTTGTTCCAACATGTCGTACATTTTTCTTTCTATATCTTCATGGCACTCGCACGCACATGCAATATATATCCAAACTCGCTTTTCATTTTCTTCAACCGCATAGGACATTTGTTTGTATCCTGCAAGCTTTTTTAGCACATATTCAAGCTCTCTATTCCACTCTTTATCGATGCCAATCACGTTTGACCACATATACACCTCAAAAGATATTGTATGCAAAGGATATATAAAAATTAGTGGAATATTTTTCTAATACTCCACCAATTAAAATTGCTTATATTATATTTGAAAAAACTCTCCAAAAAAGGAGAGTCGTTTTCAATTTTCAATCGTTACGTTTTGTTATTCTCAATAGTCAACGTCCACGACTTTGCAATAGCCCGTTCTTGTGTCAACCTCAAGCTCGATATCAACGTTGTAGAAAACAAATTCAACAAAATAGCTGTAGTAACTATTCTCAAGATGTCTACCATTATAATTGAATTCGAGGTCAACGTCGTCAAGCACAAGCTCATCAGCCGATTCAATCCTTGTTGCCATAGGCATCGTTGCGTCTTGCAAGAACTCAAACGCCTTGTCTCTTGCAATCTCGATACATTCATATTTTTTATACCCAGCGGAATCTTTTGCACTTGATGCCGCAAATCCAAAAACTCCGCCAAGTATCGCTGCAACCACCAAAAGCACCGCAACAATCGTGCATACCGGAACAATGATGTATTTCCACTTGAAAGTTTTCTTTGCTTTTTTCACGTCGTCGTCCTCGGCTTCTTTGCAAGGTGCAGGTGACAATTTTGCATCGTCGTCAGCCAAAAACTCGTTTGCCAATGCCAATTGCTCCTTGACGTATGCTTTTTCTTCTTCGCTTGCCGTACCCTCTTGATAATGCTTGAATGCCTCGTCAAAATTCATATATTGCCCTCCAAAATTTCTTTAAGTTTATTTCTTGCTCTATATAGCTGTATCTTTACGTTTTCTGTAGAATATCCCGTTATCTCGGCAATTTCTCTCACCGACATACCGTCAAAGTAATAAAGTCGCACCACTTCACGATAGCTGTCCGAAAGCAGATCGATTGCCTTGTACAACGCACGATATTCCTCTTGCTGTATGATTTCGTCCACAAGCGTCTTGTCGTCTTGATAATCGTTGTTGATCGGCTCAAGCCTCTTATTTTTCCTTGCATAATCAAAGAAACAGTTCCTGCACACCTTCAACAGCCAGAATTTGAAGCTATCCTTCTCCTCGTCGATCGAACGTATTGCACGCATATAAGCCTCTGCAACAATATCCTCCGCAAGCGTCTTGTTGTGACAAAAAGAGCAAACGTAAAGCAGTGCTTCGTTATAGTACTTCTTAAATAAATTCTCCCACTCTGACGACTTCATCTGTTTGCTCCTTTGCTAAATATACGCACACCCACACCTTTGGTTACGCTTTTGATAAAAAAATTTCAAATTTGCACAACCAACACTTCATCACACGTATTTTGCACAATAAACCATATATTCGGTTGATTGTCATATTTTCACATTTGACTCTCTAAACTCTTTTGGAGTCATTCCAAACACTTTTTCAAAGCATCTTATATAATGCGTTTGCGAGCAAAACCCAAAATAGTATCCAATTTCACCATACGGCACATCACTCACAAGCAAAGATTTTGATGCTTCGAGTTTTTGCATAAGCACGTATTTGTGCAAGCTTTGCCCTGTGTACTCCTTGAACTTTTGAGACAAATAGTCCGCACTCACACCACACTCTTTTGCAATCTCGTCACCCGATAGTTTTTCATGCAAACGTGCGTTGATATGCTTGATTGCCTTGCGGATATACGGCGGATATTCAAGCCTCTGCCTGTTTGTAAAAACAAGATAGGTGATCTCAATTGCCTTTTCAACAAGAAAAGCGGTTATCTGTTGCGGATCATCCATTTTGTCAATACTTTGAATATACTTGTCAGATAGATTGTACGCCTCGCTTTCCATAAGTCCGCCCTCAACGGCATACCTTGTTGCAAGCGTAATGCAACTCACTGCAAAATATTTTGTCTGTCGCAAGTTGTCATCACTCATGCGACCGACAACAAGAGCATCACCCATAAAACTTGCCATACTCATCTTGATGCCCTCAACGTCACCCTTTCTCACACAATTGTAAAACGCAACCTCTCGGCTGTATGGCGTGTGAGAAACACCGCTTTCTCGCTGGCTAAATTGCGGATTATCAACGCCTTTGGGCAAATATTCAACTTTGAGCGTATCTTTGTCTTGCATATCTATATAATATCATATTTTTGGTATTTTACAACGGTTTTGTGATATTTTGTCGTGTTTTATGATATAAAACATATATGTTTTTGGTTACAATTATTGTAAAGAGGTGAATTATGCACAAGCGTACAGAATGGAACAAAATGATTGAGGGCAAACTCTACAACTCAACAAGCAAAGACATCTTTTGGCAACACACAAGAGGTATGCTTCTTTGTCAAAAATTCAACAAGTGTTCGATCTTGAATCAAGCAAGGAAAAACCGGCTTCAAACAAAACTTATCCCCTCATCCAAGGGGCAAAATACATACATTTTTACACCTTTTTATTGCGAATACGGTGTGAATATTCACCTTGGAAAAGACGTCTTTATGAACTATGGATGCACACTCTTGGATATATCCCCGATTACGCTGGAGGACGGCGTTTGGCTTGGTGCAAACGTCACCATTGCAACTCCTTGCCATCCGTTTTTGGCTGAAGAACGCATCAATCAAAACTACCCGGACGGCTATCACGATCTTGAATACTCAAAGCCCGTCACCATCAAAAAGAACGTTTGGGTTGCATCAAACGTCACCATTTGCGGAGGTGTCACGATTGGCGAAAACTCTGTCATCGGTGCAGGCAGTGTTGTGACAAGGGATATTCCTGCAAACTGCATAGGCGTCGGCATACCGGCAAAAGTGCTCCGCTTCCTCGACGAGGATGACAGAATGGACGTGTGGGATACCTATATAAATGAAAAAACACCTCTTTCTAGGCGTGAATTGAGCAAAATGCATCTTGAATAGTTGTATTTATATGTTATAATATATTTTAGTATTAAATACTATAATAGCGCGTTTTGGCGAAAAAAGACAATGCATGCTTGCAATGCAGGGATAAAAATATTGTGACACTCAAATGCCCTCGTTGCTCACCAAATGAGAAAAAACACAAAATCTTTCTTTAGATTTTCGGAGGAAATTATGAACAATATCGATTACACCGAGCTATTAAAAAAGCTTACTCTTGACGAGAAAGTCAACATGCTTTCAGGCTCCACAACTTGGCTCACGCAAGACGTTCACAAAGACGGCGTGGACATCCCTGCCGTGCGTATGAGTGACGGTCCGAGCGGACTCAGACGTGAAAAGATGAGTGGCGGAGTGAACATCATGCAGACTCCTGAACCTGCAACATGCTTCCCCGGAGCAATCATCACTGCATCGAGCTGGGATGAAGATCTTGTTGAAGAAGTTGGAAAAGCGATCGCAATCGAGGCACAATCCCTTGGCGTATCCACCGTTTTGGGACCGGGCGTAAACATCAAACGTAGCCCACTTTGCGGAAGAAACTTTGAATACTTCTCTGAAGATCCCTTCCTTGCAGGTCGCATGGGCGGAGCATGGGTGCGTGGCGTGCAATCGAACAACGTTGGCACATCCCTCAAGCACTATCTTGCAAACAACCAAGAGTATATAAGAATGACGATAGATTCCATCGTTGACGAGCGTACTTTGCGTGAGATTTATATGCCCGCATTCGAGCATATCGTCAAAGAGGAAAAACCAACGACAATTATGTGTTCCTACAATCGCTTGAACGGCACGTATCTTTCTGACAACAAGCGTTTCTTGTCAGACGTTTTGCGTGACGAGTGGGGTTATGAAGGCATTGTTGTAAGTGACTGGGGTGCAGTCAACGATAGAGCCGAAGGCGTCAAAGCCGGCATGGATTTGGAGATGCCCGGAAGCAACGGTCTGCACGACTCGGACGTATACAAAGCATTGCAAGATGGCACACTCACAGAAGAAGACATCGACAAAGTGGTGCTCCGCTTGATCAAATTTGCATATGAAAATGCAGAGCGTGAGGAGCAAGCAAAGGGCGTCAAATTCGACATTGAAAAACACAATGCAATTGCTCGCAAGACAGCAGAAGGCGGAGCCGTACTCCTCAAGAACGACGGCATTCTCCCCATCAACAAAAATCAAAGTGTTGCAGTCATCGGCAAGCTCGCAAAGAAAATCCGCTATCAAGGCGGTGGCTCCAGCCACATTTTGCCGACAAAACTCACGTCCTTTACGGATGCACTTGACAGTGTTGGACAGGCATACGACTATGCAGACGGCTACGTGCTCAAGGGCGAAGGCTACAAAAAGAGCCTCATAAAACAAGCAGTTGAGACAGCCAAGGGCAAAGACGTCGTGCTTTTGTTCATCGGTCTTACGGATGCGTTTGAATCGGAGGGCTACGACCGCTCTCACATGCAAATTCCGTCCTCACACGTCACGCTCATCAACGAGATTCTCAAAGTCAACAAGAACGTCGTTGTGGTGCTCTCGTGTGGATCTCCTATCGAAATCGGTGATTGGGACAACAACATCAGAGGCGTGTTGAATCTCTATCTCGGCGGACAAGCAGGCGGAGAGGCAGCATACAATCTCATCTACGGCAACGTCAATCCGTCCGGCAAACTTGCAGAAACATTCCCACTCAAGGAGCAAGATTATATCGGTTCAAAATACTTCCGTATGGGACCACGCACGGTTGAATATCGTGAGGGCATCTACGTTGGCTACCGCTATTTTGACAGTGCCGACAAGCCCGTCAAATATCCCTTCGGCTACGGCTTGAGCTACACTCAATTTGAGTATTCCAACCTCAGGGCAAGTGCAGAAGCAATCAACGAGGGTGACGAGTATTCAATCACGTTCACCATCAAAAACATCGGCAAAGTTGCCGGTGCGGAAATTGCTCAAGTTTACGTCAATGACACAGAAAGCACACTTTATCGTCCAAAACAAGAACTTAAAGGCTTCAAAAAGGTATATCTTGAGCCGGGCGAGGAAAAGGACGTCACGATCTCTTTGGATTCAAGAGCATTTGCATACTACAACGTTGCCATCAACGATTGGCACGTTGAAAGCGGTGACTTCCGCATCTTGGTGGGCGCATCCTCAAGAGATATCAAGCTTGAGACTATCGTCAACGTAACGTCCGGCAATCCGTCCGCTCCAATCCCTGATTATAGAGAAAGTGCACCTTGCTACTATGACATCGCAAATACGGATGAAATCCCAGTAGAGCAATTCGAAGCACTCTATGGCAAAAAGGTGATTGAAAACACTCCGTTTGCAAAGGGCGAGCTCAGCTCCTACAACACAATCGGACAGTGCAACGTGTCACCGTTTGGCAAGTTTATGTACAGACTGTGCGTTGGCGTTGTCAACCTCGTTGCCAAGTTCACAGAAAATCCCGACATGCTCATCAACTCCGTCAATGATATGCCCTACCGCACAATAGCAGCTTGGTCAATGGGCATCATCTCCGACCGCTCATTGGACGGACTTGTGGACATGCTCAACGGCAAAAAAGGTGGTTTCCGCCGTTTCCTCAAGGGCTTCTGCAAGAAAAAATAATCAACCGTTTCAACAAAAGACAAAACCCTAAAAACACAACAAAAGCGAGCGGACTGCTCGCTTTTGTTATATTGTCATTAACCAGATAATTATGCCCTTATTTTGCCTGAATGCTGACGAGAGCTTCGTATGCCATCTTGGGATCGTCCGTCATGATGCAGTCGGCACCGTTTTGAGCGAGGCGGATGACGTCGTTTGCATCATTGATTGTCCAATACTGCACTGCGATGTCGTGTGCGTGGGCGTAGTCGATGAACTCCACTGTTGCAAAGTCATAGAAGTTTTCAAGACCTGTCGGGATTTGGAGCACGCTGTAGCCGAGCTTATCCGTGTCAAGATGGCGTCCCCAAAGGAATGCATAATAGAAGTTCAACACCTCCAAGATACCTGCAGAACGCACAACTTTATGCTGGTATTTGCCACTTGCGTTGCACTCGTCCACGTACTTGCTGATTTCGCCATTGAAGGTGCCAAACACCGTTCTATCAATGATGTTGTACTCAATCATCATCCCATACAGCTTATCCATAGCCCTTTTGCCAAGGTCGTTGCCGTCCTTGATTTCTATGACGTAATTCATTGTATGGCTTGGACGCGCCACGTTTTCCACATAATTCAAGACTTCGTCAAGAGTCACGATACGCACGTTTTGGAGCTCGTCATCGCTCTTGCCACGATATTTATATTCTCCGTCCTCTGTTTGGAAATTGTAGCCGAAATTGAACGTTCTAAGCTCTGCAAGCGTCAAATCGCACACCTTACCCTTTCCATTGGAAGTGCGGTCGATTGTGTCGTCGTGCATAAGCACAAGCTCTCCGTCTTTTGTGAAATGCAAGTCAAATTCCAAAAGGTCAACCACATAGCCGTCCCTATCCGCACCGTCGAGGCATTGTTTGAAGGCAGCCATAGTTTCTTCGGGTTCAAGCGTTCCGCCTGCACGGTGTGCGGACAAAAGCAAGCCGTTGTCACTTGAAGAAGTTATCCAACTGTTGTTGCCTGTATAGTTTGAAATATGCTCCACTCTCGCACATCCGCCGGTGAGCGGCAATATGATGATGTTCAGCACAAACACCGCAATCAATGCACCCCAAATAGACCAAGTTACGGCTTTTTTCACAAGATTTTGGTGCTTCTTTTTTGCTTCCATTTTCTCAAAATCATACCATTGTTCAGATCTTGACATAAGTTGTTCCCTTTCTCCTTATCATTCAATGTTGTTATATTATACCACAAAAAATACATATAGTAAATCATATAAAGATTTTTATACATTTGTACAAAAACTAATATGCACATATCCCAATACGAGAATTCTCATATCAAGATATGTGCATACGTCTATACGATAGTACTATTAGAAGGTGATGCTCACTGTTGCTCCGCTTGCAGTTACGGATGTGAATGAGATTGTAAAGTTGACTGTTTTGCCGTCATTTCTCTTGTATGAAGCAAGCGTATCCCCTGTTTGGAAAAGGTTTGTATCCCAAGTGTAATCGTCATTGGATATATATCCGTTGCCGTCAGCGGATACGAGCTTAATAAGCGCCTCGTCACTGTAAGAGTTGTTGTTGGTCGTGAATGAATAATAATCATCGCTATACGGATCATCAATGTCCGATGAAACGTGATATATTCTCACTCCATATTCAGCACCGGATTTGGTGTTTTCAGAATAATACAAAAGAGAATCATATTGATTGCCGTGTGTCTCGTTCAAACCTGTCTTTGTGTACAAGTCAATGAGCAAATACTCAGAGAAATATGTTCCGTTGTAGTCGAGCAAAAGCATAATAACGTCACCGCTAGACTCAAACGAATTGATAGTCACCGTCTGTGTTGTCGTTACAATTGTAGGTTCAACCCAACCGAGCATAATCTTTGAATATGAGCAATGATCCCCAATAGTGTTATCCATCATATCGGCACCACCCAAGCCGACGTTGCTACCCGTAGTTTGTGCATAATCATAGTAGTCGTCAAGTCCGAGGAGGTGACCTGTTTCGTGGATATACGTGCAAGCATTTGTGATCATACCATCGATTGCATATTTTGATCTATCGGATGCAGTATAGTCTGAATAATACTTTTGGTCGTTAGCATTACCGGTGTAGTCATCCATAAAGTCAAGACCTGCAAAGAGATAATAACCAAGCTCCAAGCCGTCATATGTTTTGACCGGTTCGTCATCATCTTGTCCGTATGTTGTGACGTATGCCCAATAGATTGAATCTTCCTCGGTGCTCACAGGTGCGGAATAGATGAGCCAAATCGCATCAAGAACGTTATCATTATCATTATCATACTTTGTGAGGTCAATCGACTTCTCAAGTGAAGCCATAACCTCCTCTAAAATAAGCAAATCGCCTGTTTTTGAATATTCAACGCCATCTATGCTTATAGTTGTCGAATATCTTTCATAATAGCTTGCACTCTCCTTTGCCGTAAATATTCCCGAAATATCAAAGGTCAAATTGAGCTTGCCATATGAAGATTTTTTATAATAAGAGCTCACGCTCTCCCAACCAGTTGCGGTGCTTGTGCCGTTGAATACATCATTCAATCTTTGAAATTGAGCATTGCTTATTTGATTAGAACCAAACTGTACAGGAACTACGAGACAGTTGTAAGAGCCGGAAGATTGCAACGGCAATGGATCAGAATAACCATTTTTATCATAATACTTCTCCATTTGCTCGCGCAAAGTGCTGTTATCATGCTTTGAAGCATCGTATTGTTGCTCTGGCATAACGTTTGACGTTCCGCTACCACTGCTGGAACCGCTACCGGAACCACCGCAAACAATCTCAACGGATTTGATGTACATCGATTTGGTTTTGGTTCCACTCACTGTGCCCGGATCCATTGTTATGGCTAACGTACCATTAACACCCGTGCTTGCAACAAACTCGACCGTCTTTGTCCCATCCTCCTTTTTGATGCTTATAACGTTTTGACCACCTGTCGTTAGCTGTGCGCTTCCAACAGCAATGGACAAATTAAAGCCATTGTCATGGTTGCTTGAAACAACAAGTGTAACTTTTGTAACGTTGTTTAAACTTGTTGTCGTTGTTATACTGACGATGCCATTTTGACGCAGGAACTGCACACCACGATTATCATCCATTGAGTTTGCCTTTGATTTGGTTGTAAACTCAATATCACAATCGGCACTCAAATATTGATCGGTAAACTCTGCGGTGTAAGTTTGGCTTGTTTGAGTTGTGCCACCCTGACTGCCACTGCTTGAATCATCTCCATCACCGATGTCACCACTGCTTGAATCATCTCCATCACCGATGTCACCACTGCCTGAATCATCTCCATCACCGATGTCACCACTGCCTGAATCATCTCCATCACCGATGTCACCGCTACCGGAATCATCTCCATCACCAATGTCACCTTCGTCAAAACCGCTGTCGTCGACAATTGTAAGCTCACTCAAATCAAAGTCAATTTCACCAAAATCGGAGAAAGTCAACACATACATTTCTTCAACTTCTTCGGTTTCGCCCTCATTGACGTATGTACCACTGCAGTATGCAACGATTTTTTCAATATCTTCTTCAAACAAATAGATTTCGACTCTTGTCCAAGAGATGTTTTGAGTATCGTCATTTTCCCATTCGCCGAGGATTGTATTGCCGGCCAAAACAGCATTGTCTGCAACGTATTGATTTTGCTTCGGGCTCGGTTCGGACGCTGATGAGGTGCCCGTACGATCAAAGTGCTTAAATGTCAAATCATTGAGCGTGCTGATGTCACATGCATCTGCAAAAAGCACAAGATCATCCCAATCCGCATCGGTTTCATCAAACAAATAATATGAACCCTCACCATCACCCATATAATACTTATTGTTTACGCCGTCATAGTAATCAATACAGTCATAACCATAATATGAGTATTCAATACAGTTGGTAAGACTATCCTTGTAGCTGTATGTATACGTATCATACGGTGCCGTCTCGTCATAAAGAAGGTCGTAAATCTCATACAAAATTTTGAAGTTGTATCCGGCAGACGTCTCGTATCTCTTGAAAACATCGGCAAGATTGTAGTTATAGTTGTAATCCGTCCCGCCTATGATGTCACCACCGGTACTATCCCCACCGGTTGTATCGCCACCCGTGATGTCACCGCCTGTGGTATCGCCGCCGGTTGTATCGCCACCCGTGATGCCACCACCTGTGGTATCGCCACCGGTTATATCTCCGCCGGTTGTATCTCCGCCGGTTATGTCTCCGCCTGTAGAGTCTCCACCAGATGCACTCATAACGTATTCACACACATCGCAAATGCGGTCACTGTTGCCGTCAACGTGACCTGCAATGGTTGTGGAATCAATGGCATCGTCTCTGGGACAACACTTCCAATGGTTATTTTCATTGCTACCCCATGCGGAATAATCATGATGATGTTGTAAACTGAAATAATTGCATGAAACAAGTATTGCGATTGCCAAAAGCATAACAAGCAACACAGCAACAACATTCCTGAGCTTCTTCATAAAGCACCTCACAAAAAAAAATGCTAATAATATTATATAACATCCACCCTTTCAATTACAATTATTTTAATAAACATTAAAATATTAAAATTGATAAAAATGCTTTTATCAAACACAATGCATAAAATCTCGTTGATAAAACTTTCCGTGAGCAAAATATATTTCTTACACGTGCCACTCTATTCACTTTTCATACCAACAATCATTACTGAAAGTTGATTGTGTCTGTGCAATGAAAATTATGGTGCAGCGTAATGCGCCTATCGGCTAGATGTATCGACTTCGCTCAACATAACAAGCGGATGACGGCAAACGAAGGGAGAGGCAAACACGCAGTATTTGCCAAAACCGAGTGCAGACGCCAAGCAGATCCAACACGCAGAGCGTGTGTTCATATTTTGAAGAAAATATGAATAAATCCGTGGACGTTTGTCCACGGATTTGGAGCTGCTGACCAGACTTGAACTGGTGACCTCATCCTTACCAAGGATGTGCTCTACCACCTGAGCCACAGCAGCAATTTGGCGGAAGCGGAGGGATTCGAACCCCCGTGGGCTTTCACCCAAACGGTTTTCAAGACCGCCTCGTTATGACCACTTCGATACGCTTCCGTATGATATAAACTTATCAAGCCTTATTAGTATAGCAAGAGAATTTGATTGTGTCAAACAATGCGTGCTATTTTGCCTGAAAAATCATTTCCTTTCGTATGATTAGCTTTAAGGAGAAGTAACCCCCTTGACGATGGTGCCTAAAAAGGCATTTTCAGCCGCCGTTACAGTACCCGTGCTGACCTTGTACACCGCTTTGAGATTTTCGCACCCGATAAATGCGTAATTGCCAATTTTCAACTCGTTGGCATTCAAACAATAAACATACTCCAAATTATGCAGATTGGCAAACGTCATATCATCCACGTTTATCACGGTTGATGGGATATAAATGTTGACGGCAAGCTCTTGGAGCGTTGTATCCATAAACACCTGATTGCTTATGCTTGTGACATAGTATGTTGTATATTCGCCGACATTTAATGCCTCTTTTTCTGCAATGGTATTTATCCTTGTACCGTCATTTTTCACCCAAATTTCACTTGGGAAATACACGTCACTTAGGTTTATGCCGTAACTACCGCTTTCTTTATCTTCATGATAGAACTCCGTCAGCTCGACATTTGTTGTAGCATTGCCTTCTTTATCCTTGAGTACGTTATAGTTGAAATATTTTGCCCACACGTAGTTTTCCAAATCGGGTGTGACTGACGGAGACTGACTTGTGCTACCGCCATCAATGATACCATCTGCAGACGTCCAAATCGCATAGGAAACCCCCATCGTAGACACCGCCACAATGATGAGCATTACACAAGTGATTAAGATTGTGATTTTGTAACGTCTTTTCATATTCCCTATTTTGTGTTTTGTTATCTATTTGCACAACGGCAACTTAAAAGGTGCATATTGTGCAATTCAAGTGTTTATCCTTCTTTTTTTTCATCAAACGGTTCTTTAAGTGTTTCGGCACGCATGTTCACCTTGTAATCATTTTGGAGGAATTGGATGTTGAATTTGATCTGAATCGCACGACTAAATTTGGTCGCATAAAGCAATTCTTCAGGGCACTCCTCATCCACTCTATTGAAATACACTGTTGCTTTGACATAATACTTTGTGCCGGGCACAATGAGCATATACAGATTGTTGCTCACGTCCTTTGCAACGCCTGTTTTGATCGGTTGATTGAAATAGACAAAATCACCGTTCGCATCTGCAGCCGTATTGAACTCGGTGTAACTATGTGAAGTTATTGGAGTTGCGACACTGCTTGTCGTTGCATTTTCACCCTCACCGGTGGTTGTTTCCTCAACATGTACAAGCTCCATTTGCACGTTGAAATATTCAATATAGTTGGCTGAACCCGAAATTGGAGTTTCAGTATTATCCGTGCCAACGTCCGCAAGAATGGCAGATTCAACGTTGACTTGAACGGACTTTCTGTTATCTGTTGCCCAGCTATCTCCCGCACCGACAAAGGTCATCGGGAAATAGAACACTGCACATTTTGCATTTTGAGTTATGCTCTCGTTTGTCACGCTTCCGTTTGTATCCATAGCAATCAATGCTTGTCCAAACGGCATAACGTTACCCTTGCTTGCAATGCCCGGCTTTGACACGGCAGGCCAAACTTCTCTGCCATAACCAACGATCTTATCATCAATGCCGATGCTGACACTTTCAGTGACCGTTGTGGAGTCAATCGTAAATCCGTCCTCCTTTGAGCTAGCATAGTTGCTAAACCACGCCGCCGTTGCACTCACGATTGCAACCACAAGCACAAGAATCATCACGATTGAAGAAATAATGAGGGTGCGTTTGGTCTTATGCATTCAAGCCACCTCCCTCACTTGAGTTTGTATGCTCATGAACTCCCTCAACGCTGATAAGTGCGGAAAAATCAAAACTCATACCGGAATATGCAAGATCGGAATAAAACATCTTGTTTGTGAGCGTACCGCAAATCGTCTGTTTTTGTCCGGGATAAACATCTTCAATACCATAATTATCTTTATCATCCGAGAAGAATTGCATATAGAACATCTTTTGCGGAGCAAAGATTATGTAGAAATCATAAAGTTCACCATCTGTGCCGGTGGTCGCAAAGTTTGTTATGTTATTTGCCTCGACACTCTTGATGCTATTGACGTTCTCCGTGCTTCCGTTTATCTTTGCAACATATTCACCATTATTATCAAAAGTCAGTGCACCATACGGCGTATACCAAGTTTCGCCACTAGCTGGAGCAAGTGCTTTCATAGACTTGGACTCACTGCCTTGGGCTGACGTATAGTTGGTTGCTTGCGTGTTTTCGGCATGCTTTTTGAACATCCAAGTGAAGACGTATGGCGCTTTCTCTATCGAGTTGCTACCAATTTCAATACCGCCATAGATTGCTTTATTTGTGCCCGACACCACACCGTTACTATCTAGTTGTTTGTTTCCCTCGCTAGTCAAGGTCGGTTTGTAAATTCTAATATAATCAAACGCCATGGTTATATCGAAGTTATTGCCACTTGTATTCAACTTGATCGTGTTGACAAAATGGTATGCCGTATTGCCCTGCACCATGCTGTCGTCGCCCTTAATCGAAGAAGTTATCAACTTGCCTTTGCCGTCAATGGTGGTGAGGGCTTCTTGACCTGCGTAAGCAATGTTATCATAATAACCACTTGTTTGATCCAAACCAAATTCCACGCTATAGGATTCGGCGGTGGAGAAGGTGATTTCGGAGATGGTGGTTTTGTCGGCGTTGGAGAACCACGCAAAAGAAACGCCCACCATGACCATGGTGACCACGATAACTAGCATCGGAATGGCAATTCCGAACACCAATTTCATCTTGTTCATTTTGCGAGATTTTTCCATTTTACTCCGTATTTTCAGAGCCTCAACCGCCACAATATTGCAAGCGATCGCAAGGCTTCATTATCCCTCCCCCACACTAGGCACAGAGCCTAGTGCAGAGAAAACGTTTGTTATGTTTGCCGAGATTATATTTATATATAAATATACAATCCGCACGGCACTTTTATTTGATCAGCTATTGGCTGACACTGCAAGCCAAGTTGACTTATCATTTAAGTATACACCAAACATATCCTTGTTGCAAGTTATTTTATATCCACCTGCATTGACAGTGCCATAGAATGCACCCGAGAACGTCGATGAGATTGTCACATCGATATTGCTTGCAAGTGTGAACGTTGCAAAGCGAAGCTCTCTGAGTAAGGACACGTTCTGTTTGTTTGCAATGATGATTGCATCGTTCGCAGCATCCGTACCGTGCTTGCTTCCCACAAGCCAGCTTTCACTGCTGATGGTGTAGACATTAACCTCGCCAACATTGGTCAAGCTTGCCTTGCCGGTATTCAAAGAATACATCAATAGATATACGGAAACGATATCATACAATCTCATTGATTGGCGAGCATTTTCATTCTTTGTGCCCTCAACATAATACACATTTGCAAGCACATCATATGTGCCGGCTTCCGTATTATCTCCGGACTCTTTATAATATTTATTGTCTGTTGTGTAGCCACTTTCTGAGCCATTCATCAACTCGCTATATGTCTTTGCAGAATCTGCGGCATTCACAAAGCTTGTTCCGTTATACACGGCATTTGCCATGTGGAAAGAATCTGTAGCGTTCGTACCGCTTCCGACAAACGCACCCGTTGTGCCATTTGCATTGATTTGCATCATGGACACAACTTTGCTTATCGATGCACTTGATGAGCCAACCACGCCGCCGACCACAGCACTTGTGTTGCTGGAATTGATTGTGCCAAGCACGATTGAGTTGCTTATATCCCTTGCCGATTGACCGAACAATCCGCCGACGTTTACAGCTCCGCTTCCGCTCACGTTGATCGAGCCGTGGAACGATACGTTGCTTACCGCATTAGCACCCGTATTGATTTGACCCGCGATACCACCAACATTGCCTTTGTTTGCATTGATGTTGATATTTCTCAAATGCAAATCCTCGACAGTGCCGTCACCGATCACGTCAAACAAACCAACGTTGTTATACTCATATCCCATGATATTGAGATATTCGATGACATAACCGTTTCCGTCAAACGAACCACTGAAGCCTGTATTGCCACTGTCTGTGACGAACAAACTGCCAAGCAATGTCACAACACTACCTTCTTTGGCTGTGAGCAAGTTGCCAAGATATGTTTTGCCGTTGCCCCATTCATAAGGTGTTTGCTTAATATTTCCATTGTCATCGCTCTTTGCGACCGTGAAGAAAGCATCGATCTTTTCAATATCGTCTTTTGTCAACATACCGTAGATATCTTTGGTGAGTATGAACGATGATGGGATTGTCTTATCGGTGCTATCTTCGGTTGCCTCATAGTAGCCCCACCAATTCTCTTTCATATCGTCCTCGGTGCTGCTTTCATTCAAAAATACACCTTCATGCTTCTCGAATTCAGCATCCCAAGTTGCCATATCTGCTTCATATTCTTCATTGCTTACAAGTCCAATCCACTTATATCCCGACTTGACGATTTGCACAAATTCAGGAGCAGTTGCATTTTGACTTGCACTGTAGTAGAAGGATGCAATGAGCAGGTCTGACATTGAATCGATTTCAAACGCACCTGTTTCAGATACGAAATACGCAATTGTCAAAGTCGGCTGATTGCTCAAACGATAGTTGTATTGCATACCATTTTTAGGGTTGACCTCTGCATAAAGGAGCTTGCTGTTCTTACTGCCCTTGATGACGGTATAGCCGGTGTATTTCTTATAGCCCTCGTCCTTTTCATCATCAATGCCATCTTCATACATCCAGTAGTTATGCACCTTCACGCCATCGGAATCTCCGCTAATTTTGCCTTCGACAGGATCCCACTTCTCCTTGTAACTGCCGTTCTCATCCACATAGCTTTGATATGTGTTCGAATAGTTTACACGCACCGAGTTGATGGTGATCTCAATGGTTATGCCACCCGCAACGCCACAATTATCCCTGTTTGCATCGTCCGCACTATCGTACACTGTGACCGTTGAGTCTTTGCCAACTCCGTCTGCCTTGCCATATGCTTGGTTGGATGTGTTGTAAACGTTGAACTGATAGTTGTTTGCACCGTCACCACTCATTGTGAACACAAGTTTCTTATAATACTTGTTGGCTTCTTGCGAGTATGTATTGTCCGCATTTTTGAACACGCCGTTGACATAACTATCAAAGAATGAGCGGTCATTTCCTGCTTCTTTATATCCTGCAGAAATCGTAACGTTGTTATCCAACAGTCCGCTGACAGTAAACCTTTCGCCAAGTCTTGAGCCGGCTGTGCCATTGCCACTTATGCTTCCCGCATATGTCGCATCACCGTCATACACCTTTGTTGCCTTGCCGTTACGCAAACCACTGAGAACAACCATAATCGGCTTCGGTGTAATTGTGCCACCATAAATAGTTGCAGAATAATTGTTGCCTGTATAGTTATTATTGCTAGATACAAAGCTTATTGTGACAGAAATGCCTATGTTGGTTCCGACATCTTTACTTACAAATGCTTTTGATGTCAATTTGAAATAGGAATAACTGTTTTCATCTTCACTATTCGTAGGAATGTGACCGTTATTGTTTCCGTGTGTTATACTCCAAGAAATCTTACCATTTGTCAC
>CAZXUW010000003.1:0-133424 GCA_964644355.1 uncultured Bacteroides sp.
TTATGTGCTTTTTCTTAAAACCAGCGTATTGATTATATCTTATTAATTCGATTTTGACAAGTGGTTGAGAGTGATTATTTTGACAATTTGTGATATTTTGTTTGTAAAATCGTTGTAGATGGCAAAATGAGTTTTATTGTGTGCGTCTTTAATTCTGTCACAATGTATCATATCGTTTCATCGACACAAACGCAGGTTGTATATAAATGACATGGATTATGCTTGAATAGAAAAAGAGAAGTATGCAAAGGGCGATGTTTCAATGGGATTGATGGCTGGATTTGCGATCCAAGAAAAATAAATGGGAAATGGCTTGTGTTCTTTGACCAAGCAGATAATTTGCCTGAATATTCGATTATTTCGGTAAAAGAAGAATATTTGAAAGTATCGTGGGAGTTCGTTTAATAAACCAAACAAAACGCCTTGCCATATCGGCTAGGCGTTTTTCTTGCATAAGAGCGTTTAGTAGCTTTCGCCGAGCAATTTGTTGACAGAAGAAGTGTATCATGTTAGAATATGGCAAGAAATATGCGTCTTGCATTTCAAGTGTGCAAGATAGAATCGAGGAGTTATTATGGCATTGTTTTCAAAACGTGAACCGTGGTCGTACAAGTGCATTTATTGCAAGAGCTCTCTGCAACATAAGCCCGGAAGCGATTATTGCTATTGCCCTAAATGTGATTGCGAAATGGTCAAGAGTGAAGTCATTCGCTATTGGTCATATCAAGACGAGCAAGTTGATGATCAAGATTATTAAGACGACGGCTACTATAGAGGATATGACGAGCTTGTTGCTGAGGCTCATAGAAAGGGTGACACACGTCGCGTATTTCTCAATATAAACGACACTTCGCTCACTCCATTTCAACATTCCGTGCGTTATCTCAACAGTTTTGCGGGTAATTCCTACAATTATTTGGTAAATTCCTTTAGCTACGTCAATCCATACGGAAACTCCATTCCGTCCTCGTATCAAGTCATTGGATATTTTGAGTACAATTTGGACGCAGATAGATCCTCAAAAACTCACATGCATTACAACTGCATCGGGCATTTCACGATACATTCAAGCAATTGGTATGCCAATCAACATCACTTGCAGACACTGAAGAATCATGTTCAAACAGAGCTTACAAACCTATTTTACAGCGACTCGAAGAATACGTTTGACCACAAAGTTCGTGAGCATCTCGATTGGTGGAAATCAGCTTATTATGGTTTTGATGATTTTGATTATAGCAACATCACTTGGGATCTATCCCTAAAGATTGAATACAGATGTGCAAACTAAAGCAATATCAAAAGCATCTCGCAATTTGACGAGGTGCTTTTATTTTGTTGATTAAAAAAACGCCTTGCCGATTTGGCAGGCGTTTTTATGTATTTGATGTTGATTACCAAAGATTGTCGTTTCGTGCGATTGCACAGCCCTTGCAAGCTCTTGCGACTGCCGCAATGCCGTTCTTTGCACCGGAGATATCTGCATATCCGTCGTTGGTTGTTGCGATCAAGCTTCCGTTTGTTGCAAACAATCTCAAGCGGAATTCGCCTTTCTTGTCGGCGTAGATTTCCCACTTCGGGAATTTTTGAACTTCAACGTTTTTGAGAGTTTGATTTTCAACAGGAGCATTTTCTGCATTCTTTATGACGCTTTGCACGCCAATCTTTGCAGCACCGAGAGTGGTGTATGCTTGTGCTCCAATTGCAACAACTCTATGGTTGGAGGAATAGAGCTTGAAAACGAAGTTGCCCTTGTCTGTCTTTTTGATGACAAATTTGCCATGGATTTTGCCTTCGCCTTCAACGAGTATAGTCTCGTCGGTGTTTTCGACTGCTTTTGTTGCCTTTGGTGCTTTGACCGCTTTTTCTTCTTGTGGTGCCGGTGACTTGTCGATTGCTTTTGCCACGTTGTTTTCCTCCGTATCGTTTATTGTATTTTCAACGTTAGTTGTCTTTTTTGTAGCCGGTTTTTTCTTTGGTGCAGGCTCACTTTCAACGTTTGATTCAACAGCTTGAGCAGGCTTCTTTCTAACGGTTTTCTTTGGAGCGGGTGTCTCAACGTCCTCTTGCTTTTCCTCAACGGATTGAGCTTCTTTCTTCGGCTTGTTGATAGATGCCACTGCCCACAGATCTTCTTGCTTTTCTTGTTTTTTCTTGGTGGAAACAACCTTTGCTTTTGCCGGTTGCTGAATTTCAAACGAAGTGCCGAAAAGGGCATCGTTCACGCTTTCGCCACCTTTGAGGTCCATACCTTTATGGGATGCAGAAGTGTCGTTTGTGTCGTTTTCAACAAGTTTGACGGTAGGTTTCTTGGACGTAGCCTTTTTCTTTGGAGCAGGTTTTACAGCTTCTTGGACGTCTTGCTCGGGCTCGTTTTCAATCGGGCTGATTGGCTCTTGCGGTTGCTCGAGCGCAACTTCAACCTCGCTTTGAGGCTCGCTTGCTTCTTGAGTTATGTTGTCCTCGACAACTTCTTCAATAGGCTCAACTGCCACAACTTCTTGTGATTCTTGCTCAACGGTGACAGGCACAGAGGGAGTGTCTTGTGCAACTTCGATTGAGCCGTCCTCATTGACGTGAACAAGTGTACCGACGGGAGCATCGGGATCGTCATCTACGATTTCGCAGTCCAAAAATTCGATTTCATCAAAATTTACCATAAAAATAAATTCCTCCACACGGAAACAGAGAAATTTTTGTATAAAAAAACCTCTCTATAATCCAATCTATGATTATGATAACATAGTTATTTTTCTAAATCAATATTATTTTGAACTTTTTTTGAGGGAATTTTGTGGTTTTTTCAGTAAAAAATTGAAATGTGCCACAATATGTGGTATAGTATTTTATGTAAATGCGACAAAAAAGTCGCGCTTCCTTTGATATTATAAGCATATGAGCATAGATTTTGGACTTAATTCACATCAAAATTCCGCAGTGAACGACACCGAGGGTGCAATACTTGTCATCGCAGGTGCGGGTAGCGGAAAGACAAGAGTGCTTACAGCACGTGTATGCCGACTCATTGAGCTTGGCGTTTCGCCATACAACATTTTGGCAATAACTTTCACAAACAAAGCTGCCAATGAGATGAAGGAACGTATTGAAAAATACCTTGGTCAAGTCGGTGTATGGACAAGCACTTTCCACTCGATGTGTGCTCGCATTTTGCGTTATGATTGTGAAAGAATAGGTTACGGCAAAGATTTCACCATATACACCGAGCTTGAGAGCGAGAGAGTTGTCAAGCGTGTTTTGCAAGATTATACGCCTGCCGATCCCAAGAAAAAGGGTGATTATCTATGGCATATCTCACGTGCCAAAACGCTTGCAATGAGCCCTCAAGATTACTATCTTGCCATCAAGGACGACGACAACGATGCACGCAATATTTTTGAGGTGTACAAGAGGTATGAGGAAGAACTTAAGCGTTGCAATTGCATGGATTTTGATGATCTGCTATTAAAAACACTTGAGCTTTTCAATTCCTGTCCCGACGTGCTTGAGAAGTATCAAGACAGATTCCGCTACATAAACGTAGACGAATTTCAGGATACAAACAAATTGCAATACGACATTGTCAAGCTCCTTTGCAAGAAGTACGGCAATCTCTTTGTTGTGGGTGATGAAGATCAGTCCATCTACAGTTGGCGTGGTGCGGAGATCCGCAATATTTTGGATTTTCCAAAGGATTTTCCCGGAGCCAAAGTGTACAAGCTTGAGCAGAACTACCGCAGTACCACGTCCATCTTGAAGGCTGCAAACAACGTCATCAAAAACAATTGCAACCGCAATGAGAAAAACTTGTGGAGCGAGATTAAAGACGATGATAGCATCACGTACTATGAGGCGTACAATGACAAGGACGAGGCAACGCAAGTCGCAAAGACAATTGATAGGCTGAGGCGTAGAGGGGAAAGCTATTCGGAAATGGCGGTGCTTGTGAGGGCAAACTCCGTCACTCGTCAGTTTGAAGAAGAATTCAACTTGCACGGAATACCTTACAAGGTATTCGGCGGTTTCAGATTCTATGAACGCAAGGAAATTAAGGATGCTCTTGCATACGTCCGCATTGCCATCAACCCAAGTGACAACGACAGCATTTTGAGGGTGGTCAACTATCCAAAACGTGGCATAGGTTTGACGGCTGTTCAAGAGCTTGTAAACGTTGCCACATCAAAGAAGATGACTTTGTTCGAGGTGCTCATCAACCCCGATTTGCTTTCTACTGCCACCGCAAAAAAACTTGCACCCTTCACGGAAATCGCACTTGATTTGGTCAAGGCGTCAAAGGATATGCAAGTCATTGAATTTATGCAATACGTCATAAGACGTAGCGGACTTGAAAACGCACTTTCCTCAAGCACGGATCCCGATGACTCCAATAGGCTTGAAAATATCCAAGAGCTTGTCAGTGCAGTGGAGCAGTTTGAGCAAGACAACAAGGATGCATCCATTTCCGACTTTATGCAATCCGTTGCACTTGTTTCAGATACGGATGAGATGAACAGTGACGATTACGTGACGATTGCCACAATTCACGCAGTGAAAGGGCTTGAGTTTGACACTGTTTTCATTGTTGCGCTTGAGGACGGCATTTTCCCCACACAGCGAGCAATCGCATCGGGTGACATTGAGGAGGAGCGTCGTCTTATGTACGTTGCAATCACGCGAGCACGCAAATTGCTTTACGTCTACAACGCAAGACAGCGTTTCCGTTTCGGCAAGACGGAATTTATGCCAAAGAGCAGGTTTATAGGTGAGATGAGTGGATTCAAACAGTCCATTAGATACTCAAATTCTGCATATTCGACGCCGACTTATGACAATTCCAATCGCATAAAACTCGGAGCCAACAATCCGCAAACGTCCTCATTCAAAAAGAACTTGTCCGGCGGATTTGAAAAACCTCAACAAGAAAAGAAAAAATCAAATGTTGACTATTCTCAATTCAAAAAGGACACATTTGTTGAACATACAAAATTCGGCAGAGGCATCATCATCTCCACAAGCGGAGACGGTGAGGACAAGATTGCCGCTATCGCATTCAAGGGGCTTGGTGTAAAACGCTTTGCTTTGGCAATTGCATCAAGCAGTTTGAAAGTCATCGACGGTGACAATAATTAGAATGTCGATTTTCAGAAATAGACCACAATAGAATGTTGATTTATAACAACAATTAATTTCAAATAACGAGCAATATTTGCATAAAAATGCCGAGAGGTAAGATATGGATGCACTTGCAAGAATGAAAGAGCTTATCGCCACTCTCAACGAGTGGTCGAGACTATACTATGAGGAGGATGCCCCTGTCGTTTCGGATGCCGAATACGACAAGCTTTATGATGAGCTCAGAGCTCTTGAGAATAGTTTGGGCTACTCCTTGCCCACAAGCCCGACTCATAGAGTCGGCGGTGCTCCCAAGGGCAAATTTGAGCAATCGGAGCATCTTCTCAAGCTATACAGCCTTGACAAATGTCAGTCGGAGGGTGAATTTTTTGATTGGTGCGGACGCATTGTCAAAGCCATAGGTTATCTTCCGAAACTCACTTGCGAGTATAAGTTCGATGGTCTCACGCTCAATCTATTGTATGATGGCGGACAGCTCATCAAGGCATCCACGCGTGGCAACGGCACTGTAGGCGAGGTTGTCACTGCACAAGTTGGCACGATAAGATATTTGCCTCACACCATTTCCTACAAGGGTAGAATCGAGATTCAAGGCGAGGGAATTTTGCGTTTGAGTGCGTTCAACAAGTATAATGCCACCGCATCCGAGCCCCTCAAAAATGCCAGAAACGGTGTTGCCGGTGCTATCCGCAACCTCAATCCACAAGTAACCAAAGAGAGAGATTTGTCATTCTTTGCATACAATATCGGCTACAGTGATAAGCAGTTTTTATCTCAAGCTGAAATCAGAGAATTTTTGAAGGCGGAAGGCTTTGAAACGGAGGGTGATTTTGCACTTGTCGACAACGCAAACGATGCAATGAAATATGCTCAAAACACAGGGGAAAAACGTGAGAGTTTGGACTATCTCATTGACGGTGTCGTTTACAAGGTAAACGATTTGAGCTTGCGCGATGAAATTGGATTCACTGAAAAATTCCCCAAATGGGCAGTTGCTTTCAAGTTTAAGGCTGACGAGATGACCACCACTCTCAACGACGTAGAGTGGCAAGTGTCCAGAAGTGCAAAGCTCAATCCGATTGCCATTTTAGAGCCCGTTGATATCGGCGGTGTGACAGTGTCCAGAGCCACTCTCAACAACTATGGTGACATACTCAAAAAGAAGGTCAAAATCGGTGACAAGGTGTTTGTCAGGCGCTCAAACGACGTTATTCCCGAGATTATGGGGGTAGCCATTGAAAATCCAAGTGCAAAACTCATAGAGAAACCGACACAATGCCCGGTGTGCCATGCCCCCGTCAAAGAGGTGGGTGCATTCTTGTATTGCACAGGAGAGAATTGTGCACCGCAAATAATCTCGAAACTTGACCATTTTGCCTCAAAAGATGCGATGGATATTGACGGATTCAGTGAAAAAACAGCCGAATTGTTGTACAATGAAACGCACGTCGAGAGTGCCGTTGATGTCATGAATTTGACTGCCATCGACCTTTTTGGACTTGAAGGATTCGGTGACAAAAAGATAAACAATTTGCTTTTGTCCATAGACAAGGCAAAGCACACCACACTTGACAGATTTATCTTTGCACTTGGCATCGAGGGCATAGGCAAAAAGACTGCCAAAGACTTGGTTAAGCGGTTTAGAACACTGGAAAATTTGCAAAACGCAAGCGTTGAAGATTTTGCAAGCGTGGACGGAATCGGTGACGTTTTGGCAAACAATATCTTTGAATATTTTGCTGATGATGACAATCTCGATTTTGTCAATCGTCTCATTGCAAGCGGTATTGTTTTCGAAGAAAAAGAGGTCAAAGAGGGAGTGTTCAGTGGGCTTAAATTTGTGCTCACCGGCTCACTTCCAACCTACAAACGTTCAGAGGCGGGCAAGATTATAGAGGAAAACGGCGGGGAGGTATGTTCGTCCGTATCCAAAAACGTCGATATTGTGCTTGCAGGAGAGGACGCCGGCTCAAAACTTGACAAGGCACAAAAGCTTGGCATCCGCATCATAGACGAGCAAGAGTTCAAACAAATGCTCGGCATTTAACAAATTTATTTGTTATCACATTTTTAGCACCGCAACGGTGCTTTTTATTTTTGTGTAAATATCCGCCAAACTCTTGAATTTATTTTTTTAATATGATATACTAGATAAAATTTTTATAGGCGGGTGTGTGCGTATGTACAGCATGACCGGTTACGGCAAAGGCGTAGCGGAAAGGAACGGAAAGACGATAACCATTGAGATAAAGACGGTAAATCACCGCTTTTTGGACTTCAATATCAAGCTTCCTCGCACTTTCCTTTTTGTTGAGGACACCATAAAAAAGACAATATCTTCATCAATTTCTCGTGGTCATCTCGATGTCTATCTCACTTATGAGCAGACTCAAGTTCAAGAGGGTGCATTTTATGCAGATATAGATCTTGCCAACAGTTATCTGTCCGCAGTCAAAGCATTGCAAGAGGGCACCGGGCTTGAAAACGACGTTACACTCTCACAGCTTATCAAAGTCAGTGACGTCATCCAAAGGCAACAACCCGTTGAGGACGAGGAGCTTTTGAAGGAGCTTGTCATAGAGGCCGTGAACACGTCTCTTGCCAACCTCAAGGCAATGCGTCAAAAAGAGGGCGAAGCCCTCAAGAGGGATATATGCACAAAGCTTGACAACATTTCTTGCTCACTTGAGAGGATCAAGACGTATGCTCCGCTTGTTGTAGATGATTACAGAAATTCGCTCAACGCTCGCATTCAAGAGGTTGTCAATCCCACTTTGATGGACATGCAAAGGCTTGCAACGGAGGTTGCTCTCTATGCCGATCACTGCTCCATTGATGAGGAAATCACAAGGCTTTCAACGCACATCGTCAACATGCACTCCTTGCTTGAAGCAAACGAGCCTGTTGGCAGAAAGATGGATTTTTTGGTGCAAGAGTTCAATAGGGAAACAAATACGATCGGCTCAAAAGCCAACGACATGCGTATCACCAATGAAGTGCTTGCAATCAAGAATGAGATCGAAAAGATGCGTGAGCAAGCTCAAAATATTGAATAGTTTTGGCTGAAATTTTGTTAAGAGGGAAAGAAAATACGCTTTGAGGAGAACAACAATTATGCAAAATCGTGGATTGCTCATCGTCATATCCGGCTTCAGCGGAGTGGGAAAAAGCACAGTCATTCATCATCTTTACGAGGCAATGCCCAATTTGAGATTTTCAGTGTCTTGCACCTCTCGCAAACCCAGAAAAGGTGAGCAAGATGGAGTTGATTACTATTTCATCTCTGAGGAAGAATTCAACAAGAAAGTCGAGAACGATGAGTTTTTGGAATACACTCGCACTTTCACAAATTGCTATGGCACTTTGAAGAGTGAAGTTGATAAGCTCCTCAACGACGGATACGATATTTTGCTTGACATCAACAGTGTCGGCGCCAAGAACGTCAAAAAAATATATCCCGATTGCGTATGTGTCTTTATCAATCCGCCCTCTATGGATGAGCTTATCAAGCGTCTTTCGGGCAGAGGCAGTGAAACTGCAGAGAGTATGAAAAAACGTCTTGACGAAATCGAGTTTGAGAGCAAAGCAATCCCATATTACGATTTTGTTGTTGTCAACGACGTTGCAAAGGATTGTGCGGACAAGGTGTACAACTTCCTTGAAAGTAGACGTGCACAACTCAATAAAAATCAAAACTAATTTTTATCATATATCGGAGGAAACAAACTATGATGATCGATCCCCCAATCGACAAACTCATCAAACATGCAGAGTGCAGATACGCACTCACAATCGCAGTTGCAAAACGCACACGTGAACTCGTCACAAGCGAGAGTGCTTACTTGGAAAAGAGCGGTATGAAGCCGATTTCCCTTGCTTGTAAAGAGATTTACGACGACAAAATCAAAATCGTGCGTGACTGATTTTTTTGCGTGAAAGAGTGTGTGTTTTACACTCTTACGTGAGGTTTATTGTGCTATACGGAAAGAACGTGGTTTTAGGTGTAAGTGGCGGTATTGCCGTTTACAAGGCTTGTGAAATAGTTTCGAGGCTGAAAAAACTGGGTGCAAACGTCGATGTAATTATGACGGACAACGCTCAGGAGTTTGTCACGCCCTTGACCTTTCAAACCTTGGCAAAATCGGCCGTTGTGACCAACGCTTTCGAGCCTGTGAAAGAGTATGACATCAACCATATATCCCTTGCCAAAAAGGCGGACGTTATGGTCATTGCACCGGCAACTGCAAACGTCATTGCAAAATTTGCCAAAGGCATTGCAGATGACATGCTCTCAACCACTTATCTTGCATCTAACGCAACAAAACTTGTTTGCCCGGCAATGAACACCAATATGTACGAAGATCCTGCAACGCTTGAAAATATGGATATTCTCAAGTCAAGAGGTGTGCATATTTTGGACAGTGCAGTCGGGCTTTTGGCTTGCGGAGACGTTGGAAAGGGACGTATGGCGGAGCCTTGCGACATAGTTGATGAAATTGTCAAATTGCTCACACCAAAGCAAGATTTTCACGGCAAACGAGTGCTTATCACTCTTGGCGGTACAGAGGAAAATATCGACGGTGTGCGAGTGATTGCAAACCATTCAAGCGGAAAAATGGGCAAAGCCTTGTGCGATGCCGTGCACGATAGAGGCGGAAGCGTCGTTTTGGTGTGCGGAAACGTGAAAGTCGCATTGCCGACAAGTGTTGAAAGGTGCGTAAAGGTCAAGTCCACAATGGAGATGCTTGAAGCTTGCGAGGCAAATTTTGAGGATTGTGACGTGGCAATCATGTCTGCGGCACCTGCCGACTATCGAGTGAAAAATCCCTCTCAAAACAAGCTCAAAGGGGAGAGTATCACTCTTGAGTTTGTCAAAAATCCCGACATCGCAATGACTTTGGGCGAGAGAAAGGGCGATAGAAAGCTTGTCATTTTCTCTGCAGAGACTCAAAACCTCATTGAAAACGCAACGCAAAAGCTCCACAAGAAGCATGCGGATCTCGTTGTTGCAAACGACGTCACGCTGGAGGGTGCCGGCTTTGAGGTGGACACCAATATTGCAAGCTTGATCGATTCAAACGGCAACCGTTTAGACACGGGCAAGATTTCCAAGCGTGCTTTGGCGGATTTGATTTTGGACAAGGTGCTTACGCTATGATTCTTGAAGTGATCGTAGACATCTCAACAAGCGAAGTTGACCGCACTTTCGACTATGAGGGCGATGATCTACCCATAGGTAGCAGGGTCAGCGTAGAGTTTGGCAATCAAAGGCTTATCGGTTTTGTCATAGGCAAGAAGGATAAGTCGGATTTTGCAAATCTAAAAAAGGCAAAATATATAGATTCTCCTATAAGCCCCGAGCAGTTGGGGCTTATGAATTTTATGCGTAAGAGATACAACTTACGCTACATAGACGTGTTGCGACTTTTTGTGCCTGCAAAGCTTAGAGAGGAGAAGGATCCTGAATTTACAAGGAAATTTTTATCTCTTGACGACACAAAAACTCTTGAAGAAATCAAGCAGATCATAGGCAAAAAAGCCGTCAAACAACAAGAGGCGATTGATTTTATCGCATCCAACGGCGGACAGTTTTTGAGTTTGCTCATTGCAAAATTCGGCACGTCAGCCATCAACGGCATAAGAGAAAAGGGCGTTGTGGTTGAAAGTCAAATACACGAGCGTTCGACACCGCTCAAAACCCTTGAAAAGCAAAACAAGAGAGTTACGCTCACGCCTGCTCAACAATCTGCCGTCAATCAAATCACAAACGGTAGTGGCACTTATCTCCTTCACGGTGTTACCGGAAGCGGAAAGACGGAAGTGTATGAGTGTGTGATTGAAAATATGATTGCCAAAGGTAAGAGTGCGATTATGCTTGTGCCAGAGATCTCACTCACTCCACAAATGTTGGGGCTTTTCAGGGCAAGGTTTGGTGACGATGTTGCGATTTTGCACAGCGGACTCAATGCCGGTGAAAAGTATGACGAGTGGAAAAGGCTCAAAACAGGCAAAGCACATATCGTCATAGGTGCACGTTCTGCAATCTTTGCACCGCTTGAAAATATCGGTGTGATTATCATCGACGAGGAGCACGATACCAGCTATCTATCCGAGTCGAATCCGAGATACGACACTAAATCCGTTGCCGAGTTCAGAGCCAAACAAAACGGCGGAGTGCTTGTTTTGGGCTCCGCAACTCCCGATATGGAAAGCTATCTCAACGCTTGCGAAAACAGATATAAGCTCATCAGTTTGCCCGAGCGCATCTCCAAACACAAGCTTCCCGAAATGGAAATTGTGGATATGACGCAGGAGTTTAGACAGGGCAACCGTTCGCTGTTTTCATTTGCACTTAAAGACGCCCTTGTCGAGACAATCAAGCGTGGCGAGCAAGCAATGCTTTTCTTAAACCGCAGAGGCTTTGCCTCTTTCATCCGTTGCAAGGAGTGCGGATATATTGCCAAGTGTGAGGATTGCGATGTGTCTTTGACATATCACAAGGCTGACAATGAGCTTAAGTGCCACTATTGTGGCAGAAGGTATCACGCCTTGACAAAATGCCCAAATTGCGGAAGCAGTGAGATAAGACAGGGCAGAATAGGCACCGAAAAGGTGGTTGATGAGCTAAAACAGCTCATTCCGGACGTCAAAGTGCTTCGCATGGACAATGACACAACCACACGCAAGGATAGCTATTTCAAGATATTGTCCGCATTCGGCAACAGAGAGGCGGACGTGCTTGTAGGCACGCAAATGATTGCCAAAGGTCATGATTTTGCAAACGTAACGCTTGTTGGAATTTTGGAGGCGGACGCCGCACTTTATTTCAGTGATTACCGCTCAAGCGAGCGTACCTTCCAACTTATCACGCAAGTTGCCGGCAGAGCGGGCAGAGCGGACAAACAAGGCAGAGTTATTTTACAAACCTATGCTCCAAAGCACTATGTTTTTAGGTTCGGCAAAGTGTACGATTATGTCGGCTTTTGGAAAAAGGAAATCAACACCCGTATGGTGACAAAGTTTCCACCCTTCACAAAGGTTGTGAGAGTTCTCCTTTCCTCTGTCAACGAGCAAGACGTTGTAGAGGGTGCAAAGGGCGTGTACAAGGGCATACAGCAACTCCAGCAAGACACAGGCAAGTTTGTGTATTTGGGTGCAAGCAAGTCACCCATAACACGTATGAATGGTTTATGCCGTTATCAGGTGATGATGAGGATAGAGCCACACCAGTTTGAAAGAATCATCGGTGATATATATAAAATTGCCGATAGTTATAAATCAAAAAAATGCAACGTATTTGTGGAAATAAATCCGCAAAGTCTTATATAAGAGGTACGATTATGGCAAAAAGAGTTATAGTGAAAGTTCCCGATCCGATTTTGGGTAAGAAGTGTAGAGTTGTTGAAAGTTTCGACGAGAGACTTTGGACTTTGCTTGACGATATGAAAGACACTGTCAAATCCGCAAACGGAGCAGGCCTTGCAGGTCCGCAAGTTGCAGTTTTGAAAAGAGTCTGTGTCGTTGACACAGAGGACGGATATTTTGAATTGATAAATCCCGTTATCACCTCAACAAGCGGCGAGCAAACAGGGCTTGAGGGCTGTCTATCCGTACCAAAAAAATACGGTAACGTCACACGTCCAATGAAAGTGAAAGTCACCGCACAAGACAGATTCGGCAAAGAGTGCAAATACAAGGTCGAGGGCTTCACGGCAAGAGCGTTTTGCCATGAGATCGATCACCTTGACGGCATCATTTACACCTCAAAGTGCAAAGAAGTTTTCGATGAGGTGGATGAATGAAAATAGTCTTTATGGGCACACCCGATTTTTCCGCCGTAGTGCTTGAAAAGCTTCATTCGGTATATCCTGTTTCCTGTGTTGTGACAGGTCTTGACAAGCCTGTTGGACGTGGTTATCAGCTCAAACCGTCACCGCTTAAGCAGACGGCACTCGGGCTTGGCATACCTGTTTTGCAATACGAGAAAGTGTCGAGAGAGGGCATAGAGGACATTGCAAATTTGCAACCGGATCTTGTGATAACCGCCGCCTTCGGTCAAATTTTGAGTGAGAAATTTTTGTCAATTCCAAAGTATGGCGTGCTCAACGTACACGCTTCTCTTTTGCCAAAATACAGAGGTTCTTCACCTATACAGTGGAGCATTATCAACGGAGACAAGGAGACGGGCATCACCATAATGAAAACCGTCAAAGCCGTAGATGCAGGTGATATTCTCCTCAAAAAAGTTACTCCCATAGGCGATAGTGAAACGGCTGGAGAGCTTTTTGACAGACTTGCAATTCTCGGCGGTGAGGCGATCATCGAGGCGGTCAAGCTTGTTGATGAGGGCAATGCCGTGTTCCATGAGCAAAATCACCAAGAGGCAACACATTGTTCTATGATAAGCAAAGAGGACGGATGTATGGATTTTTCAAAAACCATCCGCCAAATAGACTGCTTTGTTAGAGGTATGTCACCGTGGCCGAGTGCCTTCACGCACGTAGGAGACAAAATGCTCAAGGTGTTTGGCATTGCCAAGGCAGATTTTGCAGGTGATATAAGCACTTATTTAGACGGTGAAGTCATATCCTCCGACTCAAAAGACGGCTTGATTGTCAAGGTTCAAGACGGAGTTATACGACTTTGCGATATTCAACTTGAGGGTTCAAAGAGGATGAAAGACGTCGATTTTCTGCGTGGCAGAAACATTGAAGTCGGCACTATACTCAAATAAACAAATAACTATGAGAAAATACTTCAACGATGCATTGAAAATCCTTTGCAAGGTGTACAGCGAGGGGGCCTACAGCAATATGGCTTTTTACGGCGAGAGAGTGAGCGATATGACCACTCGCCTCGTTTACGGTACCCTTGAGGAGAATGTAAAGATAGAGTATATTCTCTCATCCCTTATCACCAAAAAACCGCAGAGCAGTGTATACGTCCTATTGAAAATCGGTACTTACGCACTTCTCAATCTTGACGACGTTCCAAAATTTGCCATAGTCAGCGAGTGTGTTGAGACCGCCAAAATGAACGGAAAGGGCGGAGCAAGCGGATTTGTCAATGCGGTGCTCAAAAAGGTCGCAAACGGCTCCTATACGCTTCCTAGTGAGAGTGACGACAACTATCTTTCCGTGACGTATTCCAAGCCGAAATGGTTTGTAGACAAGCTTATTGCTCAATACGGCAAGGAAATTGCAATCAATATTATCAGCGAACAGTCTCACGTTTTAGAACACGTGCGGGTGAACAGTCGATTGGCAAGCAATGCCGATATTGAGAAGCTTTTTACCAAAGGTAAAACATCATATCATATCTCAAGCGTAGGCGGATATTCCGTCAAGGTTAACGATGCTGTTAAACGTGCTTTTGACAAAGGCCTTTTGACCTATCAATCCGCATCCAGCATGCTTGCCGTGCAAGCTTTGGGCGTAAAAGACGGCACACAAGTGCTTGACGTATGTTCTGCTCCCGGCGGAAAAGCGGTGTATATGAGCGAGCTTAATCCGCATGGCAAGATCACTGCTTGTGACTTGCATCCGCACAGAGTCGCACTCATTCAAAAATACAAAAATCGCATGCATACCCCAAACGTTAGGGCTTTGCAAAGTGATGCAACCTCTCTCAATGAGGATTGGATAGAACAATTCGATTACGTGCTTTGCGATGCGCCGTGCTCGTGTTTTGGCACCTTTGTCAAACATCCAGACGTCTTTTTGTCCAGAGATGAGCAAGAGATTGCCACCTTGTGTCAAACGCAGACAAAGATTTTGCAAAACTGCTCCCACTACCTCAAAAAGGGCGGAGTGATGGTGTATTCAACATGCACGCTTTTCAAAGAAGAAAACCAAGATATAATCAAGGAGTTTTTGACCACTCACGATGATTTTTATCTTGAAAAGATAACGTGTGTATCCCAAGACAATAATGGAATGCTCCAAATTCTCCCTCACGATGAATTTGACGGCTTCTTTATCGCAAGATTGAGGAGGGCAAAATGAACGATTATGTTTTTTCAAAACCCGTTCTATTAGGCTTGTCCAAAGAGGAAATTTCCGCTCTTTTGCCCGATCAACCAAAGTATACCGCCTCACAAATTTACGGCTTTTTGCAAGACGGCAAGAGCTTTGAGGAGATGACGTCCATAAAGAAGGAAGTCAGGCAAACACTTTGCGAGAAGTTCATTGCCAATCCCGTACAAATTCTTGAGGTGTTTCAAGGCAAGTCAGGCACCAAAAAATACCTTTTCCGCCTTGATGACAACAATTTGATCGAGGGTGTATACATGCCTCACGATTATGGTGACACACTCTGTTTATCAACGCAAGTAGGCTGTCGCATGGGATGCACCTTTTGTGCCTCAACACTCGACGGATTATATCGAAATCTCACCGCAAGCGAAATGCTTGGGCAAGTGATCTGTGTCAATCGTGACAATGGCGGAAACTCCAAAAACAGAAAGGTCACCAATCTCGTATTGATGGGAAGCGGTGAGCCTTTTGACAACTATGATAACGTCTTGCAGTTTTTGACCAAAGTCAGCGAGGAAGGCGGAATAAACATATCCGAGCGCAACATTTCTCTCTCAACATCAGGGCTTTGCGACAAGATTATTGAGTTTGCATCCTCCGGGCATAAGGTGACGTTATCCATAAGCCTACATGCCCCATTTGACGATTTGCGTTCGGCTCTTATGCCCGTAAACAAGGCGTACGGCGTCAAAAAGTTGGTTGAGAGTGCAAAGTATTATTTTCAAAAGACAGGGCGTAGAGTCATATTTGAGTACACACTCATCAAGGGCGAAAACGACTCTGACGAGTGTGCAAAAGAGCTTGCACGCCTCACAAAGGGATTTCCCTCTCACATCAATTTGATACGCCTCAACGAGGTCAAGGAACGCAGTCATATTGCTCCCACCAAGGATGCTACAACCGCATTTTTGCAAAAGCTCGAGAAACTTGGCGTTTCAGCAACCATACGCAAGAGTTTGGGCAACGACATAGAGGGAGCATGCGGACAGCTCCGCAGACGCTATATTGACAAAAACGGCTTGCCTTGCGAGCCAAAAGACAACAAGGACGAGTGATGAAAAGCATAAAAGGCAGAGTTATCAAAGGTGTTGCATCCAAATTTTTTGTGGACACAGCAGATGGTGTCAAGGTTTGTTTTGCAAGAAAACGCCTCAAAATGGACGGTGACGTTATTTTTGTCGGCGACTATGTGACGATCGCAAAGGATAGAGATAGTTTTGTCATCGAAAGCGTTGAGCCACGCAAAAACAAGCTCATTCGCCCATATGTAAGCAACGTCGATATATGTTTCATCGTCATTGCAGTAGAGCCGGAGCCGGATTTTGTGCTCGTTGACAAAGTCATAGTCAACTGTCTTGAGCAAGGCATCGAGCCTGTGCTCGTCAAAAACAAGGCGGATATTGCTCATATCGATACAAACGAGTATAATGGCGTCCTCAAAATCATTGAAGTGAGTGCCCAAAGTGGTGAGGGTATAGATTCTATCGTTCAATTTGCAATGGGCAAAACAGCTTGCTTTGCAGGACAATCCGCCGTTGGTAAAAGCTCTATTCTCAATGCGATTTTGGATAGTGACGTGTTGGAGGTGGGTGAGCTTACTCGCAAGATAAAGAGGGGCAAAAACACCACCAGAAAGACTGAAATATTCAATGTGGGCAAGGATACATATTTTGTCGATACTTGCGGTTTTTCTATGCTTGAGGCAATAGATATTCAGCCTGCTGATTTGAGGCTGTATTTTGATGATTTGGAGGAGTTTAGACCTTCTTGCCGATTCAACGGATGCACCCATATCGATGAGCCGGATTGTGCGGTCAAAGAGCACGTCGGCAAAGAAATCGGCGAGGGCAGATACCAAAGATATAAGACCATTTATGCCGAGCTAAAAAAGCGTAAGGATGAAATGTACGATTGATATTGAAAAATCAATTTGCAAATGTTATTATATAGATAACAAGAAGTGAGGTGGAATATGCTTGTTGCACCGTCTATGCTCTCTGCCGACTTTGGCAATATGAGCGAGGAGACCAAAAGAATGCAGGCTCTTGGAGCCGATCTCATCCATTGTGACGTTATGGATGGTGTTTACGTGCCAAACATCACTTTTGGCATGCCCATGATAAAAGCATTCAAGGCTAGCACCACTTTGCCAATCGACGCTCATCTAATGATCACGGAGCCCGAAAAGTACGTAGGGCGTTTTTGTGATGCAGGAGCTGATATAGTCACCTTCCATCCTGATGCCTCAAAGGACGTTCAGGGTGCAATCGACACCATAAAATCCAAAGGCAAAAAGTGCGGTATATGTGTCAATGCCGATGTGCCTTTTGACATTGTCAGACCATACCTTAATCAGATTGATTTGCTTTTGATCATGACCGTTCAAGCAGGTTTTGGCGGACAATCCTTTATGCAAAACTGCCTTGACAAGGCAAAAGAAGGTGCCCTTGAGCGTCAAAAACACGGTTATAACTATGTTATCGAGGTGGACGGCGGTGTTTGTGAGGATAATATAAGATTGCTTGCCGGTGCCGGCGTAGACATTGCCGTAGCAGGAAGCAGCATTTTCAATTCGCAAGACCCCAAATCAACCATACAAGCCCTCAAATGTTTGTGATAAGAGATAAAAAACAGCGATCAACCGCTGTTTTTTTTGTTACGTTTTTTTTGTCACGCAAGTATATTATTTGTCATACTTTGATAAAAAGAGGTGAAGTATGAACAAGATTATATGTGTAAATCCGCCCACGGTTGTCAAAGCAGTGCTCAAATTGTTTGTCAAAAGAGGACAAAAGCACAACTAAATTTGAGTCCAAACGACAATAATAAAAAATTTCGATATTGCATATCGAAATTTTTAATAAAGAAAAATGCCTTCCTATATGGAAGGCTAGCTTTGATTGCAACAATATTTCAACAGAAATTATGCACGATCTACTTTGCCTGAACGAAGACAATGAGTGCAGACGTAAACATCCTCAACTCCGCCGGAAGGTGTGTTCACCTTGACCTTTTGGACGTTTGGAGCCCAACTGCGTCTTGTCTTTCTGTTGCTGTGGCTGACTGCATTACCGCTCATTCTGCCTTTTCCGCATACACTACAAACTCTGGACATAACCGTACCTCCTAATTTGAACGATTGATATTCTAACAAATATAATTAGGTTTTGCAACTGATTTGCATAAGTTTTGTCATTTAGTTGCAAAAAAATGTTTAATATAGTAATATTTATGCAAAGGTAAGATATGTCACTTTCAACTTCAAACAGATTTGGCAAGATTTCCATAAGCGAGGAGGCAATGCAAGCCGTTGCTTCACACTCTGCTCAAGACTGCTATGGTGTGGTGGATTTGGTATCACGCCGTTTCAGTGATAATATGGGACAGCTTATGGGCAAAAATCAGCTCGGCAAGGGTTGCTTGGTAGAGACCGTAGACAACCTCATTTACGTCGAGCTTTTTGTCGTGCTCAAAGTAGGAGTTAATATCGAAGCCGTAAAAAAGTCGTTAGCGGATTTAGTGAAATTTTCTCTTGAAACGTTCACAGGTATGCGTGTCAAGCGTGTTCATGTCAACGTTGTAGGAATCCGTGTGTGATAGGAATACAAAATGACAAAGATTGATGGATTAAAATTTAGAGAAATGCTTCAGGGAGGAGTCAAAGCTCTCGAGCTCAATCGTTCTATTGTTGACGAGCTCAACGTTTTCCCCGTTCCCGACGGTGATACAGGCACCAACATGTCGCTTACGCTTGGCTCTGCAATCAGAGAGACCAATGCGTGCGATTCCTTGCTCCTAGATGATATTGCAAACGTATTTGCATACAATGCATTGCACGGATCACGTGGCAATTCAGGCGTTATCACATCGCAAATTTTCAAAGGTTTTTCCCAAGCATTACAAGGCAAAGCGGAGCTTACTCCAAAGACTTTTGCCGAGAGTTTGAGGATAGGCACCAAAATTGCGTACGAGGCAATTCAAGTACCCAAAGAAGGCACCATTCTCACGGTTGTGCGAGCTATGGCAGAAGAGGCTCAAATTGCTTGCAAAGTCAAGAAAATCACTTTTGAAGAGTTTTTCAAGAGAGTTCTTGATGCGGGCGAAGCAACCTTGTTGCGTACACCCGATATGCTTCCTGTCCTCAAAAAGGCAGGAGTTGTCGATGCCGGTGGCAGAGGTCTTATGACAGTGTTTGACGGCATGTATCGCACTCTTGTAGGTGAGGAGCTTGTTATGATAAGCGGTGAGAGCGTCAAGATTGATGACGTTCAACAGCAAGTTGGCACTTCACAATCCTTTGATCCGCTTGAAAACGACTATGAGCACATCACCTTCCAGTATTGCACAGAGTTTTTCATCACACATCTCAAAAATGAGATCACGATGGCAACAATCGACAATTATCGTGAGAGTTTGACAAAAATCGGTGATTGCGTGCTTGTTATCGGTGATACGCAGCTTGTCAAAACACACGTACATACCAATCATCCAGACAGAGCCATCAAATATGCTCTTGAGCTTGGTGAGATCGTAGACGTCAAGATTGAAAATATGCTTGAGCAAAACAGAAAGCTCCATCAAGACGACACCCTTCCTCAAGAGGAGCTCAAAGATTGTGCTATGATTTCCGTATGTGCAGGCGAGGGCATGGCGAATATATTCAAAGATTTGATGGTTGACATCGTTGTTGAGGGTGGTCAAACAATGAATCCCAGCGTTGACGATATTCTCAAAGCCGTCAATCAAGCAAATGCAAAGAACGTTTTTGTTCTTCCCAACAACTCAAACATCATTTTGGCTGCAAATCAAGCAAAAGACCTTGCGAAGGCAAATTTGTTTGTCGTTCCCACCACCAATATGCCGGAGGGTATTTCCGCCTGTCTTGCATATGATCCCGACAGCGATCCTCAAAGCACCTATGAGAGTATGTGTGAGAGTATAAAGACAATCACTTGTGCAGAGATTACCCATGCCGTGCGTGCAACCAGAATGAACAGATTTTCCGTCAAAGAGGGCGACATCATCGGCATTTGCAACAAGCGTCTTATTGCAAAGAGTTTGGATATAGAGCAAACAACGCTTGACACGATCCGCAAGATTGCAGATGGCAAAGACATGTTGACGCTCTACTATGGTCAAGACGTCACCGAGGATGAGGCAAATGCACTTATGGACAAAATCTCGGACGAGTTCGATTGGCTTGAGACTGCTTGCTATCAAGGCGGACAACCGCATTATTATTACATCATTTCTGCGGAGTGATATATGCTATCCTTGCGTGACATAAAAGGCGTAGGCAACGCAACGGAGAAAAAACTTCATGACCTTGGCATAAATTCTGTGTTCGAGGTCTTTTCTTTTTTACCTCGCAAATATATGGACTTGCAAAAGCCCATACGCATTTGGGATGCCGAAGTCAACCAATTGTGTTTGCTTGAGGGCACCGTTGAAAAAGTCGGTGAGGTATCCAAGACAAAAACACGCTCCTTTTGGGTGACATTTTCTGACAATCTTTGCCAATCAAAATGTTTTTTTAGAGCGATGTTTTACAATATGCCCTTTTTGCACGACAGCTTTCAAGTAGGGGACAGTTATAGGCTTTTGACAAGATTGCAACCTTCAAACGATTTCTTGATGGTGGTCAATCCTCAACTTGAAAAGATAGAAAAAATTTCAAAGCTCGATGGCATCTACACTGTATATCCACTCTCCGACGTCATGGGGCAGAACACATTTAAGAATATCGTGTATTCGGCTTTGGACACTCTCAAGTCACTTGAGTATGAGGGTAGATTGGCTTCTATCAACAAAGATTTGAGCCACTGTTTTGAGCTTGCACATCGTTCAACCTCATTGGAAATTGCCGATAGAGCAGTCAACTCTCTTGCTTCGATTGATCTTGCCATCACACTTTCAATTTATAGAAAATTGTTTGAAAATGGCAATAAAACGAGAAAAGTATTCTATGATTTTTCAAATTTTAGAATAGATAACTATATTTCCGCACTCAATTTCACACCCACTCAATCACAGCTTCAAGCTTTTGACGACATCTACAATGATATGACTTCTCAAACAAACATGTCGCGCATTGTCAGCGGTGACGTTGGAAGCGGAAAGACAGCCGTAGCATTTTTTGCAATGTACTTGTGTGCGTGTGCAAAGAAGCAAGCGGTGCTTATGGCACCCACAGAAATACTTGCCAAACAGCACGCAAAGAAGTTTGAGGTGTTGGCAAACAAACTCAACGTCAATTTTGCCTTGCTCACAAGCTCTACCTCATCAGCAGAGAGAAAAAGAATACTCAATGATTTAGCAAACGGCAATATCGACGTTTTGATTGGCACAAATTCCGTAATCAGTGATGACGTTATCTACAACGGATTGTCACTTGCAGTCATTGATGAGCAACATCGTTTTGGCGTAAACACACGTGCTATGCTTGAGCATAAGGGTGCAGTAGATATTCTGTCTTTGACAGCAACTCCCATTCCAAGATCTATGGCTCTAACCTTTTATGAGAATATTGCTATCTCAAAAATCGAAAAAAGAGCCGATGCCAAAACCAATGTGAAAACGCTTATTTCCAACAATCTAACCACATCTTTACAGTTTTTGTGCGACAGAGCAAAAGAGGGCAAGCAGTCTTTTATCGTATGTCCGTCCATTGTCGATGCCGAGGGCAACAACCTCACGTCAATAGAAACTTTTTTGAGAGATTATTCTCACATTTTTGACGGGGTAAAACTTGCGGTCATACACGGCAAGCTTTCAAATGCTGAAAAAGAGAATGTCATGCAAGATTTTGTTTTGGGCAAAATCCAAGTGCTAGTCGCAACTTCCGTCATTGAGGTTGGCATAGACACCAAAGCCACTGAAATTCTAGTCATCAATGCAGACAGATTCGGTCTTGCATCCTTGCATCAATTGCGTGGCAGAGTGGGCAGAGACGGAAGTGAGGCACATTGCTTGCTGTACTCATCATCCAAAGGCGAAAAGGCAACTGAAAGGCTTGATACGCTTGCAAAGAGCAATGATGGTGCATACCTTGCCGAGGTCGATTTTGCAATGAGGGGAGCGGGTGATTTTATAGGTGTAAAACAATCCGGACGTTCTCTCACACCTCTTTTCGGCTTGCAAGTCAATGCCCAAGTATTGACAAATGCAAAATCTTATGCCGACTCGAAACTTTGCGATTTATCCCTTCATGAACTTCTTTCACTCACACGTCAGTCCGCATCCAAGGTGCGTAAATTTATTGACGAGCTCAATTGCGTAACTCTCAACAGTTAAGCTATTTTCAATATTCTAATCAAGTTTTTTACGTTTTGTGCAATATTTTCTTATCATCCGCCAATTATTTTGTACTTTATCTAATATCTAGCCGACTTATTCAATATATCGTTTGACAATTTGCATTTATAGTATATAATTATATTAAATGGTGGTGCAGTATTCTAGTCAGATTCCACCGACTCGGAGGCGGGGGTAAAATATCGCCGAAGGGCATATCGATGAAGTTTCTGGTGATGGCTTCTTTTGCCCAAATTGGGGCTGTTGCTGGGAGTTAAGGTTGTTGGGCGACTTGCAACGGCATGCAAACCTCGTCCCAGCTTCCGTGGAGACCCAACTTGGTGGGCGAAAAACCTACTGACTGGGATTAAACCTGATATGCGGTGCATCAGTGCTGTGTACAGTGTAGCCTGCTTTGAGTGATTTGGAGGGATTGAGGAACACGTTCTCGATCAGGGCCAATGAAAGAGTGCGATTGCCTCATGAAATCCTCTTTGCAAAAAAAGATAAGGGCGGGCGGAATCTGTCAAGGAAATCTTCTAGACTGTTCATACGAGGCAACACGGGGATTATAGTGTGCTCTAAGTGGCGATTCGGTTTCTGTATAAGATGAGTCGAGTGATAGGAAACTTCTCGGACGGCGACGACGAGTTTTGACTCAGGGAAATCCTACCGAACCTATGGCGCAAGGTTTACCCGAGTTGTTGCCACCATTCAATTGATTTTAATTTGAGGTGCTTTGTGCAAAAACTCAATCAACAAGAAGCGGATGCTTCTCATAATTCTTCTATGCCCTCTGAAAATGAGGGCGTTTTGAGCGATCAAGATGTGACAAGTGAAGCTGTTTCAAACGATAATCATCAGGAAAAACATTCCGAAAAACCCACTGAGAAAAAGAAAAAATCCAAGAAAAAACATAATATTTGGTGGATAAAAGCAACCATCATTTCTCTTGTTTTGTCTGCCTTTTTCTCATATGTGAGTGAGATTGTATCAAATGCCGAGCAAGTTGCCATCGTCATTGTGCTTTTGACATTTTTGATCTTGAGCGGTGTATTGTTTGATGCAATCGGTGTTGCGGTGACTTCTTGCGATACAACGCCGATCATTTCTATGGCGTCAAGAAAAGTGTATGGAGCAAAGACTGCACTTTGGCTCACCAAAAACAGTGACACCGTTTCAAGTGTGTGCAATGACATCATCGGTGACATTTTCTCAATCATTTCAGGTGCATGTTCTGCCGTTTTGGTTGTCAAAATCACAATGTCGCTGTCCCAAACGTGGCAGATGGTGCTCTCAATTGCAATCTCTGCCGTTGTTTCCGCACTTATGATTGGCGGAAAGGCGTTTATGAAGAAGATCGCAATCAGCAATTCAAAGGATTTTGTTATGTTGGTTGCACGTGTACTTGCGATTTTCAATAAAGACGAACGCAAAATTCGCAAGAAAAACAAAGAGCAACAAGCCAAAGCTTTTGACGGTAAAAAGAACAAATAGTTTATGCGACTTGACAAGTTCATTCAAGAAAAATTCAATCTTAAATCTCGCACTTATGCTGAAAACCTCATAAAGACGGGGCAAGTTGTCGTTGATGGCAAAATTATCAAAAAGACAGGGTTAGATGTTGACAATTCTTGCGATATCAGCATTTTGAAAGATTGCGGTTATGCCTCGCAAGGTGCCTATAAACTTGAAGAAGCTTTCAATACTTTTCACATTGACGTCAAAGATAAACGTTGCGTTGACTTGGGCTGTTCCAACGGCGGTTTCACAGATTGCTTGCTTAGGCACGGAGCTTGTAGTGTGCTCGCAATAGACGTTGCCGACTGTGCTCTTGAGAGCTTTTTGCTAGATAGCGGAAAGGTCACGTTTCTCAAGGCAAATGCAAGGGAATTGCCATCGGGCATCGGTCAATATGATTTTGTATGCGGAGATTTGAGCTTCATATCTCAAAAGCACGTATTGCCATCCGTCAACACACTTCTCAAAAACGGCGGTGAAGCGGTTATGCTCATCAAACCGCAGTTTGAACTTGACAAATCCGCCCTCAACAAAAGCGGAATCGTATCCGATGAGAAGTTGAGATTGCGAGCAATCGACCTTGTCAAAAGCTATGCCAAATCCAGCGGTTTTGAGATTTTGTCACTTGCAACTTCGCCAATCCGTTATGAGAATAAAAATGTGGAATACCTCATTCATTTGCTCAAACGTTGATGAGTAAGATGTAAAAATTTGGCAAATTAGCCGGCAAAATCAATATTATCGGCAAAATATCTAATTTCACAATTCGCAAATCAATATATAAGCATAAAAAACACAAAGAAAAATGCACCTTGCTTGGTGCATTATTTTTATTCGTTTTCATCGACGTAGTCGTCATATTGTTCATCGATCTCATCGTCATGTTTTTTCTTCTTATTTTTTTTGTTTAACGCATTTTGTTCAACTTCTTCATTTTGTTGTTTTGCTCTGCGTTTAAGCTCTTGCGGACTATCTTCCGGCTTAACCTTGTTCTTTGCACGCAAGGCAACTATCAAAATGATAACGGCAAAAACCACACCGGAGAGGCCGGCGATAAGCTTTGTTGTAAATTCAGATGCACACAAAATAAAAATAAGCATACAATCATTATAACGCCAAATGAAAATATGTCAAGATTTATGTCAAAAGTGGGGATATATTTCACAATTTGTCCGAAAAAATTTGAATAAACAAGAGGGAAGCACACTTGCAAAAGCCGTTAAAACCGCTCAAATATGTATAAAATCTATATTTTATACAAAATTTTTGGAAAATATGCATAAACCACTTGAATGCAATTTGCAATTGTTGTATAATTTTTTTTGATATGAAGATAGCTGTTTTCACAAAAGAGCAGATGAAAAATTCTCCCATAAGACAAAATCTCTTGTCACGCTTGAAAGATAGCGGTGATTTTGACGTGTGCGAGATTTCACTTCAAAACATCGAACAATACAGTGCGGATTTTGACAAAATTCTTGTCTTTGGCGGTGACGGAAGCGTGCTTGAGGCGGTTCACTCCGGCATAGATGCTCCCATTGTCGGCGTAAATCTCGGCAAACTTGGCTTTTTGACGCAGTTTGACAGTGACGTTGACTATTCAACATTGTTTGATGCTCTGTATAGCAATGAATATGACACGAGAATGTTGCTGGATATCTGTGTTGGTGACAACAAATATCATGCATTGAACGAGGCTGTTGTCAAGGCAAATTATTCTCGCCCTGTCTATATTGACGTGAGGGTTGACGGCAAATTTGTGGATTGCTATCATGGTGACGGAGCAATTGTATCCACTCCCACAGGATCGACTGCATATTCGCTTTCGGCAGGCGGACCGGTGCTTGAGCCGAAGGTTGAGGCGGTTGTGATAAATCCTATTTGTGCCCACTCATTGCACTCAAGACCGCTTGTGGTAAGCTCATCGTCTACTATTGAATTTACACTCAATGATGACAACAACGGCTATGCAAACACACAAAATACTGATTTTGCAACTCTATGCATTGATGGTGAAAACCTTTTGCAGATTGGTGTGAATGAAAAAATTTGCATAAGCAAATCTGATACGATGGCAAAATTTGTTGCCATATCAGCCGACAATTTTTATAAAAAACTACTTGAAAAGATGAATGTATGGGGCGTCGCGTCCGCATACAAAGGATAAGGAGAAACATTATGGCAAGAGCAAAGCGTCAGCTTAAGATTTTGGACATCATCGCCAAACACGATATCAACACCCAAGAGGAACTTGTTGATTATCTTCGCAGTGAAGGCTTCAGCATCACGCAAGCAACAATCTCAAGAGATATAAAGGAGCTTGGGATCATCAAAACTTTGGCTAGCGATGGAAAGCACTACAAGTATTCTGCACAGCAAACAAAAGAAGCTTCCGCAGCAGACAAATACTTAAATATGTTCAAAAACACCGTGTTGTCCATAAAAAGCACGGGCAATCTTATTATATTGAGAACGGAGGTGGGCAGTGCAGGTCCTGCAGCGGAGCTCATCGACAAGCTCTCATACGATGAGGTTTTGGGCGTTATTGCAGGTGACAACACCATTTTTGTTGCAGTTGACCGTCTCGATCACGTTGATATGATCCGCAGACGTCTTGAAGAATTGCTTGAAGCAAACAGAATATATAGATAATCGTCGGCAGGTTGAATTATGCTTTGTCAGCTTTCCATTGAAAATATTGCCCTCATTGAAAAATTGCGTCTTGAGCTTAAAGACGGATTGAATATTTTGAGTGGCGAAACAGGTGCGGGTAAGTCTATCATCATAGACTCACTCAATTTTGTTTTGGGCGAAAGAGCGGACAAATCCTTGATTAGATACGGTTGTGATTATGCATCTGTAGAAGCCGTATTTGAAAATTATCAAACGGATTCCATTTCAGCATATCTCGATGATTTAGGCATCGAACGTGAGGAAGTGCTGATAATTAGACGCAAAATGACACTCGAGGGAAGAAATGAGTGCCGTATCAATGGTAGAGTTGCAACCCTTTCAATCCTAAAAGGATTGACGGAGCTTCTTGTCGACATACACGGACAGCATGAGCATCAATCTTTGCTCAAGAGTGCTAACCACATAAAACTCCTTGACAATATCGGTGCGGATTGCATATCGAATATCAAAACGCAAGTTGCAACGTTGCATACGCAATACGTGCAACTCAAGAGAGAATTTGCCCGCTTCGGCAATGCCGACGAGAGGGAAAGACGCCTTGATATCCTGCATTTTCAGCTTGACGAAATTGAAAAAGCTGACGTAAAAGACGGTGAAGAAGATGCGCTTTTGGCTCAACGCAAAAGAATCCGCAATATGGAGAAAATCATCTCCGCACTTGAGGGAGCCAAAAATCTCATTGACGGATATGATTCGCAAAGTGTCGTCACGTCCATAAAAAATGCGTACACGCTTCTTGGCACAATTTCGCAATTCGATGACAATGTTGAGGGCATTTGTGACAGGTTGGATAGCTCAAAATCCGAATTAAAAGACATAGCCGACACACTTGCAGATATGCTTGCAAGCCTAGACTTTGATGCACGCTCTGCTGAAAAAATAGAAGAAAGACTTGAAGTTGTGCGTACAATCTTGAGGAAGTACGGCGGAAGTTACAATTCTTTGCAATCCTTTTATCAAACCGCAAAAGAAGAGGCAAACATGCTTGAAAATGCAGCCGATGCTGTTGAAAAGCTTGAAATTGACATAGAAAACACACGAGAGAAGCTCCTTTCTGCCTCGCAAAAACTTACAAAAGAAAGAGAAAAAGTTGCCAACACTTTTGAAAAGAATATCACACGTGAACTTTGCGACTTGGGTATGGGCGGATCCACCTTCAAGGTTGATATTGTCTCCACGTCCAATGTGGATGATATTGGTGAAAACGGTGCTGATAGCGTTGAGTTTTTGATTTCGCCAAATGTCGGTGAACCTCTCAAACCGCTTGCCAAAATCATTTCCGGTGGTGAAATGTCAAGATTCATGCTCGCATTCAAGAACATAGTTGCCGGCATAGACGGCATTGCAACTATGGTATTTGACGAGATAGATACAGGGATTTCCGGCAATATCTCTCAAGTCGTATCCCAAAAGATGTGCAACATATCTAGGTCGAGGCAAGTCATTGCTGTCACGCATATGCCATCCCTAGCCTCAATGGCAGACAATCACTATTTCATCTCAAAATCCACCGAGAATGGCAAGACGTTGACTCATATCGAGCTGCTTGAGGATGATACGCAAGAGATTGCACGCCTTATAGGTGGTGACGGATATTCGCAATTTGCAATACCGCACGCAGGTGAAATGAAAGCTTGGGCAAACAAATACAAATCTACATTAAAATAGTGCGTTAGATATACTATTTTACACAATTTTCCATAAGAAAAAAGAAGGCTCACGCGCCTTCTTTTTTCATAGCGAGATTAGTCTGTAAGCCGAGTTCTGTATTAAACGGTCATCTATCTAGGACGTACATTTCTGCACGCCTCAAGCGATGTGGGGAGCTTGCGGGCCACTTTTATGCTCCCGATCTTGCATCAGGTGGGGTTTACATCACGCATTGTCGCCAAATTGTGGGTGAGCTCTTACCTCGCCTTTCCATCCTTACCGTAAAACGGCGGTATTTTTCTGTTGCACTGTCCTTGAAGTCGCCTTCACCGGGAGTTACCCGGCACCCTTGCCCTTTGATGCTCGGACTTTCCTCAAATATTTCATGCGACCGTCTGGCTAACTCGCATAAAGATTAAACCACAAATATACCTTTTTTGCAATCAAATGGCTGAAAATTCTCATTTTTACTGTCACAAAATGTTTTTTTACCCAAAATCTTGTTTGCACTGTGAGTGTTTGGACATAATTGTGATATGGCATACGCACTCACGTTGTTCACAACTTCATTCTTTTTGATTTTATATTTTCTTTTCAAGAAAAAGGATAGGGACGTATACACTCAAACCTTTTGCGATGACCAATATCAAACCGCTTGCAAAGAATACGTCAAAAATGTGGATGATGTTGTTGATGGCGGAAGTGTAAACAATGCAAAATTCAAGCTAAAAATCAAATATTTGCTATTTTTGCTGAATAGAAAGAAATATAAGGGCATTTTTGATGAGTTTTGCGACAAACCGAGTATTTTGAAATCCGTGCTCAAAGTCGATTTTTCTCCTCTTGAAAACTTGCCGTTTGCCAATGGCTCTCCAAGGAGTGTTTTGCTTGCAAAATTTATGCTCTCTCACAGTGAATATATCTTTTCTCAAGATAGATTTTGCACCATAGCGGAGGAGCAAAACAAAATCCATACCTTGACATATGGCGAAATATCGTTTATGAGAGAAGCGCTTTTGTATGTTTTGCTCGAAAAGGTCTGCTTTTTGCTCGAGAGTTTGCATACGATAGCAAAAACAATCAAAATTGCACAGCAATACGTAAAAAACAACGGAATAAATCAAGACAAGAAACTCAAAAGTTTTACAAAATCCAAATTGTTTATAGATTTGTGTATGATTGAAGCAGGTTATACTAGCATTGATGACACAAAAATGCTCACAAACGTCATTGACAATTTGTATATGACTTACTCAAGAGTGTTGTTATCAATGGAGTGTGTGCTGAATTTTGATTTTTCTCGATATTTCACACCACTTGAAATTTTAGACAAATACACAGTCTTTTCTTACGCAACGGAAAATCAAAAACACAACTTTCTCACTCTATTTGAGAGTCTATGCAAGAAAGAAAACATCGACCAATTTATGTATGCTATACGTCTTGACAAATATATCAAGACGTCAACACGTGTTCTTACCACAGTGAAGAGGATAGATATCTTCAACACATTCATTTGCATTCTGTCAAGAAGAAAGGACATCTCAATGCTGTCTGCAGGCTTAACGTCGAATTTTTTTATGAGTACTTTTTTCGGCAATAAAAAGCGAAAAACCAAAAGCAGTGTTCCAAAATTCGCCGATTTTGAGAATACATTTGAACCTATATACAAATTTGAGAATGTCAATTTTGGCATATCGACAAAGAATGGCATTTTGCAAATCAATCCTCATTTGCCAAAACAAATTGAAAGTGCTACCGTTGTTTTTTCATATCACAACATCAATCACACCTTGCATCTCCTTCGTTCTAACAGTCACGGCATTTTTCTTGGTGACACCAAAATCGAGGGGACGCATTTCATTAGGCTAGGCAACAAGCCGTTGGATATAGTTGTCAAAATCAATGAATGAATTTTTTCAAATGTGACAATCTTTATTTTTATTTTGCAATGGGACAGCATTTTATTTGTTGCTTTTTTGTGTTAATTTGAAACCGTTTTTATTGACTATTTAATTTAACTTTGATATTATGTTTAAGTTATTATATATGCATACGCACAGGCGTATGTTGGGAGTATTTATGAAAGAGAAAATGGATGCAATCAAAAATACCGCATTGGACTTGATTGAAAAGGCATCGACGTCGCAAGAACTTAACGATGTTAGAGTCAAGTATCTTGGCAAAAGCGGTGAAATTTCTCTACTTATGAGAGATATGGCAAAGGTTCCAAAGGAAGAACGTCCAAATATGGGCAAACTTGTCAACGAGCTTCGCACTGCTGTAGAAAGCGTGCTTACGCAAAAGACCGTTGAGGTTGAAAATGCAGAGAAACTTGCAAGATTAAAGGCTGAAGAAATTGATATTTCATTGCCAAGCGGAAGGGAAAGCCTCGGTGCACTTCATCCGCTCACTCTCATCACAAGAGAGCTTATTGACATTTTCCAAGGCATGGGCTTTTCCGTTGCAGAGGGACCGGAGATTGAAAGCGATCTTTACAACTTCCAGTTGCTCAATGTGCCAAAAGACCATCCCGCAAGAGACATGCAAGACACGTTCTACGTCAATGACAATGTCGTTCTTCGCACGCAAACGTCTGCGGTGCAAGCACGTGTTATGCAGGTAACAAAGCCACCTATCCGCATCATTTCACCCGGCAAAGTGTATAGAAGTGACGACGATGCTTCTCACAGCCCGATTTTCAATCAATTTGAAGGTCTAGCCATTGACAAGCATATCACAATGGGTGATTTGCAAGGTTGTTTGCAAACTTTTGCGAAAAAGATTTTCTCAGAGGATACAAAAGTTAGACTTCGTCCCTCATATTTCCCGTTCACGGAGCCGTCTGTTGAGGTGGACGTCACTTGCTCTATGTGCCACGGCAAAGGATGCAGAGTTTGCAAGGGCACGGGTTGGGTGGAAATCCTCGGTGCGGGCATTGTCAATCCAAACGTTCTTGAAATGTGCGGTATCGACAGCAAGGAATACAGCGGATTTGCCTTTGGTTTTGGCATTGACCGTATCGCAATGATCAAATACGGCATTCCAAACATCAAGATGCTTTATGAAAACGACGTGCGTTTTCTCAAGCAATTCAACTGAGGAGGTGGAAAAATGTTAGCTCCTATTTCATGGTTAAAAGATTACGTTGACATAAACGTTTCAGCAGAAGTGCTTGCCAAAAAACTTGTTGCAATCGGCTTTGAAGTTGAGGAAATCATCTATCAAGAAAAGAGTGCGACAAACGTTGTGGTGGGCAAAATCGTAAAAGTTGACAAACATCCCAACGCCGACCGTTTGCGTGTTACGCAAATAGACATTGGCACAAAGACAATTCAAGTTGTCACAAACGTACCCGTTGTGGGTGGCGAAACTATAGCCGTTGCTCTTGACGGAGCACGTCTTGCAGACGGACACAATATTGTGAAGGGCGAACTTCGTGGTGTTTTGAGCGAAGGTATGCTTTGTGGTCTTGAGGAAGTCGGTGTGACAGAGGATGATGTGCAAAATCAAAAGATGGGTGACATAATCCGCTTTGCAGAAGGCACAGAGCTTGGTCAAAACGCACTCAAAGCTCTCGGCTATGACGATGTGATTTTGGATGTATCCGTCACCGCAAATCGTCCGGATTGCAACAGCATTTACAAGCTTGCAAAAGAAGTTGCAGTTGCGCTCAACACAGATTGCAGAGAGCCTGAAATTGCCTATGAAGTGACACTTCCGTCCGTCAACATTACGGATATGGTCAACGTTGAGGTAAAAAATCAAGAGCTCTGCCCGAGATATATGGCAGGCGGTGTGAAGAACATCAAGATTTTCCCGTCCTCTCAAAAAATCAAATCGAGATTGAGAGCGGTCGGTATTCGCCCCATCAACAACATCGTTGACATCACAAACTACGTTCTCACGGAAATCGGTCAGCCCATGCACTCATTTGACAAGAGAGAGCTTGATGGTGACAAGATTATCGTACGCAATGCGGTTGAGGGTGAGAGCATCATTTCGCTTGACGGCAAGGAGAACAAACTCAATCCGTCCATGCTCGTTATATGCGATGCATATAAACCTGTTGCAATCGCAGGCATCATGGGTGGTGCAAACAGCGGTATCAAAGAGGACACGACAGAGGTTGTTTTTGAATCTGCAAAATTTGCTCGTGACAACGTCAGACGCACCTCAAGAGCTTTGAATTTGCGTTCGGACAGCTCTGCAAGATATGAAAAAGGCATCGATTTTGCATCTCAAGAGTATGGCGTGAAGCGTGCTTTGACGCTTGTGTATCAAACGGGTTCGGGTGACATCGTAAACGGATTGATTGACGTCAAAGTTGATTATCAAAAGGTGAGAGAGATTGAGTTTACAACCAAAAAACTCCAAGAAATTCTCGGTTGCAAAGTTCCAAAACAAAAGCTCATTTCTATTCTCGCTAGACTTGGTATTGAGGTTGTTGACAATGGCAAGAGTCTCATCGCAAAGGTCAAGGAGGACAGAGAGGACATCATCGGAGTCAATGATATTGCGGAGGAGTTTATCAGAGTTTACGGATACTCTCACGTCAAGCCGACTTTGTTTGAATTTGCCGGCGTGCAAGAATCCGTCGTTGACAGCAAGAGAACTTTCTTGGATATCGCAAGAGACACTCTCACCGCATGCGGACTTTTGGAGGCAGTGACGTATTCGTTCACGTCACCTGAGTTTGCCGACAAACTTTTGCTTGATGGTGAGGATAGTGCAAGAAACACCATTCGCCTTGTCAATCCGCTTGGAGAGGCATTGAGCGTTATGCGTACAACGCTTGTTCACAGCATGCTCGAAGCTCTTGTATACAACCAAACTCACTTCAACAGAAGCGCATCTCTTTATGAAATTGCAAAGGTTTATTTGCCAAAGAGCTTGCCACTTGTAGAGCTTCCGGAGGAAAAAACAATGCTTTGCATTGGTATGTACGGTGAGGGTGTCGATTTCTACACAATCAAAGGTGCTGTTGAACAGATGTTCAATTCACTCAACGTTGAGGCAAAATATGCCCGCACATCAAAGCCGTTCTTGCATCCCGGAAGAAGTGCAAGCGTGATTGTCAATGATGCTTGTGTCGGTTATATCGGCGAGATCCATCCCGACGTTGCAAAGAATTATGGTGTTGACAATATGCGTATTTACGTCGCACAAATCTCTATGGACGATATATATGACAAATCTTTGCTTGAAAAGAGCAAGGTTAAGCCCTTCAGTAAATTTCCGACAATAGAGAGAGATTTGGCTGTCGTCGTTGATGACGGTGTGCTTGCCGGAGATATGATTGATGCGGTTAGAAGTTCAAAAATCAAATTCTTAACCGATGTCAAAGTGTTTGACACTTACAAGAGTGAGCAGATCGGCAAAAACAAAAAGAGTGTTGCCATGAGCTTTTCATTCTCATCACTAGAGCGTACGCTTACCGATGATGAAATCGCAACCGAAATGGCAAAGATTTTGTCCACACTCAAGAGAAAAGTCGGTGCAAAAATAAGATAATTTTCACGATAAATATGTTTGATCAAAAAAATTTGACAACTCTGGAATATCCAAAGATCCTTGCAAGGCTTGCCGATTTTGCACAATCGCAGGGCGGTAAAAGCCTTTGCAGATCTGTTGTGCCCTTTGAAAATTTGGATGAGGCAAATGATTCATTGAGCAAGACGGCGGAAGCTGATAGAATACTCTTTGAGTATTCTCTTTCGCCATCTTTTGCTCTTGACGACATTGCAGACATCTTGATACGAGCAAAAAAGGGGGCAACATTGGCGATTCCCGACATTCTAAAAGTCGGTCGTTCTTTGCGTGTGTCAAGGAAGCTTTGCTACACGCTGAGCAAGGCAAGAGAATGTCCGCTTATCTCGGATATTGCCTTGGGACTCTTTGAGTATGAAGCTCTTGAGAATAGGATATTCGATTCGTTTTTGAGCGAAACGGACGTTGCAGACAATGCTTCAAGCGAGCTTAAAGCCATTCGCATCCGAATCCGCAAGCTTAATGAGAGTGTCAGAACAAAACTTCAGCTGTTTATCACATCACAAAAATATTCAAAATATCTTCAAGACAACATCATTACGGTTAGGGGCGACCGCTACGTTATTCCTGTAAAAAGTGACTGCAAAGGCACGATTCCCGGTCTTGTGCACGATCAATCCGCATCCGGCTCGACTCTTTTTGTGGAGCCGATGGCTGTTGTTGAGCTCAACAATGAGCTGAAAGTCGAGCTTGTCAAGGAGCAAGCCGAGATAGAGAAGATTCTACGCAATTTCTCCGATATGATTCAAGCTTGTGCCGAAAAAATCGAGTATAGTTATGACACGATGCTCACGCTTGACGTCATTTTTGCAAAAGCACAGCTTGCAAGAGAATACAACGCAACGTTGCCAATCCTCGATGACGATGGAGAGATTGAGATAAGAGGCGGAAGGCATCCGCTCATCGACAAACACAAAGTCGTTCCCGTTTCGCTTTCCCTCAAAAAAGAGGAAAAAATGCTTCTTATCACAGGTCCGAACACCGGTGGCAAGACAGTCACGCTCAAGCTAGTAGGCTTGTTTACGCTTATGGCTATGAGCGGTATGTTTGTGCCTGCAAAATATGCAAAATTGTCCATGTTTGACGGTGTATACAGCGATATCGGTGACGAACAAAGCATCGAACAAAACCTTTCGACCTTTTCATCGCATATCAAAAACACCATTTCCATTCTCAACGTCATTACGGACAAGTCACTTGTTTTGTTTGACGAGTTGGGGGCGGGTACAGATCCCGGTGAAGGCTCCGCACTTGCGGTAAGTATATCCGAGGAGTTGTTGAGAGTCGGGTGTAAGAGCTTTGTCACATCCCACTTCAACGACCTAAAAGAGTTTGCACTTGTCACCGACTGCGTTGTTGCCGCATCAATGGAATTTGACATCAACACACTTTGTCCCACCTACAAACTCGTTATGGGTGCGATCGGATCTTCAAACGCTTTGGCAATCGCAAAAAAGCTTGGGCTTAGTGATAAGATTGTTGAGAGTGCAAAGAGCAAAATTTCGCTTGAAAAGAGGAGTTTTGACAATGTACTCAACGCAGCGGAAAAGACGAGAATGAAGGCAGAAGAGCTTGTGTCAGAGGCATCAATTGACAGAGAAAACGCTGCAAAAGCCCTGTTAGATGCTCAAAATGAGAAGAAGCGCATTGAACAGAAACGTGAAAAGCTCGATGAGAGTATACGCAAGGAAACAAAACGCTTGATTGAAGATAGCGTTGAAGAAGCCAACGAGATTATAGACAAAATCAAAGAGATTCTTGCCAAGCCACAAGTTGAAGATAAGGACTTGTTTGAGGCAAGAAAACTCAAAAAACAGCTTGAAAATATGACTGCCGAATATGAAAAAGAAGCAGTTGTTGAGGATGTTAGGGATGATTCGCCGTTGCAGATCGGTGACAACGTATACGTGACTTCCTTGCAAAAGAAAGGCAAGCTTTTATCTCAAAATCAAAGGGGAGAAGCAGTCGTTTCATTTGGCAAGCTGTCCATCAAAGTTAAAAAAGGCGATTATTACAAGGTGAAATGATATGGTTGAACATTACTCGCAAACTCTAGACGTAGAAGTTGCAAGAAAGTCCAAACAAAAACAGTTGATCGGCATTATTTTCGTGCTGTTTTCGCTTGGTTTTTTGATGCTGTCCATATTCTATAGTTGGTGGTTTATGTTTGCTTTTGCGTGCATATTTATTGTTGGATGTATATTTATTTATTCTTACAATAAAACTGCCAAAGAGTTTACGTATGAGTTCAATCCCACAAGGATTACAATCGCATCAAAGGACGTTGTCAATCGTCAAAGGCGAATTTTGACTTTGCTTATTGCCGATGTTATTGATTTTTCACTAATGTCGAATATCGTTGACGACTCTGACATAGTGTGTTGCAACAAAGCTTATGATATGGGTATATGGCAAATTTCCTTTATGCTCGATGGCAAAAAGAGGAGATTGCTCTTTGCTCCTGATGAATATATGATTGCTCTCATCAATGAGGCAATCAAACAAAAATAGCAGGTTAGATTGCTTATATGGACAAAATTTACTATCTCGACAATGCCGCAACAACAAGGATATATCCCGAGGTTGCCAACATAATTGCCTCTGAAAGTGTTGATGATTTTTTCAATCCGTCGGCACTATACAAGCCATCCGTTGCGTTGAGTGGCAAGATAAAAACTGCTCGTGATTGCATCAAGAACGCACTCAAGGCTCCAGATGGTGAATTATACTTTCTATCCGGTGGCACAGAGGCTGACAACACGGCACTTTTTTGCACCAACAAAGCAAAGGGAAGTCGTATTATAGTGGGACTTGGCGAGCACGATGCAATTATAAACTCTGCAAAACAGCTTGCACAGCAGGGATATGACGTATGTTTTGCTCCTATAAAGAGTGACGGAAGCGTTGATGAGGAGGAATTTGAAAAACTGCTCAATGACAAAGTATCCCTTGTCAGTATAATGCACGTGAGCAATGAAACAGGTGCAGTCAACGACATTGCAAAGCTTGTCAAATTGACAAAACGCTACTCACCAAAGGCAATTTTCCATAGTGACGGAGTGCAAGCATTCGGAAAAATCAAAGTCAACTTGAGGGCTTTGAACGTTGATCTATATACAATCTCTGCACACAAGCTTCACGGTCCAAAGGGGATAGGCGGTTTGTTTGTCAAAAAGGGTGTTTCGATTCATCCGCTGTTGTATGGTGGTGGTCAAGAAAAGGGATTTAGGTCGGGCACGGAGAATGCCCCTGTGATTTTGGGTTTTGCAGAAGCTGTCAAGCTAAATCAAGCAAATTTTGAAGCTGACTATTCCAAAAAATGCCGTTTTAGAGAATTGTTGCTTGAAAATTTACAATCAAAAATTGAAGATTTAGTGATCATCTCACCTCAAGAAAACTTTGCACCCAATATACTAACGGTTGCTTTCAAAGATGTTAGAGGTGAGGTTTTGTTGCACGATATTGAAGATAAAGGCATATTGGTCGGCATAGGTTCAGCTTGCTCGTCGCATCATGAGAGCAGGTTTAAGTCACTTCTCAATCTTGACTATAGGCATCGTGACGGAATCATTAGATTTTCAACGTCCTATGAAAATGATGAAAATGATATACCGTTTATAGTGGATACAATCAAGGATAGTCTTGAAAAGCTGACAAAGTACACCAGAGTGTAAAATAAATCGAAAATACATAAAAAGTGAGATAAAATGGAAAGAGTTATTATCATTCGCTACGGCGAAATCTTCTTAAAAGGCAAAAACAGAGATTATTTTGAAAGTTTGCTCATAAAGAATATCAAAAGCTCGCTTGAAGGCTTGACGTATTCTTTTGCTCGCACGCAAGGCAGATACTTCGTCGAGGGCTATGACGTTGACGACGAGCTTGAGTTTATGGATAGATTGCAAAAAGTCTTTGGTATATATTCATTGTCACCCGCCTATAAGGTGGAAACAAAGCAAGACGAAGATTTTTGCGACATAAAAGAGTGTATAAAGACCCTTGCAATTCAAGCTGATGAGAATTGTATGCTCAAAAATGCCAAATTTAGAGTCAGCGTAAAGAGGGCGGATAAGCGTATCCCAAAGCCGTCTTATGAAATAGCAGGTGAGCTTGGCGGTGTCGTGCTCAGACACACCTCCTTCAAGGTTGATTTGAAGAGTTTTGACTATGATTTTCAAGTAGATATTCGTGAAAACGGTTATTCTTTTGTGTTCTGTGACGTCTCTCAAGGTGCAGGCGGTTTGCCAGTTGGATGTTCTAGCAAAGGACTTATGCTTTTGTCCGGGGGTATTGACTCTCCGGTTGCTGCATATATGATGGCAAAAAGAGGCATGAAGCTTATGGCAATCCATTTTGCATCACCGCCATATACGTCGGAGCGTGCCAAAGAAAAGGTTGTTGAGCTTCGTGACATAGTCAAAAAATACACTACGGATATGAAGCTTTTTGTTGTGCCGTTCACCGAGATTCAAATGGCTATACACGAAAATTGCCCTGCCGAGTATATGATCACTATTATGCGCAGATTTATGATGAGGATTGCCTCAAAAGTTGCAAGAAGAAATGATTGCACCGCACTCATAACCGGTGAAAGCTTGGGTCAAGTTGCATCTCAAACCGTGGAGAGTATGACCTCAACAGAGGATTGTGCCACGCTTCCAATTTTCAGACCGCTCATTGCCTTTGACAAAGAGGAAACGATGAACTTGGCTCGCAAGATCGGCACATATGAAACGTCAATAGAGCCGTTTGAAGATTGCTGTACGATTTTCCTTCCCAAAAATCCTGCAATTCATCCAAAAATTGATAGAGTCAGAGAGGCGGAAAAAACTATGGACATCGATGCACTTGTCGATAGAGCTATAGAAGGAATTGAAATTTTGTAAGAAAACAAATTTTGCACAAAAAGCCACTAAACAGTGGCTTTTTCTATGCAAAAATTGATATAGTCGATGCTGTAATCATCATTGTCAAAATAGACAACAATCTGTTTTTGCATTTGTACGTCTTCATTTGTCGTCACTTTGCAAATAAGGGTATACGTGGCATATCCAAATATTGCAAGCGGTGTATCACAAGTCTCAAAGGTGTCGTTTTGCACGCCAGCACAACTTGTTATAAGTCGTTTGCCGAGCATATCTTCGCAATATATTTCATATGTGTAGATAGGTTGCGTTTTGCCAATTTTAATATGGACTTTGCCGAGCGATTTTTTGACGGTAAAATCTATATCGTCATCACAAATGCAATCAAAACAAGTTGATTTTTCAAAATGCGAATTGCGTGCAAATATTTCGCTTTTTCTATATTCTAACGGGGTATTTTCACTTGCAATTGTCACCGACTTATTTCTATTTGTAGCATACGTGTCAACATTTAGCACAACGCTTTCATCACTATATTTTATTTTAGATTGCATAGGATACATATTGCCGATTTTCTTCCAGAACAAGCTACTTTGTTTGCTTGCATGTCCGCCACCTTTTTCACTCATACCGTCATCACATCCGTGCCAGACAACCATTGTATAGCCTTGATTGTAGCTTGCACAAAAGGTATCGGAATTTTTGCCATCGTCACGCTCTTGTGTACCTGTCTTTGCACAGATTTCAAAGGGTAGTGTTGACAATGCGATTGCAGTGCCATCCTTAACGGTGTCCAAAAGCACACTATTTATTATGTCTGCAGTGGATTTTTTGATGATTTGTTTCTGTTTGGATTCAAAAGTATATATTTTTCTTCCGTTGGCGGATATAGATTTGACAAAAGAATTTTTGCAAAATTTTCCGCTATTTGCAAAGGTTGAATAGGCATTTGCAATGTCTATGCTGTCCACGCCAAGCGTTAAGCTACCGAGTGCAAGCGAAAAATTGTTGTCTTTATCGTTAGTTTTTATACCAAACTTACTCAAATATTTTCTTGCATTATCTACTCCGAGATAGCTCATAGTTTTGACGGCAACGGAGTTCATTGACTTTTTTATTGCCTGCCTAATCGTTGTATCACCATAGTATTTTTCACCAAAATTCTTTGGTGAATAGCCGCTGAAATCCACCACTTCGTCAACGATTGGAGTGGCTAGATTTATCATATTCATATCTATGGCAGGGGCGTACACCGCCAAAGGTTTTATCACAGATCCGCACGATCGAGATACATCGTAATTAAGCGTTGACGCGTATGCACATATACCATGCGTCAAGTTGTTGACAAGCACAATTTGACCTTCTACTTTTTCGTTTTCATAATTTGATTTATCTTTCAAAATAGAGTATGCGTTAGATTGCAGATTGACATCAAGATTGGTAAAAATCTCATATCCTGAATTTTCAAGCTGATATTTGGTTATATTGAGAACGTCGCACGCCTCGTTTATCACCTTTTTGATGTATGAATTGAACAGTGGTTTTGGGTTATTATTCGATTTTTTGTTATTTCCATCATAAGCCAAAAGCGGAGCATTTATCGCATTAGAATACTCTTTTTCACTCAAATATCCCTCTTTTTTCATTGTTGACAGAACAAGATTTCGTCTATTTATGCAATCTGCCTCTTTTGCAAACGGAGAGTATTTTGACGGGTTCTTGACAATACCGGCAAGTGTTGCACACTCCTCAACATTTAACTCGTTTATGTCCTTGTCAAAATAGAGTTTTGATGCGGATTTTACTCCATAAGCACCGTTTCCAAAATATATGACGGACAAATACATTGAAAGGATTTCATCCTTGTCATATTCCTCCTCAAGCTTTATGGCAATTGCAATTTCCTTGAATTTTCTAGATATGGTGCGCTCTTGCGATAAATGTGTGTTTTTCACTAGCTGTTGAGTTATTGTTGATGCACCTTCCTTGACTTTGCCGGCTCTTATATTGTTTAATATTGCACCGCCCATTCTCACAACATCAAAGCCCTTGTGAGTGTAAAACCTCTTATCCTCAAGTGCAACAAAAGCATCTGCAAGCATTTTAGGTATATCTTTCGGTGGAATATAACTATCCTCGTCGTAGTCAATTTTCTCTCCGTCATTGTCATAGAAAGTCGGCATAGCTGATTGAGTTGGGAGAAGTGATTTGTCAAGCGAGATTCCTTTTGCCCATATTGCAAAACCGCCAACAAACACGGCAAAACCAACTATTGGAAGAAGCAACACTACGCTTAATGCAATGGCAATTTTTCTTTTTTGTGAGTGTTTTTTGTTGTTTTGCTTACATTTTTTTGTATCGAGTGAATTTTTCATTGAATTTATTATTGTTTTATCCAATAAAAATATGTATAATAATATGTTGAAATAAATACGCGCACGCACGCAAGGAATAAATATGTCAAAATACTATAAGATAAACACCTATGGTTGCCAGATGAACGTTCACGAAAGTGAAAAGATTGCCGGTATTCTTGAAAAAATGGGTTACACCGCATGTCCTCAAGAGGGAAATGCCGACGTGATAGTTTTCAACACTTGTTGCATACGTGACACTGCAGAGCGTAGGGCATTGGGCAACATCGGCGTCACAAAAGCAGAGAAAAAACGCAATCCGGATTTGATTTTGGCTGTGGTTGGATGTATGCCACAGCAAGACGGCGTAAAGGAAAATATCAAAGAAAAATATCCATACGTTGATATTGTGCTCGGCACACGAAACATTCAAGATTTGGAGCAAGAAATCGTCAAAGTGGAAAAGGCACGTCGTGCAATAAAAAAGCGTAGCGACAAAAAATACCGCTGTTTTGACGTTCATCAGCCCGAAAACTATCTGCAAATTGACGAAAATACTCCTCAAACACGCACAAGCTATCCAAATGCTTGGGTGAATATTATATATGGATGCAACAATTTCTGCACATACTGCATCGTTCCGTACGTGAGAGGCAGGGAGATTTCTCGTGATATGCAAAGCGTGCTTGACGAGGTAAAACAGTGCATTGACGCAGGATACAAGGAGATAACCTTGCTTGGTCAAAACGTCAATTCATACGGCAATGACGTTGAGGATAAAAACGTCAATTTTGCCAACCTTTTGAGAGAGATTGACAAAATCGAAGGGGAGTTTAGAGTGCGCTTTATGACGTCGCATCCAAAAGATTTGAGTGACGACATCATCGATGCAATGGCAACTTCAAAGCACGTATGTCACAATTTGCATTTACCAATTCAGGCTGGCTCGGACAAGGTGCTCAAGGATATGAACCGCAGATACGACTCCCAAAAATATCTTGAAGTCATCAACAAGTTGCGTCAAAGAATGCCCGACATCGGCATAACCACTGACATTATGGTCGGTTTTCCAACAGAGACGGAGGAGGACTTCCAAAAGACTTTGGAAATCGTCAAAACAGTGCGTTATTCAAATGCTTTCACCTTTATCTATTCTCCAAGAAAGGGCACTCCGGCATCGAGAATGGAGCAAATTCCGTATGCTGTAAAGCAAGAGAGAATCGCAAGGCTTATCAAACTTCAAAATTCCATAACAAAGGAAATATCCGAGACGTATATCGGCAAAACTTTTGACGTTCTATGCGAGGATGTTGCACCTAAACACGAATGCATGGTTTGCGGTCGAGAAGACGGTGGCAGGTTGGTCACGTTTGAGGGAAGCAAAGACGATATCGGCAAAATGTTCAAAGTGAAGATTGTCAAATCGCAATCCGCATCCCTATTTGGACACAAGGAGGAAAAGCAATGATTATTGACAGAAACAAACTCTCGCCAATGATGAGAAAGTATTTTGAAATCAAAGACAATTATCCCGATTGCCTGCTTTTTTTCCGACTTGGCGATTTTTACGAGATGTTTTTTGACGATGCAGTCACCGCATCCAGAGTGCTTGATTTGACTTTGACGGGCAGAGATTGCGGTCTTGAGGAGCGTGCTCCGATGTGCGGTGTGCCGTATCATGCCGTTGACAACTACATACGTCGTCTCATTGAAAACGGATACAGAGTTGCAATATGCGAGCAGTTGAGCGATCCCGCCACTTCAAAAGGACTTGTTGAGAGAGACGTTGTGAGAGTCGTTTCAAGCGGAACTGTTATGGAGGAGGATATATTGGATGAAAAACGCTCCAACTATCTTTGCTCCGTATACACAAAAGGCGACAATTTCGGCGTTGCTTGGACGGACATCTCAACGGGAGAATTCAACGTTTATCAAAATAGCGGTGAGGACTATTTGGACAGATTGTCTGCACTTTTGGGCAGTATTTCTCCAAGCGAGATTATCTGCAACGAGGATTTTTTGACAAAATATCAAAAGACCGGTTTCTTTGTATCGAACGAGAAAAGACCGCATTGTTATCACAATTTTGCCTACACGCTTCAAACTGCCACAAAAAAGGTGCTTCAGACGTTCAGCGTCACCTCGCTTTCCATATTCGAGCTTGACGACAAGGATAGTGCGGTGTGCGCGTCTGGCGGACTTTTGGAATACCTTTCGCAAACGCAAAAGAGAAGTCTTGGACAGCTCACAAAAATTGCATACTTGCACGACAAGTCGTTTATGTTGCTCGACAACGCAACCCGCAAAAATCTTGAGCTTACTCAACGTGCAAGAGATGGCAAAAGACAAGGTTCGCTCTTGAGTGTGCTTGACAAAACCACAACGGCTATGGGTGCAAGAACGCTCAAAAGGTGGATTGAACAACCCCTCCAAAACGACGAACAAATCAATCTCCGCTTGGATGCTGTTGAGGCACTTATGTCGTCAAAGGCATTGAGAGAGAGACTTGGCGATGCGTTTTACAACGTGCGAGACCTTGAAAGGCTTGTAGGCAGACTTGCATACGGCAATGCATCTCCAAAAGATTTGCTTTCAATTTGCGACACGCTTGAGGCGATTCCGCAAATAAAAGACTTGATTTCAAGCCTCAATTCAAAGCTTATAAGCAAGATTGCAAACGCACTTTATCCGCTCAAAAATTTGCAGTCAGTGCTGTCAAGTGCCATTGATAGGGAGCTTGTGAACAACTATAAAAACGGTGGATACATCAAGAAAGGTTATGACGATACGCTTGACAAATTCCGCAACATAAAGGACTCTGCAAAAGAGTGGCTTGCCACCCTCGAAGCAAAAGAAAAAGAGGAGACGGGCATCCGCACTTTGAAGGTCGGTTTCAACAAGGTTTTTGGCTATTACATCGAGGTGTCAAAGTCCTTTGTTGACAAGGTTCCATACCGCTATGAACGCAAGCAAACTCTTGTTGGCGGTGAGCGTTATATAACGCAAGAGCTAAAAGAACTTGAGGACAAAATCCTCTCGTCAGAGGCAAATGCACTGGCTTTGGAGGATAAGATCTTTGAAGAGCTCAAGAGTATGTGTATTGAAAGTTTTGCCAAATTGCAATCCAATGCACGAGCACTTGGAACGCTCGATTGTCTTGTCTCGCTTGCCAACGTTTCTCAACAAAACAAGTACGTTAAGCCTGTGATCAACAAGAAAATCAAATCAATCAACATTTGCGAGGGTAGACATCCTGTTGTCGAAAGCTTGCTTGACAAGGGCACTTACGTGCCAAACGATACCGTTTTGGACGATGGCGAAAATCGCACAATGATTATCACCGGTCCCAATATGGCGGGCAAAAGCACGTATATGCGACAGGTTGCAATCATCACGCTTATGGCTCACGTCGGTTGTTTTGTTCCTGCAAAATCCGCCGAAATCGCACTCACTGACAGAATATTTACGAGAATCGGTGCAAGTGATGACTTGAGTGGCGGTCAAAGTACCTTTATGGTTGAAATGATAGAGGTAGCAACGATTTTGAATTATGCAACGTCATCAAGCCTTCTCATTTTGGACGAGATAGGGCGTGGCACATCAACATTTGACGGATTGTCTATAGCATGGGCGGTGCTTGAGCATATCACCAAGCATATCAAAGCAAAGACACTCTTTGCAACTCACTTCCATGAGCTGACAGAGCTTGAAGATCTTGACGGTGTAAAGAACTATAGAGTGCTTGTGAGCCGTGCAAATGACGTGATAGTCTTTTTGCACAAGATCGTCAGGGGAGGAGCATCGCAAAGTTTTGGTATTGAAGTTGCATCGCTTGCAGGTGTATCCAAGCCTGTCATCGAACACGCAAGTGCAATCATGCGTTCTCTTGAAGAAGACGCAAAAAATCGTGACACCAACGAGATGCTTTTAAGCTCTGCAAAGCAAAACGTAACAACACAAGTAAGCTTGTTCGATACGTCCTCAAGCAAGATTGAGGAGCAGATACGAGCAATCGACGTAGATAACTTGACGCCAATGCAAGCATTGACCATTCTTTCAGATCTAAAGAAAGAGTTGGAAGATTAAGTTTTCAAAAAAATGTTGTATTTTAGAAAACTTATGATTAATTTTCGGAGCAAAATATGAGCAAAATCAACATTCTTGAACCAAACGTATTCAACATGATTTCTGCAGGTGAAGTGGTTGAAAGACCGTCATCCGTTGTCAAAGAACTTGTTGAAAACTCCATTGATGCAGGAGCAAGCGAAATATCCGTTTACGTTGAAGATGGCGGACTTAGAAAGATTCTTGTCAGCGACAACGGTATCGGCATTGACAAAGACGACATTCGCAGTGCCTTTTTGCCTCATGCCACAAGCAAGTTGAAAAATATCATCGACCTCGATTCTTTGGCAACTTTGGGATTTAGAGGTGAGGCACTTGCAAGCATTTCATCTGTAAGCGAAGTCACTCTCACAACTCACTCAAGAGTGGAGAACAGCTCAAATAAAATCGTATTGTCAGGCGGAAAAGTTATATTCGAAGGTGAAAATAATCGACAAGTGGGCACGGCTATATCCGTTGAAAACCTATTTTTCAACACACCTGCAAGGCTTAAGTTTTTGAAAAAGCCATCAAGCGAGCTTAATTACATAAAAGACATTGTTAGAATGCTGATTTTAGCCAATCCACATTTGTCAATCACACTTTCAAGCGAAGATGGAATTATCCTTCAAAGCGAGGGTGGTGAGCTGATTGATGCAATTTACAGCGTGTATGGAGCAAAAATTTCAGATAATTTGATGCCACTGGTTGAATATGACAGTTTGATAAAAGTCAACGGTTACGTATCAAGGGTGGATTATACAAAATCAAACCGCACCTATCAGACAATTATTGTCAATGGACGTGGTGTTGAAGATCAAACCATTCAAACAGCGGTTGAGAGAGCATATGCAGATTTCTTGATGAAACGCACGTATCCTATGTTTATTCTTGATATAGTCATGCCGTTTGATGAAGTTGATTGCAACGTTCATCCGTCAAAAACCGAAGTAAGATTTAGAGATAAACATGCCGTGTTTAGTGCAGTTTTCCATGCCGTACAAAACACTATAAATGCAAGTTTACATGATGCAAATTTCGGATTTGACGTCAACCAAACGAAGGGTGAAATTCCTCAATTAACCTTTGAAAATCCCACTAAACAGTGTGATTTTACAGAGAACGAACAGCCGAAAATTTCTGAAACATATTCTCAAACTAGTATCGACACAAGCAAACTGTTTACCGGCAAGACAATGCCGAAAAATTATGTAGGATATGATTTTGCAATTTCTCAAAACAGCCGTTCGACACTTAATGAAAGCGTAATTTCAACATATGTTGCGCAAGATTTTACGAATAATTGTTGGGATAGTGAAAACTGTGAACAGTTAGAAAATGCAGAAATTCCAAGTCCAAATGATGATCTTGTGGAGCAAAGTATATTCGATGGCAAAATAATAGGTCAAATTTTTGATACGTACATCATTTGCCAGCGTGGCGATTTTGTATACATAATCGACCAACATGCAGCTCATGAAAGGATTTTATATGACAGAATTTTGGAAAAATTTTCCGTTGAATATGCACAACCGCTTTTGATTCCGTACAAAGTTACAATGACGGGCGAGGAGTGTGAATATTTTGAGAAAATTTTGCCAAATCTTGAGAGTTTGGGTTTTGAAATTGAACAATCCACGTCATCAACTTATCTCATCAAGGCGGTTCCGGAGCCTGTTGCAAAAGTGAATTTCTCAAAATTCTTTGCAGATCTATTTGCCAACATGCTCAATGAAAATGAGCTTACGCTTGAAAACCTCTTGAAAGATCAGCTTTGCCAGCAAGCTTGCAAGGGTGCAATCAAAGGTGGCGAGGCTTTGACAAGATCTCAACTTGAGCGTGTCATCAGATATTATGTTGACGAAAACGGCAATCTTCCGGCAAAATGTCCGCATGGCAGACCTGCGGTTGTTGCATTCAGTGCCAAGGATATTGAAAAGCTGTTCAAACGAATTGTGTAACGCCATATAAACAATAAATAATAGGAAATATATAATATCCATATAATATACAACATAAATATCACGGTATCGCAAATTATATGAAAAAGATTTATCCGCCAATTTATATCGCAGGTCCAACTGCATCGGGAAAATCCGCTTTGGCAATCAAGCTTGCCGAAATGTACGACAGTGTGATTATTTCTGCCGACAGCATGCAAATATATCGCACACTCGACATCGGCACCGCAAAAGAAAGCTTGCAAGTGCGTGAGCAAATCCCTCATAAACTCATTGACGTTGTAAATGCAGATGAAGAGTTTTCCGTTGCCGAATTTGCTCAAATGGCGAAAAAAGAGATAGAAATTGCCCAAAATAACGGCAAACTTCCAATAATCGTTGGCGGAACAGGATTGTATTTTGAAGCGCTGCTTTATCCGATGAGCTTTTCAAACACAATAAAAAATGAGCAGTTGAGAGCAAAACTCCAATCGGAACTTGACCAAATCGGTGCTCATCAAATGCACAAAAAGCTTGAGGTGCTCGACAAAGCAACAGCCGATCGACTTCATGAAAACGATACAAAACGCATCATTCGTGCTTTGGAAATAATCATATCGACGGGTAAAACGCTTGCTGAAAACGCTGATGACCGTCAAGATCCCGACGTTATAATGATTGCACTCAACACCGATCGTCAAAAATTGTATGACAGAATCAATGCTCGAGTTGACAAAATGCTGAATATGGGGCTTGTTGACGAGGTTTTGAGCGTTGGAAGTTTTAGCTATCAATCAATGCAAGCCATCGGATATAAAGAATTTGCAAATTGCAATTATTCTTTTGAAAACGGTCATTACCATATCGAACAAGCCGAACTTGACGAGATTGTGGACAAAATCAAGCAACATTCAAGAAATTACGCCAAAAGACAATTGACTTGGTTTAGAAAATATAGCTTCGTTAGATGGTTTGATTGTGATGATCAAAACGGTGCAATCGAATATCTTAATGAGCAAATCACCGCACATACAGTGCTTATCGACTGAAATCTTATATCAAAAAAATCACTTAAAGGATAACATAATGGACAAAAATACCGCAAAAAACCTACTTGCACAATGCGAAATTGAGCTAAAAGAACAATTTGCACGTCTTGACGACATTGCACTTTACAATCAACAAAAAGTGCTCGATGCCTTCAAAAATCAATCAATTCAAGCTCGCCATTTGTACGGAACAACCGGATATGGCTACGATGATATTGGCAGAGATACGCTTTGCAAGCTTTATGCGGACATTTTCCACGCCGAAAACGCAATCGTTTCACCCAATATTGTGTCAGGCACACACGCTTTGACACTCATGTTGTTTGGCATTTTACGTCCAAACGACAAGTTTTTGGCTGTTTCAGGAATGCCTTACGACACACTTACGGACGTAATTTTGGCTGATAATAAAGGTTCTCTCAAGGATTTTGGTGTAAAATTTGACAAAATCGACCTCATAGTTGGCGAAGATTTAATCCCTCAATTCGATTATGATGCCATAAAAACTGCTCTTGAGAGCGAGCCAATCAAGGCAATTTTCCTCGCAAGAAGCCGTGGATACAGCCTCAGACAAGCAATTAGCGTGGAATCTGTTGGAAAACTTATTGAATTTGTCAAAAAAATCAGCCCCAAAACACTTGTTTTGGTTGATAACTGTTATGGCGAATTTGTTGAAAAAATCGAGCCGACAGACGTCGGAGCCGATTTAATTGCCGGTTCACTTATCAAAAATATCGGTGGCGGAATCGCTCCGACAGGCGGATATATTGCAGGAAAAGCCGATCTAGTCGAGCAAGTTTCTTATCGTTTGACGGCTCCGTCACTCGGCATGGAAGAAGGTTCATACGTTTATGGCTATTTGCCGTACTATCAAGGTCTGTTTTTGGCTCCGTCTGCGGTAAAAAATGCACTAAAAGGCTCGCTTTTGTTTGCAAAAGCATACACAAATCTTGGTTTTGAAACGCTTCCTCGTGACAATATGCATCCTTATGACATAGTTACAAGCATTAAACTCGGCTCAGAGCAAGCTTTAATTGATTTCTGCGGTGCAATTCAAGAGATTTCTCCAATAGACAGCAATGTAAAACCTATGCCGTGGGATATGCCGGGATACCAAGATCGAGTTATAATGGCGGCAGGAGCTTTTGTACAAGGTTCATCCATAGAATTGAGTGCTGATTCGCCAATCAAAGAACCGTACATTGTATATGTTCAAGGCGGTTTGACGTATGAACACGCATATTTGGCAGTTTTGCACACGCTTGAATGTCTAGATTTTTCAAAGTAAAAAATGCAGTGAAATGCACAGTAAAATTTGATGTGTCAATATAATGAAGCAATCAGTATATCTGCAAATATTTAACGTTCAAAACAGCGTTTTACATAGGATAACCATCGGCAAAAATAGCGGAAAAAACAATGGTAAACTGAATGATTATCTATGTTAATAAGTTAAAAATTGAATTATATCACGTGCAATAATATTGACAAAAACAAGCTTAAAAAACCAAGAAAAAATCAATAAATCGCAAATTGATTAACAAGTAAAACAATTTTGTAAATCATAATAATTCACTGTTTATTGGCATTTTTACCGCTTTCATTGCGTAAAGCTCGTGTTTTACGAATAAATCTAATAAGGGTAAAATAGAGATTTTTTTTACAAAAAACACCAATTTTCGTTATTACCCTATTGTGAAATTGAAAATCAAATATTCAAATGTTCGTATACACTCTTCATGTATAGCGAATCGATCATTTGCGTGCCTGCGGATTCACAAAGAACGTGAGGTGTGAGATTGTTTTTGACTATCACTTCACAGAACGGTTCAAATTCAGGTCCGTAAATATTGTCGGCAAAAGTAAGATGTTTGATCTCCCCTTTTGCACCGTACATTATTTTGCTGAAGTGCACGTGCATATTCTTGGTTTTATGCTCGCCAAGCCCATCGAAAAGCGTGTCAATTATACGTTGAAAATCGTCGGCAGTCTTTAATGCACCGCCCCACAAACTGTTTACGTGTCCAAAATCTACGCAAGGATAAACGTTGGGTGCAAGTTTGCAAAGCTGTACAACTTCATCTACCGTTCCAATTTGAGCCTGCTTCCCCATTGTTTCCGGACAAACGATAAGATCGTCATCTCCGTTTGCTTTTATGACGTCCAAAGCACGAGCAAAATTATCCAAAGTGCGAGCAAATGCTTCATTTCTGGGTTGTTTGCCTTCCGCGCCCGGATGAAATACGCATCTTGATCCGTGAAAGTTTCTCAATGCCGTAAGTGAACTTGTAAGATAGCCGATTGAGTTGTCCGCTTTTTCTTGCTCAACAGATGCAAAATTGATGAAATATGGGGCGTGAACGCTGATTTCAATGCCGTATTTGTCCGCTTCATCCCCTATTGCGTTTGCGGTTTCTTTGGTAATACGCACTCCTCTGCCAAAGGAATATTCAAAAAGCGTCAGACCTTTATTGCTGAGCCAAGAAGGCATTTGAATTGTTGCACTGTTGCCGTCTTGAACAAATTGCTCATCATGTCCTGACGGACCAAAAGTTGCTATATCATAAAAATTTGACATTCTAACCACCTCAATTCTTGTCATCTGCAAGAATTTCTCTTGCGTGTTGTTCGTCTTTTTCAAGCTGTTGCTTCAGTTGCTCTACGCTATCAAATTGAACAATATCTCTCATTTTTTTGATGAAAATCACTTTAATCTCTTTGTCATATACGTCTTTTGAAAAATCAAAGATATACGATTCGATGGATATTGAATTGTCGCAAAACGTTGGCTTGGCTCCGACGTTTGTCATTGACATATACTTTTTTTTGTCGATAATACAATAGGTTGCATATATGCCGTTTGCAAGCGGTAGTCTATCCGGATTTGGCTTGATGTTTGCTGTGGGAAATCCAATATTTGTGCCGTCGTGACGCTCGTGTAAGATCTTGCCTTTGACAAAATATGGCGAAGAAAGATATTGGTTGAGTTGGTCAACTTCACCGCTCTTTACAAGCATTTTTAAGTTTCTGGTGGACAATTTTTCACCGCAAGCCATTTCATATGGCAATATTGTCAACAAAATATCATTCTCCTTGCAAAAGTCTGCAAGATAGTTTGCATCTCCACTTGCACCATCACCAAAGGTGTAATCGGCACCGATAAATATCGCTTTGACATTGAATCTTGATGTGAGTGCATGCAAAAAGTCGTACGGTGACAACGTGGCGAAAGCTTTGTTAAACTCAGCAGAAATGACAAAATCCATACCGATTGCTTTCAGCACGGAAATTCTATCATCAAATGTGTAAATTTGCTTATCCTTGCTGAAAAACAAGTTTGGATCATTGCAAAAAGTCAATATCGCACTGCAAATTGAATTCTTTAGTGCATAGTCAATCGTGGAGCGAACAAGAGCTTCATGCCCTTTGTGTATGCAGTCAAAAAAGCCTAATGCAAGTGCAATAGGACGGTTGCAACTATCATTGAAATCAACAACTTCAAACATATCTTTTTACAACCTCACTTTGACTTTTAAGCATCCGTTTACATTTTGAGCTATGCCGAAAATCTCTTGGTGCATATACACAAGAAAATTGCCCTCGGGAAGATTGTCCATTGGCATCACAACGCCGTTTTGAACCTTGCTTGCATACTCGTCATCAATGTCGAAACGAGCAAAGGAATTTAATATACAATCAAAAGATTTCAAATATCTAAGCGGATCTTTTTCAAATTCATCAAGAGGAACACTATCGTCCAATGTAAAATCTCCACTCTTTATACGCAAAATCGAGCTCATATAACCGACCGTTGAAAGCTTATATGCAAGGTCACGAGCAATCGAGCGAATATACGTCCCGGACGTACATGCAATCTCAAACGCATACTCGTTTGGGGCAAGATTGTATGCAACGTTATTTTCGTCCGTATCAACACTTTTTATATAAAAAATATGTACACGCTTTGGTTTCAATTCAACTTCGATGCCTTGACGTGCCAAGTCGTACGCTCGCACTCCGCCAACAGATTTTGCTGAATATTGAGGCGGAATTTGATCGATATCACCACACAACTCGTCAAGGACGCTTTGAATCTGCTCAAAAGACGGCAAAATAACCGAACTTTCAATAACTTTCCCTGCGGAATCAAGCGTATCTGTCGTCTTGCCAAAGACGAATGTCGCACGATATACTTTGATTTTTTCCTGCATATAATCAAAAAGTCTTGTCGCACTTCCCACCGCAATTGGCAAAACACCTCTGCCAAGCGGATCGAGCGTGCCCAGATGCCCCACCTTAAGCTTCTGCCCGGTTGCTCTACGCAATATTCCACGCACTTTGACAACGACGTCGCTTGACGTCATGCCTGATGGTTTATTGATGTTGACAAAACCTTTTATATCCATTGTTAAATTCTATCCGTTGCAATTTTGACAAGTCTTTCAACTATGTCCTCGTAAAAGCCGTTTACACGGCATCCGGAAGCATTTTTGTGACCGCCACCGCCAAATATCGACGCCATTTCAGAAGCATCGACATCACCTTTTGTGCGGATACTCAGCTTGTAGTTGCGTTCTCTAACTTGCGAAAGTGCAAAAGCAACCTTTACCGTGTCAATGTCAATAATCTCATTGATAATCCCCTCGGAATCGGAGTTTGAGGCATTGGTTGCCTCATAATCGGTCAAATCAAAGGTGATTATAGCAATACTTCCGTCCGCAAAGAACTTGGTTTTTGACAAAACACGATTTTTCAAATTGAATTTTTCAATTGATGTACTTTTGTAAACATTGTAAATTGCCGTTGATGAATCGAACTCATACGATAGCAAGTCGCAAACAATTTCATGCGTACGTTTTGTCACGTTCGGGAAGGAAAAACATGCACCGTCGGTGACAATACCGCAAAATAGCAATTCCGCCACGGTTTTGTCAAGCAACTTCATGTGCTTTATGAGCGCATAGACGACTTCTGCACACGAGCAAGTTGTTGTGTCGACAAGGCATAGCGGTGCAAAACGTGAAAACGTTTTGTGATGGTCGATTGCAATCTGCGATTTGCAGGACAAAAAGGACTTCATGCACTTACCGAGTCTATCAAGCTCACTGCAATCAACGCATATTGCAAGCTCATGCGTACGTTTTTCGGGGAAAGTGATGACGTCACTGCCCGCCATACAAAAATACTTCTGTGGTATGGGCGTATCGCAATAGCAACAAACGTCCTTACCTTTTGATTTCAGTGCAAAAAAAAGTGCAAGCATACTGCCTATTGCATCACCATCGGGATTGGTGTGGCAATAGATTGCAATATCACTTGCGTGATTTATTTTTTTTGTGATTTCGCTAATCAACTCCGACATATCCTTACTCTTTATCATCGTCATTAGGCTTGTTTTTGTTTTGCTCTTTGATTTGATTGAGTATGTTGTCAATCTTTATGGAATAATCAACGCTGTCGTCAATGAGGAAATTAAGCTCCGGCAAGAGCCTAATTTGCACGGTGTCCTTGAGCATGTTGCGAATGAAGGAGCGAGAGCGACAAATTGTGTAATATGCCTCCTGTCTCGCTTCCTCATTTTCTGCATAAATGGACAAATACACCTTTGCATATTTGAGATCAGGTGTCGTATAGAGCTTGGTTACGCCGACAATCGCATTATGCAATCTTGGATCTTTGATATCCTCGCTGATAATTTTGGTTATCTGCTTGGCAAGCTCCGAATTGACACGTTCCATTTTAATCTTCATCGGTTTTCTCCATTACAAACGCTTCGATAACGTCACCGACTTTGACGTCTTGATAATTTGAAAGCATTATACCGCAATCAAAATTCTTTGCCATTTCTTTGACGTCGTCCTTGCCATGGCGAAGGGATGCGATCTCACCGGTGTATTCAACCTTATCGTTGCGGATAAGTCTTGCTTGAGCACCTCTAACCACCTTGCCGTCGATGACGTGGCAACCTGCAATTGTGCCAACACCGCTGATCTTGAAGAGTTCACGCACTTCGGCTGAGCCGAGAACGACCTCTTTGAATTTGGGATCAAGCATACCTTTGACTGCTTTTTCGATATCCTCGATTGCAGAATAAATGACGTTGTAGAAACGAATGTCGATTTTCTTTTGTTGTGCAAGAAGTTTTGCATTGTTGTCAGGTCTAACGTTGAAGCCGATGATGATTGCGCTTGACGTTTCAGCAAGCAAAACGTCACTCTCTTTGATGCCACCCACTGCCGAGTGAATGATATCGATGCCAACTTCGTCATTGCCGAGTTTTGCAAGAGATTGTTTGACTGCTTCAACAGAGCCTTGAACGTCCGCTTTGATGATGAGTTTGACTGATTTAAGCTCACCTTTTGAAATCTTGTCAAACAAATCTGCAAGAGATACGGATGTGCTTTCGCCACTGTTTTGAGCAAGCTTAAGTTTACGCTCCTCTGCAAGCTCTCTTGCAAACTTCTCATCTGCAACAACGTCTGTTCTATCGCCTGCCTCCGGAATTTCATCCCAACCGGTGACGGAAACAGGTGTTGACGGACCTGCCTTTTTGACTTTTCTGCCCTTGTCGTCTATCATTGCACGAATCTTGCCTGTGCAAGTGCCTGCAACAACGTTGTCGCCAACGTGCAAGGTGCCTGTTTGGACAAGAATTGTTGCGATCTTACCAAGACCTTTGTCAAGTTTTGCCTCGATGATGGTACCACGAGCACTTCTGTTTGGATTTGCACGAAGCTCCTCAACTTCGGCACGGACAAGAATTTGCTCAAGCAAATCTTCAACACCCATACCTGTCTTTGCTGAAACACGCACGACAGGAGTGTCACCGCCCCAATCTTCCGGAGTCAAGCCGTTTTCGGCAAGTTGAGAGAGAACTCTGTCCGGATTTGCACCGACTCTGTCCATCTTGTTGAGTGCAACGATGACGGGAACGTTTGCTTGCTTTGCGTGTGAAATAGATTCGAGCGTTTGAGGCATAACACCGTCGTCCGCTGCGACAACCAATACAGCAATGTCCGTGACTTGTGCACCTCTTGCACGCATGGACGTGAATGCTTCGTGTCCCGGTGTATCGAGGAAAGTGATAGGACTGCCCTTGAGTGAAACAGTGTAAGCACCGATGTGTTGCGTGATTCCGCCTGCTTCACCGCCTGTGACGTTGGACTTCCTGATATAGTCGAGCAATGACGTTTTGCCGTGGTCGACGTGTCCCATGATTGTGACAACAGGAGGACGTGGAACGAGGTTTTCAAGCTCTTCAACATCGTCAACCTCAAGTTGAGCAGTGAGAGTATCCTCAAACGTGACGTCGGGTTTGTACTCCAATGTGATGCCAAATTCACCTGCGACAAGCTCTGCGCTTGTGAAGTCGATGCTGTCGTTGATGGTTTTCATGATGCCGAGCACAAACAGCGTGCTGACGATTTGACCAGCAGTTTTGCCGATCTTTTCGCTGAGTGTCTTGATGGACACAGGATCGGTTGTGATAACTGCATGTTCGATAACGATTGCAGAGCTGTTGGAACCGCCACGATTTTTGTTGCTCTTGTAGGTGTTGTAGCTACGCTCCAAAAGTTCGCCATTCTCATCAAGTGCAATGTAGCCGTCGTTGCCACCTTTGTTTCTCATGCCACGTTTGCCGGAGGACGTACGATCGTCAAACTTGTTATTTGAACCGTTGGAATTTTGCTTACCGTTATTCTTTCCCTTTTGATTTTGCTGTTTTGATGGCGGAAATTGTTGGGATGCAACGGCAGAAAAGTCAGTCATGCCACCTTGTTTTCTGGGCCCGTTTTGAGAATTCTGTCCCTGTTGTCTTTGTTGATTGCCACCTTGACCGCCTTGCGGTTTTGGTCCCTTGGGACTTTGATATCCGCCTTGTTCAAAGACTCTGGTCTTGATTTTTTTATCACCCTTTGGCGTTGCGGTTGGAACGTATATACGTCTCACCTCACCGTTTGGCAAAACTTCAGAAGTGACTTGAACGTTGCCGTTGATCACAGGTTGTTGCTTAACTTCGGCTTTTGGAGCTTCAGTCTTTTTGGCAACCTTCACTTCCTCCTGTTTGACTTCTTTGACAACTTCTTGTTTCGGCTCAACCTTTTCTTCAACCTTTGGCTCAACTTTTGTTTGAGCGGTTGTCAAAACAACCTCCTCTTTGCGAGGGGCTTGTTTTTCAACAGGTTTTTCAATCACCGGTTCGGCTTTCTTGCTATCTTCGGCAATTTGAGCTTCAACACGCTTGGCTTCCTCCGCCTTTGCAGTCAACTCGTCACGCTTTGCCTTGATTGATGCCATAAGAGCGTTTGCTCTTGACTTCTCTTTGGAAATGCTTTCAGAAAGCTCGGCAAGTTTGGTCTGCTTATATTCGCCAAGTAGTTTTACAGAATCAACGTTTGCTTCTTTTTTAGTTTCAGGCATATTCACCTCAATATATTGATAATTGCATTTGCAAGATTGTCGTTTGTCACCGCAACGGCATATACGCCTTCACGATGCAACGCCTTGCAAAGCTCCTCCACTTCAAATGTCGGGAGTATGCTAAGTTTGTTTGTCAACCTCTGCTTATATTTTTGGGGAGCATCGCAATCGATAAGCACAACTTTGGCAAGCCTCTTTTTCTCAAGGATAATATCCTCTCCATAGAGTATTGCTCCACTGCGCTGGGCAAGACCTATATATGATTTAATCTTGTCGCAATTCATCGATCTCTCCGTATATCTCATCTCCCACGTTGCATTTGAATGCGGGATTAAGCATCTTTTTCTTTATAAGCGTGGCTATACATTCACCCGATGAGTGCACCCATACACCTCTGCCGTCAGCCTTTTGTGAGCGGTCAAAGCACACTTTGCCGTCGGCATTTTTCACAAATCTAATCAACTGCGACTTGTCGCAATGCTCACGGCATACAATGCATCTTCTGGTGTTTTTCGGATTGGACATTATTCACCCACGTTTTCGTCAAGCTCAACTTTGGAATATGGCTTGACGTCTATCTTCCAACCTGTAAGTTTTGCTGCAAGACGAGCGTTTTGACCATTTCTGCCAATTGCCAATGAAAGCTTTTCGTCCGGCACAACCACTCTTGCGTGCTTGTCCTCTTCATTGATGGACACCATAAGCACTTGTGCAGGATTGAGCGCACGTGCGATATACTCGATAGGATCCTCACAGTATTCAACAACGTCAATCTTTTCTCCGCCGAGCTCTGCCACGACTGCGTTGACACGCACGCCTCTGTTGCCGATGCAAGAACCGACTGCATCGATGTTGGGATCTTCACTTGATACGGACAACTTTGTGCGGAAGCCTGCTTCACGAACGATGTTGTTGATCTTGATGAGACCTGCCTTGATTTCGGGAACTTCAAGCTCGAAAAGTCTACGGACAAAGCCTGCCGAACTTCTTGATACGATAACTTGAGCACCGTGGATACCCTCACGGATCTTTTTGACGTAAACTTTGATCACGTCGTTCACGTTGTAGGTTTCAGTGGGAACTTGATCTTGTTGCATCATCACGCCTTCCATTTGGGTGCCGGTGATTTCAACGTATACGGTGTTGCCTTCTTTGCGTCTTACGATTGCACTCAAAATCTCACCTGTACGCTCGCTCATTTCGCCAAGCACAAGCTCCTTTTTGTAATCGTTGATGCGTTGCAAAATAACCTGCTTTGCAGTTTGTGCCGCAATTCTTGAAAAATCTTTTGGAGTAATGTCCTCGATCACGACGTCACCGACTTTGTACTTCTTGTCGATATCTTGAGCGTCGAGAAGGGAGATTTCCTTTTCATCATCCTCAACTTCTTCAACAACAAGCTTGTGTGCGTAAACTTTGTAAGTCATTTTTTCTTCGTTAAGACGCACTGAAATGGGGCTTGCAAAGCCATATTCTTTCTTGTATGCAGACACAAGACCTGCCTCAATGGATTCAATCATGGATTCTTTGGGGATGCGTTGTTCCCTCTCAAGATCCTCCAATGCCTGAAAGAACTCTCTGTTGATCATTTTTTTGTCCTCCTAAAACCTTACGTACGGTTGTACTTTGGTCAATAATTTTCTTTGTAGTTTGATTTCCCTTTGGTTGCCATCGGGTTTTATACACACGGTGGTATCGTCATAAGATATGAGATAGCCGTGATGTTTTTTCTTTTTGTCGTCAACACATTCGATCTCGCAATCTAAAGCTCTGCGGAAATCATCATCGGTGACAATCTTTCTGTCAAGCCCTTGCGATGAGACGTTCAGCACATAATCATCGGCAAATTCATCCTCTATACTATCCAATTTTGCCGATAGCAAATTGTGGAAAGCTTCGCAATCTTCAAGCGTGATGCCCTCCTTTTTCCATATGAGTGCCTCAACGTTGAGTTTGCCGTATTGCTTGTAGAACTTCACCTCAACAAGCTCGGTGCCGTCGTTAAGCTCGCTTGCGGTTTGATTGGACATATCTTCAATCTCAAGTTTGAGCTTGCTTGCAATCAATTCTTCATTTGACATATTTTCTCCAAAAACCTCGCTTTAGAGGAAACTTTGACAATCTTGCTCCTCTAAAACAAAGAGTGAGCCGTCGCTCACTCTAGTAAGGTTTTACTATAGTATCTAAAATATAACATATAAATTATATTCACGCAAGCAAAATGACCACAAATTCAAAAAAACTTGTATATTTGCGGATTTTGCAATTAAATTGCATCACATACGCTTGGCAATGACCTTCAACGCACCGTAAGTTGCAAATACGTCACTCATTGCTCTATGGGCATTGGTGTGTGAAATTCCAAACGCTTTGGATATAGTTTCAAGTTTGAAATTGTGAAGCTCCGTCAAATACTTTCTTGCAAGCAAGAGAGTGTCGCAAAGCTCGTTATCAAACATATATCCCATACCTTCACCGATTCTTGAGATGATTGGAAAATCATAGCCGGAAATATTGTGTCCGCACAAAATGCAACCATGCGAGAACTTGTAGAAGTCCGGCAAAACAGCCTCAACTTGAGGAGCATCAAGCACCATGGCATTGGATATATGCGTGATTGATGAGATTTCGTCAGAGATCGGAGCAAGTGGTTTGACAAGAGTATTGAAAGTTTCAATCGGCACACCATCCACCACTTTGAGTGCGGAAAGCTCGATGATTTCCGCCGTTTCCGTACGCAAATCCGTTGTCTCCAAATCGAATATAACAAATGTTTTACCCTTGAAATACTCGTCGATAACTTCATCGGTTTTTCCGTCATCTAACAATGTTGTTTCAACTTCTTCAGTATATTTTTCAGGCTTGACCGTGAGGTATTTTTGCGGAACGGGTTTTGATTTTGTCGGGTGAATACTCTCATAATCTATGCCGGCTTCAAAAATCGCATTGACAGTAAACGACCAGTGCCCGGAAAATTGCGACCAAGCAACCTTGCCCATACACACCACTTCCGTTTGATCTTTTAGATCCAAAATCTTTTGAGCAGACTCATCCGTACCAACAAAACTTACACATTCCATTTTTGCAGTAGAATCGTCGATAAAGAATTTGACAAATGGCAAAAATTCTGCTTTTGACTTGGGATCATTGGGATCATACTGCTTGTTTTTGTACGTTTTCTTTTCTATTTGAGAGATTTTTCCGCATAACACGATATTTTCGCAAGCACTTTTGACATCCACAATGTAGTTTGGCATTTGAGAAATTCCATCCACTTTGCCACGAGAATAAACTTTTGAGCCCATATTGACCTGAACAAGCCTCAAAGAGCTATCAATATGGGTTGTGGTGTCTATATGTATGTCATCCTCAAGTGTCTTTACGTCAACGATGTTCTCTTGAGTGACGACGTCTATGTAATGATTGAAGGAACAATCAAGGCAATCCTCAAGTTTTTGAAGCAAATCACCAGCCATAAGCATCTTGTATACAGGCGTGTCAAGCTTAAATTTGACGTCAATATCTTTGTCGCCAACGTCAATTTTGAGCGTATCTTCATTCAAACTATGGAAAATGAGCTGATTTGCACCATTGAAAAACTCCAAAATCTTGTTTCTCACAACGTTTGCATCCGCATAAGTGCGTATATATTGCACGCTTACGCTAACACCTGAAAACATTTGCTCCAACACAGATTGAACCTCTTTTTTGCACTCCTCGTCAAAGGAATGAATTTCAAAAGCGGATATTATAAAACGCACGACAAGCTCTCGTTTGTCCTTGTGGTAAGTTGCGGAATTAAGTTTGAGCATATCAAACTTCCCGTTTGTCTTCAATGTGAACTCATCAAAGAATTTTGTTTTCATAATCTCCTCAATGTTTCGCAAAAGTATTATAAATTTAGCTTATTTTGATAATACTTCTTGCAGAATTTTGTCAAATTCGGTCAAAAGATTTTTGCTTTCAACTGTTTTGTATATCTTACCGTCTTTGAGAATGACGCTTTTTTCTTTTCCGCCCGCAATGCCCAAATCACTGTTTTCGCCCTCGCCTATGCCGTTGAGCGGACAGCCGAGAATAGATATGGTCAGCGGTTTTTGTATATTTGCAGTCATCATCTCAACTCTGTTTGCAAGCCCTTCGACATCAATCTCCGTTCTTGCACAAGTTGGACAAGAGACAACTTCTACGCAGTTTTTTCTAAGCCCGAGAGTTTGCAAGATCTTTTTGCCTGCAAGCACTTCTTCACAAACGTCACCAGACAAAGACACCCTTATAGTGTCACCTATTCCCTCATCGAGCAACGTTCCTATGCCAATTGCAGATTTGATAAGACCTGTTCTAATCGTGCCTGCTTCAGTGACTCCTATATGCAAAGGATAATCGCACATGCCGGCAAGCATCTCGTTTGCTTTTATATTGAGTTGAGTGTTGGATGCTTTGATTGCAATCACGATATCTCTCATGCCTTGCGACTCAAACACGTTTGCGCACTCAAGTGCACTTTCGCAAAGAGCTCTCGCCTCGTCCATACCCTTGAATCTTTGAGCAAGCGAACCGCCGTTGACGCCCACTCTAACAGGAATATTCATGTCGATAAGACGTTGTGCAAGCGGTTTAATCTCTGAAAAAACCGTCATATTGCCGGGATTCATTCTTATTTTCTTTGCTCCGTTGTCAAGTGCAAGATGAGCAAGTTTGTAGCTGTAATGAATATCGGCAATCAGTGGCAAGCCACACCTTTTTGAGATCTCGCCAAACGCATATGCGGACTCCTCGTTGGGTACGGCAAGCCTAATGAGGTCACAACCAACACTTTTCAAAGCGGATATCTGCTCAAGACATCCCTCAACGTCCGTTGTCTTTGTATTGAGCATAGATTGTACACTAATGGGTGCTCCGCCACCTATTTTTATATCACCGACACTAACTTGTCGCGACTGTCTTCTTTCTTTCATCTTATCCCCTATATATTGTTTTTCGTTATTCTAAAGCGGTATTTTATCCATTGACAAGGTGGAAAATATCCAAAAATACCGCAAGCACCAACAATAGTACAAGTCCAACCGTGTGTATGATGCCTTCAATTTTTCTAGGTACAGGCTTTCTAAAAATCATCTCTATCAGCGTAAACAACATTCTGCTTCCGTCAAGTGCCGGGAATGGAAGCAAGTTCATAACGGCAAGGTTTGCAGATATGATTGCCACAACGTATAGAAAACTGTCAAATCCAAGTGCGGATACCTTTGCCATAACACCAATCGTGGTGATTGTTCCGCCTGCCGTTTCAAGCCCGACTTTGCCTGTTATCAAAGCTCCAAGCGAAGCCAAAATCTTGAACGCGATAAAGAAGCTAAATCCCCAGGCTCTGCCGAATGCAAGGAAGAAAGGCAATTTTGCTCTCGTCAAATTTCTTGTGATGCCAAAGCCATAGGAATAGTATCCGTCAATATCGTCGGCATTTATGCCTTTTTGCACGCTCATCGAGCTTCTTTCGCATATCTCCCCCTTGTCATTGTATCTAACAACGGTCAAATTCAACTGATCTGTTGTATCATAATAGGTTGCGAGCAAATCGTACGGGATGGGTGTTTCAAGAGTTTCTCCGTTGACAGACTCTACAAAATCACCATCTTCAAAGGGTGAATAATAGAATTTGTCCGCATTGATCTTTACACGCTTTCCGTCACGTAGCACCCAAAAATATGCCGAATCGCCTATACCGGAAAATGCATTGTCCAAGTCCTCTTGAAGCATAATATTCACTTGCTTTCCGTTGATATTCAAAATCACGTCACCCGCTTGAAAAGGGTTTTGATATGACGATGTATACGGCGTATTATACGTGCCCACAACATTAGGCAAAATTTGTCCGTACGCCGTGAAATATATCGTGATAATGACGATTGCACTCAAAAAGTTCATAAAAGCACCGGCAAAAAGCACGATTAGACGCTTCCATGCCTTTTGATTGTTGAAAGCATCGGGATCTTTTACAATATTGCCGGTTTCATCTTTGACTTGATTTCCGTTTTCATCAACGAGTGCACCGTCGGCATCTTCACCGTGGAACGCACAAAAACCGCCGACAGGAAACGGACGTATCGTGAACAAAACACCTGTCTTTTTGATGCGTTTTTTGAATATGGCAGGACCAAATCCCAAGCCGAATTCGTCTATTTTGAAGCCCAGAAGTCTACCAGCCGTATAATGCCCTAGCTCGTGGATGACAATCATGCACATAAGAGCGAGCAAAGCCACGATAACGTAGCCTATATACGTGAAAACTTCAGATGCTGTTGCCGATAAAAAAGTGTACACTATTTGACTCCTATTATAGAATAAGTGTATTTTCTAGCTTGCTCGTCTATTCCAAGAATATCCTCAAGCTCAACGTCACCTACTTTCTTGAACTTTGCATATACCTTTGCAAGAGTTGTGGCAATGTCGTTGAATTTGATTTTACCCTTCAAAAATTCTTCAACCAAAACTTCATCGGATGCGGATATAGCAATGCAAGCTCCCTCGCCTGCTTCAGCACTGTCTATTGCAATTTTGAGGCACGGGAATCTGTCATAATCAGGTGTGGAAAAGCTGAGCAAACCGTATTTTGCAAGGTCTAGACTTGCAACCGAATGTTGAGCATGCTCCGGATAATAAAGTGCAGTGTCAATGGAGAGTTTCATATCCGGCACGGAAAAAAGTCCTTTCATGGAACCGTCTGAAAACTCCACCAAAGAATGGACTACACTCTCTCTGTGCATAAGCACTTTGACGTCCTTTGCAGACATCTCGAAAAGTCGCATTGCCTCAATCACTTCAAGCCCTTTGTTGAAAAGCGTTGCTGAGTCGATTGTGACCTTTTTGCCCATATTCCATACGGGGTGTTTGAGTGCATCCTCTGCTTTGACCTTTGAAAGTTGCCCGATGGGAATATCACGCAATGCACCACCGCTTGCTGTGAGAACAAGGCTCTTGACGTACTTTTTGTCCTCACCTTTAAGGCAAGAAAAGATTGCAGAATGTTCGGTGTCAAGAGGCAAAATCTTTCCGCCATACTTCTTTTCAAGAGCTTTTAAGTGCCTGCCTGCACACACGATAGTCTCCTTGTTGGCAATGGCAAGCGTACCGCCACGCTTGAGAACAGCAACCGCAGACCATAATCCTGCAATTCCGGATACGGCTGAAACAACTATATCAGCAGGAATACTTGCCAATTCCTCAAGTGAGGAAAGACATTTGGATGACTTTTCATCCTCCAAAAAGTCGAAAAGCGAACTTTGAACCTCAACCGCTCCACTTGGGAAATAGTAATGTGTCGGATTGAATTGTTCAATTTGTTCTCTCAACAACGCCTCGTTGCTATAAGCAGAAAGTCCGACAACCTTGAAAGAGTCGGAATGAGCCAAAACGCATTCAAGCACCTGTCTGCCGACAGAGCCTGTACTGCCCAAAATCGTAATTGTTTTCATTTTATCCTTAAGCCCTGCGTGCCACCGAGGCTGAGATTTGAAGTCTTTTGCAGGACTGTACGTACACTATAAAGTCAATATGTTAAAGCGATATGAAAATCGCACTGTGTTCCGCTTAATATCCGTAAATGCAGGTGAATGCGACAAGCAAAATAACCAAACAGTACATTATGCTGTCAATTCTGTCCATAAATCCACCATGCCCCGGGAAAATTTTGCCGTAGTCTTTTATGCCGATTGCCCTCTTAATTCTGGATGCAGCAAGATCGCCAAGCTCACTTATAACACCGCAAATCAAGCCGATTGCAAGATAGATGAGCGCACTCTTCCACTGCCATCCGTCAATCGAATGATCGATGAAAGACGTGTATCCGCAACTTTCAATAAAAGAGGGATATGAGGATGCACAGCACTCAAACAACACCCAAAAGAGTATTGCCATAACCATACCGCCGATAAGTCCGCCAACGCCACCGGCAATAGTTTTCTTTGGACTGATTTTTGGACAAAGTTTCTTTCCGCCAATCATCGAACCGAACCAATAGGCAAAAGCATCTCCGCCAAGAGTGGGTACGAATATCGCAAAAAGCACCGCAAACAAGGCGCTATATTTGTAGCTCACAATCCACGCCGTAGACAAGAAAAGCATGGGATATACCAATATAAAGACGTTTGCAAGCAAATCCTTAAGTGAGCAAGCACCGCTCTCGTCTGCCTCAAGCTCAACACCGTTTGCGTTTGCATCATCAATCTCTTTTTGAGAATGTTTTGCAGGCTTAAAGGTGAATATTGTCAGTGCGATCATCCCACTTGCCAAGAAGGACGTCAACAGCCCTTGCAAACCTGCACTTGTTTGAACGCTCCCCTCACCGATATAAAATTGCATGAGATAGAATGCCGGATAAGCTGTCAACAGCATGAAAATCGGCGGTGCGATAAACATCTTGTATCCTGCACTTTTGAAGCACTTGAACATTTCATAAACGGCACCTGCCATAAAAAGCAGAATGAGCACGTCAATAAAAATGGGGCTGATAAAGTAGCAACCAAGCATAAAGCCGGCAACCACCACAAGCAATACTAATCCTGTAAGCGTTCTTTTTAGCATAATATCCTCACGGATTTATTTTCCGAATTTTCTAACTCTCAAGTCAAAGTCATCAAGAATTTTGTCAACATCACTCTCATCCATATCCGGCCAAAGCTTGTCCAAAAACATGAGCTCTGCATATGCGGATTCATAGAGCATGAAGTTTGACAGTCGCATCTCACCACCCGTGCGAACAACAAGGTCAAGACTTGGCAAATGAGATGATGAAAGATGACTTTCAAAAGTATCTTCCACAAATTCGCCGTGATTGTAGCAAACTTCGCAAGCGTGCAGAATGTCCGCTCTACCGCCATAATTGAAAGCGATATTCAGCCACAATCCGTCGTTGTCCTTTGTGCGTTGCTCAACAATCTCAATTGATCGGGCAAGTTTGTCGTCAAGTGCAGATATGTCACCCATATAAGAAATCTTGAAATTGCCGTCGTAATTCAAATTGAATTTACGTACAACTTCGGCAATCGCATCGATCTCTCCACTCGGTCGAGCCCAATTCTCGGTTGAAAATGCGTAAACGGAAACAGCTTCAACACCACGCTCGGCACACCTTTTTAGCACCTTGTGAAGTGCCAAAAGACCATACGAATAGCCCTCGGAGCGTGACATGGAATGAGCAACAGCCCACCTGCCGTTTCCGTCCATTATAAAACCTATGTGTTTTGCTCCCATTAGATAGCGAGAATCTCCTGCTCTTTTTCCTTGAAAAGTTTGTCAACTTCATCGGTGTTCTTTGCAAGATTCTTGTCGATATCGGCTGTGAGATTCTTGAGGTCGTCCTCTGTGATTGTGGATGCCTTTTGAAGCTTCTTGAGATCGTCAATAGCATCTCTGCGTGCGTTACGCATGACAATCTTTGCCTCCTCAACAAGAGTTTTTGCCTCTTTGACCGTTGCACGTCTGCGTTCCTCTGTCAATTCCGGGAAAACAAGGCGGATAACGTGACCGTCATTGTTTGGATTGATGCCGACGTTTGCAGCCAAAATTGCTCTTTCAATGTTCTTGAGCTGTGACTTGTCCCAAGGTGAAATCACAAGCAAACGTGCTTCGGGAATAGAAACGTTTGCCATATTGTTGATTGGAGTCGGTGTTCCGTAATAGTCAACAACAACTTTGTCAAGAATGTGCGGATTTGCTCTGCCTGCACGAATAGAACGCAACTCGTTGATATAATTCTGCATAGTTTTGTCAATCTTCTCATTCATTTCTTCAAACACGAGATCGACTTCATCAATACCGTAAGACATAATTTGTCCTCCATACTTTGAAATATAGTAATATTATATCAAAACTTTATGTATAAAGCAAGAGTAAAATATTTGAGATAAAAACTTTTAGATAATAGATTGAACAAATAATGATTTTAATATTTGAGAAGACATTTATGGATTAGCATATTTTAGAAAAAATAAAAGTTTAGTGCAAATCACAAGTAGAGATTTTTTGAAGAAATGGAATGATAAAAAAATAAGAAAGAGTAATCTGCACAACACAAAGATTACAACTTCTTAATGCAATATGCCAACAAGATTAAGTTATGAGAAAGAGCCTTGCATTTGACAATATTAATGTACAAAGTACATTAGTTGCAAATACAAGGCTCTGGCATTGTTTTGTTCAACAGAGTTATTTTATGATTGTGCCGGTATTATGACCAAGAATCGCATCCCTCATGCTGTCTTTTTTCATAAGGCTAAAGACCACGATAGGGATATTGTTTTCCATACACATTGTGATTGCAGTGGTGTCCATTGCTTTGAGCCCACGAGAGATGACTTCCATATAGGAAATTTCATCAAACTTGCGAGCATCTTTATTGAGCTTTGGATCGCTGTCATACACACCGTCAACGTTCTTGGCAAGCAAAAGTGCGGAAGCACCGATTTCGCAAGCACGCAGTGCAGCACCTGTATCCGTTGAGAAGTACGGATTGCCCGTACCGCAAGCAAATATGACAATTCTACCCTTTTCAAAGTGGCGAATTGCCTTTCTCAAAATATACGGTTCGGCAACGTTTGTGATTGTGAGAGCGGTCTGCACTCTTACGGGCACATCGAGCTGTTCAAGCTTGTCTTGGATTGCCAAAGCATTCATAATGGTTGCGAGCATACCCATATGGTCAGCGGTTGTTCTATTCATATGGTCATCGGCTTGACGACCTCTCCAGAAGTTTCCGCCACCGATAACGATACCGACGTCGACACCCATATTCTTGACGTTGACGATTTCTCTGCAAACAAAATCAAGTTTGACGGGATCTATACCGGTGCCGTTGTCAGATGCCAACGCTTCGCCTGAAAGCTTGATGATAACTCTTTTGAATTTGACGTTTTCAGTTGTCATATTAAACCTCAATTAAGTGATTTTTCGTGCTTCTAACGCATTCGATTGCAATTTTTGCAGAAAAAAAGGAATGACAAGCATTCCTTTTTGTTTTGTTATTTGTTCAAGCCTGCTTGAGCCATAACCTCGCCAACGAAGTCATCTTCTCTCTTTTGCAAACCTTCGCCCATTGCGTAACGTGTGAAGCGGATGATTGCCACGTCACCGTTTTGCTTGAGGTATTGAGCAATTGTCAAATCCGGATTCTTGACGAACACTTGTTCTGTGAGGCAAATGTCTTTGTAGAACTTGTTGATTCTGCCAATGAGCATCTTTTCGATGATAGCTTCCGGCTTGTTGCTGTCCTCGTTCATAGCTTGTGCTTTGAGAACGTCTCTTTCGTGATCAACTTCTGCTTGAGGAACTTGATCTCTTGTGACGTATTGTGCGTTTGCAGCTGCGATTTGGAGAGCTACGTCGTGAACAACTTCAAGGTTTGCACCGCTTGTTGCCTCGACCATAACGCCGATCTTACCGCCCATGTGGATGTATGTGTCAACCACTGTATCATTGGACTCGTACACTGTGAAACGACGGATGGAGAGCTTCTCGCCCATCTTCATAACGTACTCGTTTGTGACAGGTTGCATTGCACTGATAACGTCTGCAACTGAAGCGGAGGTGTTGTCGAGGATATAATCTGCAACGTGGCCAACGTACTCTTTGAAGATCGGACCGCCTGCGACAAAGTCAGATTCGCAGTTGACTTCCAAAAGAACGGATTTGCCATTCTTGCTTGCGGCATAAACGATACCTTCTGCAGCGATACGAGCTTCCTTCTTTGCAGCGGTAGCCATACCTTTTTCTCTCAAAAAGTCGATAGCAGCTTCCATATCGCCGTCTGTTGCGACAAGTGCCTTTTTGCAGTCCATCATACCAACGCCTGTGCGTTGACGAAGTTCCATAACATCTTTGCTTGTGAATGCCATATATATTCTCCTAATTATTTTTGAAAACACACGCAGATGTTGCACTGCGTGCGTGATGTGTCAATTATTCTTGTGCTTCTTTTTCTGCAATTGCTTTCTCGAGAGCTTCTTCAGGTGTGAGAGCTTTTTCCTCTACAACAGGAGCTTCTTCAACAACGGGTGCTTCTTCAGCAACAGGAGCTTCTTCCTTCACTTGCGGAGTGAAGCTTTCGCCTTGCTTTGCTTCGATAACAGCGTCAGCCATGATTGATGCAAAGAGTTGAATTGCACGGATTGCGTCATCGTTGCCCGGGATAACGTAGTCAACAAGGTCAGGATCGCAGTTTGTATCAACAACAGCGACGATCGGGATGTTGAGCTTGCGAGCTTCTTTGACAGCATTCTCTTCTTTCTTGAGGTCAACCACGAACAAGCAACCCGGAAGAGTACGCATGTTCTTGATACCGCCGAGGTTCTTCTCAAGGTCATCACGCTCTTTCTTGAGTGCGGAAACTTCTTTCTTGGGGAGAAGTTCAAACTCACCGATGAGCTCCATTTGGTTGATCTTGTTCAAACGATCGATTCTTGTGCGGATGGTCTTGAAGTTGGTGAGTGTGCCACCGAGCCATCTTTGATTGATGTAGAACATATCGCAACGCTCTGCTTCTTGTTTGATAGCATCTTGAGCTTGCTTCTTTGTGCCTACAAAGAGAACGGACTTGCCATCTTCCACAACGCTCTTTACAAATTGATATGCAGCTTCAACGTGATCGACAGAGATTTGAAGATCGATGATGTGAATATCATTTCTTGTTGCATAGATGTACTTGCCCATCTTAGGATTCCAGCGTTTTGTCTGGTGTCCGAAGTGTACGCCTGCTTCGAGCAAGGCTTTCATTGTTGTTACGGCCATTTTATGGTCCTCCTTAAATTGTTTTTACCTCTCACAGCTTCGTCACGCAAACCTCCTTACGGAACAGAAAACGCTCCACTGCGATGCAGGATCGTGAAAGATTATATTATATATAAAAATATTTTGCAAACGAATTGCGACGGTTTTTGCAAGTTTTTTCTCAAAAAATCAAATTTTTACCTTCAAAAATCACAAAACTTTCGCGTTTATGAAAAAAGCGTGCCCAAAAGCACGCTTAATTTCGATTATTTCAAATTAGTCCTCGCAGTGATGATTGCAACAATCACAACCGTCTTCACCACATCCGCAACCGCCTTCCATCTTTTCCACTTCTGCCATGAATTCTTCAAAAACTCTTTGGAGCAAGTTCTCATCCTCGATTGGGATAAACACATCGTTGCCGTCCTCGTTCGTGCCGATTTCGTAAATAAGCACTTCGTCCTCGTCGATGTCGTCAAGCTTCTCAACCGGCTTCATAACGATAAACCATCTATTGTCAACGTCAAGTGTTGCAAGGTGATAAAAATCCTCGTCCTTATCTGTTTGTTCATTGTAAAGAGTGATGATGTCGTCATCTTCAGTCATAGTGTTCTGATCATCAAAAAAATCTGCCATAGCATTCTCCTTGTGTGCATTGTCTGCACCTTTTATACATTGATAGTAACATATTTTGTGCAATTTGCAAGCAAAATATCAAGAGGTGTAAAAAATTTATCGATGAGAGTCAAGATAAGATTGCAAAATAATCGTTGCCGCAACCTTGTCAATCACCTTTTTACGCTTATCTCTACGCACGTCGGCGTCAATGAGCATACGCTCTGCAGATACGGTGGTCAATCTCTCGTCCTGATAGTAGACCTCAAGTCCGCTTGCCTGTTTGAGCATATCGCCAAACTCACGAGTGACCAATGCCCTATCTCCCTCTGTGCCGTCCATATTCTTTGGCAAACCAAGCACAAAGCAGTCCGCATCCTCTCTCTTTGCATACTCGCAAAAATACGCAATATCCGCCTCGACGTCACCCTTCTTGCGCACGTAAGTTTCTCTGGGATTTGCCGTAATACCCAAAAGGTCGCTTATGGCAACGCCTATACGCACGTCACCAACGTCAAGAGCAATCTTGTGTTTCACAATCATTTCATCAACCTCGCACCGCCAAAAGACTTTGGCTTTATTTTGATATTAGGCTTGTTTTTGCCGATGTGCTCATACCACTTCTCACCGTATGCGTTAAGCAAACTCAAGCCAACAATAGCACCGACAACGCTTAAAATCGTTGCTAATAAAAAGTATATCACTTTTGCAAGCACTTCGCCAAGCGTATTTATAAAAAGTGACAGAATAATTCCTATAACAAATATCACAAAAGATGGCACAACCGCACTGAACACGGATATATGCGATAAGTATTAGCCTTTGACGGAGCATTCAAATCTTGCGACCTCTCCCAATACTGGTTGCCCTTTTTCATATCCATACCGTCAATTTGATTATTTTCCCGATATTTCAAGACCAAAACGCATTTTTAGTCCCTCAAAGACGTCAGTGAGCATCTCACTCACACTCTCCTCGTCCCACTCTATATATTCGCTTGCAATCATAGATGCAAAACCGTGCACAAACACCCACATCTCAGTTTGAAATTGCATAGCGGTTTGCTTGTCGCAATCAAAAGTTGAAGTGAGCAAATTGATTGTTCCCACCTGCGTCTTGCTGTTTGCATTCAAAATGCTTGTTCCACCTTTTTGCAAAAACAAACGCTTAAAAAATTCGGGATAATCCCTTGCAAAGCTGATATATGACATTCCAATAAGCTTGTAGGTCGAATATTTGCCTTGCTTTGAGTGGTCACTCACGTAATTTGCAAAACACTCACCGATCATTTTATCGACTTCGTTTTTCAATAAATCCATTGTCGCAAAATTGTAAAATACCGGCTGTATTGAGCAACCAAGCTTATTTGCAACTTGGCGTACACTTATTTCCTCGCCCTTCAAAGCCATATCGTATGCACATTTCAAAATCATATCTTTGCTTATCTTTGCTTGTTTTGGCATTTTTCACCTCGGCTTTTGTATATCATATGATATTATATATCGCGATATATTCCCTTGTCAACCACTAAACAGTAGGTTTTTGGTAAAAAAATACAACCTGACGTTGCCAAGTTGCATTTTATGTTTTATTCATTGATTTTGCACAATTATTCGATCATACGCATGAGTGCCGTGTCACAAGATAGATATGGTTTTTACTCGACAAAATCCGTCAATCTTCCTTTTTAGGTTTGCGTTTTGATTGTCTTTCCCTTATCGTCTTTTCAAAGCCGATATCGGTCGGTTCATAGAATACGGCATCCTTGATTTCATCGGGCAAATATTGTTGCTCAACCCATCCGCCATAATCGTGCGGATATTTGTAACCGCTCACCTTTTCGTCATTGGCTTTATAGTTGGGATCCCTCAAATAAATTGGCACAGTCTCGTGTTTTATTGACTTAACAGCATCCAAAGCACCGTACATTGCAACTTCAACCTCGTTGGATTTTGGAGCTTCGGCAACATAAATAATTCCCTCCGATAGCGGAAGTCTGCCCTCTGGCAATCCAATCTTTTCATACGCTTGCACGCATGCGGTTGCAACAACTATGGCATTCGGATCAGCCATACCGACGTCCTCGCAAGCGTGGATCATAATTCTACGCCCTATCAGCATAGGATCGCAACCTGCCTCGATCAGCCTTTGCGACCAATATAGTGCAGCATTGCTGTCACTGCCACGCATGCTCTTTATAAAGGCGGAAATCATGTCATAATACATATCTTCCGTCATGGAAAGAGCCTTTTGCTGAATAGATTGCTCCGCTTCTTCTTTGCCCACATGAATGATGCCGTCACTGTCTGCGTGAGTTGTTAGACAAGCAAGCTCCAATGCGTTTAGTGCCGTACGCATATCACCTGCACTTGCCCACGCAAGATGAGATATTGCCTCCTCACTGACGTCAAGATTCATATTGCCAAGCCCTCTCTCCTTGTCCTTTATGGCACGAGAAAGACCGACTTTTATATCCGCATCAGTAAGCCTTGAAAAGCTGAAAATTCTGCATCTTGACACGATAGCACGTGTCATTGAAACAAATGGATTCTCCGTTGTTGAGCCGATAAAAATGATATATCCTTGCTCGATTGCTTGCAAAACGCTGTCGCTTTGAGCCTTATTCCAACGGTGACATTCGTCAAGAAGCAAATATGTACGCTTGCCGTACATGCGTAGCAAATCTTTTGCCTCGTCAATAACCTTTTTGGCATCCGCAACACCGCTTGTGACTGCGTTCAGCTTGACAAAATTTGCGTTGGTATTCTCTGCAATTATGTTGGCAAGCGTCGTTTTGCCAGTCCCCGGAGGGCCGTAGAAAATGCAACTGCCAAGCTTATCGGCAGAAATCGCACGACGAAGCAGTGAGCCTTTCCCCACTATTTTCCCCTGCCCCAAAAACTCATCAAGCGTGCGAGGACGCATACGCTCGGCAAGAGGAGCCATTGTTTTTTCATTGTTTTGAAGGTCAAATAAATCCATATGAATATTGTAACAACAATCTTTCAATTTGTAAAGATAAACCGACATCAATCATACAATATATCGTGCACAATAATGGCAAAATATCAAAAAGTCTTAAACCAAAAACGTTTAGAGTGGTCGTGACAATCCTACTGCTCGTTTCTGCCTTTGTTTTTTGTGCGGTATATTTTAGGCAAAACATCGTGCCTACCGTCATAGATAGCTCAGTTGCACAGATAAGAGCAACCACCACAAACGCCGTCAATGTAGCCGCAACAAGCGTACTATCAAGCGGACTTACATATGACCAACTCTTTGAGGTATGCAAGGATAAAGACGGAAAAATCACAATGATAAAGGCAAATTCACCCACAATAAACCAGATTGCAAGGCAAATTGCCAATCTTGCTCAAGCCAACTTGGATAGTCTCGGCACTCAAGAGATACAAATATCCGCAGGCACATTCACAGGGCTTATACTTCTCACAGGGTTCGGTCCTGACGTAACAATAAAAATAACGCCGATAGGCACTGCAAATTGCGATTTTGTCTCTTTTTTTCAATCTGCAGGCATAAATCAAACCCTGCACAAGATATATATTGACGTCTATGCCGACGTCATCATCGTAACGCCTATTGACGAACCGACAATTCAAGTTAAAGCTGAAGTTTTGGTATGTGAAAATCTAATTGTAGGCGAAATTCCCAACACCTATCTAGGCTTAAACGACTTTGGCGGACTTTTGGAACTGTGATGTAAGCAGTCAAAAATGTCAAATCTTCTTTGATCTAGATCTAGATATAAGTCCAAAGACAAAACCACAGACGATAACTGTCGTAAGACCTGCAGACACCGCACTCAACCCACCCGTGACAGCACCGAACAATCCGTCTTTTTGCACGCCTTCAAGTGCACCTTTTGCAAGATTTGAGCCAAAGCCTATTATCGGTATAGTTATGCCGGAGCCTGCAAATTGCTTGATAGCATCAAACACACCACACACTTCCAAGATAACCCCGATAAGCATGTACGTGACAAGTATTCTTGCAGAGGACATTTTTGTCTTGTTGATGAGGATTTGTCCAAGCATACATACAAAACCACCAACGGCAAACACTTTGAGATAGGTCAAAAAAATTTCCATTTCCACTCCAATATTTTCTATTATTTCCAGCAATGTTTTACAAAGTTTATTGATTTTTAGAATACTTCACTCACAACCATCGCATTTTACCGCCTCTAGAGTGAATGCGTGGGCAATGCCTGGTATCGTCTCTTTTTGAAGTGGCGTATCCTTGTTGAGCAGTGCCCCTGTTGGAACAATCAAAACTCGCTTAAGCTCTCCCCTTTGCATCTTTTTGAGGATATAACTGTTGAAAACAGTGTTGACGCAACCTGCACCTGATCCGCCTTGATAGGTTTTCTGTTCGGGCACAAAATAACTTGCACCACAATCCATATAATATTTTGGCATAATTATCCCTTCTTTTGAGAGGAGATATTCAAGTGTTTCCTTGCCAAAACGGCCAAGATCACCTGTGAAAATACCGTCATAATAGTTTGGCACTCTGCCCGACTCTTTGAAATGCGTAATAATAGTATCACAAGCGGACGGAGCCATTGCACCACCCATATTCGCCTCGTCATCAATGCCCAAATCAATAACTCTGCCAAGAGTTCCGCCTGTCACCTTAACATAATGAGTGCAAGGTTTTTGATAGTCATTGTTTTCCCTGCCAAAATTCCCCTCAATGATGTTGGATTTGTCCTTATTTATGACTTTTTTCTGCTTTTCTATTGATTTTTTGTACTTATCTATTGTTTTGGCATCAATATTCATAGTTTTGTCTATAGCAATTATATCATCCTCGTACACCTGTTCGTTGCAAATGTTGGGTTTTTCAGAGCTTAAAACACTGCAACCTGCACCCGTTATAGTCCATTGCGCGGTTGGTGTACGCTGATTGCCAAGCTCAAGCGGAAAACGATATTGCCTCTCTGCAGACGCAAAGTGACTTGACGTTGAACAAGTTATATTCTTGGCAAATCCGCCCGCTATAAGCATTGAAGCAAGCAAAATCGACTCTCCAAAAGTTGCACAAGCGTTATATAAACCTAAAAAGGCAGTGGGAAAGTTGCGAGCACAAAGAGACGTTGCACTCAATTCATTCAGCAAATCTCCGCCCATCATTACGTCTATATCCTCTCTCTTTAAGCCGGCTTTTTTGATTGCTCCGCTTATTGCATCACGTTGCATTTTGCTCTCGCATTTTTCATAGGATTTTTCACACCAAATGTCGTCATTGAGCACAATATCAAAGTAGTCACCAAAGTTTCCGTCACCTTCTTTTGGACCTACAATTGTAAATCCGCTTTTGATATACACAGGTTTAGATAGCTGAAAAGTACGCATTTTCACCTCACAAATACACAAGATAGCCGATAAAGCCGACAACAAAACTTGCAACCACACCAAATACGATAATTGGACCTGCAATCACAAACATTTTGGCACATACGCCAAAGAATACACCCTCACGATTATATTCCATAGCAGGAGAAACAACGGAGTTTGCAAATCCGGTTATTGGCACAATCGATCCACCGCCTGCAAAATGTCCAAGCTTGTCATATAGCCCTATTGCCGTGAAAAAACTGCCCAAAAAAATCATGATGCAACTCTCCCAAATCGCAACACGTTTATCGTCCATTTGCGTGAAAATCAATTTGAGTATATCTCCAATTCCCTCGCCGATACAACAAATTATACCGCCCACAATAAACGCACTCACAAGCGTGCGTAGCATTGGTGATTTTGGCGAATGTACCTTGATATACTTCTGATATTCCTCTCTTTCTATCATATTGCCTCTTTTTCAAAATTCTCTACTATTCAGTGGATTTTTGAGATAAATATTGTGTGTTTTCAACGCCTTTGGCTACATTTTGCACAGCACCGTCGGGATTATCCGTTTTCTTAAACAAAACTTCTTTATCCTCAACATTTGTTGCAAACAGCCTATCCATACTTCTATCATTGCCAAAACCGCAACTTTTAAACAGCCATAAAGAAAAACGCCTCACATTAAAGGAAGCGTTTTGTATTTTTTAGACGTTTCTGTTTTGAAAGCAAAAGATAAGCGCTGTTTTAATCCACATCATCCATCTTTTCTTTGAACATTTTGAGCACTTTGCCCTCTATACGGCTCACTTGCACTTGAGATACACCAAGCTCAACGGCAATTTCGCTTTGAGTTTTATCTCTAAAATATCTAAGCACAATCACCTTCTTTTCTCTCAAAGGTAGCTTTTCGATAAGCTCTTTGAGCATCAATTTGTCAAGGTCGTTTTCCAATGTTTGCTCATCGGCAATTCTATCGGCAAGCGTTGTATCATCCTCTTGAGAGGTTGAGTAAAGCGACACAACATAATGCTGTGCATCAAGTGCAAAGACTATCTCTTGCGTTTCCACCTCAAAATGTGAAGCAAGCTCCTCGATTGTAGGCTCCTTGTTGCCATCTCTGACGGTTTGCTCGATATATGCAGATATTCGATTTGAAAGCGTTTTTAGCTGTCTAGACACCTTTATAGAGCCATCGTCACGCAAAAATCTCTTTATTTCTCCGCTTATCATCGGCACCGCATAGGTGGAAAATCGCACACCGAAATCGGTGTTGAAATTCTGTATGGCTTTGATAAATCCCATCGCACCAAGTTGCATAAGATCATCATATTCAAGCCTGCCTTTGAAGCGTTTTACAATGGATTTTATGAGCGGAATGTTTTCTGTTATGAGTTTTTCTTTGGCATCGTCATCGCCTTGTCTTGCAAGCTTTATAAGCTCAAGCGTGGCTTCGTGCTCTAGCATCCCTTTATCACCTTTTTCATATATACGGTTGTGCCCTTGCCAACTTGAGATTCAACTCTCATCTCGTCCATGAACGTTTGAATAATGGTGAATCCCATACCGCTACGCTCATCCTGCGGTGACGTGGTATAGAACGGTTGCAATGCCTCGTCTAGATTGTCAATGCCTCTGCCAAAATCTCGAACGCACACGCACAGCGCATTATCATCTTCAATATGGCATTCAATTTCAACCTCACCTTGTGAGACTTGCGTATATGCATGCACAACAGCATTGGTCACAGCCTCGCTCACTGCAGTTTTTATGTCGTTGATTTCTTCAATCGTAGGCGAACACTCTATTGCAAAGGATGCAACCACGTTGCGAGCAAACGCCTCATTTTTGCCTACTGCAGGCAACTTCATAATAAAACTATTCATATTCACTCCTTATTCAACAATTGGCACATAACGATATATTCCGCTTGTGCAAAACACCTTGTCCACGTGTTTGGGAACGCTTGCAAGCAATAGCTCTGCATGGCGAGCTCTCAATTTTTTGTATCTTCCAAGCAAAAAACCAAGACCTGTGCTGTCAACAAACGTCACACCTTGCATGTCAAAAGTCATTGACCGCATATTCTGCTCATTGTCGATGACATCGTCTATGACGGCTTTGATTTTTTGCACACCATACTCGTCCATATCGCCCGCAAAATAAACACGCACGTCACCTTGTGTACGCTTAAATTTAATTTCCATATTGCCTCCAACAATAGGATAACTTCTCTACAATCAAGGATTTTGGCAAATTTTGAAGCAAAATCGGAAATATAAAATGACCTTGTCAAAAAAATCTCAAAAAATTAATAAAATCATTTGAAAAAATCATTGACATAAATTTTGTTTTATTGTATAGTAATGAAGTCGCAAAGAACGACGCAAAAATCTTTCGGGGTGTAGCGCAGTTTGGCTAGCGCGTCTGATTTGGGTTCAGAAGGTCGGGAGTTCGAATCTCTTCACCCCGACCACAAAAAATCTTCACCGAGTGATTCGGGCCTTTAGCTCAGTTGGTTAGAGCAGTCGGCTCATAACCGATCGGTCCGCGGTTCGAGTCCGTGAAGGCCCACCAAAACAACTTAATATGTGGTCCGGTAGTACAGTTGGTTAGTACGCCAGCCTGTCACGCTGGAGGTCGAGGGTTCGAGCCCCTTCCGGATCGCCATCATAAGTATGGCGGTGACGCAAGTCACTGCCATACATTTATGAAAAGTATGCCTCGGTAGCTCAGGTGGTAGAGCAAGGGACTGAAAATCCCTGTGTCGGTGGTTCGAGTCCGCCCCGAGGCACCACAAAAACATCTTAATATGCTGGTGTAGCTCAATAGGCAGAGCAATTGATTTGTAATCAATAGGTTGTTGGTTCGACTCCGATCACCAGCTCCACACGGAGAGGTTCCCGAGTGGCCAAAGGGAGCAGACTGTAAATCTGTTGTCAGTGACTTCGGTGGTTCGAATCCACCCCTCTCCACCACGAAAATTGCATAGGTTTGATACGTTACGTGTCAGACCTTTTTCTTTACATAAAAGAGTATTTCCCTATTCTCGTATGTAAGTGTAGTTAGCCTTGTAGGAGTGGCCAATAGGTACTATTGCAGGGCTTTTTTCATTTTTTGCGAAGAACTGCAGGACGAAAGGGTATCTACGGGACGAAAGGTGGTACTACAGGACGAAAGGTATATCAGAGAAACGAAAGGTTTTTTAGCAGGTGTTAGAACGATTACCCTAGGTAGCAGAACGATTACTAGGGGTGATAGAACGATTACTCGGTTAAAAAACGGTGTTATTCTCGTATGTAAGTGTAGTTAGCCTTGTAGGAGTGCCAATAGGTACTATTGCAGGGCTTTTTTCATTTTAGGTATTGCACTACGGAACGAAAACATCATTAACGAAACGATAGGTGGGATTATTATATAACACTATTCAATTATATTTGCCAATTTGTCGATATCGGCAAGCTTTAGGCGTTTTGAGAAAATGACGGTTTTGTCACTGTTTTTGAGAACCTTGCCATAGCTTGTCACTACAATATAACCGTCTACAATTGTAACTCCACAGTAGCCGGTGTCATCGTTGGCAAAATATTCCGGCTCAAATTGACCATCTAGATATGTATGTGCAAGTTTAATGCGGTATTGGGAGTTGCAAACACCGTTGTAATACCAATTTTCAAGATCCTCAAAAGTGCCAACCCATGCAACACATCCCTCACTTACAAAATGATTTTTGGGTGCACCTGTTGTAAATTTTACATTGCGTTCCACACTCCTAAACGTGATAAACAGCCTATCGCCGTCATACACGGCTTTGTGACGTTGTCCGTTGAGTTCGCTTGGCAACTCTTTAAGTTCGCTCCAAGTTTTCCCCTCGTCATATGAAAATGCCATAAGACTGTTTATAAGCCTTGTTTCGCTTCTGGTGATCATGCACAGCACGTCTCCGTTTCCCTGCTCGCTTCTTATGACAAGCACTTCGCAAGCTTTGGTGGCTTTAGCTTTGAGAGTTTGATTTATGCTTTTGCCCTTTTGATTATATGAGTTTTGAAGATATTCGACAGGCTTGCTCCAACACATTTTTCCGCCGTCAAAAGACAAAACAGTGCTGTATAGTTTGAAATTGTTGTCGTGGAAGAATCCCATCCATCTATCGACAAATTTTCCATTTTCTTTGAGTCTCACAAGCGAACTCATGGCAACAATTGGATAAAGATGTGGATTGTCACCTTCACCGTAAAAACGCTCAAATTCACTCCAAACGCCATCACTATAGAGGCTCACGCAAAAACCGTTGCCTTGCTTATATCCCACCCATTTGGGGCATGCGCTGACAAGAATGTACTTGACGCTTCCATCAACAAAATCAAGCCTAAATACAGTTGGCGTTTCTTCGCTATATTTCCAACTTTCGGGAAGATTGTCAAGTCTTTCAGAATACGTTTTTCCGCAATCTAATGAGGTTTTTACGGCAATTTCACCCTTTCCGTGTCCAAGTGCGTAAAAGGTGCAAAGTGCATCGTTGCCTTCTGCATCTTCCATCACTATGCTGTCAGGATGAGCAAGATATGTCTCCCCTTTATCCCCGTGATCCACCACGGTGAAATCATACAAATATTCAAGTTCGCAAGGCAAATTGTTTGGCTTGATTGAAAGGTCGATTCGAGTTGTCGTATACGTTTTGCCAACGGATGAGAATAAGCCAAAATAGACGCTCGTCAAAATGACGGCAAGCACCATAATCACGCATACCGTTGAAATTATTGCTATTTTTGCCCTTTTGCCAACTCTTGCTCTCATAAATCTATTGTTTGACGTATTCGTCTGATTTTATTGCAAATTTCTTTTTCATTCTGCCGTTGAGTACTTCGCTCATAACGAGCATAATAAGGACAAATACCAGCAAATACGACCAGTATAGGCCTACACTCACATGCTCTGCAAGCAGACCGAACAATGGTGGCATCGCAACCATACCCATATAGCCGAATGCCATCTGAACACCCATAATTGCTTGCGAATTCTCCTTGCCGAAATACCTCGGCATAGAGTGCAAAATTGCAGGATAAATCGGTGCACAGCCAAAGCCGATTACAACAAGCCCTGCAAGAACACATCCGTCGTCCTCAACCGGAAGTGCCACAAGCATAATGCCGAGCAAAATGATTGCCGTACCGCCACGAATAAGCGTTTTGTCCCCTATCTTGTCTGCAAAAAAGCCAGCAATAGCTCTGCCAACCGTTATGCCGATATAGAAAAACGATGCAAATTTTGAGGCAATCAAAGCATCTATGCCCTTGTATTGCACAAGATAGCTCGTTGCCCACAAACCTGCTGTTTGCTCCATAGCGCAGTAAGCAAAAAATGCAACAAATGCAAGCATAACGCCATTGATTTTGATAACTTCTCTTGTGGAAACTTTTTTCTTTGGCTCGTCAACACTTTCAACACTTCCGCGAGCTTTTAGCAATCTATCTTTTTCGACCTTTTTCCATAGCGGAAGTGATGCAAAAAGTAGCACCACAAGCATAACTTGTATGTAGAATACAATGCGGAAGCCACTGCCCCAGCCAAGTCCGCCTGTGAGTGCGTAGCTCATGATATATGGACTTATGGATGCACCTACACCCCACATACAATGAAGCCAATTGTAATGTCTTGCGGGATAATTGACTGCCGTGTAGCTGTTGAGTCCGGCATCAACTGCCCCAGCCCCCAAACCGTACGGAATGGCAAACACAACAAGCATCCAAAAGGCATTTGCAAAGGAAAATCCTATAAGACCGATTGCCGTAAGCAATACGCTTACCGCCGTCAAAAGCCCTGTGCCAAGCTTGTTGATAAGCGAATTTGAAAAAGCGCTCGATATTATCGTGCCAATCGAAATAATCGTCGTGATGATGCCCGCACCACTCATGCCCACGCCAAGATCCACGTGCATAACAGGCCACGCTGAACCAATAAGCGAGTCGGGCAATCCGAGGCTTATGAATGACAGATAAATGATTGCAAGAAGTAATGAATACATATCTTCAGCTCTTTTTCAGCAGATTTATCAATAAAAGTCACTATCTACGGTCGTCTCATGGCATAGTGCTTTATGCCACGCCACTCGATCGTCTCAAGAAGTTCAAATCCAAGTTTTTGATATATTGCAACGTCAACCTCGTCCTGCGTTTCTAGATATATGGGATTGTCACCGCAGATCTCGTTGATCATCTTTTTTAGTCTGCCTTTGCCTCTTTCGCTCTTGATTACGCCGATGTTCTTAATATAATAGTCGGTGTGTGGATCAAAGTGCCTTGAGGAAACTTCCTCTGCCATTTTGACATACTCAAGAGCAATTTTGAATTGCTTGATGCCAACTGCAGAGAAAAACGCAACGTCAAAAAACGGATTGAGAAAGAGTGGCTTTGCAGAATATTCTCTATCACCGATTACAACTTGATTGCCATAGTCGTCAGTGACGATCTTGGATGGCTTTTTGATTGAACAAAGTCCACAAAAATCATCATCTATATACGTGAAATCTTTTGCCATATACACTTCAAGACGATATAAATAATATCGTCTTTTGAGGCGATTGCGGTCATATCCAAAAAGGATATCATATCCCTCATACTCCGAAAAGATATTCGCAAAAACCTTGCAAGCTTTCTTAAGTTGACTTCTCTTCATTTTTTCCATATCGTTATACTATCATAACAAAATTTCTTTTTCAACAAAATATCAAAAGATACATATATAATTATATATGTATTGACATTTTACGAATAGTTTGCTAAAATTTTAATATGCAAAAAAACTAAGGGGAAATTGCAATGTCAAACTACTTTAGCGAAAGAGACAAAAAACTCTCAAAACGACTTAGAAAACTGAGAGATCTGCTCCCTGAATTCTGTGAGGAATTCTTTGTGGGAATCGAACCGCAAACAACCATGCTTACAAGGCTGAATTATGCCTACGACTTGCGTATATTCTTTGACTATTTACTAAAAAACGTACGCACCTTTAGAGATTATCAAGACGTTTATGATTTTGTTGTGGAGGATATGGACAAAATCACGCTGTCCAATTTGGAAGCTTATATGGAATATCTCACCTTCTATGAATTTGACGGACGAGAGTACACCAATCAAGAAAAAGGCAAATCCCGAAAAATCTCAACCGTGAGGACGTTTTTCAAGTATCTATTCAATCATAATTATATTGCATCCAACGTTTCTGCAAAGCTTACAATGCCAAAACAGCACGACAAAGACATAATTAGACTTGAAAGAAACGAGGTTGAACGCATACTTGATGCCGCAGAGTCAGGCATGGGAATGAGCGAGCATCAACGCAAAATTCAACGCAATACACACGCTCGTGACTTTGCAATCGTCAGCTTGCTTTTGGGCACGGGTATTCGTGTGAGCGAGCTTGTTGGACTCAATTTGACGGATATAGATTTCAACACAAACGCTTTTACAATCACCAGAAAAGGCGGAAACCAAGCAATTTTGTACTTTGGAAGCGAAGTCGCAGACGCACTTCAAAACTACATCGCAACAGAAAGGCAGGCACTCGTCAACCGCTCAGAAAAAATCAAAATCGAGGATCAAGATGCCCTATTTCTCTCTTTGCAAGTTAGACGCCTTTGCGTGCGTGCTGTGGAAAACATAATCAAAAAATATGCTCAAACCGCAGCTCCCCTTAAAAAAATATCTCCACACAAACTGCGTAGCACGTATGGCACAAACCTCTATCGTGCCACAGGTGACATATATCTCGTTGCCGACGTGCTTGGACATAGAGACGTCAACACCACCAAAAAACACTATGCGGCAATTGAAGAAGATCACAGAAAGCTCGCTGCTGAAGTTGTCAAACTCCGTCACAAAGATGAGGATTAAAATGCAAAATTCGCCTATTTTCTCATCAAATTGAGAAAATAGGTATTATAGAATATTGACTTTATTATAATAGTTTGATAAAATTTGATTATCAAATAAGGGAGAAAGCAAATGGATATTTCTTCTGTGAACAGTGATCTGATTCGTGGCAATGTGACAACCATTATTCTCGGTTGTCTAAAAAATCAAGATCGCTACGGTTATGAAATCCTCAAGGAAATCGAGGACAAGAGCAATTCGCAATACGTTCTAAAGCAAGCCACCCTCTACAATCAGCTCAAAAGACTTGAAAAACAAGGGCTTGTTTCCTCATACGACGGAAGTCCGGACGAGACAGGCGGTGGCAAACGCAGATATTATTCCCTCACAAAAGAAGGACACACCTATCTTGAGAAGGAAAAGAGCGAATATGAATATTCACGCACCATCCTTGACAAACTTGTCTCTGATGACGAGTTTGACTTTAGAAAAGAAATCCCCTTCGATGCCAGCGAATTACGCCCATACTCAAAGCGTGACCCCGAGGATAAACCAAAAGTGGTATACAAAGACAAAATCGTTGAAAAGCGTGTGTTTTTGGATCGTTACGGCAATGAAGTGAGCGAGGATGATGTTGAAAATCTGCGTGAAAAGGCAGAGCAAGAGGATGCAAATGCTCGCAACACTCTTGAACAACTTGCTCAAAAAGAGGCGGAAGCTCAAGCATTGTTGAGAAAAAAGCAAGAGGAAGCTCTCTATCAGCAAGAAATCTTGCGTAAAAGCAGAGAGAATGAGTCAAGACAACGTCAACAACTTCTCCAAAATGAGCAAAATGCTATTGAAAGAGAGGAAAAACTCCGCCAAACAGAACAACAACTTCGCAAGGCTGAAGAAGATAAAGAGCTTGTGAAAGCTATGCTCCGCAAAATGGAAGAAGAAAAGCTTCGTGAAGAAGAAATCAAGCGTGCAGAGCAAGAAGCCGAACAAAAACGTCTTGAGGAAGAGCGTATTTTGGCAGAGCAAGAAGCCGAGCGTAAACGTCAAGAACAAGCAAAACCCGCTCAAACTCTTGAAGAAATGTTTGCAAAGCTCGATGCAGAGTCCGAATATAAGCAACAACAAGAAAAAAGAGCCGAGAGATATGTGTTTGAAAATGCTCAACCCGAGGAACATACTTACATAAACGGTTACACCAACCAAGTTGAGCACGAGACTCGCTCACAAACCTCTTTGAAAGACATTTTCAAGCATCTAGATGAGCGTGAAGCGGAAATCGATAGAGAAAAAGAGGAAGAAGAAAGAGCTCTTGCAGAGTACGAAGCTCAAAAAGAACGTAAAAAAGAGGAGCAATGGGCAATTGCAAACTCAATGCATGAGCAAGCAACCGAGTCCGCTCCACCACCCGCTCCGCAACCTGAAATCAATCCAACTCCTGCACACGACTACTATCCTGCCGAGCTTGAAACTCAAAACAAATCATACTCTGCACCAACCGACAAGGGCACGTTTGTGACGTCAGCTGTTGTCAATCGTCAAGAAGGCGGATTTGAATATGAAAAGGACGACGTAAATTATCGCGACTTCTTCGTATCCCTCCAAGAGCAAAACGATAGGATAGAAAAAGAGGAAAAACCACAAAATCAAAACTTCGACTATGCCGACAGCGACATAAAAACAAGACTGTATGCAAAGGGTTTCAAAATCCGCCCGTATGACAGAGGAAACACGTCTGAATACTACACTTTCAACTTTATTCAGTCAAATCGCATAAGTCGTGATACGTTCTTGATCATATTGGCATTCTTCGTTGCAGAAATTGCAATTATGTGGGCTTCGCTTGCAACAAGAGTGAGCTACGTCTACTTCCTGCCAATCCTGCTTGTTGGATGTGCTCTCTGCCTTGTGCCGACAGTGGTGTATCTGATGAATCCAACAAAACGAGTGCGAGCAAACTTCAACTTTAAGCTGTCAATACTCAACCGCACAATGTTGTTTATTGAGCTTACAGTGGTGTGCATACTCATCGGCTTCTTCGCACTGGGAGCAAACGTCAATGATATGGATCTCATCATCAAATCAATCATACTTCCGATGGTGCTCCTCACCAACCTTCCATTAAGCTCATTGATCTATTGGCTGTTGTACAGGACAAGAAAATATCACACAGCATAAAAAATTAACTCAAGAATACGAATGATACGGATACACTCCGTATCATTCTTTTATATTCCGTTAGAACTTTCCTTCCCGGGAGATTGCTACGTCGCTATGCTCCTACTCGCAATGACAGTATAGACAAGGCTCGTGCCAACAATAAGAACGCAGTGTACTAGTTGCATGTGCGAATTGCAGATGCACAAAAAAAAAGAAAAGAGAAGTAAATTTAACTTCTCTTTTCTTGGCAGGGGAGACGCGATTCGAACACGCAACCGACGGTTTTGGAGACCGTTGCTCTACCGTTGAGCCACTCCCCTAATTGCTTTATCAAGCTTATCTATTATAACAACAATAGCAAAAATAGTCAATAATTTGATGGCATTTATCTTGCTAAATTAAAAATTGGCTCACAATAATTCAAAAGTTGTAAATATACCGCATCCCTATTGCAAAAATCGCAAATATTGTGTACAATTTAGATATGAAAAAGAAAGTTGAAATTTACACAGACGGAGCTTGCTCCGGCAATCCCGGTGTTGGCGGTTGGGGCGTTGTTATGCTCTACAAAAAGCATCGCAAGGAAGTTTGCGGTGCCGAACCACAGACAACCAACAATCGCATGGAGCTCACCGCCATTATTCAAGGGCTGAAATTGCTCAAAGAGCCGTGCTTTGTCACAATCTACAGTGACAGTGCCTATTCTGTGGAGCCGTTTTTGCAAGGTTGGATCAATGGCTGGGTTTTGCGTGGATGGCGTACCGCAAGCAAAGATGAGGTGAAAAACGTCGATCTGTGGAAAGAGCTTCTCTCTCTTATGCAAATTCACGAAGTTTCCTACGTCAAAGTCAAGGGGCATGCCGACAACGAGCTGAACAACCGCTGTGACACACTTGCAAGAGGTGCGATAAAGGAGTTGCAAAAAACTCTGCCCATTCCCCCCGTTGGCAACGGTTCAGACGAGAACTGATATTAAAAATACGCATACAAGGAGAATAATCATGAATAAACCTAACAAGCAAACGTTGTTGCCATACATATTCTCTATACTGTTTTCGTTGGCATATATAGTGCTAGGATGCATTCCAAACGGCATCCAAATGGACTTTGCGGGCGGATTTGTGGCACACTATCCATATTTCAGTGCTATGCCATACGGCTACGGCAACATGTTTCCCATCCTCATTGAATTATTGGCTATAGTCAACGTGATATTGCTTTTCATATCGATATTCCTGCCCAAAAAAGGCTTTAACGTCACAAGAATCGTGTTGCCGGCAATAATACTCGTTTTCAATTTGGTAGAGCTGGTCTTCACAACGACGGTGACGGCAATAAACATAGCAATGTTCGACGTGGCGTTTGCACACGTGGCATATGAAGTTGTGATTGCCATATGCAAAAAATACACCACTGAAAAGCCAAGACCCTTCCCGACGTATCAGGAGTTTTGCCAGAAGTACAATCTAGATCCAACAAGCACACCTTCTCAACCACCTGCCGATTGGGATGACGACTATTGATAAATAGCGTTATATTATATAAAATATATATGGTATAGCATTATATATATTAGCTAGTGACAATTTGCAAAAGCAGTTCATACTTTATTGAGTTTATGGCAAAAATGTTTGGGCTGTTTTTTTTATACGCTACACTAAAAGCTAAATTTGCCGACAACAAAAAACCGTTGCTTTTGCAACGGTTTTTATTTTATAAATCAGGATAATTCAAGGAAGATTATTCTGCATCCTCAGTTTTTTTCTTGCGAGTTTTCTTTGCAGGAGCAGGTTCTTCTTGAGGTTCTTCATCAAGCTCGAGGTTGAGGTTCTTGAACAAATCGCCAAGAGTTGCACTGGAGCTTCCGGATACCCATTCTTTTGGCTCGTTGGAGCTTTCTTTCTTGGAGCTACGACGCTCACGCTTGCTTTCGCCATCTGCAACCTTCTTCTCGAAGTTCTTGACTCTTGAAGATCTCTTTGCTGCCTTTTCTTCATCAGTTGCTTCAACTTCTTGCGGAGCTGTTGTTTCTTCCGGAGCCGGGAGCAATTCCTTGATGGAAAGTGTGATGCGATTGTCATCAAAACCGATGATCTTTGCTTCAACTTCTTGACCAACTGTCAAAGCTTCGTTTGCATCCTTGATCCAGTTGTGAGAAATTTGTGACACGTGAACGAGTCCGTCTACGCCGTCATCGATTGAAACGAATGCGCCGTATGGGAAGATTCTCTCAACTTTGCCCTTGATGATTGTGCCGACAGGGAACTTCTCTGCTGCCACTTCATACGGCTTCTTTTGAAGTTGCTTGTAGCCAAGTGAAATCTTGCCTGTCTCTCTATCGAGCTTGAGCACGACAAAGTCATAGCTTTCGCCGATTGTGAGCACTGTTGCAGGATCTGTGATCTTATTCCAAGAAAGCTCAGAGATGTGAGCGAGGCAGTCAAAACCACGTACGCTTACGAATGCACCGAATTGTGTGAATCTCTTAACCTTGCCGGTCACGATGTCATGAACGTGAATGTTGTTCCAGAAAAGATCTTCCTTCTCTTTCTTTTCTCTCTCGAGAATGATACGTTGAGAAGCGAACAAATATCTTGATTTCTTTTGTGGCTTATCCTCTTGAACTTCGCCCTCTTGTGCTTCAGCATCCTTGCTGTCTTTTGCAGGCATAAGTGTCAAACGGAGTGTCTTGCCCTTGTAATCTTCGAGGTTGCTTACATAACCCATTCTGATTTGGCTTGCCGGCACGAAAATGGTGTATTGACCAAGTCTGCCTCTGAGACCGCCTTTGACGACCTCTGTCATTGTCAAAGAGAATTCGCTTTGAGAGAGAGCTTTTTCTGCCTCTGCTTCTTCTTGACGAATTGCATCGACTTCTTTTTTGGAAAGTGACACATACTCTTTGTTGACTGCCAAGATGGTTGCTTGCACTTCATCGCCCTCTTTGAAATCGGCAGGATTGTAGTTGCCGTCCAAAGAAGCTTCACTCTTATCAATGAAACCGTCTTTCTTTCCGCCGATTGCGACGTAAATTCCGTTTTCGCCAACGCTGATAACTTTGCCCTTGATGCGTTTGCCGACTTTGTAGTTGGTGTAGCCAACGCTTGATGCGGACTTCATAAGGTCTGCCATTGTGGTGGGTTCTTTTTCTTCAGCTACGTTTGTTTGCTCTTGAAGTGTTGCCTCGTTTTGCACTTCAGTTTCTACTGTTTCTACAGCGTTCTTTTGAGTTTCACTCATAAGTTTTGTTACCTCCCGTATCAACCATGGCGGAGTTGATGCTCCTGCAACAATTGATACACTTTGAATATCCTTGAAAAATTTTATTTGACTCAGAACTTCGCTCACGTCCTGTGCAAAGTAGGTATGCTCATTGACCTCTTTTGCCACCTGATACAAACGCTTTGTGTTTGCACTGCTCAGGCTTCCGAGCACCAATACCGCATCGCTGTTGCAAGCAAGATTGCGCGCTTCATCCTGTTTCACTTTTGTAGTATAACAAATAGTATTAAAAATGCCAACTAAATTGTGGTGTTTTTTTTGAAAATTCTTTGCAAAATTCTCAATTTTTTCAAATTTTTCGGGCAAGATGGTCGTTTGAAACAAAATTGAGGTCGGATTTTGGGAAATTTCAAGCTCCTCACCATCCCCCACAATTCGCACGTTGTCCTTGCAATAGGACGCAACACCTATAACTTCGTCGTGGTTTTTATCCCCAACGATTATGACATCGTCACCCGCCAAAAACCTCTGCTCGGCAAGCTCTTGATTACGCTTGACAACAGGACAAGTCGCATCAAAAAGCAACACTCCTCTCTTTGAGAGCGACTGCTCGAGCTCCTTGTCTATGCCATGTGCTCTTATGAGGGCAACGTCACCATCTTTGAGCTTGTCGGCATCCTTTACGTCAAGACAAACGGCACCTTTTTGGCGTAAATATTCAGTGACGAGCTCGTTGTGTACAAGCTCGCCAAGAGTGTAAATCTTGCCATATTTTTCAGCAAGCTCCTCTGCCATTTTGACGGCATTTTTGACACCGTTGCAAAAGCCTGCGTGTTCAGCTACGATTACCAAATCACAACCTCACCTTATTTATTTCTTTTTGTCGTGTGATTGCACGTATTCGTTGCAAAGACGACGTGTTTCGTCCATTTTTTCTTTTATAATCTCTGTTGCCTCGTGCATTTGTTCGGGAGTTTTTGCTCCATAGAACTCCTCTAGCGTAAAAGGCTTGCCAACATACAGCCAATTCTTTTTGAACATGCTCGGTGAATGGTGATAAATCATTGGAATGACAGGCACTTTTGTCTTGATTGCAAAGCGTGCCGTGCCCGTCTTGATTTCAGCCATCTGTTGAGTGTCCTCTTTGTTTCTGGTGCCCTCCGGGAAAATGAGAAGTTGTTTGCCACCTTTCAGCACTCTAAGCACTTGTTTTACAGATTCGATATCAGCCTCGCCACGTCTTACGGGTATACAACCCATCTTGTGCAAAAACCAGCCCGCGATTGGATTTTGGAAAAGCTCGTATTTGCCAAGTGCGTGAGCTTCCTTTTTGAACAGCACAAAATACGGAATGAGTGCGTCAACTTTTGAATAGTGATTGCAAGTGAACAATGCACCCTCAACACCATTTACATTCTCCTTCCCGATAACCTTTGTCGGCCACAATATCATCTGCAACGGTCGCAAAATGAAACGCAAAAATCTGTATACCGCAAAGCTCTTTTGAGGCTTGTAATACGTCTTGATTCTCTCAAGCACTTTTGGATCCATCTCACTGCTTGGAATGATGGTTGAGATTGCGTTTTCAGCATTCTGATTGGATGAATTTTCCTTTTTCATCTTGATGTGCACAACCTCTTTTACATAGGAAACGACCTCATCTATACTCATGGAAGTCGTGTCAACCACAAGTGCGTCCTCTGCTTGTTTGAGCGGAGCAACCTCACGATGCGAATCGTTGTAGTCACGCTGAATTATATCCTGCAAAAGAGTGTCATAATCCACTTTTTCGCCCTTTTGTTCAAGTTCGATAAGCCTTCTATTGGCTCTCTCCTCAGCCGTGGCGGTCAAGAAAAACTTGCAATTTGCATCCGGAAGCACAAAGGTGCCAATATCCCTGCCGTCAAGCACAACATCGTTCTTTTTGGCAAAATCACGCTGAATATCCACCATTTTGTATCTAACGCAAGGCAATGCCGATATGTCGCTGGATGCCTTTGACATGTGGTGTTCTCTGAGGTGGGGCGTTGTGTTGACGCCGTTGACGTAAATCTGTTGAGCACCGCTTTCGTCGTATTTTATGTCCATATTCAGAGATTCAAGGAGCGTTGCAACACCCTCCTCGTCCTTGACGTCAACGCCATTGGTGATAGCCCAGTAGGCAGTTGCACGATACATTGCACCGGTATCGAGATAGATTATTCCCAAATCTTTTGCAACGGTTTTTGCAATAGTGCTTTTGCCTGCACCGGCAGGGCCGTCAATCGCTATGTTTATCATAAAACCTCCATAGGCTTTTGTATTTTTTCAACCAAAGGTTGAATTTTGGTCATTTTTGTGTGTTTTTCAGTATATCTTTGCTTGCCTGCACTGCCGTGGCAAAAGCAAGTTGCAGATTGAATCCGCCCGTAAGAGCGTCTATATCCACCGTCTCTCCAACGAAGTACAGTCCTTTTTTAGAGCGCGCCTCACCGCTTGGAGTAAGCCCTTTCACACTCACTCCACCGCTTGTGACTATGGCTTCCGTAAACGGTGCAAGCCCTGCAACGCCAAACTTCAAGTTCTTTATTGTGTCAACAAGTCTATCCCTCTCTTGCTTTGTGATGACGTTGACTTTTTTGCTCTCTTGAATATCGGCGTTCTTGAGCACGTACACGTTCAATCTTTCAGGAAGCAATGCCCTTGTGACGTTCTTTATATCTTGATTTTTCCTCTCCTCAAAATCTCTCAAGATGCGTTTGTCGAGAGTGTTTTCGTCAAGAGCAGGCTTAAGATCCAAAGAGAGAGTCACTTTCCTTTTGCGGTTGATGTAGGATGACAGCGTCAATGCAATCGGACCGGATAAACCTCTGTTTGTAAAGAGCATCTCACCAAACTCGCTAGCTATCAACTTGCCGTTCTCATCATAAGCGGACAACGTGACGTTCTTTAGCGATATTCCTTGCAATGAGGACACGTTTTGCGTGACAATGATAGGCACAAGTGCTTGCTTTGGCTCAACAATGTCAAGTCCAAAGGACTTGGCAAATGTATATCCATCACCTGTGGAGCCCGTTGAGGGATAGCTTACTCCGCCCGTTGCCACAACAACATTGTCGCATGAAATGTTGTCATATGCCGTCAATACGCAAAAGCCGTCATCCTTTTTTCTAATCTCTCTCACCGCATTGCCGAGCCTAATATCGACGCCAAGTCTATCAAGCTCGATTTGCAGTGCTTTTATGACGTCGCTTGACTTTTGAGAGAATGGAAAAACCCTATTCCCTCTTTCCACGACAAGCTTAAGCCCTAAATCCTCAAAAAAGGACATTGTATCTTGCGGAGTAAAGCCGTACAGCGACGAGCGGAGATATTTGTCACCGTGCACTATATTTGCAAAAAGGTCGTTTATTTCACAATCGTTGGTGAGATTGCAACGCCCTTTGCCCGTTATATAGATTTTTTTGCCGAGCTTGTCGTTCTTCTCAAGCAAAACGACGTCCGCTCCGCCTCTTGCAAGGCAGATTGAAGCCATCATGCCAGAAGCACCGCCACCGACAACACATACTTTCATAGCTCTATCCTCGCATTTTGCAATGCCTTGATGGCATCTTCATCGTTTGATATGAGCCTGACGGGCGTAATCGTTATGTAACCTTGAGAGAGCAAGAAGCAATCACCACCGCTTTGCTCATCCGTATGTTTTATGGGATGTCCGTCCACAAAAAACATATCCACCCCGTTAGAATCCGTCTTTTTGACATAACTCTCGTTATAGGGTTGATATGCGATAGGTGCGATTCTCACACCTTTTATATTCTCTTTCTTCACGCACGGGATGTTGAGATTGATTGTGATATTCTCGTTTGCATAGCTCAAAAGTTCAACAAGATTTTTTGCGGTAAAATCGGATGCGAAGTCATAATCTTCCACCCCTTTTGTACGCAATGATACGGCAAGCGAGGGCAATTTTTGGAAAGTTCCCTCTTGTGCGGCACCAAAAGTGCCTGAAAAAATTATGTCACTACCGGCATTCAAACAAGTGTTGATGCCTGACACAACCGCATCTATTTTCATATCTTTGCAGAGGTATTTTAAGCCAAACAAAACACAATCGGCAGGAGTTCCGCTCACGGCATAAGTCCTCACACCGTCGATAAACCCCTTGTCCTCATAAAAAATTCCGCTGAAAAAATTGACGGCATGAGACGTCCCCGAACGTTCGCCCATGGGAGCAACCACAACAACGTTATGCTCTTTTTTTAGTCTGTTTGCGAGCGTTTTTATGCCAATCGCATTATATCCGTCATCGTTTGAAAGAAGTATATTCATCGTCTCACCCGTTTTCAATACACATAGTGTATTGCATCAATCAATATTCACAGTCTTTTTTGCCAAAGTTTGCAAGTATGCAATTTCCATTTCATTGAGAGGTCTGTACGCGCCACGTGCAAGTCCGCCAAGTCTCAACTCGCCTATTGCAACTCGCTTTAAGAACACAACCTTCTTTTCAACCGCCTCGAACATACGGCGGATTTCTCTGTTTTTACCCTCGAAAATGATAACCTCAAGACGCGTGTATATGCCATCGATGCCATCCGTCATTGCTTGGATTTCTATTGCCTCTCTAGCAAGCTCGTCTTTTGGATTGATAACAGCTCTCTTGTCGGGTTTGTCTTGCTTCACCTTTTCTATGCCGGTGACTTTCACCTTGCTTCTGCCGTATTTTACACCGTCAATAGTCACGCCTTTACGCAAAATCGCAAGATCACTCTCATCGATTGTGCCCTCGATTTTGACAATGTAAGTCTTGGGAATTTCGCTTGACGGATGCGTCAATGCGTACGTAAGCTGACCGTCGTTTGTCAATAGAAGCAAACCTTCACTGTCATAATCAAGTCTGCCAACCGGGTAAAGACGCTTGTTTTTGTAGTCGTCACCGATAAAATCGGTGATGATCTTGCGAGGCTTGGTGTGTTCCTTCACTTCCTCAACAATACCTTGCTTTGCAAGCTTCTCTTGACGATTCTTGATCTCCTCAAGCTCTTTGTCGGTCTTTTTTCTGCCACTCTTGTTGTCACGCTCCTCATTCAAGGTGGTGACACATCCCTTCGGCTTGTAAAAAAGCAAGTAGTCATAGTGCGTGACTCGCACAACTTTTTTGCCGTCCACAAACACAACGTCTTTGTCCTCGTTGACGTCACTGCCAAGCTCTCTAACCACCTTTTTATTGACACTCACTCGGCCTTGAAGGACAAGTTCATCGGCTTTTCTGCGTGAGCAAACGCCACATTCTGCAAGATATTTGTTGATTCTCATATGTCTCCTAACGCACAAGGCGTACGCAATATTAAAAAAAGTATACAAGAAAAAAAATAATTAATCAAGTGATTGGCAAACACCCAAAAACAATTTTTGAAAAACAAGCAATTTGCGTGCAAACTTAATTCTTGAATACAGGAGCTAGCAAATAAGAAAAATCGTATAAAACAGCAAAAAAACACCATTAAAAAATAGACAAAATTCCGGATTTTCACACAAAATTTAAGACTAAAAAGAAAAAGGAGCGACATCGCTCACAATTTCAATTCTTTCGCTTCCATCCTTTTTCACAGGATAGCAAATATCCTGCCAACAAGGCGTAACGTTTTGTTTGATATGCACCTTGACAATGTTTTCTCCATCTTGCAAAAGTGCTTTGTCAAGTGGCATCATCTCATACTCATTAAACGCGTTTTTCAGCATTCTAACTGTGTCATTCCACATATCCGAATGATTGAGCACAACGCTTATCAACTGCATTCCATCCCTCTTTGCGCCTGCAACAAGACATCTTCCGCTCTTTTTGGTGTAACCGGTTTTCACTCCGTTGGCACCATCCAAAAGTGAGAGCAACTTATTCTTGTTGGCAATGTATCTAGCCTCATCATTTACCATAATTTTTCTTTTTGATGTAGACACTATTTCAACAAACTTTTGATTGTCATATGCTTTTGCACATATCAAAGCCAAATCATATGCAGTGGTGTAATGCATATCGTCATGCAAACCGTGAGGATTGACAAAGTGCGAGTTTTTTGCACCCAACTGCAAAGCAGTTATATTCATAAGTTTTGCAAAATCTTCTATGCTCTTGCTCACCTCAAGTGCCAAAGCGGTGGCACAATCGTTTCCGCTTCGTAGCATAAGTCCGTAAAGCAAATCTTCAACGGTTATCTTATCACCACACTTAAGATATAATGACGAGCCTTCAACACCACTTGCCTCACTCTTTATTGCGACGACTCTATCAAGCTCCAAAGTGTTCAACACAATATAAGCCGTCAATATCTTTGTGGTGCTTGCAGGATAACACCTTGAATTTTCATTTTCTAGATAAAGCACTCTTCTTGACGATTGCTCAATGACAATAGCAGACTGCCCTTGCCTTGTCAGCGGAGTGATTTTATCCATTGAAGAATTATCAAAATTTGATGTTTTTGGAAAATAAGTATTACAATTTTGAATGATTTTTGGAATACTATTCTCGTTTTTATCAATATTTTGAGTACTTTCCATTCTTTTGCATGAGTATTGTGTGAAAATTGTTGCAACCGTCAAAACCACGGTCAAGATAATTGCAAAAGTTAAAATCGTGTATTTTTGTGTTTTCTTTGTCATATATCATTCTCTCAATCCTTTTTCATCAAGTTTGCAACACTCTTTGCAAGATCCATCCACTTGTTATCCTCACCATCTACCCTAACGAATTTATTTTGCAAACCGCATATCAAAAACCCGACAGGCGTCACACATATTCCGCCACCGCTAACATTGGACGGTTCTTTTCTTTTGGCATTTTCAAAACCGCCAAGCACGTAACCGATGCTTATTTTGCTTACCGGCAGAATAACGTTACCGTCACTGCCTATAATCGGCTTGCCTATAATCTCATTGGACTCAACACTACATTTTAGACTATCCAACGTTTTCTTTAGCATTTCATCAAAACTTTGCATATACACTCCTTTATTTACTCAAGACAATCAAACTTGCAATTTCAATCACGTTGAGCGAAAGCTCACATCTCATATCAACGTCAAATTTATCTCTGCTTGTGCCTAAATAGGCATTTGAGTTGACGTTGGGTAGAATATTTAGAATTGCACAAGCCATCGCACAATTTTTCATATCACCGCCGACAACCGCAAGCATGCTTGGATATGAAATATCATTTTTCAACATTCTAACAAGTTCAATTACCTTTGACGGCGTCATTTCGCCCTTGCTATATTGTTTGCGTTTGCCGTTGATATACAGCTCAAATCCGCCACTTGAGACGCATTTAAGCCTCAACACGCTCACGCCAAACAGCTTTATCTCAACAACGGCTTTACCCTCGTTTAGTCTAGCGTGTATCTTGATTGCAAATCTAAATGGCAACAGCAAAAATATCACGCTTATTTCAACCAAACAGAGAGCAATCATCATATACGTATATTGTGCATATGTCATACTTTTATGAGCAAACACACGATAATTGTGAAAAAATAACGTTTATTTTACCTAATAGGACAAAAAAAAAGAACTCACATAAAGTGAGTTCATATTTGCATATATAGCTATCAGTCAAAGACTTCATACTGCTCGCCCTCAAGGAAGTCGGGGATTTCGTCATCATCGAATTCATCGGATGCAACAAGCTCGCTTGCTTGCTCGCCTTCGCCCTCCTCTCCCTCGAGGATCGAACGATTGTGAAAGAGAGTCTCTTGAGATGGAGCACTGATGAGCATAAGCTTTTCAAGCACCTCTGAATAGTCAGGCAAATCCTCGATTGAGGAAATTTGAAATTTCTTCAAAAACTCGTCGGTTGTGCCAAAAAGAAGCGGTCTACCGACGGTATCCTTTCTGCCAACAGCCTCGATAAGTCCTGCTTTAAGCAAGCCTGTGAGTGCGTATTCAGAGCTTTTGTTGCCTCTCATCTCCTCGATTTCCAGACGAGTGATAGGCTGTTTGTACGCAACGGTTGCAAGCACTTCAAGCAAAGTTTGGGTAAGCTCCTTTTCCTTGAGCGGAGTGAGCACGTCGGCAACGGTTGAGCCATATTTTGGATTGGACATAAACTGAAGCTTGCCATTGAACTCTGCAAGCACAAGTCCACAATCTCCGCTATAGCGTTTTTGAAGTGACTTTATGCAAGAATTGAGCTTTTGCGTGGTAAGCTCGGGCACTTTTTCCACAATATCCGTCTTGAGAATAGGCGTACCGCTTGCAAAAATAATAGCCTCAACAATATTCTCAATATTTTCCATCATCGTCCTCCTCAAACACCAGCGGTGCATCTTCAGTGCCCTCAACGGCAAAGATTGTTATTTCTCCAAAAACTTCCTCTTGTTCCGCCCTTATTCTGCCATATTTGAGAAGCTCAAGCACGGCAAGGAAAGTGGTGACAATATCGCTCTTGTCATAATCCGGCTCAAATATATCCGTGAACTTCATCTGCTTACGAATGCTTATCATGAGACGGATGTTTTCCATTTGGTCATGCACGGAGAATCTGTCCATGATAACTTTCTTTGGAATGACCTCTTGCGAATGTATCTGTGCATTGGCAAGCACTTTTGCAAAGGCATCCACAAGCTTTGGAAGCGAAAAATTGACAAGTGCCACCCTGTAATCCTTGTCAGTGTACGTCGGTGGACGATAAAAACGGTTGATTGTTTCAATCTCTCGAAGCTTGCTGCTTTGCTCAACAAGCAAGGCATATTCCTTGATCTTGTTGATGAGAAGTTGACGCTCATACTCGGGATCGTCCTCGGTGATTTCCTCGTCCTCTTTGGGCAAAGTGCGGATGGATTTGAGATATACAAGCTCTGCTGCCATGGTGATAAACTCACCTGCATAGTCAAAGTCTAGCTCCTCTTTGGGAGTGTTGCGAATGATGGTAACATATTGGCTTGTAACCTCTGAAATGAAGATGTCCTCAATTGCGATTTTTGCACTCTTGATAAGCTCGTAAAGAAGCGGAATAGGTCCGTCAAAATCGCTCAAATGATACACAATTTCAGGCTTGGCAACGACAAAATCACCCTCGATAGCCTCGGGATCTACAATCTCTGCATTTAGCGTCTTGTCCACGTCTACAGTATTGCTTGAATTCTCAACCGACGAAACATCTTCAACTTCTTGCGTGGATATTTGGCTGTTTTCAATATCTTGCATAGCTTTTGTCTTTGCCTACTTATAAATTAAATATCTTATAAATATTAACACGCACGCAAAAAAAAGTCAAAACAAATTGTAAAGTGCACCCCATATGCCCAAAAATATCGCAAATATGCCACAAAAAATATGCCAAATGATAGGATTTATTGCAAAAAACAAGCAAGCCGTAAAAACAGCCTGCTTGCAAAATGCGTTATCGCATAATAAATTTATCTGCTTTGTGTTGCCCAATTTCTGGCAATGTCACCGATCACGTCAAAGTACGTTCTGCTATCCACACTCTCAAGCGCCACAACGTTGACACTATCTACGACCACACCATCCTTGACAAGATGTGCTTTGCCCAAGACGTCACCCTCCTTTACGGGTGCTTTTACACTGTCAACAACCTCAAATTTGACGTCGTACACTGCATTATCGTCACGTGCTACAAAACGTGTCAAATTGCCTTGTGAACCAACCGCAACTTGTCCTTGCTTGCCTGAAATCACCTTGACGTCAATATCCAATCTCTCGCCCTGTTTAAGCATAATTTCGTTTGAAAAATTTGAAAAGGCATAGTCGAACATCGCACTAACGGCACTGTTTCTCACCTTTGAACTGTCCGCACCTATAACCACTGCAATGACTCGCATATCGTTACGCTTTGCCGTTGCACTCAAACAGAACTTTGCCTCGCTTGTAAATCCGGTTTTTCCGCCATCGCAACCGTTGTAAAACCTCACAAGCTTATTTGTGTTGGTTATGCTTGTCACTCTGCCGTCCGGGTGCACGTAGTCCTCCAGCCAAATCTTTGCAAACTCAAAATATAGCGGATGTTCAATGAGCTTTGCAAACATTGTCGCAACGTCCTTTGCACACGAAAAACTCTCCGCACACGGAAGCCCTGTGCAATTCTTGAACTGCGTATTGCTCATACCGAGCGACTTTGCCCTATCATTCATCCTTGCAACAAACCGCTCGCTACTGCCACAAATATGCTCCGCAACTGCAACGCAAGAGTCGTTTGCTGATGCTACAATTATGCTTTTTACAAGCTCCTTGAGCTTGTGTACACTGCCGGCATCCAAAAACACTTGCGATCCTCCCATTCCGGCAGAATTCTCGCTTATCGTAACGTCATCGTCAAGGGATATTTCGCCATTTTCGACCGCCTCAAAGGCAAGCAACGTGGTCATAATCTTCACCATGCTTGCTATGGGCAATCTTTCGTTTTGGTTACGCTCATAAAGGACGTAACCGCTGTTGACGTCAACAAGATAGCCTGCCTTGCCGACACTCTTGAAATCTACGCTTGCACCCTCGCAAACTTCGCCGTTGCGTATAAACAAAGAGCTTGCAATAGCCATTACGATAACAAGAAAAACGCAAAGGACAATGCCTATTTTTGAAACTTTTTTCTCAGCCATAATTTACCTCTTTTTGTTTAGCGTGCCTAATAGGAGCAAAAATATGCAAATATCACATAAATAGTAATCTAACAAGGTGTTTTAGTACAATTCAACAATAAGCACACCGAAAATCGAGCCGATTATCAAGAAAAATATCAACGAGACACAAGCATTGATTGCAAAAAGCTTGATTGTGGATACAAATGAGTTTTTCAATCCGTAACCGTTGCACGAGCAATCTTGAGAGGAGCTGACCACCGCACATAGCAAAAAGCAAATCAACGTGCCTATAAAAAATGGCAAATATACAAAAAGCAGGTTGAAAACACCCGTCGTTTCATACCTTGCCACAAGTGCCGTTGAATACTCTCCGACCACAAACCCCAATGCGAAAAATGGCAATATCACAAGAAAAATCGTTTTGGAATTTACCCCAGCCAACAGGAATATTATATATGCACCCAAAAGAGCCAGAATAGATATGAAAAACACCTTTGCACCGGCAAACTCCATTTCATCTCGAGCCACCCTTTCAAAACCGTCACTCACCGCACCGAATGCGGACAATACGCCGACAATTATGCCAAGAATAAAGATGATAAGAGTGCAAATAAGCACCTTTTTATTGTCCTTGAAAAACGATTTAATAAGGGACAACACCGCCCTAAAACGAAATGCATTTTGCATATAATAGCATACTCAAAAGCAGTTGTGCGTATGACAAAATCGTGCAAAAATGCCAAGCATAGTATCTGATATGCCAATAAAATTTGCCATCAAAATGCTATGCTACAAAGCATGAGAAACGAAATTAAGACAAAAGAATACTTGCTCAAACTCGGCTTTCAACCAAATCTCAAAGGATACCACTTGCTTGCAAAACTAATACGCTACGCGCTAGATGGAGAAAAAATACTGCCACTGAAATATCAAGGTTATCCGCTTATTCAAAAAGATTTTGACATCGACTGCGCAAGCATAGAAAAGGACATCCAAAATGCAATATCCTCTGCTTGGCTTAGAGGAAACGTGGACGTATTGTATAAAGAATTTGGAGAAACGCTGGATGAAAACAAGGGAAAACCAACCAACAAACAGTTTATTATGACAGCATTAGAGCGCATAAAATAACCGTTTAGAATACCGATTTTTAGAATAGACGGAGCGTTTGCTCCGTCTTATATCAATCAAGCTTGCTTATGCCACAAGGCTTGAATTGTGCTCAATTTCACCCCTATCCTCAACTGCCATATCATACATAAATCGAGCGTGCACGGCATATCCCCTTGTGGGATCTTGCACAAATACGTGCGTCACGGCACCTATCAATATTCCGTTTTGCACGATCGGGCTTCCGCTCATCCCCTGCACGATGCCACCCGTTTGGGCAAGCAACTCTTTGTCGCAAACGTCAATCACCATTCCTTTGGGTTGTGCCTCGCTTTGGGATATTACCTTGACGATTTCTACGTCGTAAAACTTGGGTGTATCACCCTCTACACTCGTGAGCACTTGTGCCTTGCCTATTTTTGCTTCGCCTTTCATGGCTATTCTATATAGTGCACCTCTTTGCTCACCGCTATATTCGCCATACAAGCCGATTGGAGTGTTCTTTTCAATCCCTCCTACACTCTTTGCAAGCTTGTTGACGTCGGCAACAAGTCCGCCCGCCTTGCCTCTTTCACCCTTGACAACTCCCTTTATTGATGCATTGTATATGTTTCCAGAGTTTAGCTCATCACTCAAATTGGTGTCGGCATCTTGCACATGGTGTCCAAGGGATGCAAATCTGCCCCCTTGCGTGACAAATGTCATTGTGCCTATTCCGCCAACGTCCTCTTTCAAGGATAATCCGAGCTTATATTGTCCGTCCGCCTTATCTCTGCAAGCGGAAACAGTGATTGTACTTAACGTTTTATCTCGCAAATACTCAAGCTTGAATACACCCTCTTTGGATGATGATACAATCTCTTTTAAGCGGTAAATCGAGTGTACTTTTTCTCCGTTTATACTCACCAACACATCACCGCATTTCAGCTCGGATGAGGGATTTTGGCTCCCTTTTTCCGTCTGCACTGCACACGTATCCACCACCAAAAGCCCTTCCGCCTTTATGCTTATGCCGATGGGATAACCACCAACGTGCACGTAGCGCTTGTCTTGGGCATTGCACGAGGAAAATTGCAAGTCGGATTTTGCAAACGCAACATTTTCGCTTGGCTCAATGCCTTTGAATTGTTTTAGGTTGGCAAACGATGCACAGCATACACAAACAAATATGAGTGCCAAAAGCATGCAAAGCACCTGCCTTTGAATTGTGTTGTAGAAACGTTTATCTTTTATCTGCATAATTTTAGCGTGTGCATAACATCAATCTAAAACCGTGTAAAAAAATGTAAAATCATATATATCAAGTATTTTGTCAGCTTTTGAAAAAAGGTATAAAAAACGGACAGCAAAGCTGTCCGTCAATAAAATGTGGATATTTAATTGTTTTCTTCAGCAAGGAGATTTCTTGCCATATACACGCCCATGACGGATGCCATCATCAAGCCCCTTGTCCAACCACTGCTATCGCCAAGACAATGCAAGCCGTGAATTGATGTGTTGAGCTTGTCATCCATCTTGATTTTGTTTGAATAGAATTTTAGCTCCGGACTGTAGAGCAAGGTTTCGTATCCGGCAAATCCCGGAACGACCTTATCTACGGCTTTGATAAAGTTGATGATGTTTAGCATTGCTCTATACGGCATACCTGCGGTTATGTCACCGGCAACGGCATCTTTGAGCGTTGGACGCACGTTTGAAAAGCTCAATTCTCTCTGCCAAGTACGCTTGCCAGACAAAATGTCACCATAGCGTTGCACCATGATCTTGCCTGCACCAAGCATATTGGTGAGCTCGCCAACTCTTTGAGCATACTCGATGGGTTGTTTGAATGGCTCCGTAAAGGAGTGTGAGCAAAGGATTGCAAGGTTTGTATTGTCACTCTTTTTCTCTTTGAAGCTGTGTCCGTTGACGACGGCAAGGTCGTTGTCATAGTTCTCTTGAGACACAAATCCGCCGGGGTTTTGGCAGAAAATACGCACTTTGTTTTTGAATGGTTCGGGATAACCGATAAGCTTGCTCTCATAGAGCACGTCGTTGATCTCCTCCATAATCTCGTTGCGTACCTCAACTCTCACACCGATGTCAACAACGCCGGGAGCGTGTGCGATGTTGTGCACAGAACACATCTTTTCAAGCCACTCTGCACCGCGTCTGCCCGTTGCAATGATGGTCTTGTCGGCAAGAATTTCTTCCTTGCTCTCCCCCTTGCTGTCCTCAATGTACACGCCTTTGCATACGTCACCGTCAAGAATGATGTTGTCACATTGTCTGCCGAATATAAGCTCTACGCCGTTATTTCTCAAATAATTCTCTATTGCAAGATACAGATCTCTTGCCTTTTCAGTGCCCAAGTGGCGAATTGGACAATCCACAAGCTTCAAACCCGCATTGATAGCCTTGCGTCTTATCTCCTTGACTTTTTCGTCATTGCCAAGCCCTTCGATATGCTCGTCCGCACCAAATTCAAGATAGATTTTGTCCGTATAATCGATAAGCTCTTGTGCCCTGTCTGCACCTATAAGCTGTGGAAGCTCTCCGCCAACCTCATAGGATAAGGAAAGTTTGCCATCTGAAAATGCACCTGCACCGGAAAATCCCGTTGTGATATGGCAATACGGCTTGCAATTTTTGCAATCACTGCCAAAAGTTTTTGGGCACACTCTCTTTTCAACCGGTTGTCCTTTTTCAATGATGCAGATGCTTTTTTTGCTACCGTTTCTAATAAGCTCGATAGCGGTAAAGATACCTGCAGGACCTGCTCCGACAATGCACACATCAAATTTTCTCATATTTGACCTCGCTTGGTTTGCTATAAAATAATATTTATTTTATGCCTTGACGCAAAACGTTTGCACGCCTGCGACCTATGGGATTATAATGCACTATCTCGTTTCTGTCAAGCGTTGCAATAATCAAAAAAAGTTTTTTCAAGTGTCGATAATTGTCAATTTTTACCCCCTACCGCCATAAAATATACAACCCGGAGGATGCTATGGCTTTGGAGAGTTTGTTATCTCTTTTGAAAAAATTGATTATCTTTTCTTCCTATGTGAGTCAAAAGAGCTCCTTTCCAAAGCCATTGAGCAAAGAAAAGGAACTCGAATACCTTCAAGAATGTGCAAACGGAAGTGACGAGGCAAAGGAAATCTTGGTCAAACACAACTTGCGACTTGTTGCACATATCGCAAAAAAATACTCAAATTACGGAGATAACGACGAGCTTATTTCGATAGGTTCCATCGGCTTGATAAAGGCTATTGAAAGCTACAAACCCGACAAAGGTACCCAGCTTGCCACGTACGCTTCCAGGTGTATTGAAAATGAAATTCTTATGACGATGCGATCAAGCAAAAAACACCGCTCAAACGTCTCTCTCAATGAGCCTATAGGAGTCGATAAGGACGGAAACGAGCTTGTTATCATGGATATGCTCGAGGCGGATACCTCCGTCATCGATGACGTTGAAAACTCAATTATTATGGAAAAATTGCTTGCAATCACAAAACAAGTGCTTGACGAAAGAGAGTTTGAGATCATCCGCTTGCGATACGGGCTTGGCGGTATTGGAGCTTTGACACAGCGTGAAGTCGCACAAAAATTCGATATATCTCGCTCCTACGTTTCTCGAATTGAAAAAAAGGCACTGGATAAGATAAAAAGAAATGTCAACAAAGAAGATTTGATATAATAAAAGCTTCCTAAACAACAGTCGTTTTGATATAGGCTGTTTGGTTGGGAAGCTCCAATAAACTATTTGCTAATCAATGGTTATTTTTTGAGATTTACCAAAGTTTCGATTTCATCAAGCAAAGTGTTGATATCCTTAAATTGACGGTGTACGGATGCATAGCGCACGTAGGCAACCTCGTCAATGGCTTTGAGCCCTTCCATGACATAATCGCCAAGCTCGGTAGAAGAAATCTCTTGATCGAGAGAGTTCATAACTCTGCGTTGAACGTCGGCAACAAGACGATCGATGGATGCCATTGAAATTGGACGTTTTTCACAAGCTTTCATGATGCCGATCTTGATTTTGGCAATGTCAAATGCTTGACGAGAACCATCCTTTTTGATGACCATAATCGGCGTGGACTCAACCGTCTCATAAGTTGTGAAACGTTTGCCACAGCTGACGCATTCTCTACGTCTGCGAATGGAGGTGCCGTCCTCATTTTGTCTTGAATCGATAACCTTGCTATCCAAGCATCCACAATAAATGCACTTCATAAAAATACCTCGACAATTTATGAGTTTATTATACAATGTTTCCGACAAATTGTAAATGTTTATGACAAAAAAATACAACATTTAGTGGTAAAAAAAATCAAAAGACCACAATTTGACATGATTTTCGGCATTTTCGACAATTGTATGGCATATTTTTTTGAAAGGTGAATAGGATTTATTATGAATTCTAGACAATACTCATTTTTGGAATTGTCCAAAAAAACCGTAGTCAATGTCGCAGACGGCAAGGAATTGGGCAAAACGTGTGACGTAATTTTCACAAATTGCGGTGGTGTATGCGGATTTAGCGTGCCCGGCAAAAAAAGCTTGCTCAAAACCATAACAAGTGCGGAAAGCATTTTTATACCGTGGAATCGCATAATCAAGATAGGTGCAGACATTATCTTGGTGGAACTTGTTGGAAACTATGCCTGCACCTTGCAAGAGGATGAATCCGCTCAACCGCAAAAAGAGTTGTAGTGCCCTCTTTGAAAGCAATTTGACTCTACCACACTTGCGATTGCAACCTTATATCATACCCTGCTTGATTTTGCTCAAAGCCGACTTCTCAAGCCTTGAAACCTGTGCTTGAGATATGCCGACAAGCTTGCTGATTTCCACCTGCGTTTTGCCGTCAAAATACCTAAAACGTATCACCTGCATTTCTCTTTCCGGCACGTCCTTCAACGCCTCGTACAAAGCAATTTTTTCCGTCCAATTCTCGCTGTTTTCCTTTTGGTCGGCAAGTTGATCCACTAGCTCTATCCCCTCGTCACTGTCATTGTACACTTGCTCGTAAAAAGATACGGGATCGCTGACGGCATCAAGCGCGCACGCAACCTCACAAAGCGGAACACCTATCTCCTCGGCAATTTCGAGCATTGTGGGATCGTTGGCGTTTGCCTTGAGCATCTCCTCTCTCGTCTTTAATGCTTTGTATGCCGTATCTCGCATACTTCTGGGCACTTTGATCGTTGTTCTATCACGTATTGCACGGCGGATTTCGCCAAGTATCATAGGCACAGCATACGTTGAAAATCTAACGTTCAGCGTAACGTCAAAGTTTTCAAGGGCTTTCAAAAGTCCAACCATACCCACTTGAAACAAATCGTCAGCACTCTCCTGCGATTTTGAAAATCTGCCCACACAGGACAAAACAAGACGCATATTTGCTCGCAAAAACAAATCTCTTGCATCGCTATCACCTCTCTTTATGCGTTTTATAAGCTCGTCGCACTCGCTTGAAGTTAGCTTTGGAAGTGATGAGGTGTCTATACCGCAAATATCAACTTTTCCCATAAATAAAAGTCTCCTTATAGATATGTAAAGAGACTTATATTTTTTATAAAATAAAGCAAAATCGATATTCTAACGTACTAAATCAACTTGATTTGAGCATATCACGCTTCATATTGTCAACAATCTTTTTCTCAAGACGAGATATGTACGACTGCGATATTCCCATCAAATCGGCAATTTCTTTTTGCGTCATTTCATCCTGCCCGTACAATCCAAATCTCAACTGCAATATCTGCTTTTCTCTTTGCGGAAGTTTGTCAAAGATATTACGCAAAATCTGTTTCTCGTCGGATGCCTCAACGTCATTGTACACGCTGTCCGTATCAGTGCCGATGACATCGCAAAGAAAGAGAGTGTTGCCCTCCCAATCAACGTTTAGCGGTTCATCAAGAGATACTTCCGCCCTAGTCTTGTTGGTCTTTCGCAAATGCATCAAGATTTCATTTTCAATGCACCTAGATGCAAATGTTGCAAGCTTAATATTCTTGTCGGGATTGTAACCGCCAACCGCCTTTATAAGCCCGATTGTGCCGATGGACACAAGGTCATCCATATCTATACCGGTGTTGTCAAATCGTTTTGCGATGTACACAACAAGTCGCAAATTGTGTTCGATCAAACTCAATCTGGCATCCTCGTCACCATCAAGAACTCTTTGAACAACCTCGGCTTCTTCGCTTGGTGTAAAAGGAGATGGCAGAGAGTTGCCTTGAGATATGTAATGCACAAAATTGTCTTGCTTGACGTGAAGAAATGCAAGCAGTTTTTCAAAGATGCTTCTAATCAATCCTTTCATATATTTTCTCCATAATCCACACTTTTATGTATATAATTTTCGAGCATCTAAAATTTGATTAGAATACTGATAATTATCATTTTTATCCATTTAGAATAGCGAATTTTGCAGAATAATGTCGTATTCCGCAAATTCACTCTTGCTTATTGCACAAAGTGCCTGCTTTTTGACTCCGTCAACGTATAGCGCATCCACTCTAAAAAGTGGCATACACTCCTCTCCGGCGACCGTCTGCACGCATACGCTCCCCTCTCTCTTGACACCATCAAACGAGCTTGAAACGCCCTTTGAAAGTATAACGACAGGAAGTCCGCTGAAGTTGTCAACAAGCATATTTCCGCTGTCACAAAAGCCTTTGAGGCAACACTTTTTGTCACCTATTACAATCTCCACTTGTTTGAGAAGCATTTTTCCTCTCGCCTTTCTTACACAAAGCATATGTACAACAATAATACATACACTCACCCCCAGTGCAACCAATCCTAGCGTTGCGTATGAGTTTAGGTCAATGCCAAGTGCAAAGCTCAATCCGTGCACAATTCCGCCGACAAAGTACGTGAGGAGACAAAAAACTGCAAGGTTGCATAGAAAACTTGCAAGCTTACGTTTTGCTCCTTTGCCATCAATCCTCAACGCAATGATTGCCATGATAGGTGCAAGCAGAATTTTGACGACTATCTGCACCCACTCGGGTGATATTGCATAAAAGACAGCAACCACCGCACCGACAAGAGATGCAATTAGTGCCTTTGCAAACGTCAGGCGTCTATTGCGTAAAGCTTGCGTGGCAATGCACAAGGCAAAGTCCACGGCAAAGTTATTGAAAAGAACAAGCTCCACGTACACCGTCACGAGAGAATGATATATCCAACCGCTTGCAAAATCTTTCCTTTTAAGTCACAAGAGAAAAGAAAAAAGCCACTTGAAATAAGTGACTTTTTGGGATGTTGATATTAAGTTTCAGTTCAAATCAAATATGCAAAATATGTGATTAGAATATCGGTTTTGTCAATTTCTGTCATTCTTCAAACGGCGAAGGAATGCAGGAACTTGTTTCTTTGTGACGTCAATTCTTGATGATTGAACAGAGTCTGCAACAGGTTGCGGTGCGGGAGCAGGTTGAACAACAGGTTGTTGCACCGGTTCTTGCGGTGCCGGACGTGACTGATTAAACACAGGACGATTTGCAAAAATGTCTTGGTTGTAAATCGGAGCATCCTCTTTTGGCTCCTCTGCTTGCTCCTCGCTTTGCGGTGCACTCTGATTGAATGCCATAGCAAAGGATCTTTGTGACGGTTGCGGAGCAGAGCTTCTCGCAGGAGCGGTGTTTCTATCCACAAAACCCGTTGCGATAATTGTGATCTCGATGTCCTTCTTGTCGGGAACAAATGCCGTGCCGAAGATGATATTTGCACTTGGATCGACAACTTGTTTGACGATGTCGCAAGCTTCGGTGACTTCACTAAGAAGCATATCGTCACCGCCTGAAATGTTGACGATGATGCCTGTTGCGCCCTCGATATCTGTCTCAAGAAGCGGGCTGAACACTGCACCACGAACGGCGTCGATAACTCTCTTTTCGCCCTTGCCATAGCCAATACCCATGTGGGCAAGACCTTTGTTGGAAAGGATTGTGCGAACGTCTGCAAAGTCGAGGTTGATAAGCTCCGGACTTGCGATAACGTCGCTCACGCCCTGAACGCCTTGGCGCAAAACGTCGTCTGCGATCTCAAAAGCACGCTTGAATGAGATGTTTTTGTCAAGAACTTCGATGAGCTTTTGGTTGGGGATAACAAGCAATGTATCCACAAAATTCTTGAGGTTCTTGATGCCTTCTTCAGCATTTCTCATGCGTTGTGCACCCTCAAAGTTGAATGGTTTTGTGACAACAGCAACTGTCAAGATGCCCATTGACTTTGCAATCTCTGCAATGACAGGTGCGGCACCTGTGCCTGTGCCACCGCCCATACCTGCGGTGATGAAAAGAAGGTCAATGCCTTTGAGTGCACACTTGATGCGTTCACGAGATTCCTCTGCAGCTTTTCTGCCGATTTCAGGATCAGAACCAGCACCAAGACCGCCGGTCATATTTTGACCGAGTTGAATCTTGCAATGCGGAGGCACAAGTGACATGTTGAGTGCTTGAAGGTCTGTGTTCATAACAACAAAAGTTGCACTCTTGATTTCTGCACGCATCATGTTGTTGACAGCATTGTTTCCGCCACCGCCAACGCCGACTACGACGATATTTGCCTTGCCGGGTATCTTTTTGGACACAGGTTGATAACTCTCGCACTCTTCCTCATCGGGAATGTAGCTGACAACCTCGTCTTGAGCTTCTGTCTCCTCTTGAACCTCTTGGGGCATATCTTCAGTCTCCTCGGAAGGAGTCCAGCCAAATTTTTCAAAATCTATCATTTTTTACCTCCGTTGAATATCTTTTTTATAAACACTCCAAAGTCAAAGCGAGAAAGATTGTCAGCCATCAAAAGCAAGGATGCCTTGGAGCTGTCGTCCGGCTTCACAAAACCGGGAAGCTTTGGAGTGATGATTTCTATGTTTTTGCCGAGCTGTTCGCTCAAATATTTTTTTGCACCACGCATAGGTGCGACGCCCTCTCCCGTGAGATAAATGGGCATATATGACGGTGCGTCCTCCTCAAGCTCTTTGAGAACGTCGGAGATTATCTCTGCAAATACGTCAAGTCTGTTTTTGGCAATCTCGCAAGCATCGGATGCGTAAACGGCATTTTCGCCATCACTCACAAGCACAGCCTCGTCACTGTAGTTGAGATTGAGATCCACAAGACGTTTTGCCTCCTCAGCCATTTCAAACGGAACGTCAAGAGCCTCGAATATGTCCGCACAGATGTGTGCTCCGCCCATCGAGAAGGACTTCATATCCAAAATACCCTCTCCCTTTGCAATGCTGATGGATGATGAAAGATAACCGATGTCGATGAGCATGTATACACTGTCTCTTTGCTCTTTTTCAAGAAGCCCCATGCACTCTGCCCAACAACCGGCAACGTATCTTACGTCCGTAAATCCCAAAGAGGATGCAATCTTGTCAAACATGTTGACAAAGCTCTTTTCGCAAAGCATATAGCTGACGCAACCTTCAACGGATGAGGCATACATATCTCTCACGTCAGTGTAAATCTTGTCACTGTCGTCAATACTGAAATAAATTGCAGAAGTGTTGATTGTGACAAACTTGTCACTGTCAAAATCGTCTCCCTTCTTAAGGAGATATGCGATGTCACCGTCGATGACTCTCCTCTCTCTGTCAAGACGGATTGAAACTTCTTTTGCAACCACCGTAACAAACTCGGCTGGCACGCCGATAAAAAGCCTCTTTGTGCGAGAGCCGGCACTCTTCATCGCATCCAACAAAACGGATTTTGCAATATCCATGGTTTCATCCTTGTCAAACCACTCTCCGTTTTCATATCCTTGATGCTGTTTTTCGGCAATAGACTTTATGCCAAAAACACTCTGTGCCCTTTTGGAGCCAACTATTGCACTGGCTTGGCGTGAAGTTATATTCAAAACTGCGATGTCTTTTGTGAAAATAGAACTCATATTCTCCTCAACACGCACGAGTGCGTTACATATATATAATTATATTATATATAAAATACTTATCGTGTCAATGGATTTTTATAAAAAAAATTTCCAAAAGTGACATTTTTTATCAAAACGCACACTTCATCCGTTATTTTTGCATCCTTCATCCCCTTTTGCGTATAACATAGCCGCCAAGCGAGCAAAAAATATCCTCTATTTTCTCATATCCTCTGTCAATAAACTCGCTTCCAAAAACACGACTCTCACCTCTTATTTTCAATCCCGCCAAAATAAGCCCGGCTCCCCCACGCAAATCGCTTGCGTACATATCCGTGCCGTGCATGATATACGGACGTTGTGCACTCATACAGCCAACCACGTTTGCAACGCTATTGTCCACCATGATTTTTCCGCCTGCTTTTTTAAGCTCATACGCATGTGCAAACCTTTGCTCAAAAACCGTTTCATTGATATGGCATACGCCATCGGAAAAACACGCAAGACTCATAAGTGGTGCTTGCAAGTCTGTTGGGAAAAGCGGATACGGTGCGGATATTACGTCAAACGCTTTCACCTTGCCTGTGGAAAAAACGTGCACTCCGCCCTCGTCCGAGCATATCTTGCAATGCTTTGAAGATAGCACGTCCACCACCGCTCCCAAGTGATTTTTGTTGATGCCCTCAATCTCAACATTTCCGCCACACAGGGCAACCGCACACATAATGGTGCCGGCAACTATTCTGTCTCCTATGGGCGTGATTCTTGCTCCGTAAAGTTTGTCCACTCCCTCTATTTGCATAACTGACGTTCCGTCTCCGTGTATGCGCGCACCCATCGCACGCAACCCGTCCGCAAGCGAGCAAATCTCAGGCTCTCTTGCACAGTTGACAAGCGTGGTTTTCCCCTTTGCCAAAGAGGCACACATCATAAGATTTTCCGTTGCTCCAACGCTTGGATATCTCATAAGTATTTTCTCACCGTGAAGGCTTGTTGCGTGGCAGTTGAGACGTTGTCCGTCACATTCTATTGTGGCTCCCATTGCTCTAAGTCCGTCAATATGAATATCAAGCGGTCTTGCTCCTATCGCACAACCGCCCGGCAGTGGCATGGACACCTCACCCACAGTCGAAAGCAAAGCACCCAGCATAAACATAGACGATCGCATACTTTTGAAATACTTTGCCTCATCGCACGCACGCATCGCCTGCCCACGCACGCATATACTACGCCCCTCACGCGTGACGCACACGCCCATGCTTTTGAGCAAGTCCAACATATTGTCAACGTCGGATATGTATGGACAATTGTCTATCGTCACGTCATCCTCGCTCATAATTCCCATAGCAAGCAAGGGCAAAACGGCATTCTTGGCACCTCGCACCTCATACCTGCCACAAAGTTGATTTCCGCCCTTGACAAAAAAATACTCTCTCATCATACCACCTCTTTCAAATCACTCACCCCAATGTACCTTACGCCTTGCTTATTTATGCCGTTGAGCACACCGATTGCCCCCATATACGCCACAAGCGAACTTCCTCCCGCACTCACAAAAGGCAACGGAAGCCCGGTGGGCGGAATCGCTCCGCATACGACCGCCATATTCAACAGTGCTTGCACCGTTGTGATTGCAGTTATGCCAACAGCCAAATAGCAGGAAAATCTATCTCTTGCAATCTTTGCAATCTTGATGCCCTTAATCAAAATTATGCAAAACAGAACCATAATGACAAGCACACCCAAAAGCCCTGTTTCTTCACCTATGATGGACAGGATAAAATCGCTTTCCGCAAATGGCAAAAATAAATATTTTTGACGCGAATTGAAAATGCCCACTCCAAACAATCCGCCACTGCCAAGTGCATAATATGACTGAATAAGCTGATAACCCTCATCAAGCGGTGACTGCCAAGGATCTAAAAATGCGAGCAGACGTTGAAGTCTATACGGCTCTATGAGAATAAGCACGATAGCTCCGGCAAGGACCGGTAGCACAAGCAAGGCTATATGCAAAAGTTTGCTTCCGCTTGCATATAGCATGACAAACAAGACCGCCACAACACACATGGTGATCGACATATTCGGCTCGAGCATAATCAGCACACACACCGCACCGCCAATCAAGAGCACGATAATAACGTTGCCAAACTTTTTCATATCCGCTTTGCTTGCAAAGCGTGCAATGAACGCCACCATAAAAAACTTGGCATATTCGGATGGCTGAATTGTGAAAACACCGAGGTTAAGCCACCTCTTTGCTCCATAGCTTTCAACTCCGATGACGGGGATAAACACCGCTCCCAGCAGAATGAGTGCCACAACGTACAAAATCGGCGAAATTTTTTCAATGCTTGCTATATTGACGTTTGAGAGCATTATCATCGCAAAAAGCCCAATCACCAACGCCAGTGATTGAGTTTTCACATAGTGAAAAGCATCCCCACTCTCAAGTCGTGCGCTATAGCTTGATGCGGAATATATAAACAGCAATCCCAACAAAGACAAGCAAAGTGCCGTTGCAATCAAGCCGACGTCACTCTTGCCCTTGCCGAGGATAAGCGTGTTGCGATCATCCCCTCCGCCTTGAAATATCCCCCTTGTGTATCTCATATTTCTCTTGCGATTTTTGCAATTTCCTCATCAAAGCGTTTGCCTCTGTCCTCAAAATTCTTGTATAAGTCAAAGCTCTTGCTCGCAGGTGAAAAAAGTATACTTTCGCACTTCAAATCCTTTGCAATTTCAAAGGCTTTTTTGACTGCAGACTCAAGTGTTTGTTCAATTCTTACATCATGCGAATGTCTTTGCGCACAATCTTTTATTATGAGTGCATTCTCACCTTGTGCGACAATCCCCTTTACGTTGATTGGCATATTCACAAAAAGGGTGTCAAAGCACTCGTCTGCAAGCATACCGCCCAGCATAAGCACACAATCCCCCACCGCATTGCAACAGGAAAGGCATGCGGATACGTTTGTTGATTTTGAATCGTTGTAGACATATATCCCCTTGACGATACGCACAAGTTGTCTGCGATATTTCGGTCTTGCAAAGTCCGTGATTGCCGATGCGATGTTGAAAGCTGATACCCCCTTGAGCATACACACGCACACGCACGCAAGCACGTTGTCAAGCTCGTCACCTTTGAAATCTATATCCTCGAGAGCTACGATAGGCGTTCCCCTGAAGCACACAAAGCCGGATGAGATGTACGCGCCGTCCGTGACAATTCTCTCCTTTGAAAAAGGCACCTTTTGAGATATTGCATCTTCAATTGCAGAGCAAACGAGAGCATCATCGGCATTGTACACGATATAATCTCCCTCTCCTTGGTGCAAAAAGATATTGCTCTTTGCATGCACGTAGCCCTCGATCCCCTTATGCCTTGCCAAGTGGTCGGGTTTTATATTGAGCAAAACGGCAATATCCGGCGAGAAAGTCGAACAGTTTTCAAGCTGAAAACTGCTTGCTTCTATCACGCAAGTTTCTGTTGCATCCAGCTTGTCTGCTATGTAGGAAAAGGGCGTTCCAATATTGCCAACGGCATGGGAACGTAGCCCTGCTCTTTTCAGCACGTGATCAACAAGCAAGGTGGTTGTTGTCTTGCCATTTGTGCCGGTTATTGCAATCTGCTCGGCAGTGCACACTCTTGATGCAAGCTCAAGCTCACTGATGACAAGCACGTTTTCAAGCCTGGCGGAAAGCAGAAATTCTTGGTCGGGATTGACACCCGGACTTAAGATAATCATATCCGCACCGTCAAACACGCCTTTGCTCGATGTTGCCCTTTTGACTTTAGGATTGTCATCGTAAACAATGGCTTTTGCACCTTTCTCTCTACAAAGTTCATATGCGGAAATTCCGCTCACTCCTGCCCCATACACAACAACGTTTTTCAAGGCAAATCTCATACAGTCCTCGCAAAAATCAGTGTCAGAGCACCCCCTATCATGCTTACGATAAAATACAGCGTGACGATTTTGCTCTCGTGCATCCCCTTCATCTCAAGATGATGATGGAAGGGAGCCATGAGGAAAATTCGCTTTTTTGTCAGCTTGAATGAAAGCACCTGCAATATAACTGATATGCTTGAGAGCACAAACATTATGCCCGATGTGACAATCAAAAAAGGATTTTTTGAAAAAACCGCAACGCTCGCGCAGGACGCACCTAGGGCAAGCGAGCCGGTATCCCCCATCATGATTTTTGCAGGATAGCCATTGTAGACAAGATAGCCAAGCAAACCGCCCAACATACTCACGCAAAATACGCCGAGTGACAAAATCTGCTCCGCATACTCCATATCCTTGATTGCAATGGCATCTTCATATATGAAATATATGACAATGGCAAACCACAAAAAATAAGCCACCGACGTATATCCTGCAAGTCCGTCAAGTCCGTCCGTCAGATTTACGGAATTTGTGGTTGCGATATACACAAGTGCGACAAAAGGAATTATCCCCCACCTCAAGTCGATGGGTACACTCAAAAAAGGAAAATTTATGCTTGTGCCTACACTTGAGGAACTGAACACAAAATAGCCTGCCACCAAGCTCAACCCAAGCTGTCCTACAATCTTTTGATAGGGCTTCAACCCCAAATTTCTGCTATACCTGATTTTTATAAAATCATCCAAAAAACCGAGCACGCCAAAGCCGAGCGTAATTGCCACAGACACCAAGCTCAATCCCTCAAATTCAACGATGCCGAATACCACCGCAGGCACAAGAAAGATAAATCCGCCCATAGTTGGAGTGCCGTTTTTCTGCTCATGTTGCTTTACGTAACCGAGCACCGTTTGTTTAGCCTTGAGACTCCTCATTATCTTGATAATGAGAGGTCCAAGCAAAAGCGAAAATACCACCGAACATACAAAATAAGTCAGCAGTTTGTTTAATGCACTCATTATCTTGCATACCTCGCAACCATATCAAAATCGCTGTACGGAATTTTTTTGCCCTTTATTTCAAGGTAGTTTTCATTGCCTTTACCTGCAAGCACAAGGGTATCACCCTCCTCCATCTCGCAAAGTGCATATCTCACCGCTTCCGCTCTATCAGGTATGCACTTGAAATCTTTGATGGTTACTCCCGTTTCTATCTGCTCGATGATCTGCCCGGCATCCTCACCCCTTGGGTTGTCGCTTGTAAGAATGATATAATCACTAAATTTGGATGCAATTTTGCCCATCAACGCTCTCTTTGATTTATCCCTCTCACCACCGCAACCGAACAGGACGATGAGCCTTGATTTTGTCAACGTTCTTGCCGTGGACAATAGCTCCCTAAGTCCGCTTGGCGTATGAGCATAATCTATGATTATTGTACCTTTCTCGGTGTTTATCACGCTAAATCTGCCCTTTACCGCCTTGATTTTGCGAACGGCATAGGCAAGAGTTTTGTCATCGATGCCTAGTGCCGTTGCCACGCTCATTGCCCCCAAAAGATTGTATACGTTAAACTCTCCGTACAAACGTGACTTGACCTCTACAATGTCGTCGCATAGGTTTGCCACAAATCTTATGCCGTCAAAATCGCAAACGACGTTCACTCCAAAGCAATCGGCAGGATTGTTGAGACCGTAGCTTATGCACTTCACCCCCTCTTTGCCGTCAAGCTTTTTCAGCAGATTTCTTCCACACGCGTCATCAACGTTTACCACGGCTACTTTGGCGTGTCCGTCAACAAAAAAAGACTCTTTGACACTCATATAGTTTTCATAGTTTTTGAAGTAGTCCAAATGATCTTGCGACACGTTGGTCAATATTGCCACGTCCGCCTTTATATCTCCCAGTTTTTCAAGGTAAATCGCATGTGCACTCACCTCTGCAATCACCACTTCAACCCCCTTTGCCCTCATCTTGAAAAACAGCTCGTTCAGCTCGTAGGGATTGGGAGTTGTCAAACTTTGCGACACTTTCTCTCCCAAAATGTAATGCCCTTCCGTGCCGATAAGCCCCGTCTTTATTCCTGCAAAATTCAATATAGAATTGATGTAATGTGCCGTGGACGTCTTGCCGTTGGTGCCCACCACCGCAACAAACTTCATTCCATCGAGCGGATGCAGAAATCTATTTTCGCAAGCAATAGCAAAAGCCTTGCGCACATCCCTCACAAGCACGTATTTTATGCTATCGTCAATCGGCTCCTTTTCGCTTACGGCAACAAAGGGCACGTCTATCTCGTCAATAAAGGCGTTTCCGTCCTCTTTTACACCCTGCATGCAGAAAAACACGTCGTTTTCGCACACCTCTTTTGAATTCATCCTCACTTCTGCGACATGAGTGTTTAAGTCTATATTTGTCTTTAGAATTTCAATACCTTGCAATAAATTTTCAAGCGTCATACGTTGCTTCCTCCAAAAGTTTTATACACTCATAATAATGAGTGTAGCTTGAAGAATCAACCCCTTCGCAATTTAAGACATAAACGGAAAATCTTTCTTATTTTTCGCAAAAATCAAACGTGACAAAACATTGCAAAATAGCTTAATATTCGACATATTTCAACACGTTATCGTCACGTCAAAAGCAACACGACGTTCCTCTTGTCAACGGTGGCTCCGGCAAGCGGATATTGAGAGGTGATCGTGTCCCCGTCACCATCAATTTCACAGTACAGTCCAAGTTTTGCAAGTGCGTTTTTTGCAGAATTTACGCTCATACCCTCAAAAGACGCAAGCTCAAAAGACTCGCCTATGATCTCCGCTTCTTTGCCTGTATATTTAGGCTCGACACCCAAATACGCAAATGTACTCTCAAAAATATCACCCACTATCGGACATGCAACAAGAGAGCCGTAATACATATACCCTTGCGGTTCGTCCACGATAAAGAGCACGCCCAAATTTGCACCCTCACACACAGAAAAACCCAAGAATGAGGAGATGTATTTTCCTCTTGCGATCTGTCCGTTTTCATATTTTTGTGCAGTGCCTGTCTTGCCCAATATCTTGTAGCCTGCAACGTATGCCCCCTTTCCACTTCCTTGCGTCACCACTCTCTCAAGCAAGTCTCTGACTGTTGCGGACGTGCTTTCGCTTATCACTCTTTCGCCTCCTGACAAACCTTGACTTGCCACTATCTTTCCCTCTGACGTGCACACCTTATCCAAGACGTGCGGTGTTACACTCACTCCGCCGTTCACCACGCTTGAGGTCGCACTCAAAAGTCCGATAGGTGTCACCGCAACAGCCTGTCCAAACCCTATACGCGCAAGATCCACGTTTTTGACAAGATTGCGATCGATGAATATTCCACTCGTCTCACCGCTCATATCGATACCCGTCTTTTTGCTCAAGCCGAATTTTGCAAGATAATCGTAAAAAGTGCTTGTGCCCATTCTCAAAGCACAGTCCATAAACACGCAGTTGCAACTTCCCTCAACGCCCTCTGCAAAATTTATCGAGCCGTGCCCTTTTGATTTCCAACATCGTATTTTTTTGCCGTCCACCATCTTTGAACCTGCACAGTAGAATCTATCCGACACCCTCACAGCTTGACTGTCTATTGCCGATGCGGTTGTCAAAATCTTGAATGTCGAGCCGGGTTCGTACACCGTTGATATAAACTTGCTCTTGGAGTTTTCAAATAACGTGGTCAAATTGTCTCTCGGCACATCGTTCAAGTCAAACGACGGATATTCGCAAAGTGCAAGTATACTGCCGTTTGTATAGTCCATCACTGCACACATAACCCCTTTGGGGTTAAATTTTGCAACTGCACTTTGAATTGCCCCCTCGACAATGGATTGCAATCCCACGTCCAACGTCGTTGTCAAATCAAGCCCGTCCACCCCCGGCAAATAGTAGGTGGATGAACCATGCAAAGAACGCCCGATCAGATCGGACTCCGTCAAAATCTGCCCGTTTATTCCCGTCAAATACTTGTCATAATATGCCTCTATCCCTGTCTGTCCGTATCCGTCGGAGGAGCAGAATCCCAAAAGTTGCGTCATAAAATCACCATACGGATAGTAGCGGAAATTGTCCTCTGCATAGTAGATTCCGTCAAGTTGTGAGGCATAAATTTTGTTCAACTGCTCTTTTGTCGCAGACGATGCAACTCTAACCTCGCTCACCCTCTTTGATATTTTTGCTAGCGTGCTTTCATATTCGTATCCAAACACCTCGCACAACAGTCTTGCAACTGCTTGCTTATTTGACGTGTCGGTTGGTCGCACGTACACGTTATATCTTGTCGAAGTTGACGCAAGCACTTTGCCGTTTTTGTCGAGAATGCTTCCCCTTATCGCATCTGAAGGCACGTCTCTTAGCCACTGACTCATTGCCTTGACTTGCAAGTCTCCGCCCTCTATCAAAATTACGTGTACCATCTTTGCAAAAACACCGCAAAACAAAAAGACCATCAACAATATAATTGTAGACAGTCTTTTTGCTGGATTATAAAGAAGATTGGGTTTTGTATTATTGCTGTTTTGACGCTTCATATAGTAAACTTACTATCGAAGCACCAATTTTATTCATTTTTCTTCTGCAACGATTTCAATTGACGAGGTTGGCGTAACTGCTTTGCCTTGATTGATCTTTGTTGCATTGACGATAATCAATGACGTGACAAGTGCAATCACTGCAACGTATACGGCAAGGATGATTTTGCCCTTTGTGTTGAGTCTGCCACGTTGTCTTGTTTCAGTTGTGTCCTGCACCCTCTCTGCTTTGCGAGCAAAAACGCTTGTGCGTTGCTTGCTTGTTTGTTCGTTAAATGCAGGAGCGTTGGATTGTGTGTAAGAAAGCTTGTTGTAAAGCTCCTCATTGCTCAATCTTTCTTCATCTTGTGCTGAAAACTCATAAAATGATTGTTGCTGTGGTTGAGCATATTGCACCATTGCTTGTGCAACAGGATCGTATGTTTTGACAGGAACGTACAAAGGTTGAGCATGTTGTGCTCTTTGAGCGTTCAAATTGTCATAAAATGCATATTCACGATTTTGATATTCACTGTTTTGGGGAGTGACGTAAGGACGAGATGCCTCGTATGCCCTCACGCTTTCCTCAGAGCAAACTTCACGTGCAGGAATGGGGTCAAAATTGTAGCGGACGCTGTTCTGCACGGGTTGTGCAGAATAGTTTTGATTGCGTGACGCATTAAACTCCTCGTATGAAGGAAAATTCTCAACGCTTGAGCGAGAGACGCTTTGTGTGTTTCTTCCCAACAATTCATCCAATGTGATTGCCATATTCTACCCCTTTTAGATTATCGTTTTCCGCTTTTAGCCCCATTTAGATAATCAATTTTTAATATGTGTATTTTCTTTGTTTTCGTTATAATCTTTCCACCACTCTCAGCTTTGCACTCTGCGATCTAGAGTTGATCTCAAGCTCGTGCTCGCTTGCCGTGATGGGCTTTTTGTTGACAAGTTCCACCTCTTGCACCTTGCCACATACGCACACCGGGAAATCCGGAGGACAGGTACATGCAAGGCTGAGTTGCTTAAAGGCAGATTTGACTATTCTGTCCTCAAGCGAATGGAAGGTTATCACCGCCATTCTTCCGCCCTTTTTGAGACGTCTTGCCATCTGTTCAACAGCTTCACCCAGCATTTGAAGTTCGCCGTTGACTTGTATTCTTATTGCTTGAAAGGTTCGTTTTGCAGGATGTCCAAATTTCCATCTTGTTTTTGCCGGATAACACTCCTCAACAAGTTTGCTAAGCTCAAGTGTCGTCCTTATCGGTGCATCCGCTCTTGTGTTTACGATTTTTCTTGCTATGGATCTTGCAAGCTTTTCTTCGCCGTAATCAAACAGGATTCTCGCAAGCTCGCTTTCAGAGTAGCCGTTCACCACGTCGTAGGCACTTTCGCCTTGAGAACGATCCATTCTCATATCCAACGGTGCGTCCTTCATATAGCTGAAGCCACGCTCTGCATTGTCCAGCTGATAACTGCTTACTCCAAGATCAAGCAATATTCCGTCCACTCTGTCAATGCCAAGATCGTCCAGCCTTGCACAAAGATTTTTGTAATCATCATGCACAAAGGTCACTTTGTCTTGATAATCTTTCAATCTTTGCGAGGATGCCTTGAGAGCTTCCTCGTCGCGGTCAACCGCAATCAGTCTGCCCTCTTGCAATCTCTTGACAATCTCGCTTGAGTGTCCTGCACCGCCAACAGTGCCGTCAACGTATATTCCGTTTGGTTTTATATCAAGTGCTTCGATGCACTCCTCAAGCATAACGGGTATGTGAGCAAATTCCATATCACGCACCACGCTTTTTGAGATCTTCGAGCATCCTTTCAAGTTTGCCGGGCTCAAGCACGCCGTATCTTTCATCCCACACTTCTGCCGACCACATCTCAAGGTGTGTGATCTTGCCCACAAACACAAGTTCCTTTTTAGCCTTGATGAGCTTGGATGCCTCTTTGCTGAGTGTTATTCTTCCCTGCGTATCTTCCTCGATCGGTTCGCTCAAAGAATAGATTTGAGTCGTGAGGTCCTCATTGTCCGAAGTGTACGGATTGTCACCGATGAAGGTGCCGAGCAACTGCTCGATGTGATCTTCAGGAACAATGTACATACAACCGTTTCTGCCCGGGAAGATATAAGGATTCTCGCCAAGCCCTTCACGGAACTTTGCGGGGATCCTAAATCTGTTTCTCTCATCAAGCTGATGACGAGCGTTTCCAAGCATAAATTTCGGCATAGTCATTTTCCTTTTTTTGGGGAATTCTCCCCCTTTGCGTTATTATTCTATAATAAGATCACATATTTGTCAACGGATTTTTCCAAAATTTTCCCATAAATTTTCGGCTATTTAGTGGGCATATTCATTTTTATTTATTTTACAAGTTAACTATATACAAATCGAGTTTTTCGATGCATAAATCCGCACACATCCCCCACTGTTTAGTGGATTTTTTCAATATTCAATTTATAAAATTTCATAAATTTTCCATCATAAAATAACCCCATTTACCAAAAGTTTGTCCACATTTGCACACACATTTGCACATTTTTCCAGCAAAAAGCAACAAAAAATATTTTTCGGCATATATTGCAACAAATAATAAAGGAGGTAAAAAGATGTCTTTTTGCAACAACTCTCAATCAGCAACCGATAGATGTCCCGGGAACATCAACGGCAATCCAATGAACGGATTATGTGAAAAGGTTTGTGTTCAGACGATAAAAATCTTTGATGCCTGTATGCTTCAAACAAGCCTAGACTCAACGATTTCTCTCACCAACTTGTCACCTGCAAACCCCACACTGCCACTTACATTTGTCAGCGGTTCATCTACATCCTCACAAGGGAGCATAACTTCCCTGACGATAACCCCTATAACCGATAGACAAGGCCTATCGAGGGTGACGGCAACAATATCCATCCCCGTCCAAATTGCCTATACCGATGCAAACGGCGTATCCGGCACAGGCACAGGCAACATCACACTTTCGCAAGACGTCGTCATGTGCGTACCGTCCGGAAGCGTCATTCAGCCAAACATCTCGGCAACAGTCAATATGACTTCACCAAGAGGCAGTTATGTGAGCGACAACACTTTCTCAATCACGAGTTGCGTCACGGTGATACTCAGTGTACAAGCCCCTGTAAATTTGCTCATCCCATCATACGGTTATTGCAAAATTCCGCCCTGCACGGAGTTCAGTCAAGATGCATGTCAAGGAGTGTTCGATCTCCCCTTGTTCCCAACGTGAAAAAAGCACCTATGGTGCTTTTTTCAATTTACATGGAAAGCAAGCAATCAAAATTAAGAAACAACCTGTCAAACAAAACTAAATAAAGTCGCAATTTAGATTAATCAAGAAAATAGTAGCTTGTCGGCAAAAATCAAGAATATCAAAGAAGCATTTGAGCAACAATCTCACCATTTCATTCATTTAAACCAAAGTTATAAGACTATTTTGCATAAACAAATCGCTTAAAGCAAAGTCGTTGTATTTGAAGCACAATCTTTGTATTCATAGCAACAATTGATAAACTTGCAATTTTTATTTTGATTGGTATATAAAAATATATATCTTTACTAGCAATCTTTATCCATTCTTATTGAAAAATAATCTAATAAATGTTATATTATATATATGAAGATTTACGCAATTAGCGACTTACATCTCTCAACCGCAGTTGAAAAACCTATGGACATTTTCGGTGACGGTTGGCAAAACCACTTCACAAAAATATGCGAAGATTGGACATCGAAGGTCACAGATGATGACCTTGTTTTGCTTGGCGGAGATATGTCTTGGGGGCTGACAATATCAGAAGCCACCCCGGATTATGTGCTTGTTGAAAAACTCAAGGGGCAAAAATACGTCGTCAAAGGCAATCACGACTATTATTGGAATTCCCTCAATAAAATGGAAAAAGCCTTCCCGACCTTCAATTTTGTTCAAAACAACTCTTACAGAATTGCCACCCCGGACAAAGGTGTTGTGATTTGCGGTACAAGAGGTTGGACAATCCCAACAAAAGATAGTTCTCAAAACGATGAAAAAATCTTCAAAAGAGAGCTTATCCGTCTTGAACTTTCTCTCGACTCTGCCACAAAACAAAAGAAGGACGGAGATGTTGTCATAGCACTTTTGCACTATCCGCCATTTGAGGCAACCTATCAAGACACGCAAGTTACGGCACTTCTTGAAAAATACAACGTTGATTACGTTCTTTACGGACATTTGCACGGCAAAAGTGCAAGAGTCACCAAAAGGCTGAAAAAGAACAATATCGAGTATATTCTTACATCTTGCGATCTTATCGACAATAAGCTCGTCTTGGTGTGTGAAATTTGAAATAGTATTCTAAAATTGACCAATTTTTAGAAAAGTATTCCAACATTTTGCAAAAATTAGAATACTTTAAGCCAAAAATATAGCCAAAATTGATTTTGTCAACTTTGGCTATTTTTTTTATTTTCCAAACCAAATGAAAAACTTTTATCCCTCAAGCTCATCTGCCGTGAGGATGACGTTGGCATTTTGAAGCAAAGTATCGATGCGTTGCAATACTTGCTCCTTCCCTGTCTTTTGCGACGATGACGTGACCAAAATATCCTTGACTCCAACACCCATCTTGCTTGCAATCACCGCCAAAGCTTTTTGTTGTTGTGCACGAGAAAGTTTATCCGCCTTGGTTGCAATGAGCGTAAACGGTATGCCATATGAATAAAGATAATGCACCATAAGCAAGTCATCTTCACTCGGTTCATGGCGTATATCAACAAGCACAAACACGTTTATCAGCCTTGTACTATTCTTGAGATAGCTTTCAATCAAACCACCCCACTTTTGTTTTTCTTGCTTATTGACCTTTGCATAGCCGTAACCGGGCAAATCAACAAAATAGTACTCACCCTTGTTGATTTCAAAATAGTTGAGCAATCTCGTACGACCGGGCTCTTGAGAGGTCTTTGCGAGCTTGTTTTGGTTGACCATAAAATTTATAAAGGAAGATTTGCCGACGTTTGATTTACCCGCAATGGCAATCTCCGGCACACCGTAATCGGGCAGATCTCCTTGATTTGCAACTGAGGTAACAAACCTTGCTTGTTTTATCATATCCCTACCTCCTTTGTCTTTTGCGCTTTTAAGAAAAAAGAAAAATAGTGCATTAGATGCACTATTTTTGATTGTTATGCAATTTGATCGGCTTGAGAAATAGCCTTTTTGACAACGATTGGTTTTTCGCTCTTTTCAATAGATGCCTTGGTTACAATGACTTTTTCAATGTCGTTGCTGGATGGAATGTCAAACATAAGCTCGAGCAACACATCCTCCAAAATAGCTCTCAAACCTCTTGCACCTGTGTTGAGTGCAATAGCCTTGCCCGCAACGGCTTTGAGTGCGTCGTCCTCAAACTCAAGAGTGACACCGTCGAGTGCAAATTGGAACTTGTATTGTTTCACAAGTGCATTCTTTGGCTCGGAGAGAATCTTCACAAGTGCCGTTTCGTCAAGTGCATTGAGTCCAACAACGATAGGCACACGACCGACAAATTCCGGGATCAAGCCGAATTTGATGAGGTCTGCAGGTTGCAAAGCCTTGATAAGCTCGTCATACTTATAGTCCATAGTACCTCTAACGGCGGAACCAAAGCCGAGCTTTGAATTGTCCTTACGCTCGTCCACAATCTTGTCCAAATCGACAAAAGCACCGCCACAAAGGAACAAAATATTGGTTGTGTCAAGCTGATAGCACTCTTGATTGGGGTGCTTTCTCCCGCCTTGAGGTGGCACGTTTGCAACAGTACCTTCGATTATTTTAAGCAAAGCTTGTTGCACGCCTTCACCGCTTACGTCGCGTGTAATGGAAACGTTCTCACCCTTTTTGGCAATCTTGTCAATCTCGTCAATATATACAATGCCGATTTCGGCACGCTTCAAGTCACCGTTTGCAGACTGAATGAGCTTGAGAAGAATGTTTTCAACGTCCTCACCGACGTAACCTGCCTCCGTAAGCGTTGTTGCATCAGCAACGGCAAACGGAACGTTGAGGATTTGAGCAAGCGTCTTTGCAAGCAAAGTTTTGCCTGAACCTGTAGGTCCGAGCAAAAGCACGTTGCTCTTTTCAATCACAACATCGTCATTCTTTTTTGTAGCAAGCTGATTGATACGTTTATAATGATTGTATACGGCAACAGACAGCACTCTTTTTGCACTGTCTTGTCCAATGATGTACTCATCGAGCTTTGCTTTTATCTCTTTTGGTGTATAGAGGCTCACTGCATCTTGAGTGCTTTTTTCACCTCTGCCAAGGATATAAACGCATTCATCAACACACTCATTGCAGATACAAAGGTCGTTTGGACCGCTGATGATTTTTTCAACCTCGTCACCGCTCCTGCCACAAAAACTGCAATGTTGTTGTTTGTGATAATTGTCGTGATAATTTTCCATATATTTCAACTCCATGGGTGCAAAATCACCCACAACCGTCCAAGATATACCGCATAAACGGCATTCTAAACAGTTATTTTGCTATTTTTCAAATTTGAATATCTTGCCGAAATTACTTTCTCGAATAGAAAATTTTGTCAACAAGACCATACTTTTCAGCTTCTTCTGCCGTCATATAGAAATCACGGTCAGTGTCAACTTCGATCTTTGAAATGGGCTGTGAAGTGTTTTGTGCAAGGATATCATTGATACGCTTCTTTGTCTTGAGAATCTCGTTTGCTTGAATTGCAATATCGCTTGCTTGACCTTGTGCACCGCCCAAAGGTTGGTGGATCATGATTTTTGCATTAGGCAAAGAATATCTCTTTCCCTTTGCACCGGATGAGAGCAAGAATGCACCCATTGAAGCAGCCATACCAATGCAGATTGTGGACACGTCGCACTTGATGTAGTTCATTGTGTCATAGATTGCAAAACCTGCAGAAACGCTTCCGCCCGGGCTGTTGATGTAAAGACTGATATCCTTTGTCGAATCTTTGCCTTCAAGGTAGATGAGCTGTGCAACAACCAAGTCCGCAACGTTGTCGTCTATCTCGCCGGTGAGGAAGATAATTCTATCCTCGAGCAAGCGTGAATAAATGTCATATGAGCGTTCTCCTCTGCCTGTTTGTTCAACAACCATCGGTATAAGTGAATCTTTGATGTTCATTTTTTCCTCCATTCCGTTTATACGCTTTCCGCTTGCCAAAGAGCAAGCGGAAAGGAAAAACAAGTTTTTTAGAGCGTAAACACACTCTTATTTTACACAATAACCGCTGTGATTATTCTGCATCATCAACGGGTTTTGTTGTCTTTTTAGTTGTTTTTTTAGCAGGAGCTTTCTTTTCTTGCGGAGCTTCTTCGCCCTCGCTTGGAGCATCTGCCTTCTTTGCCGTGGTCTTCTTTGGAGCAACGTTCGCTTTGACGAGGAAGCCAAGGAGCTTTTCGTTCATGATTGAGTTGACAATATAGTCGATTTGTTCCTTTTGAAGTGTCTTTTTGAACTCCTCAACTGTTTGTGAGCTTTCCTCTGCAAATTGAGCGAGCTTATCTTCGATCTCTTTGTCTTCGATCTTGAGATCTTCAGCCTTGATGAGAGCTTCCATTACAAGACGCACTTTGACTGTCTTTTCTGCTTGATCCTTGTATTGATCTTGGAGCTGTTCTCTTGTCATGTTGAGGTACTTGAGATAGTCGTCAAGCTTGAGACCTTGATACATCAAGCGGTATTCAAACTCATGCACCATATCTTCTGCCTCGTGATCGATCATAACGGACGGAATTTCAACTTGCGAACCATCGACGATCTTCTCAACGATTTCATCCTCAAGAGCGTGCTCTGCTTCGTGTTCAGCCTCGTGAGTGAGTTGCTTTTTGAGGTCTGCTTTGTACTCTGCAAGAGTGTCGAATTCTGAAATTTCCTTTGCAAATTCATCATCGAGAGCAGGAAGCTCTTTGACTTTGACTGCCTTCACTGTGCAAGCAAACACTGCCTCTTTGCCGGCAAGATTTTCTGCACCGTAATTTTCCGGGAAGGTCACGACAACGTCTTTGCTCTCGCCGGCTTTTGTGCCGACAAGTTGATCTTCAAAGCCAGGAATAAATGAACCACTACCAAGCTCGAGATCATAATCTTGTGCACTGCCACCGTCAAATGCTACGCCGTCAACACTTCCGGCAAAGTCGATCGTGACTGTGTTGCCATTCTCTGCAGGAGCATCAACGTCAACAAGACGTGCTTGCTTTTCTTGCTCTTGAGCAAGTCTTTCATCCACTTGTTTTGCGGTGACTTTCACTGCCTTTTTGGCAACGTTGAGACCTTTATATTGTCCAAGTGTAACCTCAGGCTTGCAAACCATAATGATAGCATATTTCACACCACCTTCATCAGTCATATCAACGTCGCACACGCTGTCAACTGCTACGAAATCATAGTTCTCGTCCTTTTCAAGCTCTGCAAGTGAGCCGTCGATAAGCTCATTGACTGCATCGCTGAAGAAAACGCCTTGACCGTACATACCCTCAATAACCTTTTGAGGAGCGTGTCCCTTTCTGAAACCGGGGATAGCATATTTGTGCTTCGTCTTTTCATAAGCTTGCTTGATTGCTTGGTTGAATGCGTCTTTGTCAACTACGTAACTGAATTTGACTTGACTCTTTTCCAACTTTTCTGCTGTATAGTTCATTTGTCCTCCAAGTCCGCCCAAAACGATGTTGAGCAGATATATATTTTCTTAACAAGTAGAGGAATTATAACACACGCATATGCAAAAATCAAATGATTTTTCCCCATCGGGCAAGATTATTGCTATTTTAAGGTAAAAATCATGCCGATTTTTTTGAGTGTCGAACCGGTTAAGTTGAGATTTGGCACACAAATGATTGTAAATAGGCAAAGAAAATGCTAAAATAATCGTATGGGAAGCGACCTTTTTGCATTAAGTGTGCTTGCAAAAGAGCTCAACGAGCAACTGCAAGGTGCCAGAATAGACAAAATTCAACAACCCGAAGTGGACGAGTTGCGTTTTTTTGTGCGTGCAAAAGGCAAAAATCAATGCCTAGTCATATCTTGCAATGCGGGTGCACCACGCATACACTTCACTCAAAGCAGAAAGCAAAGTCCGCAAGTGGCACCAAATCTTTGTATGCTTTTGAGAAAGCATCTGCTGAACGCAACGATCGAAGGCGTGACCATTTACAATCAAGACAGAATCATCGGCATCAAGTTCAGGGCAAAAACAGAGCTTCGTGATGAAAAAATATTCTATCTGTTCGTTGAGTTGATGAACAGATATTCAAACATAGTTTTCACGGATGAAAACCTGTTGATTTTGGATGCAGTGAAGCATCTTCCGCTTGACATTGCACGAGATCACGTTGTGCTCAGAGGCGTTGCATACGCACCTGTAAAACAGCACAAAACAAGCTATCTATCCGCACAAATTGACATTTTCAAAGCTTTTAACGGCGGTGATTTGCATAGGTTTATTCAAGACAATATTTCGGGCTTTTCGGGTGGCACTATCGAGGAGCTTTTGTCAAGGTGCAACCTCTTGTCAAATGTCCCTTCTTTAAGTGAAAAGGATGCTCAAAACATCATAAAAGGCATTGAGAATTTTGCATCTCTTTCCGGTGACAATCCCAACGTCAAACTCGAGCCTTGCATCATCAACGGCAAGGAGGTATATCCCCTTGTATATCGCACGATTGCAAAGGCAGATTTGAGCAACGTGCAATTCTTCCCCACTATGAGCGAGGCTTATGATGCACTCACCACGGACTCGGATAAGGATATACGCAACAAGGCAAGACTAAAAGGGCTTGCCGTCACTGTAAAACACTTGAGAGTGCGTGCCGAAAAGAATATCGCAGGCGATCTTGAAAAGCTCAAAGAGTGCGAGGATATGGACAAATACCGACTGTACGGAGAGCTGATTGTCAGCTATATATATTTGATAAAGAAAGGTGATACGTCTCTAAAATGTGTCAATTATTATAACAATCAAGAGATTGAAATTCCCCTTGACGTCCGCCTCTCTCCCTCAAAGAATTCAACGGCATATTACACCAAATATAACAAGCTTAAACGCACGCAAGAGTTTGTGAGCAAGAAGCTTGTCAAGGATAAAGCCTTGCTTGAATATCTAAAATCCATTGAGGAAGAAATTGCCAATTTGCCATATGAAAGTGACACAAGTGCAATAGAGCAAGAGCTTGACAATCTAGGTGCAGGCAAGAAAAAATCCGCCAAGGGAAAAGTTCGCAAAGAGAAAGCGGAACCGCCCTTCATCTACTATGTAGATGACTTCTACATCTACAGAGGCAAAAACAACTTGCAAAACGATGAGCTAACCTTCAAAATCGCATCCTCAAACGACGTTTGGCTTCACTTGAAGAACGAACACGGCTCACACGTGATAATCGAGACAAACGGTAGAGTCGTGCCCGATCACGTGCTGAAAATCGCAGGAGAGATAACCGCATGCACAAAGCAGGCATCTTGCGAGGTGGACTACACCCAAAGGCGAAACGTCAAACGCAAACCTGACGGACATCCCGGACAAGTGATATACGTTAACTACAAAACACTTGTTGCCGAGCCAAACCCCCACAAAGAACTTGAAGTGAAAAAATAATTATAGCGTACAAAAAGCCCGACGTTGTCGGGCTTTTATTATTGATTGAGGTGTGAGTGTTCCCACCATATAAATGATATTACTGCGTGATGATATCCAACAAGTTGGATTGTGCAAGAACGAATAGCACATTCTCACTTGACAAAGATAGATGACAAGCGGAAAAATAGGATTCTCTTCCTTCGTCACGACAGAGCCGTGCCACCTGCCTCGTTAGATGGAGGCTTGAACAGTGCCGACCGACACGCAAGTCTCCGCCTTACGCAATTATTCATCAATAATCACTCAATAATTCCACCGTCTATGAGGGTGTCTGCAATTTCTTTTGCGGTTGCATCTGCTTCTTCGCTTGAGATGGCAATCTCCTCATTGACAATATCTACACTGGGTTGCTCGCAAGAGTCATCAATAAGCACGTTTGAAGATTGTTCTTCATCAGCTTCAGTGCCGTTTGCGGATTGCTTTGCAAGCCTTGGAAATACTGCAAAGAAGTGGCTTCCCTTGCAAATGAACACCTCACGTGCGATGATCATGCACACAAATGCGATTGTTCCGCCAAACGTGACGTCGCTCATATAGTGAGCACCGACGACTATGCGGCTGATTGCAACTAGCATTGTGATCAAAATAGGTGTAACCCAACATGCGATCTTGCCTGCTTTCTTATGCTTGAAATCAACAATATCCGGGAGCATAATCATAGCATATGCCATGCCCGCTGCACAAGTGTGTCCTGACGGGAATGACTTGAATGCATCGTCTGCACCGGGGTATTTGCTGATGAACATTTGAATTATGCTTTCATCTGGCTGACCGTTGCGGACGTACCAAGGTGTGTAACCTTGCACAAGGCCATCATTGATAAGTGCTTGACCGACGTTTGAGTTGATAGATCTAAATCTCATACGACCGATAGGCTCTTTGACAAGCATAATGAGGATGTTGGCAACAATGCATGCTGCAAGAGATGCAATCACCCACCACAAAAGCTTTTTGAGCGTCTCTTTCTTGAGAGGACGGAAAGCAAAGACAGTGAGAGCTTGGATTGTGCCTGCGATGAGAAGCTCGCAAACGACAACAGCTCCGTTGTGACGATATTCATACACTGATGTATCAACGGCAACACCACCATTCATAATACCGCCGGTGGTTGCACCTGCATGCTCGATGAGGTATTTGAAGATGTCTTTGATGTAGTACCACCAAGCAACAGTGCCTGCAAGAGCAAATGCTATGCCGAGCACCACAAACCACTTCTTATATTTGTTGTCGTCAAAACACTTGATAAAGAACCAGCACAAAATTGCCGTGCATACTGCAATGAGCAAATATATAGGAGACGTGCCGATTGCCTCACCCACAACGCCGTACAAATCTTCTGCAAGATAATTGCCCGGCTCAAGAGCATTCTTTGTGAGAATTTCGCTCACTTGATAATCATAAAAGGTTGCAACAAGAATGAGTGCGACAAACACTGCAATAAATGCACATACGCAAATTATCGTCTTGTTTTTGAGAGAAAGAGATTTCATAAGGTACCCTCTTTAATTTTTTGTGTATATATTTTAACATACTTTTAATCATTTATCAATAGGAAGTTTTTTTGGCAAAAACCACCGCTGACTAAAAATATTTTTAACAAAATTCACTTGGTTAGATACATGATTTTCAGAGAAAATGAAAATTTTGTATAAATTGGGTATTGCAATATGGCAAAATGTATGGTATATATAAATCAATCCAAATTTCCTGCTATGTTTGTGATGATGCTTTATTTTGAACCACAAATTTTATACGGGATGACGGGTCCGAAAATTGCAGAGATGTCAGGCCTCATTTTATCAGTGGAAGACAGATACTGCACGGCAGTCCTTACCCACCCTGCTTCACGGCGGGTTTATAAAATGGCATCACACGGCGGTGCGGGGCACTTTGAAATGAAAAAGCAGTTGTTCAACCGAGCAACTGCTTTTTAATATATTAATCTATAAATCTTATATAAAACTATTGGTGTAGGACAAAAACAAAATAGTTGTTGTTCAAACCCTACTCTTACAGCTCAAAACTTGATATGTTTTGATTGACTGTTAAGCTTCAACATCTTCATTGGCTGAAGGAGTAAATGTATATTTCACATTTGCATTTAGCACAACAGTGCTATATCTAACCACTCCAATCCACACAATATAGTCGCCCGCCTCGAGCATTTCGCCATTGCTGAAACGATAATCCGTGCCGTCATAGAATCCGGTTTCTACATGATAGATTGAACTCTCGCCGTACACATCGCCAACTTGAACATCTAGTGAATAATAGCCTTTTTCTTCAACGTGGAGCTTGAAAAATCTCTCACCGATACCCAATGACAACGTATAATCGCCACTCCACTCCTCGCTCAAAACTTCAAGATTGTTTAGGTCTATCCCTTTTAACTCATAAAACTCCCTGCATTCAAGGCTATAATTTGTCTTTTCGGTGATATTTTTTGCGGTAACGATTATTTGATTGTCACCTTGCTTGATTGACACCAATTCTTCTTTGCCGGACTTCAATGCGTATTCCGATTCATTGACAACAACAATAAGCTCTATATCTGAAGTATTTTTGATGAGCAACGACTCATCGCGTTCGCTTGTGAAAACATAGTTTTCAATGTCATATAGACCTTCGATAACACCGCTTGAGTTCAAGCTGAAAGTCTTTGGATTGGCAACGTCATATATCGTTTCATAATCACATTTGACAAGTGTAACAACGTCCTTTTCAAAGCCGGAAAAATGCACGTAATACACACCCTCACTTGGAATGATAACGTTATAATTGTAAAAACGAGATTCTTTGCTGTCCAAATTCGATTTGATTTCATTGCCTTGCAAATCATACACGTGCATTGTGTTACCCGTAGTATAGGTGTTTTTCTCAAAATATTCGGGATCACTTTGGCAAAGCATATAATACTGCCCTTTTTGAAGCTGAACGGCATAATATTGCCCTGTTTTGAAGGTGTCCGATGCAGTTGATGTTGACATCACTTCCTCAATGCAAGATGGCGGAGAAATTGTGTATTCACCGCCGAAGAAGTCAATTTTTTCGATGTCTGAATAATCTATGGATGCCTTAACTTCGAAAGGTATCTCAACAATTTGTCCTTCCACTGCCATGACAATATCCATGCCTATAGTCTCTGAATAGCCTGTAGCGGTCAATTCAAGAGCGGTTTTCACAGTGATTTTGGACAGCATCGCACTGTCCAAGCCGAATTGTTGGTAAACCTCAACCAATTGTGCAGTTATTTCCTCGCCCATCATATCAGTGGCATACGCTTGGATTGTATATTTATTGCCATCCTTTGTGATATTGCATTTTGAAGCATCCAGGTCAATGCTATTCTCGTCATCCACACTGCCAAGCAACTCGAGCGGAATGAGGAACTCATCCACCTTGCAAATATATTTGCGGTCATAATCGTATTTGGAACCTTTGATATATGAGAATATTTTGCCGTCCTCTTCGTGATAGATGACAGTGTTGGTACCATTTATCACAAAATACAAGTCATTTGAATTTTCGCAGGAAAAATCAATGCTCGACAAGATGCTATTATTCAAATACATTGTCATTTTTGCGGAAATATCACAACTCTTGCCAACCTCATCCAATGCATTCAACGCCTGATTGATCTCGGCAAGATAGGTTGTGTTTTGAGCCTCATCTATTACCTCAATAGCGGGATAAACGGGCGTATGCACATTGTATTTGCACACTTTGCATTCTGCGATGTAATCCGTACCGACAATGTCCTTTGTGTCACCGCAATTGTGACTAAACACTTTGCTCTCATCATCGCATTTGGAACATACGTGATAATGCCCCTCATCCGTACCGATCCACTCGCCCCAAGTGTGCTCACATTCGGCTGGTTTTGAATTGTCATCGCACGCAAAAAGTGCGAGTGACAAAACAAGTGATAAAACTAATAGTAAAAAAATCACTGCTATTTTCTTTGTCACAAATTATCTCCTCCTAGTTTTTCCTGAAATTATTTTTTGAATATTGCAATTAGGTCTGCCCATTTCTTTTTCTTGATAACAAACCAAACAAGAGCAAATCCACCAATTCCTGCAACTGCCACACTTCCAATAACAATTCCTGCTATTGCTCCACCTGACAAACCGTCTTTTTGTTCGTCACTCGGAGTTGTAGGATCTG
>CAZXUW010000004.1:0-93866 GCA_964644355.1 uncultured Bacteroides sp.
TGTGACCGTTATTGTTTCCGTGTGTTATACTCCAAGAAATCTTACCATTTGTCACGCTCGTGTTGCCGTCATAAACCTTGTTTACACCCGAAACAGACGCACTGCTTATCTTAAGATCTGACGGAACTATTTTGAATGTTCCGCTTGTTTTTGTGCTTGAAACAACCTCATAGTTGCCATCTATTGACTGGACGTCGCTGTTTATTCCCGATACCGTATGTTTTGTATAAGACATACTATAATTGCTTCCGACATCTTTTTTACTGCCGGAATAGGTCACCGTTATAACATCATTTCCGCATCCTTTAAGTTTGGCTGTTGTTTCACTTGCAGTTCCCGATAGCGAATGCGTCATACCATCCGACGTTGCACTTGATATGGTAAGATAATGCTGCTTGGCATCATACACCCAACCGTTAGAAGGTGCGCTTGACCACTCGAGTTCAATCTTACGCGCCGTTATCTTATACTCAGATATTTCTGCTTTAGTACTACCAAAAGTATAGTTATCAGAAGCATCGCCTTGTTTACCGCCATTATGTGTTGCTGTTATCGTGCCGTTATCGCTATCCACAAGCAACTTATACGTACCGACATTGACAATAGCCTTTTGCTCGGATCCTGAAACCTTGATAGAATACTTGATATCAATCGTATCGCCATTGAATGTAAACGATGTACCACTACCTTGCAAGTTGCTATCCGATATACTCAACTTCGGCGTAACCGCCTTTCCATCGTAAACCTTGCCTTGCGTATCTATACCGCTAAAGCCGGACAAATTAATGGTATATTTTTCAATTTCCCATGTGCTTGTTTTGCTACCGTCTGCAACAGCATAGTTTTCTGCATTCTTATTACTGCTTGCGGAAAGTATTATGCTGTATGTTATCTTATATTCACCTGCATCAAGAGTATTAAGTGCTACTTCATACGCCTTGTTGGCCTCATCAATTGTAACAATAACAGACTTTACGCCATAGTCTTCATAAGAGCCGTTCTTATCCTTCTTCTTTTGGATATCAATTTTAACATTGATGACATCGCCAGAAATAAGTCCTGTCTTGTTCGTAGCATTTTCAGCATCAACTTTTATAGCATTAACACCTTGTGATGAAACGTTGTATGTATATTTATTGTTCGTCTTTGCAGTCCACTCTGGCGTTATCGTAATAGTTCTTTGCACAACAGCAAATTCTTTATCTTTGATACCAATTGAATAATGTCCGGATGGGTTGTCAACGGTCACCTTATAGGTATTCTTTGTAGTGAAATCTATATAGAACGTATATGTTCTAGTCTTCACGTCTTTGTCATCAACTCCACCAACAACATACAGCAAATCATTCCCAGACATATCGTTGCCCAATGTTGCAGTACCGCTGATTGTTATACCATTCATTGTTGAAGCATTGCTAACCGTACCGCTTGCATTGCCGAATGTTTCTCCATTCTTCCAAACGAATTTTACAGTTTCACTACCATATACCACGTCAAAAGTAATATCCTTGGTTAAGCCATCTGCCGGTGCGACGTTGTCAAGCGTAATGACCATGTCATGTTCGTTGTTTGTGCCATACTTTTCGCCATAGATTCTATTGCCTTCTATCTTGACTTTCGTGCCAAGCGTTCTTTCTCTAATCGACCAACTCAAAGCACCATGACCACCAACATTATAAGGTGTGCCGTCGCTGTCGTAGTAATAAATCAAAAATTCAGACTTATACTCGCCCGGATCAGTCATTGCAGTTGTTATATCATCATAAACAGTATTTCCGTCTGCATCCGTAACGATATTGCCATCCTCACCTATCTTTGCAACTTGCGTCTTTGTGGTATAGTAGTAGCCGTTTGCGTGTTGGTCATTTGTACTTGTAATCACGCCAACATCTTCCATACCAACTGAAGCGGTACGGGCATAACCATTGTAGGTCAAGTTGCCAACAGATGTTATCATTCGATAGTATACAACGAAGTTGCCGACGTTTTGAGACGTATTGATGTTGATATAGAATGCATCTTTGTCATCGGTGGTTGTATAGTGTGTAATATTCGGGTTTGTACCCTCTTGAGAAGTCTGCGTATACAGGTAGAAGCCTGTTCCGCCATTTGCGACAGGAGCAGCCGTTGCCGTTGCATAGACGTGGTTTGCGGAGATTGTGCCGTTGGACGTCAAAGCGGAGCCTGTCATGGTTGCAGGCACGGTTTCGCCCACGGAGTATGCCTGTGCGATATACTTCCAATACGCAAGGCTGTTGGAGACACCGCTTGTTTCGCCCTCTTTGTGCGTGACGTTGATGGTGCCCATGCCGTCTGTTCCGTCGGCGTTATTTGCATAGAGGAAGAACCAACCAGTATTGCTATGTCCGGTTGTGTAAATCTTGGCATCACCCTCCGATTTGATTGCATACGTCAAGCTATCTCCAGAGCCGTTAAAGCCGAGCCTTGTGCTCAACTCATTGACGTTGGAGCCTGCGAGAGTGGCATTGCCCAAGCCGAGCATCCAATATGCGGTGCTGGCATCCGTTGTGTCGTTAGCCAAGCCGACGATACCGCCCACGTTGCTGGTGCCGGAGAATTTGCCCTCAAGAGCGAATGATGATGAAATCTTGACATTTGCGCCCGTGATAGCACCCACGATACCGCCGACGTTATAATTGCCCTGCACGGTAGTTTGGTAAGCGAGCATGTTGCTGATCTCAAATCTGTCTGCACGGACAAGACCGAACACACCGCCGACGTTGTTTGCGGACGGAGCGATAACGTTTGCCATAGCGTAGTAAGTGTTGTTATTCCAGCCCTGTACGTTGAACAGGTTGACATCACCGCCGACAACGCCGATAGCACCGCCGACACCGCCCGAAGTGGTGTGGTCATCCGCACTGCTTTCTGCTTGTGCCGAAGTTGTGTTCACCGTCAACGAACCTGTAGACTCAAAGTGCGAGTTGCTGATGACGATGTCACCGAGAGCAAGATTTTTATAACCACCGTCTATATTGTTTATATTCGATATTGCCGAAACGTAGTCGATTGCAGGTTTGCCGACAAAGCCGACAGAACCGCCGATTGCCGTTTCGCCGTCATTTATGGTCAAGTTTGCACTATTGGTGAACTGAGCATAGTCGATCTTTCCGACGATGACGCCGATTGAACCGCCGAGGTAGCTCTTGCCTGCGATAGAAGCATTCGTGCCCGCAACGCTGAACAACACTCTGTTGCTTGCCGTACCCTCAATCGAGCCGTATAGAATGCCGATTGAGCCACCTGCAAAGTAGTTTGTCACGCCAACGCTACCGCTGTTGGTGAGTGTAACTTTTGCGGATGTATTGCTGTTTGCGATTATGGTTGCACCCTTCTCAACGTAGCCGATAGAACCGCCCGCATAGCTCGATGCCGACACGCTACCGCTGTTGGTGAGTGTGATTGCGGTGGTATTGCTGTTTGAGCCGATGCTCGCACCGTTTGCGAGATAGCCGATGACACCGCCTGCAAAATAACTGTTTGCCTTGACGCTACCGCCGTTGGTGAATGAACCTGCGATAGTACCTTTGTTGAGCAATCCGAAAACGCCACCGACATAGTTTGTGCCACTGACACTACCGTTGTTGGTGATTGACAACTCTGCATTTGCCACTGTCGAACCGCCTGTTGCAAGGTTGCCGTCGTTGAAACCTATGATACCGCCCACGTTATTCACACCGCCGACCGAGCTCTTTGCCGATGTGCTGATAGTGCCCTTGACGATGCTCACCGAGCCTTCGTTCTTGCCTACAATACCGCCAACATTGTTGCCACCTGCATTGATTGTCGCATTGACGGTTATCTTAAGCTCACCCGTGTATGGTTTACCTTTGACCATATCGTCACCGACAACAAGCGAAGCACCGTTATCGTTTATGCCGATAAATCCGCCCACCTCGGTTGCACCGCTGATGTTTCCGCTTATCGTGATTGTCGTGCCCTCTGCGAGAATGTTCGATTCACCTGTATTCTTGCCGATAAATCCGCCGACGTTGTCAACAATGCCCGTATTCATCTTTGGAGCCACGCTAAACGTACCGCTGAACATAGCATCCGTTGTCAAGCCTGCAACACCGCCGATATTTGCCGAACCGCTACCCGGATTGATGATATTGCCACTTGTCTTTTCATTCACGTTGATGACGGAGCCTGCAAAGAAGCTAGCACCTCTATTCATTGTGCCGATGACACCGCCAATGTTCGATGCTTTCTTGTTGTTGAGGTTGATTGTACCGCCAAAGGTGTTTGTACCTTGGAAAGTCATCGTGACGCTGTCCGCACTCTGACCTTCATCGCTTGATCCGACAATACCGCCGATATTTGAGCAGTCAGCCGTTGCGGTGATGGTGGCATTTGCCCCAACCGTACAATCCTTGATATAACCGCCCTGCACCTTGCTCGCGGCACCGACAATACCGCCGATATCCGTCTTGCCTTTTATGGAAACACTACCCGAGCCGGTACCGACTTCACAACCTGTGATACCAACGATAATACTGAGCAATGTCTCTGCTTTTTTCTTTTCAGCTGCATAATGCTCATCCGACTCAGTTTTTTCTTTATCTCTTGTTCTATCTCCATTGAATGAGCTATAACCTATGATACCGCCAACATATTGCGAATCTGATTGATCCGCATAGATGTTTCCTGCAAGCACCCTGCAGTTTTCAATGAGAACACTGTTGTTCTTGCCCTCTGCATCGTTAAAGTCAAGCGTTGTACCCAAAATACCGCCGATATATTGTTTGTAACCGACAATATCACCTGTTGTATTCACAATGCAGTTGCTTATCGTCAATATTGTGCCCTGTGCAAACGCTTCACCATCCTCAGCACGAGTATACGCATATCCGACAATACCACCAGCAGAATACGCGAATCCTGTATTTTTGCCATAGCTCTTGACGGTTGTGTTTCCGCTTATTGCACAATGATCGACCACGGATGTACCTCTTGGATGAGCCACAATTCCGCCTGCTACGTTGACTGACGAGATGGACGAATTTCCTGAAACCTCAATATAACTTACCTTTGCATTCTTTGTGACAGAGAATAAGCCTGCATACCCGGCACTTATTCTTACATCCATAAGTTTTGTTGCCGTATAGTCTGACTGTTTTCCGCTGATATTACCATGGAAAGACCGTGCTATGGTTCTTCCAATGGTTGGCAAGTTTATCTTATCATATGTTGCATTATTTGTTGGCACTGTAGAACCCGTTGTTACAGCTTGGTATGTATTTCGTCCAAGCCATGCAACATACCCAGCCTCTGTGCACACCGCACCTTTCTCAAACAAATGATAGCTCTTGCCTTTCGTATACGTTGTACCGTTCCTTGATTTATAACCATCACCTGAATATTTTGAAGTTGTACTGCTGTGTGTCGGAAATACGATCTCTTTTGCTTGAGTTTTTTCTAGGTTATTATTGCTGTTGGCAAACTCAATATATTTATCAGCAAACGTATACCCCTGCTCAACCAAAGATTGCAAACCAAGCAAATCAATGCCGTCTTTGACAACAAATGGGTTGAATTCACCACCGGCTTGTTGTTTTTCATACTCACCGTATTGGTTTTGACCATAAGCAACAGAAGTCATTGCCAAGCCGTTTTGCGTATCAACAGCAAACACCGCAAGTTGTGGCAAGCATCCATATACGTAGACATAGCCACCATTGTTTACGTTTTCTATATCATTCTTGTCCAACGGATAAACACTTTGTGAATGTCTAAAGCCGGATGCCAACGTATTATCATTTCCGGGCATTTCAAGAGTACCGCTACTATTCATATATGCGGTCATCAATTCATACCCATTAGGAGTCGATGCATTTGAATCTCCCACTATATTACCTGTACTCCATGCCGCATTGGGGTTGTCATACGAATTGGTATATTTGCCAGTATATACAACATAGCAAGCATTTGCGATTGAATAATTCATTGCTTCATATGTTTTTGTCACATCAGAAGTAATGTTATCATCATCCTTCGTTGCTCCAATTATAGGTCCGGCACCTTTTGCAGGGCCAGCACCAATACCAGCAATACCGCCACCCCAGCTTCCTGAAACAATGATTCCGATATTATAGCAATTTTTCACTAATGTACATTTTTTTTCTTTAGCAGCTTCATTAGAATCAACAAAACCTACTATTCCGCCAATACGAACTCTCCACTTCGCAAGTTCACCAACAATACCATTACCGGTGATTGTGCCCGTGTTATAACAGTATTGGACATCACCATTGACCATATTCCCAAGTATACCGCCACCTTGAACACCAAACGATTCGTTATTATCACTCCAAGCACTATATTCATTTGCGCTAGAACTCAATCTTGTTCCGCCAACAGTAACATCACCAGTGTTATAACAATAATAAATGTGTGTAGTGCTTTCTGATTTTTTATACTCGCAATCCGTAGCAAGAATGCCACCGGCTTTATTTCCCCATCCAAGGATGTTGCCTGTATTATATGATGCATAAACATTTATATGGGCATATGTAGTCACAAGTCCGCCAATACCACCAGAACAAGTATTTTGTCCATTTACTTGCTTTGCATTACTAAAGCTCCCATTAGAATATGTACAGTTAGAACCATATGCACTAACATCTCCCGTATTACCGCAATTCCTTACGGTCGTATTTCCTCCTGTTCTACCAATAATGCCCGCCACATTATAAATACCATAAATAATACCAGCATTTCTACAGCTTTCCAATAAAACAGTAGCAACACTATTATTTCCTTCTGTTGACTTATCTGAAAGATAAATATCATTACCATCGCCATCCAGTTTTGGCGCATTTCCACCCGCAGTTACAATATTGCCGGCTATTCCGCCTATGCCTGTTACTGTATCATCCTTATTATAAGTGACAAGCTTTGCTTCATTTACGCAGTCTGTGAATTCGTATGTTGATGTATTGTTATGAGATTGTCCCAAAATACCGCCAACGTTTTTGCCACTTGATGTGATTGATACTTGGTTTGTGCAGTTTTCAAATGTCAAACTGCCATTTGCAATGCCAACAAAGCCTGCTGTGCCGGTATGTGATGACGTTATGCTACCTGCAATCGTCAAATTCTTGAATGTTGCACCGTTTGCGTATGGGAAAAGGCTTGTTCCGTCACTTGCCGACGTTATATTGCCAATATTTATGGTGTAGCCATTGCCATTGAACGTACCCATAAAACTATGAGTTGCGTCACCTGCAAGATAACCGGTTGCATTGCCACTGATCGACTGTGTCAAGCTGATATACAATCCTGAATATGACGTTCCGCCTTTAACACTATCTGCAAATTGTTGCCATTCCTTCCAACTGCCGATTGTATACGGTGATGCTTCGCTTCCTTTAACAAAGGTTTGGTTGTATGCACCAACAAGCTTTCCGTTCTCGTTATACGATGCACTGCCGCCAACAAGCACGCATTCGTTTCCATATGGGTTGAAGTATATATTTGCTATCACGTGCGTCACAACGCCATCTGTGAATATCGCATCTGTCACTTCTGCATCATAATGTTCACTGCTTGACGGATGTCTGTATGCAACACGCACCTTTTCCGTCTCTCCGGTATTACCCTGTGCAACGTTGACAAATTTGACAGGTGTCGTATACACAAGCATGCTGTATCCGCTCTCGGCGTCAAGCTCTATTGTTATTTTGCCGTTAGCGTAGCTAAAGTTTTTGAATTTGCTATCTTCTTTATTCTCTGCTATGTTGTTTGTGACAGTATCACTTCCGCTTGCGTCATAGAAAGCAAGTTGCTTGTTGTTTGTTGGCACTGTCACTTCAAATGCAAGTTGCTTGTTATTGACAAAAGCAACGATATTTTCCAAAGTAAGAGTCACGTCAAAGTCATCGTCCACTGCGATGTATTTGCCGTAACTGTTTTTGTTTATTGTTGAATAATCCACACCGGAGCTTGCCACGTAGAACGCCCAGCTGTCTTCAATCGTTGCAGAAACGCCCATACCCACAAGACCGCCTCGTGTGTTGGTTGTGTTTGCAAACTTGAATCCTGATGTGTAGCTGTTTTTTATGATACCCGTTGAGGTGTATCCCACAAGACCGCCAACCAAGTCAGCACCCTTCCAAATGCTTGTGCCTGAATTGATTGAATCTCCTGTATGCATTGCAACACAGTTTTCAATCGTACCGCTATTCATAGAGCCGACAATACCGCCAACGTATTTCGACACGGTGTTGTCCGGACCTGCCGATATTGTTTTTTCAGTAGCGTTGTACACCGAGCCCATAAACGCGCGCACGACAATATTCTTAAGCGAGTGTCCTTCGCCTGACAGATAGCCGATAAGACCGCCAATGTAGTCGCCTGTGCCAACAATGCCGTTGTAATTGCCTGATGTGCTGTATATTGACAGATTTTCGATAGTGCTAGACAATTCGGCATTTTCAAACGTGATCATCATGTTTGAACCCACGTAGCCGATAAGTCCGCCAACGTAGCTGTCACCAAGAATATAGCCGTTTGCCTTATTGATGATCTTGCCCTTCACAGCGGACAAAGTTGCATTTTCACCCACTTGGTGCCATGTGTCGTTGGCTGTCGGGTTGAGCGTAAGCGTATTTCCGCTTCTTTCGCCTGCAAAGTTGCCCGACCAAAGCAATTCCGCAATAAAGCCTTGCACGCCCGCATCAAGCGAGAGCACGTAGCTAGCTTTGATCGTTTTCGCTGTCGTGTTGCTATAGATGTCACTCTGAACAAAGTCACCCACTGCACCGAAAATACCGCCCACGTAGCTTCCGCCATAAATTGAGCCGGTGTTGACCAGTTGGATGCTATTGCCCAAGATGTTTGCATTGTTGCCGTAGAACGTGCCTGCCGATGACGTCACGTAGCCAACGACTCCGCCAACAAAGTTGCCGAGCCTATCGCTTGCACTGCCAAAGGTGGTGTTTGCAGTGATTGTATGCACGCCACCGGTGACAAACGAACCATTGTTGGGATCATACGTCACCGCACTTTCGATAGTGCCGTTCTCGCCGAGCATACCCACAAGTCCGCCCACAAACGACATATTTGTCATATTGCCAAACGAGATTGTGTTTGTATTCCAATTTGTGCTGAACATCATCCCCGACTTGCTCATGAAGCCGACAAGACCGCCCAACACCGCACCGCCGTCAATGCCGTTGACCGCACCTTTGAACACACTGCCGATATTCAGCTTTGTAGCAATGCTCGCACCGCTTGTTCCGTGATATCCGTTTCCGACCAACACTCCAAACAAATACCCCACGCAATTCTTGCCCGTGACGGTGATATTTGTTGATGTGTCAATATAAATGTTTGCATCGCTATTGTCTGTAGAAATAACAAAATCGCTCGTGTTTGCAGATGACTCAAGCCAGCCTGCAATTCCACCGATATAAGTGCCTGTACCTGTAACGTTTTTGGTGTTTATCACCGTTCCTGTCGAGAACGCATACTCCGCATTGCTTGCCGTATATCCTGTATAACATGCACCAAAAATACCGCCAACGTAATTTGATCCGTCAACAGCACCGTTGTTTGTCACGCTAGTCGTATTGAATCTTGATGTGAGGTCTTGCGACATTGTGCCGTTGCTCTCAATAGAACTATTAAATGCACCGACAATACCGCCAACACCTGCCACACCACTGATTTGTCCGCTATTTGACACAGTGCCATACACCGAAGCCCCCGTCACTCTGCCGGTGATACCGCCGACATAGTTTCCGCCAGTGACCTTACCGCTGTTTGAAATAATAGCATTTTGTGATTGATACGCATTGCCTATCGAGCCACCGCACAAAACGCCCAACAAACCGCCTGTGCCTTGTCTACCAACAATTTCGCCACTGTTGCTTATATTGCCATAGAACGTTGTATCTCTCGCATATCCAACAATACCACCGACGTTCTCGCCTGTAGCAGTGATTTTCCCTGTGTTAGTCAACTTTGTTGCCGTCCTGCCCCAGCCGACTTGACTATCAATGTTGCCAGTCATACCGACAATGCCACCAACACAAGATATGCCTTCGACACTAGCACGGTTGACGCAATTCTCAATGGATACGTAGCCTGCAACTCCGACTATTCCGCCAACATAACTGCCACCTTTTACACTTCCGGTAACAGTCACGTTCTTGATGATCGCACCATTTGGAGTCATATAATAACCGTTATCAGTGGTTGTGCGTGTTCCGCCTTTCACAAATCCAAACAAGCCTACATAATCACTTGTCAAATTGATATACAAGTGTATATTGCGTGCCTCGCTAACTCCATCGAATGTGCCACTGAACGCATGATCTAAACTATTGCCAATCGGCGTAAAGCTCTTGCCGTTGCCCTCATTGAAATATTCCGTCAAGTCGATAGCCGTCATCACTTCGAAATACGCATTCTGATATAATCTTGTCGTGATGTTGCTTGCAACAGACGTATTGTTTGTAAGACAAATGTTCGTATTTGTTGTGCGAATCGAGTTCCACGCCTTACCACCGTTGACGATCTCGCTGAGCCTAATCAAATGAGCCGGATGGCTTATCTCAAACACATTGCTCTCGCTACCCCAATTGGCACTACCATAATTTCCGCCGAAATCGCTAATCATAGCGGTATACGTCACACTGATCGCACCTGTGAAGTTGCCCCTACCCGTTGCCGTCAACGTCACGTTGATTGGATCGGCTGTTGCATAATGCAAGCCCTCCGATGTTGTGTCATAGCCACTTGTTACGGATGTGCTTGTTGCAAGCGTATAATCATTGTTATTGCCAAGCACCAATCTCGCAGAGTTGCCATCGTTATACTTGACGCACACCAAAAAGTTGCTCTTTATATATTTTGCATCAGCTGTATAAACCAGTGCATTATTCAACTCATAATACGAGTTTTTCCAAAAATCTTTCACACCGGTATTACCCAACGTCAAGTTACCGTTACCGCCCAGCACCGCATTTCCTGCCATGGACAAGTTGAATCGGTCTATTGTCCAACCTTTGCTCGTTGTAGTAGTGTTTGCAAACTTATAGTTTGTTGCATTGATCGCAACCGACACACTATAATTGCCCGCATTTTTGCAACAAGTGGTATTCGCCCACTTATACCGCTTTGAATTGCTGGCGTCTATGACGTAACTTGCGTCATTCGCAGTCGTGACCGTAATACTATCCTTTATTGTGTTCAGATTTTCCGAACCCGCAAAATTTCCAAATTCAAAATAATCAACACCCTGTTGGGCTTGATTGTACGTATATTTATTATCTATTTTTGTTGTCTCATGCCAAGTTATAGACAACTCTCGTTTGTTGATCGTCCAAGAATACGTTTTGGTTCCGTTCGTCATACCGCTCACGGTATAGTTGTTTGACGAAACCGTGATTGTCACACTATAATTAGCGGCATTTTTCACGTTTGCACCGCTATTCAAAGTATACTTAAACTCGTTCTTTGTATAATTTTCGCTTGGATTGACCGTTATTGTCAAATCACTCACAGTATTGCCATTGCCATCTTTCTTAAAGCCAGCAAACTCAAAAGCCGTCAAACCTTGATTGCTCGCATTGTACGTGAAAGTACGGCTATCTCCCTCTCCGCTTGCCCCCGTAGACCAAGTCGGTGTCAACGTCAATTCCGCCTTTGTGATACGCCAAATCTTATTATCGTCATTGCTTACGTATCTGCCGATAACCTTTGACACACCGTTCACGTTGATTTTGATATCTGTGACGACGTCATAACCGTTTGCCGTGTACACCGTTCTGCTATACCAAGCCACGTCATCATCTTTTCCGTGGATATAATACGCATTTTGGAAAGACGTTCCCGTCGGCAAGCCCGATCTCCAACCTGTGCTATAACATTGTTGTCCGCTTCCGCTATACACCTTATCCACGATTTCCATGTTGATGTCTGCAATTTTAACGTGGACGTTTTGCTTGCTATTTGCCGCAAACGTACAAGACAAATCACCGTTGAATGCGCTTGTGTCTTCTGTATTTCTCTTGTTTGTATTTTGAGCAATCGGCGTTTTCGCACCGCTGACACTGCTCACCACAGCCGCAGCCGTACCATCCGCATTCGAGGCAATCCACATATACTTGCCGTTGGTAAGCTTGCCCGTCACAACCAACTGATTTATATTATTTGCCGTGATTTTAGCCCAATCCGCCGTATCCACGCCATTGTCCGTGTATGTAAACGTTGTTCCGTCTTTTGCCGGCACAACACTAAGGCCGTTATACACAAAATAACTGCCTCCGTTCGTCACACTACCATTCGATGTACTGCTGACAATAATATAGTTATTGCCGTTCACGGTGCCGGTCGCCGTGCCCGCAATTTGCTTATCTTGTGTGGTGTAACAATACGACACAACCGCCTTATTTGCACCGCCCGCAGGGTTTCCGACTATTCCGCCCTGATTTTTTTCACCATCTCCAGACACGACGTCACCGCTTGAGAAACAGTATTCCAAAACCGCCGCATTGTCTGTTGAAGAGTTGGCAAACAAATACCCTGCAATACCCCCCACGGTGTTGCCTGATGACGTTGAAATCTTGCCTGTATTGTAGTTGTTATGGAAATAAAGTGCTTTTTCTTCGCCTTTTGTGCTTTCTATTCTTCCGCCGATACCACCTGCATTGACTTTACCTTGTATTTCACCTGCATTTTTGCACCCATAAATCTCAATTTTGTTTGCAGCACTTTCCGAACGTCCCAAAATACCGGCAACGCCATTTGCATTTGTTGCCGTTACAGGTGCATTGTTTTCGCAGTTTGCTATTGTGATTGTAACACCGCTTGCAATACCGCCGACGATACCGCCAACACCGTTTGCACCAACGCCTTTTACGGTGCCGTTGTTTATTGCTCCCTTAATCGTACAACCGGTAGTAAATCCCACAATACCACCGACATACTGATTGCCGTAAATGTTTGCCGAATCGTATGTCAACTCTGTTGCCAATTGTTTGAACGTACCAGAAAGCGTACCGCCGTTATTATAACCGACGATACCGCCGACGTAATCGTGATTGCTCGGGGCAAGAACATCCCCTCCTTTCTTTGAAAAGGTTCCTGAAAGTGTACCGCCGTTGTTGACACCGACAATACCGCCCGCAAACGCACCTGTGACTTTATTGCTATCTGAAAAAGAAAACTCTCCGGCACTACGTACAATAACACGCACCGAACATGTGACTTCCGCACTGATGGTGCCCGTGTTGTAGCCAACAACGCCACCCATCACATATACGCCACCGCTTTCTTTATCGACTTCATCACCACTTACTGTAACAGTGCCCGAAATCGTGCCACCATTATTTGAGCCAACCATACCGCCTGCAAACGTTCCGTATACACCGTCACCGCTAGACTTGCCAACAAGTTTTATATCCGTTTTGCCGGATATGGTGCCTTTATCCATTTGCGCAACCAATAATCCCGCAAACATACCACTTGCATACGCATATCCTGACACAGATATATCCTTTATCTCTGCCCCGCTCGTATATCCAAACAAGCCCGCGTAATTGTCAACTTCAACTTTCAAATTTGAAACAGTGCAGTTATTTCCGTTGACAATCCCCTTAAACGGATTTGTATTATTACCAATCGGTGTGAAATTATTGCTACCCATATCGATGGTTTTTCCATCCGATTGTCCCGCTACACTTGTGTCCGGTTGAACTTTGAATTTGTCACCATCAAAAGAGTATCCAAAATTGACAGCCGATGCCAATGAGTCAAAATCATCGCGATCTGTCAAAAGATAATTTCCCTCTGTATCTTGGCTGAAAATTGTATTCGCGCTGTTAATTGCTACTTTGAAGTTGCCGGTTTGTTCGTTGCCGGTTGTACCTTTTCCAAATGAAAATGTTATATGATACTCTGCTCCGGGTGACAACACCGCCGTTGCTGATGCTTGTGTCGTGACCGAGGTTTTTTTGGTATTTATTATAAGCGATTCCGTTGCATTCGTTAGATTGGCACTCTTGAAACTATTTGCATTATCAACACTTTCAGGCGTTGAATATGTACGACTACTAGCACTACCACTCTCTCCATTAAATGCTGCAACAAACATAGAATAATACGAACCGTTATCATTGCTCGTTCTGTCAAGTGAGAGCGTATAATCGATTTGAATTAACAATGTTTTGCTAGCGTTTGTGTTTTTAAACTTGTAGTCAAACGCGCCAATCATTGCATATTCTGTTGACGTGGTATAGCCAATCTCAAAGCCGCGATTGTTATATGTATGGGTATCAAGAGCCTTGGTTTTTGTACCCCAATTTGAATATTTGTAATTCCAATTTCCTTTGCCAACCTCTTTTGAATCTCCATTTTTATCAATTTCTACTTGAGCATCATCCAATTGAGACCATGTTCTACTTATCGCGTTTTCCGAATAAAAATAATGCCCCACAGCAGTTATCTCAATATCTGAATGGAAACCACTTGCCGCATCCGCCACATTATTTTCAATCACACCGCTATTTTGGAGAGCATTTTCCACGCCGAAAGCACCGGAGAGTGTGCCGGCAAAGACCATCGCAAACAACAGTGCAAGCATCACTCCGCTTGCCACCCATTTCAATATCCTTTTGTTTGCCATCTTTCCGTTTTTCATAATCATTACTCTCCGTTTTTTTTATTTTTCTCTCGCACGCTAGGTGTGCTTGCGTGACACAAGTGTTTATATATTTTATAATATATATACAATCATCGCAAGTCTTTTATTGGATATTTTGTAAAATATTTTACTGTAGAACAAAATGTAAAATTGATTTTGCATTACAATCGCAATACAATGTATACCTATCGTAACAAAATTGATTGACAAATCAATGCAAAATTAGTTATAATGTGCTCAAATTCTGAGAGAGAAGGAAAAAAATAATGGCTAGCAAATCAATTTGTATTAGAACAGATGAACAAGTCAAGAATGATGCGGAAGCATTGTTTGAGAGCATGGGAATGACCTTGTCAACGGCAATCAACATATTTTTAAGACAAGCAATTAGAGCAAACGGGATGCCTTTTGAACTCAAAGGTAATCTCCACAAAACCGACAATTGAATCCCCTTTAGGTGTCCCACCCTTCCGTCATCCTGAGCTTGCCGTAAGGATCCAGCGTAGCGAAAATCTTTCAGGTGTGGGTGTCCCACCCTTCCGTCATCCTGAGCCTGCCGTAAGGATCCAGCGTAGCGTAAATCTTTCAGGTGTGGGTGTCCCACCCTTCCGTCATTCCGAGGCACTCGAGGAATCCAGCCGTCAGGCGCACACAACCGCAACTAGTCAACACAGCCAATAACTGTCCAACAAACAATAACTCCGCCATCTGCGAGGTAAAAATGAACAAACTCAAATTCAACGTCTATGGCATGTCCTGCTCCGCTTGCTCGGCGAGAGTGGAAAAAGTCGTGTCCGCCCTTGACGGCACTTCGGACGTAAGCGTCAATCTGCTCACCAATTCCATGCAAGTCACCCTTGACGGCACAATCACGGCGGACGACATCTGCAAAGCCGTTGCAAATGCCGGCTACGAAGCGGTGCTATCCACCGCCGAGTCCGCAAAGAAACGCACCGTCAATCCATTGCTCGTTATGGTGATTCGCCTTGCCGTGTCACTAGTTCTGCTCATCCCCCTCATGTACGTGTCGATGGGCGGTGTGATGTGGGGTTGGAGCCTTCCCTCTTTCCTCACCAAGCCGATGAATATTGCCATCTACGAGATGGTGCTTTCGCTTGCGGTTATGCTTGTCAACGGCAAGTTCTTTGTGAGCGGAACAAAGAGCCTATTCCACCGTGCCCCAAACATGGATACGCTTGTGTCCATGGGCAGTGGCATCTCTTTCATATACAGCGTCGCACTCATGATAGAAGCGGGCGTAAATCCCGACAAACTTCCCCACCTTGCCCATAGCCTATACTTTGAATCTTCCGCAATGATTTTGGCACTTATCACGCTTGGCAAAACCCTCGAGACATACAGCAAGGGCAAGACGACTTCCGCAATTAAAGGGCTTATGAGCCTTGCCCCAAGCACAGTGCACGTCCTTGTGAACGGAGTGGAGCAAGAACTCCCCATTTTCGACCTCAAAGAAAACGACGTATTTATCGTCCGTCCGGGTGAAAATTTCCCTGCCGACGGCATCATAATTTCGGGCGAAGGATCGGTGAACGAAGCATCCGTCACAGGTGAGAGTATGCCTGTTGACAAGACGCTCCAAGACAACGTGATTTCTGGCACTACCAACCTCAACGGATTCTTTAGTGTAAGAGCGGAAAAAGTTGGCGAAAACACCACCCTAGCAGGCATAATAAAGCTTGTCGAGGATGCATCGTCCTCAAAGGCTCCAATCGCAAAAACGGCAGATAAAGTGGCTGGAATATTCGTACCAAGTGTCATTTTGGTTGCAATCATCGTTTTTATCGGTTGGATTTGTGCAACAAAAAATCTCTCAATTTCGCTCACTCACGCCATAAGCGTTCTGGTGATAAGTTGCCCTTGTGCGCTTGGTTTGGCAACGCCTGTTGCAATCATGGTCGGCAACGGAAAAGGTGCAAAAGCAGGCGTTCTTTTCAAGACCGCAACCGCCCTTGAGGAGACAGGAAAGGCGGATATCGTAGTGCTTGACAAGACAGGCACTATAACCAAAGGTGAGCCGTGTGTTACAGACATAATACCACTTGCCGATTTAGCTTTGCAAGATATTGTGACACTTGCATCTCGCCTTGAATCGGGTAGCGAACACCCCATTGCAAAAGCAATTTTGAAGAAAGCAAACGACCTCAATTTGGGAGAAATCTCCCCTGCCGATTCCTTCAAAAATCTATCCGGACACGGCATACTTGGTGTGGTGGACGGCAAGGTCGCACTTATAGGCAACGCATCCCTTATGCAAGCCCCGATAAGTGACACTGCCACATCATACGCACACTCTCTTTCGGTTGACGGAAAAACGCCCCTATTCATCTCTTTTGACGGCAAACTTGTGGGCATAATTGCCGTTGCAGACGAGCTGAAAGAGGACAGCATCCAAGCAATAAAAACCCTTCAAGATCAAGGCTTGCGTGTGGTCATGCTCACCGGTGACAACGCCTTGAGCGCAAAGGCTGTTGCAGACAAATGCGGTGTGGATGCCCTCATTTCGGACGTGCTTCCGCAAGGGAAAGACAGTGCACTTTCCGCCCTCAAACGGCAAGGCAAAGTCATAATGGTCGGTGACGGAATCAACGATGCTCCAGCCCTCGCAAGAGCCGACGTTGGCATCGCAATCGGTGCAGGTACCGACATTGCAATCGACTCTGCGGACGTGGTGCTTATGCACTCCTCGCTTATGGACGTTGCAAGGGCAATCACTCTCTCGCGTCGCACACTTCTCAACGTCAAAGAAAACTTGTTCTGGGCATTCATTTACAACGTCATTTGCATCCCAATCGCATCAGGCATTCTGTCTTTTGAACCGCTCAACGTCACCCTAAGTCCTATGATCGGAGCAGGTGCAATGAGTCTCTCAAGCGTCTGCGTGGTCCTGAATGCACTGCGCTTGAATCTTGCCAATATAAACAAGCACTCAAAGCGTAAAAAGCCAGCTATAACCTTGAATATGACGGATATTTTTGCAAGTATCGCACAGAATAATGATTATGCCGACACAGCAAAAAATAACAATATACAAAATCAAGTCAACGAATCTGCAAATATTGAAAATACCCAATTAGATATTGGAAATATCACTTCAAAATTAGGTATTACATCCACCCAACCGAATGATATTTCAACCTCGCAAAACACAAATTCTATCCTGGTAGAAAAAGGAGATAAAACCATGACCAAAACAATAAACATCCAAGGCATGATGTGCATGCACTGTGTATCTCACGTCCAAAAGGCATTGAGTGTCATCGACGGTGTAACCTCAGTTGACGTTTCCCTTGAAAACGGCACCGCCACCCTCACTCTCTCTCACGACGTGAACAACACCACCCTCACCTCCGCCGTCACCTCCGCCGGTTATGAAGTAACCTCAATCAACTAATCCCCTCCCCAATTTACAAATCAACAATCTCACACAAAACAGCACGTCCCCGTGCTGTTTTTACATTGTTTTAACAATAGTCATCAAAGGCAAAACCACCTGTCCATTCTTTCTTCCTTGCGCAAAAAAAAGGCTCCATCAAACGAGGGAGCTGTCTGCCCTAGCAGACTGAGGGAGAGATTCCCATTCTTCCATATGTCATCCTGAGCGTAGTCGAAGGATCCGGCCGTAGGCGCAAAATTGGACAAGGCTCCGCCTTCCACAATTATTCATTATTCATTCCGTTAGGCAATACGTTCAACTCTTTGAGTATCAAAAAAAACAGCAAATGCTCGCTGTTTTTTCTCTTACACTTTCAATCGTTTTGCCGTTCTCGCATCGAGGTCATAGATGAAGTTTTTGTCCTCGTCACCGTGGAAATCACTGCCTCCGGTTGGCAGTAGGCGGTGCTTGTTCATAAGCAATTCAAAACTCTTTCTGTCCTGCTCGGTGTGGGATGGGTAGTTGAGTTCCATGCCGTCTAGTCCAAACTGTTTTAGACCGCCCAGAAGGATGTCGAGGCGTTTGTCGAGCAAATACTTTTTTGGATGAGCAACGGATGCAAATCCGCCAAACTCTTTTATAAGCTTGACAGCCTCGATTGGAGTGAGCCTTTTTGCCTCGCAATATGCCTTTGCTCCAACCTTGAGATATCTTTCAAAAGCATCGTTTATGTCACGGCAATAGCCTGCCTCGACCATCTTGCGTGCCATATTCATACGTCCTACACCCTCTGCTGAAAAATCGATGTCAATGTCAATTCCAAGTGCTTTGAGCTTTTGTCCAATGCGGATATTTCTGTCTATACGCATATTCTGCACATTTTGCAGTTTTTGCACAAAATCGGGGTTTTTGTAGTCGATATTGTATCCTAAAATATGGATTTCGCAAATTGAGAAGGTGCTGAACTCAATTCCACCGACAAATTTTATACCTGCTTTTTTGGCACACTCATAGCCCTCGTCAAGCCCTGAAACTCTGTCGTGATCGGTGATTGCCATCACGTCCAAGCCTTTGCTTTTTGCCCAATTTACAACCTCGGTGGGTGTCATGGAACCATCGCTGTTTGTTGTGTGAATATGCAAATCCGCCTTCATTTTTTTGCCACTCCTTTTGATTTTTTTTACAACAAATCTCCTAAAATTTATTGCAAAAAACTATATATTTTTCATACAAATACGCACGTTTTTTGCGTTAAAACACCTTGTTTTTTTGCTTAAAAACGCTCACTTTTGGGCACCGAATCACTCATATTTTTGCGTGAAAATACCCTGTTTTTTTAGCGAAAAACACGTGATTCTTGCGTAAAAAAGTGTTGTTTTTTATATGTTTTTTTTGCGATTTTTTGATGTAAATCTCTATGTTTTCACCCCAAAAACCACTCAATCTTCATAGCTGTCACTATCGTCAAAGGTCACTTCATCATCGCTTGCAGTGTCTATAAGCATCTGCATATCGGGACCTTTTTCATCGGTAAGGCTGTTGACTTTGTTGAGTTTTTTGCCGATAATTCTCGTTCTTGCTTCGGCACCTTCAAGGGATTTTTTGACTGCATCTATCTTGTCGGTCGTCTGCTTGAGATACTTTTCAAACTTGGCAAAATCACTCATAAAGCTTTGCAAGAGTTTGCCGATTTCCGCACTTCTCTTTTCAACTGCAACGCTTCTAAATCCCATCTGCAAGCTGTTGAGCAAAGCACAAATTGTGGTTGGCCCGCAAATGACGATTCTATACTTGTTTTGAATCTCCTCAACAAGTCCTTCCCTCTTGATAATCTCTGCATAAAGCCCTTCGGTTGGCAAATACATGATTGCAAAATCTGTGGTTTTTGGCGGATTGACATACTTGTCTCTTATGCTCATTGCCTCGCCCTTAACTCTGTTGGCAAGAGCCTTGCTTGCACTCTCGATGCCGTCCGCATCTCCTCTTTCCGACGCTTCGACAAGGCGCGCATAGTCCTCGATCGGGAATTTTGCATCGATAGGCAAAAGCACCTCGTCATCCCCTTTGCCGGGCATGACTATGCAAAAATCCACCATATCCTCACTGCCACGCTTGATACGCACTTGCTTTTGATATTGTTCGGGAACAAGAATTTGAGATAACAAATTTTCAAGTGCGACCTCACCCCAAGTGCCTCTTGTCTTGACGTTTTTGAATATCTTGTTGAGGTCATTGACGCCTGTCTGCAAGTTTTGAAGTTCGCCGAACGTGCGGTTGATTTCCTCAAGTCTATCATTGACGATTTTGAAGGATTGATTGAATCTTGACTCAAGTGTAGCGCTCAACTTTTCATCCACCGTTTCACGCATTTTTTCAAGCTGTTTTGCGTTGTCGTCCTTCATTTCCTTTATGCTCAAGGCGTTTGCCGACTGCAATTTGACAAGGTTTTGCTCGTTTGCAATACGCAAATCGGCAATGCTCTTTGCCGTTGCGGACTTGACCTCTTCAAGCCTCTTTTGTGTATCGAAGCCAAATCTATCTAATCTCTCACCAAGTGACTTGACACTCTCGCTTTGAGCATTGATTGCACCTGTGAGCATAGAATTGTTTATTTTGATTGCCGTGTCTATATCTCTTTTGAGGCTCTCGCTTTCTGCGTGAATATCCTTTGCGTTATCTATAGAATTTTCACTTGTTCCACGCTTTTTCAAAATGACAACACACAGCACTATTGCCAAAACGACAAGCACTGTGTTGATGATTGAAAGCACCAATTCACCCGTAACTACGCTCAATATATTTGGGATAGACATACTACACCTCATTTGTGGCTATTATATTTTTATATTACAACTTCTTTTGAATATACGCAAGAGCCTTTTGGCGTGTGTTGAGTGACATATTCATCACCGTATCAAGCCAAAGCTCGTGCAAAATGATGCCCCTTTGCTTTTCATCGACACCCATTTGAACAAGGTCGTTGCCGGAAACTTTAAGCTCTTTGATTGAAAACGGCACGCCTTCGTCACGCATTTTTGCAAGCAAATTTGAAATCCTGTTGTGTGTAATAGGTTGCTCGCTTGTGGCTCTTGCATCCGCAAACATGACAAGGCAAACGTCGTCTATAACGTCAATATTTTCAACTATCAGACGTCGGAGCTTATTTTCAGACGTATTGCCGTTCAAATCCGTCATATGCAGAGCAATAATTTTGCAAAGTCTATACGTCTGCTCGTTTGAAAGTTTGTAGCGGTGTGCAATATCTCTTGCCATATCCGCACCGACACGCTCGTGGCCGTGCATATTGCCATACTCTTTTACGCACCAAGCCTTGCCGATATCGTGAAGCAAAGCACAAAATCTCAAATGAGGTGGGGCATATTCATAAGCCTTGATTGAGTGATTGTAGGCATCGTAAAGGTGATATTTTTTGTTTTGCTCAAGCCCCTTGAGAGCGGAAAGCTCGGGAAGGACAATCTCCATAAGTCCGAGAGAATCAAGGCATCTTATCCCGTCCACGTGTGCGGAAAAAAGATTGAGAGTGGGATGTTTTGTGTCCGCTTTGAAAATCTTGAAAAGCTCCTCTCTTATACGCTCAACGGCAATATCCTTAACACGCCAAGCGTTTTGTTTTGCAACGAAAAACGTTTGCTCATCTATGCTAAAGCCAAGCTCTGCACAAAAGCGAACCAACCTCAAAATTCTAAGTCCGTCCGCCTCAAACACAATGTGAGGATCGTCGCAAGTGGAAAGCACCTTGTTGCGGATGTCGTCGATACCGCCTAGAAGGTCAACGTATTCATCCTGCAAAATGTCCTTGTAAACGGCGTTGCATTTGAAATCTCTACGCCTAGCATCAAGCAAAATATCTTTTGTAAATTTGACGTCTTCGGGTGTGTGCTCACCGCTTTGCGTGTTGTAGCTATCCGTGCGAAACGTGGTGTATTCGCACACAAAATCACCACATGAGATATGCACTGTGCCCATACGCAAATTTTTGTCCGAAACGACAAAATCGGTGTTTAACAGTGCACTTTTGACATCATCAACCTCGAGTTGTGAGCATACGTCGATATCCGAACACTCTATGCCCATCAACTCGTCACGCACGCAACCACCCACCATATAAAGCGTTGCATACGGTGATAATGCCTCGGCAAGTTCTCTCAATTTTTGGCGATTTTCATCAGCCACCGTATACCTCCGGAGCTAGCACGCAAACGTCCTTGAGATTTCTCATTTTCTGATCAAAGCCGTCAAGCCCGTATCCGACGACAAATTCATTGGGAATTTCAAAGCCTATATAATCTCCCTTGAACTCAACCTTGCGTCTTGAGGGCTTGTCCAAAAGTGCACAAACTTTGAGAGATTTTGGAGAGCGAGCACAAAGGAGCTTTTTGAGATAAGTGAGAGTGATGCCGGTGTCGATGATGTCCTCGACGATTATAACGTGTTTGTCCTTTATGGGTTCGGACAAATCCTTGATCATCTTCACCTCTCCGCTTGAGCTTGTGCCTGCACCATAGCTTGAAACGGAAATGAAGTCCATAACCACGTCACCCTCTATTTCTCTTGCCAAGTCCGCAAAGAATATACTTGCACCTCTGAGCGTGCAAACAAGCGTGACGCACTCACCCTTGTAATCTTGAGTTATTTGTGCTCCGAGCTCTTTGACTCGCTGTGCGATTTGCTCTCTTGAAACAAGCACTTTTGCAATCTCTTTTTCGTACATGTTGACCTCTTTTTTAGGTTATAATATTGTGTATGGTGTATTTTGGGGACACCGTTATTTTGCTATGATTTTCAGTATGCACTTGCTGTCTTGCGACACCATAACGCTTGATGATATTTCTACGCCTACGATGACAAGCACCTCGCTGTTGTTTGCAATCATCCATAGCTCATCTCTCTTACGCAAGGGCAATTTTTTGTCCGTCAAAAAATCTCCAACACTCTTTGTGCCACCGCCGAATTTTTGTATGACGTCACCGTTTTGTCTATGGCGTATGACAACGCTCTCTTGCTTGAGCCGTTGTCCGTCAACAAACAATACTCCCTTTGCTCCCTTGCTTGCAACAAACTCGTCATAACTGCTTTGAACAATCTCAAAATCGCCGAAATCACCAAGTGTAAAGGGATGGCAAACGTCATCACGTGAGAGTACTCTATCGTGAGTAAACACAAGAAAATCTCCCTGCTTATGTACGCAAATGCCGTGTGTAAGGTCAATTTTTTTGCCGTTTTGAGAGGTGGCAAGCTCAAAAATGAGCGGATAATGTCTGCTTTCTATATCCTGTGTAACACCCAAAGCTTCGATTGCCTTTTTAATAAGCCTTTTGCCCTTGAAAGTGTTGGATATGTCCTCAATAGCAATCCTTGCTTCATCGCCGTCAACAATTGGATTTGGAATATATTTGGCAACAAATTCCTCCTCCTCTTGAGCGTTCTGTGCAAGTCTTGCTATACTGCTTGCGACTTTTGGAAATCTTTGCTTGATGCCCAAAAGCTCCTTTCTTATAAAATTACGGGTAAAATCCGTCTCAAAATTGCTCTCGTCATCGACGTATTCAAGAGAGTTTTGCTTGATATACTCGTCAATTTCATCCCTTGTGCAATCCAAAAGCGGACGAATGTAAATATCTCTCACCGCACGCATACCGACAATGCCGGCAACGCCCGTACCCCTCAAGATACGCATAAGCACGGTTTCCGCTTGGTCGTCTTGGTGGTGTGCAAGTGCAATGCAATCGCAAATGCCACTCTCAACCGCCTTTGCAAAAATGTCGTATCGACACTCTCTTGCACCTTGCTCGATTGTCAAACCGTGCTCTACGCAAAAAGTGGGAACGTCAACGCTGAAAGAATGAAACTCAATATCGTATTTTTGGCAAAAATCCGCACAAAAACGGCTGTCGTCAATACTGCTCTGCCCTCTGATGCCGTGCTCTACATTGATTGCCACAACGTTATATCCACCCATCTTTAGGGCGTGAGCAAGTGCGACGGAATCTCTACCGCCACTGAGGGCAACGCCGATTTTGCAATTTGCAAAACCGTAATTGTCAAAAAAATTATTCAAATACATTTGAATATCCACTGCCATATGTGAATTATACAGCAATCGGCGTGAAAAAACAACTAATGATTTACGGTATGTGCAAAATATCCGCAAACAGCCGATGTTGGATGTCTTTGCTATTGTTTATATCGTAAATAATCGCATTGCCAACACTGTGCAATCATCTCTGGCGCCGTTTTCCAACGCCTTTTTGAGAATCTCGTCGGCAAGTGTTTGCGGATTGGTGGTGTTGAGGCTGTCAATCATCTCTGCAACGCCGTTTGCCTCAAGCATATCGAATACGCCGTCACTCATCATCAAAAGCATATCTCCGTCAAAAAGCTGATAGCGTGACGTGACTGCCCCCACGTCGTCAACAATACCCATGGGGGCTGAGTTGCACGATAGCATTTCTATATTCTCCTTGCGTATGATAAAACTGCTTGCAGAGGCAGATTTTATCACGTCAAGCCCTCCGCTCTGCACGTCCAAAACCGCAATGTCCAAAGCGGAAAAAACATCGTCAGCACTGATTTTGAGGAGTTTGTTGACAAGATTGAGCACAATTGTACTCTCTATGCCTGCCCTGTAAAAACTCTCTATCATTCTTATCGCATTTTGACTTGCCTCGCACGCACTCTGTCCGTGTCCCATGCCGTCGCATATGGCAAAAAGTCGTCTTGTGCGAGAAGGGCATAACACGCTTGTGCTGTCTCCGCATACATCCTCGTCATCGTATTTCTTTTGCGATATTCCGTATGCAACCTCAAAGGTGGGAGAGCACTCAAGCACCACCACTCGCAATTCGCCTCTGTCGGATACTCTTGCAATCTCCATTTTGCAACGGAGCACTCTGGATACGATTTTGCCGAGCATTGCCTTTTGCACATCGCATTGTCTGAGCAAAAGCGTTGCACTCAAGCTTGCATCCTCTCCGCAAATCACCACCTCGCTTGCGACAATGTTGTGCTTGAGCAATTCGCTTTTCAAAATTTCCACTTCATCTCCGCAAAAGCTCACTTGCTCCGCACTTGCCTCCGCCAAAGCATCAAGCACAAGTGCAACGCCGGCAAATTGCTCGCTCATCATGCTCTTGCAACTGTCAAACATCTTGGCATCGTTCATACGCTTTCTGTAAGCGTCCGCTCCGCTGTTTATGCAGTTTGCAAGCGAGTGCATGTTTGAACACCTGCTCGTTATAAAAGGTGGCATGTCCAATATGGTCACTTTGCCTCTATTGAGGGCGGACTCTGCCATTGGGATAAGCACCTCTTTTGTGTCTGAACCGAGTGCGGAAAAGCATATTTCTCTGTCACTGCACTTTGTGCAAAAACTTTTTGCGACGTCGCTTGCAAGTCGCTGTGCGGAAAAATTTGACGACTCTCTTGCAATTTTGCCAAGATTCTTTGACATATCGTAAAAAACGTCGCTTGCAGAGGACAATCTCATGCCCAACTGTCTGCCTCGTCTGTTGACAAGTGCCGTGTACGCTCTGCGATTGTCTCCTGCACTCAATCCCTTGATTTTGGCTATGAGGGAGGATGGCATCACTAACACAAGCACTATCCCGACGCAACACATGCACAAGGACTGCCACCCCGCTCCCGAATATGCCGACAACAACCACTCTATGCCCTCGATGGCAATCATGCATAGTGCGGACGACCATTTGGTGAAGGGCGAAAAGGCAATGGCTCCCGTGGCAAGTGCCGTGAATGAGGCAAGATAGGTCAAGTCTTTGTGGTACAACGACGTGCCAAAACCAAGCAAAATCGCAACGAAAAACGTGGCGTGTGCCTTGAAACATATCGAGCTTAACAGCACCAAAAAACATAGCACGCTACTGATGATATAAAAGCCATATCCGCCAACGCCAGCAAGGGCATAGCCGAATACGCAAAGAGATATGCCTAGACACATTTGTTCCTCAACGGTGGTCTTGTGAAGCACGCCTCTGACAAAGATCGCATACGAGCAAATGCCCATACAAAAGGTGAATATGAGCACAAAAAGCACGCTCAAAGCAACTAGCAAATATTCACCGTCAAAAAGGCATAGGCATACCGCATACGGACAGCTAGATAGGAGCGCACATATCACAACGGCAAAAAGCGGTACGTTGCGTTTGAGTTTGAAAAAAATCATATATAGAAAAACAAGCAAAACTACAGGCGTCAAGGCATACAAAAGCATTTGCCAAGAGAAGCAAAACACAACGCTTGCAACAATAAAACACGGTGCAAGTGCAAGGATGTTTTGCCTTGCGTATACCAACGCACAAAAGAGTGCAAGCGACATCGCAAAGCCAAAATCTTTTATGCTTGCAAGCAAAAAAATGAGTAGCCCTTCAAATATAAAAGCAACTGCCGTCTTTGCTCCCATGCGAAAATCAAAGCCCTCAAAGGAGCGTTTAAGTGTGTTTGGAGATGTGTTTTTCATAGACACATTTTAGCTTGCCGACAGACGAGAAATATTTCCGTTTGACAGAAAAATGTGTTTTATATTGTCACCGTTTATCACATTGTGTCAAAATGAGAAATTGCAAAAATCAAGTGTTTATAGACACAAATTTGCAAAATAAACTGCCGTTTTGGTAATATAATGCAAAATTAGCCACCATCGCAAACAACTTGACAAAAACATGTCTCCGTCCTATAATTTGTGAGTATAAAACAACTATTTGTGAGGAGGAGCACTTGTGGCAAGACTTGAAAAAATCAAGAGAATAACTCTGCTTGCCCTCATGCTCGCACTCACCATTCTTTTCTGTTTTGTGCCGGTGCAGATTGGCACGATAACGCTTGCGCTTATGATTTTGCCGACAATCATTCTTGCCCTCGTTTCCGATTTTAAGACGACTCTGTTTATGGGTACAATGATGGGGGTTGTCAACCTCATTGCTTGGTATACGTCAAAAGCAGGCTCCCCTGTTGCCCCCATCTTCCAAAATCCCGTTGTGTGTATCGTGCCCAGAATTATGGTTGGCGTGTGTGCATATTGGGTGAGGTCGGGGCTTGAAAAGCTTATTTTTACCAATAGAATTCAACGCAAATACAAGGACGAATACGTGCGAGAAACATGCAAAACGCAAGTGTTTTTGCCATCGTCAAATGATGAAAATTGCGACGGCGTCGATGTTTTCAAACCTTGCAAAAGGGCAAAAAAACACACCGACATTGCTTTGAGCCAACTTGTTAACACTCTAGCATCTGCAATGGGCGTTGTTGCCAACACGCTGTTTGTTGCGATATTCACAATCTTCTTTTTCAACAACACAAGCATTGCACAAAACACCGTTGTCACGGTTGAATACGTGCTTGCTTGGTTTGGCTTGAATTTTGCAATTGAAGTGGTTGCTTTTTCATTGATAGCACCGCCAATCGTGCTTGCACTAAAAACTGCAAAGCTTGCAAAATAAGGGACTATTGTTATCTATATAATACCCTCTCGTTTTCAATCTTTTTGTAATAATCTTTTTATAATGCAAATTGTGAGATAATCACACATTTTGCCATTTTTGACTATTTACAGCACTTTGCCGATATGGTATACTGTATATATCTTATAAATAAGGTGGATTTATGAGCAACTACGTTCTCGCCTACGACGTAGGCACAACAGGCATCAAAACTTGTCTTATCGAAATTGACAAGAGCATCAAGATTTTATCCTCGGCAACACAAGGTTATCAGCTTTACATCCTCCCCGGTGGTGGTGCCGAACAAGATCCAAACGAGTGGTGGGATGCAATGAAAGTCACCACACGCAAGATCTTTGAAAACTCCTCCGTCAAACCCGAGGAAATCAAAGGTGTATCCTTCTGTTCACAGGCACAGGGACTTGTGCTTGTCGACAAGGACGGCGAGCCGGTGCATAGAGCATTCAGCTATATGGATCAACGCGCCACAAAAGAAATCAAAAACGGTTTGAAATTCGGGCTTCAAATCGAGGGTGCAAACATCGTGAGATTGCTCAAGTGCCTTGCTATCACAGGTGCCGCTCCGCTCTCCGTCAAAGATCCTATTTGGAAGTATGTTTGGGTGAAGAACAACGAGCCGGAAAATTTTGCAAGAGTGCACAAATGGCTTGACGTCAAAGAGTTTCTCATCGCAAAGATGACGGGCGAATTTGTGCTTACGCATGACTCCGCTTTCGGCACAATGATGTATGATTTGAAGCATAAATGCGTGTCAAAGAGCATTTGCAAGATGTTCGGCGTCAATTATGACCACATTCCTCGCCTTATCGAATCAACAGAGTGTGCGGGCACAATCACAACAAAAGCGGCTGAAGAACTTGGTCTAGTCCCCGGCATAAAAGTGTACGGCGGTGGCATGGACGCAAACCTTATCGGTGTGGGTGCCGGTGCAACGGGCTTCGGCGATACGCATATATATAGCGGAACGTCGGGTTGGGTTGGCACAATCACTCAAAAGCCTGCAGTTGACGTCACGGCAATGATTGCAACAACCGTTGCTGCACAACCGGGCAGATACAACTATTTTGCAGAGCTTGAAACATCGGGCAAATGCTTTGAGTGGGTGAAGGATCACATTGCCCTTGACGAGTGCGGTATATACATCCAAAAGAAACACATCACGGATGACATCGAGCACAAATATTTGAGCTTGTTCTCCTACATGACGGATATTGTGGACGACATCCCTGCAGGAAGCGGTGGTGTCATATTCACACCTTGGCTCCACGGCAACCGCTGTCCGTTTGAAGATCCAAACGCAAGAGGTATGTTCTTCAACATAAGCCTCGAGACAGGCAAGACAGAGCTTATCCGTGCGGTGCTTGAGGGCATCTGCTATCACAAGCGTTGGATGCTTGAAGCTTCCGCAAAGAAAGTCAAACCCTCTGACGTCATCAGATTTGTGGGTGGCGGTGCACTTTCGGAATTCACCTGTCAAGTGCTTGCAGACATCACAGGTCACGTCATCGAAACGGTTGAAAGTCCTCAAAATATCGGTGCAGTCGGTGCTGCGGCATGCGTTGCAGTCGGTGCAGGCATTGTTTCTTCTTTTGACGAAATCAAGAAGTTTATCCCTGCAAACAAGACGTTTAACCCCAACTTTGAGCTAAAAGAGAAAGTTTATGACAAAGGCTTTGAGGTGTTCAAATCCTTGTACAAACAAAACAAACAAGCCTTTGCAACGCTCAATGCAAACAGATAAAACTATCATAGAAAAAAATGCGTAGCGGTTGCTACGCATTTTTTTATTGTTATTTTTTCACAACTACTCAAAGAGCAATATAACTCTAAACTGCCCAACGGGCATCAAAGTTGCACAAAGTGCATCATAACTCGCTACTCATAAAACGGAGGGGCATGACCTCTGAAAATTTGTAGACCGTGAAGTTGTCCGGTGTGCCGAGGATGACCTCAAAATCATCGTCGCAAAACTCACTCATAACTTGACGGCAAACTCCGCAAGGTGTGCAAGTGGGTGAAATCTCCCCCTCTCTGCCACCGACAATAGCTATGCACTCAAACTCACGCTCGCCCTCACTGACTGCCTTGAAAAATGCGGTACGCTCTGCACAAATTGTGGGCGTGTAACCTGCATTTTCAATATTGCAACCGGTGTATTGCTTACCGCTCTTTGTGACAAGCACTGCACCAACCTTGAAGTGAGAATACGGCGTATAGGAAAAATTCCTCATCTCGTTTGCCTTTTGCATAAGGCTCTTGTAATCTGTCATAATTTCCTCCGATAGAATTATCTTGCAATGTCTGCAAGGAAGCTATTGCCTGCGGTGTCCTCTTTGTCAACGCCAAGATAATCAAGCACAGTTGCACTGATGTCTGCAAAAGTGCCTCTTGTGCCGAGGTTCACGCCGCTCTTGATGCTCTTGCCGTATACGAGCATCGGCACGTATTCACGCGAATGATCTGTTGAAGGAGTGGACGGATCGCAACCGTGGTCTGCGGTGATGATAAGCAAATCGTCATCACGCATATTCGGCAAAAACTCACCAAGTTGCACGTCAAATTCACTCATGGCATTTGCATAGCCCTCAACGTCGTTGCGATGGCCGTACTTCATGTCAAAGTCAACAAGGTTGACAAAGCAAAGACCTTCAAAATCTCTCTTTTGAATGTCAAGCGTCACTTGCATACCGTGCGTGTTTGAAGTTGTACGATTGGACTCACTCACGCTCTTGCCCGCAAAGATGTCGTAAATTTTGCCGACGGAGATTGTTGCAAGACCTGCCTTTTTAAGCACGTCAAGCATTGTCGTATGCGGAGGGATAAGAGAATAATCGTGTCTGTTTGCCGTGCGTGTAAAGGGATATTCTCCATTGAACGGACGAGCAATGACTCTGCCAACTCCGTGTTCGCCTTGGAGCATTTCTCTTGCGATCTCGCAATAATGATAAAGCTCTGCAACGGGCACGTAATCCTCGTGTGCTGCGATTTGGAAAACGCTGTCCGCAGATGTATACACAATCAAAGCACCCGTGTCGATATGCTCCTTGCCATAGTCCTTGATGACTTCCGTGCCCGAATACGGAAGATTGCAAAGCACCTTTCTGCCCGTGCGTTTTTCAAACTCGTCGATGACATCTTTGGGAAATCCGTTGGGATAGGTCGGAAGCGGTTTGGGTGAGATTATGCCTGCAATCTCCCAATGTCCGATCGTCGTATCCTTGCCCATGGACGTTTCCTTCAAGCGAGCATAGCTTGATGTGGGATTGTCGATACCGCCACCGATTGTGTCGATGTTGAACAAGCCCATTTGGGTCAAATTGGGGCAGTTGAATTTCTCATGATTGCGGATTGCACCAAGCGTATTGCTACCCTCGTCATGCCAAAGATATGAGTCAGGCATTTCACCGCAACCGCAACTGTCAAGCACTATAATAAATACTCTTTTGCTCATATTAATACCTCAAAATTGCCTTGTCTACTCAACATTATTATGCAAGTTCAAGTGCAATTTCCATCATTTTTGTGAAAGAATTTTGTCTTTCTTCAGCCGTTGTGTTCTCCTCTGGATAGATGAAGCTGTCGCTGACAGTGCAGATGCAAAGTGCACTCTTACCTGCTCTTGCGGCGTTGCAATATAGTGCTGCGGACTCCATCTCGACACCGAGAACGCCCATCTTTGCCCATTCCATACCGCTGTTTGCCTCGTCATAGAAAATATCAGATGAGAAGATGTTGCCAACCTTGTAGTTTACGCCTGCTTTTTCGCAAAGATCCACTGCTCTACGCACAAGATCAAAGTCTGCAATCGGGCAGAACGTGCCGGGAAGATTGTATTGCATTGCATAATTTCCATTGGTGCAAGCACCCATTGCAATGACAATATCTCTTGCGTGGAGGTCTTTGTGGAAAGATCCGCAAGAGCCGATGCGAATGATGTTCTTCACATCATAAAAATTGAAAAGTTCATATGAATATATGCCGATTGAGGGTTGCCCCATGCCTGATGCCATGACGGAAACTCTCTTGCCCTTGTAGTAGCCGGTGTAGCCGTTGACGCCACGCACGTTGTTGACAAGAACTGCGTCCTCAAGGAAGTTGTCTGCGATAAATTTTGCACGGAGCGGATCGCCCGGCATAAGAACTGTTTCGGCAAAATCGCCAAGTTTTGCTGTGATATGTGGGGTTGGAACTGCCATTGTTTAATCTCCCTTATGATTGTATTTTTGTTATATCGGCATATGCACACGTGTCGTGTCTACGCCGAGTGAACATATGCGTATATGCATATGCGTTTGCCCTGTTGAATATTACACTTGTGCAAAGGTGCATACGTCAAATCGAGCACACACCTTGCAACGGTTGCCTTGTGGCGACCAATCAATACGTGCTGTTGTCCTCTTGCTTTTTGACGATCTTCACCACACGGCTTGTGCCAAGACGAGATGCTCCAAGCTCAACAAACTTCTCTGCATCTTCCAATGATGAGATTCCGCCTGCAGCTTTCATCTGGACGTTTGGACCGATGTGCTTTGCAAAAAGCTCGATATCCGCAAAAGTTGCACCCGCTGTTGAAAAACCTGTTGACGTCTTGATGAAGTCCGCTCCTGCTTTGGTGACAAGCTCGCACATCTTGATCTTTTCGTCTTCAGTCAAAAGGCAAGTCTCGATGATGACTTTGAGGATGTTGTTTCCGCAAATCTCTTTGAGCTGTTTGATCTCGTTGAGAACATAGTCGTAGTTGCCTGCTTTAAGCTCGCCGATATTGATAACCATATCAATTTCATCTGCACCGTTGTTGAGTGCGTTGAGTGTCTCAAACTTCTTCACTTCAGTGGTGTTGTAGCCGTTTGGAAAGCCGATGACCGTGCAGATTGCAAGCTTGTCACCCACGTATTCCTTTGCTCTTGCAACGTAACTTGGCGGAATGCATACGGATGCGGTGTGATATTTCATACCATCGTCACAAATAGCCTTGATGTCGCTCCAAGTTGCGGTTTGACCGAGAAGTGTGTGGTCGCATTTGCTCAAAATGTTGTTGATATCCATAGTTACCTCGTATATAAAGTTTTATGTTTATTTTGCTTAAATTGATATTTTATGTGTTTATTTTTGATATATAAACTAGTTGTTGTTTGCTATTCTATGCAGGATTGCGTTGGTGATCATCTCGTATGCAACGTCGTTGTAGCCACCCTCGGGAACAATGATGTCCGCAAGGCGTTTGGTTGGCTCGATAAAGTGCTCGTACATCGGCTTGACGGTGGTGAGATATTGATTGATAACACCCTCCAAACTTCTGCCACGCTCGTTGACGTCACGCACGATACGACGCAAAATTCTTGTATCAGCATCCGCATCAACAAAAATCTTGATGTCCATAAGATCAAGCAGTTCTTGGAAAGCAAACACCATGATTCCCTCAAGAATGATGACCTTTGCACTCTTTGCCTCTTTGACCTCATCGCTACGCATATGGCGTGTGAAATCGTACACGGGATGATAAATCGTCTCGCCGTTTTTGAGAGCTTTGAGATGCTCAACAAGCAGAGGCGTGTCAAAGGCATCGGGATGGTCATAGTTGATCTTCACTCTCTCCTCAAAGGGGATGTCCGTGTTTGCCTTGTAATAGTTGTCCATGCCGATCATCACACTGTTGAGCCCAAACGCCTGATGCACTCTTTCGGCAAGAGTTGTCTTTCCGCTTCCTGTGCCACCGCAAATTCCAATAACTATATTGTCCATAGTACCCTCACAAATACAAGCCTTTTGCTTCTTGTTCTGCCTTTTTCTTTAGCCAGCATTTTCTGCACATTGCAACATAGCGGTCGTTTCCGCCAAGGCATACCTGCTCGCCTTTGAACACAACGTTGCCGTTGTCATCCAGCCTTGCGTTGACGGTTGCTTTTGAACCGCATTTGCATATTGATTTGATCTCGCTTATGGACTCTGCAATCTCAAAAAGCCTTTGACTGCCCGGGAACATATGCGTTGTGAAATCCGTTGCCAAGCCAAAGCATAGCACGGGAACGTCGTAGTCTATCACAATTTGCCCCAATTGGTCAACCTGATCGGGAGTGAGAAACTGACATTCATCCACTATGATGACGTTGCAAGCGGAATATTGAGTTGTGTACAGATCGTATATATTCTGCGTGTCCGCAACTGCGATTGCCTCCGCACTCAAGCCTATGCGTGAGCGTGTGATTGTAAGTCCGTCACGTGTGTCAACCATTGGCTTGAGAAGCATAACCTTCATGCCACGCTCCTCGTAGTTGAACTTTGTGATAAGTGCTTGTGCAGTCTTTGAACTGCCCATTGCTCCGAATTTGAAATATAATTTTGCCATTTTTCTCTCGTATTTTTAATAGGTGAATATTCAAATCCACCGCAATCCGCCAACGGCGGATATCGTTATAATTGAGGACGTGCGTCTGCCCTCAATTATTTATTATCGAACAACGTCCAAAACTAGCGGTCTAGACTCGGGCTTGGCTTGTGAGACGTGCGTTGATGAATAGAATCTGTCAAGAGCTCCTTCAAAGCGTTTTTCATCAGACGTGTACATCACGCAAAGTTCGTCTCCGACGTGTACGTAATCTCCTGTTTTTTTCTTGAGGATAATGCCTGCAGAAAAGTCAATACTCTCCTCTTTCGTGTTTCTGCCCGCACCCAAAAGCAAACTTGAGATGCCGTAGCCGTCCGTATCGACGCTTGCGATATAACCCTCCTCTTTTGCCTTGACACTCAATGAATACGGTGCCTTTTCAAACAAGTCGGGATTGTCGATGACTCTCACGTCACCGCCTTGAGCGGTCACCATCTTCTTAAGTGTGGCAAGTGCGCTGCCGTCTAAGATTGCACCCTTGACAAGAGATTGGCACTCCTCAAAACTGCCCTTGCCCGCAAGCTCGAGCATGCTGGATGCCAAAATGATGCAAATCTGAGTGAAATCTTCAGGTCCGTGTCCGTTGAGCGTGTCGATTGCCTCTATAACCTCAAGCGAGTTGCCGATCGCATTGCCAAGCGGTCTATCCATATCCGTGATGAGAGCGAGCATCTTTTTGCCCGCACGCTTGCCTATCTCAACCATAACTTCGGCAAGACGTTTGCTATCCTCGATGGTTTTGGCAAACGCACCACTGCCCGTCTTGACGTCAAGCACTATGCAATCATCGTCGGCGGCAAGCTTTTTGCCCATGATGCTGGACACGATAAGTGGCAGGCTGTCAACAGTTGCCGTGACGTCACGCAAGGCATAAAGCTTTTTGTCGGCAGGGGCAAGATCTCTGCTTTGACCAACTATACACACGCCCAAATCGTTGACGTTTTTCAAAAATTCTTCTTCGCTCAAATCCGTTTTGAATCCGGGAATCGACTCAAGCTTGTCAATGGTGCCTCCGGTGTGTCCAAGACCTCTACCGCTCATCTTTGCGACTTTGACACCCAAGCTTGCAACGATAGGTGCGACAACCAAACTTGTCTTGTCACCCACACCACCGGTTGAATGTTTGTCCACTCTAATGCCGTTGATTTGGGAAAAATCAAGACGTTGACCGGAATCTCTAACCGCAAAAGTAAGGCTTGCAGTTTCATCAAAATTCATACCCTTGAAAAAGATTGCCATCAAAAGAGCCGATGCTTGATAATCGGGAATTTCCCCCTTGACGTAACCATCGATAAAGAAGTTGATTTCCTCATTGCTGAGCACTCCGCCGTCACGTTTCTTGCGGATGATGTCATACATTCTCATAGTTGCTCCTTGCATGCGTACGTACGCACTATATTATATCGTATATATATTATACAACATATTTTGGAATAAAAAAAGACTAAATATAAAAATAATTGCACGCAAGCGTGCAATTATTTCAAATTCATATAAGTTTTGTGATTTTATCTTCCGTTATCCGTGAAAAACAAATGTTGCGATTTAGACAATTTGCGGTTTCACTGCAAATGCAAGATAATCATCAATGCTTTCAACACTTCCCTCAAGTCTTGTGTCGGTGGACACCAACTCCAAGATTTCATCCTCAGTCCAAATATACGAATAGGAGTCAACCGGAGCTCCGCTTGCCATACCTGCATCTCTCTTGGACTCGGTGTGGAATTGCTTTGCATAACCATTGTCCCAAACCTCGAGAACCGCATTGTAGTATTCATAAGACTTTATGGAGTTGTTGCCCTCGTTCATATCCTCTTGTGCCTTGCGATACCAATCGGAACCGGCATTGCCACAATCTATGGAGAACGCCACCTTGTAATAGCCGTCTTGATAAGTGAGGGTGATGTTGTCGGAGAGAATTTCAGCACTGAAATCAACGTTGCAAAGCTCGTGAATGGAATCGCTGAGCACGTGCACTTTGTTGTTGAACTCATCAAGTGTATATGCCTCGCTGAACGGATTGTCCTTGTTTTGAATTGCGAGGGTTGAATATGGGAAGGTTTCAACGGTGCAATCACAAGAATATGCCTCACCTTTGCCTGCAAAGAACCAATAATCACCGTCACCCAAAGTGTAAGCCACCTTGACGTAACCTGCAAAGTTTTTGGCTATGCTTGCAAGAAGTTTTGCACCGGGATCATCACTTGATGGATCAACGCTTGTTGCAAGCTGATAATACCAACTGTTGTCTTTGCGAAGATTGTATGCGTGCATAATGACGTTTGCCAATGAAATGCCTGCATTGCTCTCTTGCACAACAAGCGAAAGCGGAGTTTGTATACGGCTCTTGTTTGCGGTGTTGTAAAGCGCAATAACAGCTTGTTTCATCTCGTCTTGAGAAGCTTCGCCCGCAATGGCTTTGTCAATGAGTGCCTTGTCCTCGGTGCTGAAAAGGCTGTCATAATCGGGACGTGCACCTTGTGGCATAGCAAAATTACTCTCTGTGTTTGGCGATGAGTTGCAAGCAACCAACGCACTGGCACAAGTGAGCACCATCACGATGCAAATTATGCCTGCAATAAGTTTTCTTTTCATAATCTTTCCTCTATCGTTGATACGTGCGCGTATCGCACACGCATCATTTATTGTACATTTTATATTCTATCGTGTCAAGTGTGTTGCAAAACGCAAAAACCGCCCCCTAAAAAGAGCGGTTCTTGTATGCTTTTAGTCATCAACGCTTGTTGAATTGGTATTCTCCGCATTGTGATTATCAGAGTTTTTTGCTTCTTTTTTCTCATCTTTGAGCTCTTTCTTTCTCTCTCTATCAGCCTTGTTTTGCTCTGTGATGGCCTTTCTGCGAGCCTTGTCTCTCTCCACAGCCGCCGCCAGTTTGGGAAGTTTGCCCTTCTTGAAGAGAATTGCAAGAGTCACGGAAACAATGATGATTATCGCAACCACGCATGCAGCAAGTATCAAAATAAGCGTGAAGAAGTCCATAACAAATACGGTTCCGTTCTTTGCTTTTGAAACGTAAAACTCAATGCATTTCTGTATTTTTGTCTCGTCATCTGCAAGAATGTTGTTGTTTATGATTACTCTTGCTTCTTCGTCTTGAGATACGATGCTCAAAATCTCATCTGCATTCCACACATAGACAAATTCATTTGACGGAGTTGACGACACGGGATAGCCGCTCAAAATGTCTACAATCATATCCCACACTTCATATGAGCGGAAAGTCTTTACATAGCCGGTATCCCACACTTCAAGCTCTGCTCTCCAATTCTTGATTGTATTTTTGAGCGGAATTGTGCCGATATCGAGATCGAGTTTGGAAAATCTTTGAAATTCGTCAAGCTGTTCTTGCGTTGCATTTTCACAATCCATTTCAAAGGTTACTGCATAGTAACCGTCTTTGTGTTCGATTGTGCAATTTGTCATAAGCTCTTTGCATTCGATCACGCCGATATTGTTGAGCTCAAGTTGGCTCTCACGGCAGTTTCTGTCCGCTTGGTATGCCTCAAAACTATCGTATGATGTCGGCTCGTTGCCGTCCGGAATCACGTAAGTTGCATACGGGAAAGTGTTGAACGCACAATTTATCATTGTGTTTGAACCCATGATGTAGAAATACTCATAGCTGTCCTCTCCCGTTGTGTATGCAATCTGCAAATTGCCTGCGATAGGAGCCATTAATTTTGCAATAAATTCAAAACCGGCAACATCACCTTCCGCCGCCTGTGCAGGAAGCTGATAGTACCAATTTTTGCCATTTTGCAGGGTAAAGCCGTTCATGTACACTCTGCCTTGCTCGCTTCCGCCAAGAGAGTGTTGCACCATGAGCGAAACGCCTTCGTTGTCAATACGGCTGTTGTTGGCTTTCTCGTAAAGAAGTGCCACCGCTTGTTTGGTTGCCTCTGCTTTTTCTTCCTCGCTCAAACTGCCATCAAGAGCCTTTGCAATCAAAGCATTGTCGTCACTATCAAGCAAAGACGCAACACCCTTTGGAGCGGTTGCAATGGACTCAACATCCTTGATATATCCTCCGTCTGAGACGGCAATTTCCTCTTTGTTGCAAGCACAAAGACTAAAAATGCCCACGACGAGCACCACAATAACCAACAAAACACTCAATGCTTTCTTTTTCATATTTTCCTCTACCTATCGAATAATCCCAAAATGAGCAGAACGCTCTACTCTTTTAATTTTTTACACTATTATCCTAATACATAACCACCGCCTTCGTCAACCACGATAGGCGGGTAAAAACCTTAATTTTACCTTAAGATTTTGTCAAAAAATGACGACAAAAAAGATAACGATACATTTATTGATTTTTGTCAAACGTCGGCTTGTTATTCTTGCTCGCAAATTTGTTTTTTCAGCTTTGCAAAATAGCTCTCCACATACCCTTTCAAAACTGCCATCGTCTTGTCGTATGCCTTTTGAGAGGTAGCCAAAAACGGATCGGGCACGGGCTTATATTTGCCTGTTGCGATTTCAGACAACGTCACGTACTTCTTTCTATATTTGCAAGGTGTCAAGAGCTTGTGCATTTTGGACATGCCGATGATCACGTCGGCAGACTGATATCTTGACTTGTCCGACTTGAAATGAGGCGTGTGTGCCAATATCTCGCTCTCCTCAAATCCCTCCCTTTTGAGCACCACCACCGCTCTTGGGAAAATGCTCTTGCTACGATTGAACACGGCAGACGAGGACACTTCAACCTTTCCTGCAAGCTCCTTGTCATTGTCAACCATACGCCTCAAAATGTACTCACAATAGGGGCTTCTGCACACGTTGGATGAACACACAAACAACACTTTATACGTATCCATAACACACTTCCTCCTGTTTAGATGCATAAAACAATGATTTCAAAACACCTGTGATAGTATTTGCCATGAATGGCATTTCACGACCAAAATACGATGCCATTTTATTTTGGTTGAAAGCAAGCAAAAAGTCAAGTTGGAAAAACAAGTTTTTGCTGGGCAATTTGACGGTATGATTACAATCAGTTTTTGATGATGAAAATCGGGATGGGCGGATCCTTTTTCCAGTTGTGAAAGAAGGTTGCAAGCACTTGATATTTGCTATCGTCAAGCGTTTTGAGCCAAGGCAAAAGCGCATCCTTTTCCTCATATCCGCTATCTCCGCCATAATACACACTCACACACATGATACCGCCTCTTTTTAGGCAATCTAATCCACTCAAAATTGCTTGCTTGGTGGAGTCAAAATGCGTGAAGATGCTGTGATCCCCTCTTGGCAAATATCCGAGATTGAACACGATGCAGTCCACGCTGTCGTTGTCCACGTATTTTGCCATATTTGCGTGGGAATCCAAAATGAGCTTTGCACTCAATCCCTTCTCGTCAAGCAGTTGTTGCGTGCTGTCTATGGCGGATTGCTGTATATCGAATGCGACCACTTTGCCCGCCTCACCCACAAGCTCGCACAAAAATGCCGTGTCATAGCCACGTCCGGCGGTTGCATCCACGCAATATCCGCCCTCGCTTACGTATGCTTTGATGACGTTGTGTACAATCGTCAATGCGTTCATTTTTCACCTCACAAAATCACATATGCGCATATTGGCATATCACTCAATAACCGAACAAGTCACGTTTGTCAAAGACGTTGTCAACGAATCCACCGCCGTCTTAGCGTCATCGTTTGTGACGTAAACGACCATATCGGTACATTTTGCAAACACGTTTGCTCCAAAGTTTACGTTATTTCCTTTTATATAAACCTCATCTAGACCTGTGCAATATGCAAAGGCAATATCTCCCACATACGACACACTAGATTCCAGTGTAATGCTTTTCAAAGTGGTAAGCCCATAGAAAGTTCTTGCGGAAATATCACCGCCGAGTACGGTAATATTTTGGAGTGAGTCCGGCAAGTAGAAATGCTCTCCGTTAGTAGCGTATGATTTGGCTGTTCCCGTATCAAGTTCAATATAATGCACGGAAATTGCAGTGCAGTTGCCGGCATCTGTCGGCTCACCAAACAAATACATCAATCCAATAGAATATTTATCCGTCGTACCATTGGCATATTTTGTTGCAGACGTGTCACTCACATCAGTTATATAAAAGCTTGCAAAGGGCAATGTCAAGTCGCACAGCGAAACGCAATCCGTCAACATTCCCTTGTGCATAGTGTCGATTGTGGACGGAAGAACGAGTTTTTCAAGCTTGCTCAATCCCGCAAACAAGTCACTTGCAATGCTTGTTATGCCCTCGGCAATTTCAATTTGCGTGACGGTGTCTTTTATGCCTGCAAAAACTCCGCTTGCTATGCTCTTTACACTCACACCGCCTACACTTGAAGGCACGCTTATGGCACTCATACTGTCTAACAATTGGATGTCTATCGACTTCAAACATCCACTATCATCCACCTCAAACGGCGAGGTCGCAACAGGTGTGGCATTCCACTTTGCAACAAGCGTAACATCCGTTGCCAAAGAAGTGTCGATGGTGCTGATTTTGCCATCCGTTTGCTTGTCAAACCAACCCAAGAAATCAAAGCCATCTTTTGCAACGTCCAACAAGACAAAATCCTCATCCTCGACGGTGTAAGACATCTTATTGTTGTTGGTCAAACCGTCCACGCCCTCATATGATATAGTATAAGTGATGACGTTGAATTTTGCATAAAACTTGCGGTTGCAAGCGGTGGACGTTGTCACAGTTTCGACTTTGTTATCTGTCTCGTCATCATACCATCCTACAAAGCTATAGCCGACTTTTTGAATATCTAACAATGCAAAATCATCATCCTCAACAGTGTATGAGGTCTTGTTTGTGTTGGAGGTTGCACCAAAGGCGTCATATGTGATCGTGTACACAATTGGCGTGAACTTGGCATACAAAACTGCGTTTGCGTGCTTGTTTACGCTCACCTTTTCAACGGCAGGCGTGCTGAAATCGGCAGACAAATACCAACCGCCAAATTGATAGTGATCCTTTTGCGGTTGTGGCAGTGCAATCTCGCCGTCCTCGATCGTATATGTGTTGACAAAAGATGAGCTGTCTTGCACGTTGTGATATGTTATTGTGTAATCTTTGGCAACAAATCTTGCCTGCAAATGCTTGTTGTCGTGGGAGCCTTTTGTTATACTCTCGACCTTGACGTCACCTACATACCATCCAACAAACTCATAATATTCCTTGCTCGTATCCTTGAGGACTATCGTGTCGCTTTCAATATTGAAAGTCGTTGGATTTTGAGCATCTAACCCACCGTTATAGTCATAACTTATCGTATAATCAACGGGCGTAAAGCGTGCATAAAGCACGTAATTTTGCAAGCTGTCGGCTTTTATGACAACAACTCTATCACCGGAAAAATCAGCACTTTCATACCAACCTGCAAAAGCGTAATAATCCTTGCTTGGTGATGGGAGTGTCACGTCTCCGCTCTCTATGCTGTACGTTTTGGGATAATCTGCCGTGTCGGATACGCCATTGTACGTTATGGTGTACACATCGCTTGACCATCTTGCCTCAAGAGTCAAATTGCCATGCGAACCGCTTGCGATCGTGTAAATGCAATTGCCATTGCAATACCATCCAATAAATGTGTAGTTGTCTTTTGAGGGAGATAAAAGCGTGATTGTGTCACTCTCAACGGTGTATGACGTTGGATTGTCAACCTCGCTCCCACCATTGAGAATGTAAGAAATTTGATATTCTATCGCAGTGAATTTTGCGTACAAGCTGTAATTTTGCGGAGTTTTGGTGTCAATCTCGGCTATGGAATCTCCGCCAAAATCTTGGCTTGTGTACCAGCCGACAAAATTGTAATAATCTTTACGTGGTGTGGAAAGAACAATGCTTTCACTCTCCACCGTATAACTTGTCACAAAGTTAGTTGTATCCTCAACACCGTAGTAGGAAATGGAATATTCAATGGCTTTCCATCTTGCTTGCAAAGTGATATTTCCGTGAGAACCCTTGCTTATCTTTTCAACCTTTTCGTTGCCGTTGTACCATCCAAGAAAAGAATAATAATCTCTTGTCGGGTTGTTCAAAATTATATCATCGCTTTCAATGGTATACTTTGCGACGTTCTCACCGCTTCCACCGTTATATCTATATAAAATTGTGAATTCTACCGGGCTGAATTTGCGATATACGTACACATCCTTTGCCGTGCTTGCGGGGATTGTTGCAATCTTGTTGCCATTGCTATCGAACCAACCGACAAAGTTGTAGTATTCTTTCAACTGATTTTTAAGAACAACGTCCTCACTCTCGATTGTGTAGACGATTTTATCAAAGCTCTCGCCTTGCTCGTTGCAGAGATACACAGTGTGTTCAATGGCTTTCCACTCGGCAATCAACACGACGTCTCCATATGTTCCGTCCGCTATTTTGCTGACGACTTCATTCTTTTCATCACGCCAGCATACAAAATCATAGTGTTCTCTTTCTGCCGGCAAAAGAGTTATCTCGGTTGACTCATAGTTGTATTCGATAGGATTCTCGTCGTTGTTTATGCCACCGCCAAGCTTATATTCAACAGAATATTTTTCAGGTGCCCACTTTGCATAGAACGCTTTATTTCCGCTGGATCCCTTTGGCAGATAGCTCCATTTCATGCCGGAATAATCTGCATTTGCAAACCATCCCTCAAACACGTAATGGGTTTTGCTCGGCTCTGCCAACTCAAGTTTGGAGCTTTCCACAGTATAGACGTATTCTTCACCGCTGTTGACGTTATGCTTGCTGTTGAGTCCGCCGTTGAGGTGATAATGCACGGTATATTCGATGGGAGTCCATTTTGCATAATACGTCTTGTCTCCGATATTTCCTTTGTCTATACCGTCAACGCTATCGCCATCGCAAAGCTCATCTTCATACCAACCGCCAAACGTATAGCAATCTCTTTGCCAATCGGCAAAATCAACGTCCTTTTCTATGGTGTATTCAACCTCGCTTACAACCTCATCCACGCTCACAAAGTTTATCGTGTAGCTTACAGGAGTATACACGGCATTGATTGTGACGTTGCTTAAAATATCCGTTGTCTTTTTATTCTCCCAACTTGCGGTATATCCGTCTTTTGGATAAAGCGTTGGGATCTGCCTTACGTCACATCCGTGAGCTACGGACTCCGTATACACGTTCCCGTTGCCATTGACAAAGGATACGAGAAAATACACCTCTTTTATCGTCAGTGTTGCACTCATATCATCAATGGGTTCATAGTTGTCACTCACCGAAAATCGGGCAATTACGCTATACGTTCCGACCTCGCTTTGAGTATTGTTGACGTATTCAACACTCACTTCGCTTGGCAATTCGCCCTTTATTGCAAGGCTATGTTTGTTTCCGTCCCAATCGACCTCTTTGCCCTCAAAACTTATTCCGCTCACCCTTGCTTTATTGATGGTCAAGGTTGCACACAAGGATAAATCTTTGTATCCATCAAGCGAAACAACTGCGTTGACGATGTACACTCCAACGTTTGTGTAGATGTTTTCAACATCATACACCACCTTTGCTCCCGCCGGCAAATTGCCAACCTCAAGAGTGTGCGGTGTGCCGTCATACACGACGCTAACGTCATCAAAGACAACGTCCGTTATCTCGGGAAGCTCCTCCCATTTGGCATACAAAATTATATTGCTGGACAAATTCAATTTGTCAAAATCAAGGCTCGTTAGGTTGTTCAAAGTGACGTCATTGCACCATCCCACAAATTTATATCCATCCTTGAGCGGAGAGGGCAATTCATCACCGTTGTGCCATACCACGTTATCCTCACCGTTGTTGAGCACAAAAGTCACTTGAAAATCATCATTCGGGCTGAATAGAGAAGAAACTTCCTCTGCATCGCATGCACTTAAAAAAGCAAAACATAATATAAAAATTGCAAAAACCCCAATAAATGAAAACAGCCGTCCGAAGACAGCAGAACGCCTTTTATCCATACAAACCCGCTGAGCCTCCTTAGTTAAGTTCATATTAAGATATCATACAAAATGTTATAAACAACCTAACATACAGACATAAAAAGTTCAATACTTTTCTAAATGTTTTTCAAATTTTTTTTACAAAATTCGACAAAGCACCAAAAAATAGCCGATTTTTGACGCTTTTGAGCCACTTACCGATGGTTGAAAGACGTCGATGCTATAGTAATGCACATCATGGATGTGTCTATTATTCATAAGTGCGATGGGTGAGAATAGTTGTGGTACCCGTTCCACTCGTGCCACTTCACATCCTGACGCAATTGACCCATGGTAACAATTGCTAGTTCATTGCAAGCAACGAACGGCACGCTCTGCGTGCTCTTTTTTTATATCTGCCATTCTCTATGCGTTTACGCAGAGATAAAAACATGTGGTACTTTGCCACTTTGTGGCTCGTTCCACTGCACAAACTTCGGCACGCTCTGCGTGCTCTTTTTTTATATTGTCACCTCATTTTGCACAAGTGCAATGGGTGACAATATAAAAACTGAGTGCATTGTCTGCACTCAGCGAAGTTTGTGGTCGGAGTGGCGAGACTTGAACTCGCGGCCTTACGGTCCCGAACCGTACGCGCTACCAAACTGCGCTACACCCCGATATGGTTACAATAATTTTTCAACAGCGTTTCAAACACTGCCATTGCAATATACATCAAATATAAGATTTTTGCAACAAAAAAGCACCATTTGCTTCAAAATTTCTTTAATTAGGTGAGTTTTTTCAGAGCAATACGCAAAAATGATTGCAAAAAAGTTTTGCGTGATATATAATATCGTCTGCGATGGAGCTTGGTGTAGTGGTAGCACTTGGGCCTCTGACTCCCACTGTGTAGGTTCGATTCCTATAGCTCCTGCCAACGCAAACACTCTCACTTGTGAGAGTGTTTCTTTTTATACCCCACCAATGAGCTTGCTTAAAGGTGGTGGGGTATAAAAAGAAAAATACACGCCAGTGTGTTTGCGTTGAGCACAATTGGAGCAGAACGGAAGCACATCCGTGATGTGCATTACTGTTGCAAATTGATTTTTTATATTACTATTATTTATCAAACTGCACAATAAACAGACAAATACTCTAAAAAGGCATTGAATTTTTCGGCAAATAATGTATAATTGAAATGTTGCACGCAAGATATGCGTGACTAGGATAGGGACATTATGAAAAAGCTTAAAGTTCGCCATAAAATGTTGATATGTGTCGGTGTGTTTGCACTGTTATTTACCGTGTTTATGTGCGTTGTGTGTCACGACACCACAATTGATGAGGGCAATGGCAATCTCAACGGCAAATATATGACAGTGCTTGCCAATATTGACGGCATAGTTGAGGCAAATCCTCGCTACGTGGACATTGCTATGCTAGCGTCGCACGATGCAGTGACGGATTCAATAGGTCTATCAACGCCAATCGACCTTCACGACGAAGGCGGTGCTCTTGACATCATCGAGCCGATTTCTGCAGGTATGCAATATCGTTTCAGCAAGACACAAGCGGTGAGTATCGGCAAACAGCTTGCACAAGGCTCTCGCTTTTTCCACATCAAATGCACCGACTATTACGGAACTTGGTATGGCACGCACACCCACCTTTGCAACATTCTTGAAAAGGATATTCTTGAAGTGCTTGAATACCTTTCAACCGACAGTGCCAAGGGCGAAATCGTGACGCTTCTCTTTCAGCCGATGCACTTTTGCGACGGCTCGACTCTTGACTCTATGTATGAAGATATAGATGCCATAACTCACAACGGCAAATCTCTGTTTGATTACGTTTATACCGACAAGGCGGACTCGTTTGACAACGGCAGTGGCGGTGTGCGTATAGGTGAGCTCACCTACAATCAACTCACCAAAGACGGAACTGAACCCGGCGTCGTCATTCTGACAAGGCGTGAGGAAGGCACCTTCAAGCAAGAGTGGGAAGGCAATGGCACCCTCCTAAATAAAACCTTTGATATGGACTCTTGCTCCGAGCATGAATGGCACTCCTCTATCGGCACCAATCGACTGATAAAGAAAATCAACGCCGTATGCGACAAAATTGCAAACGACTCATCCACGATGTCAAAGCTTCGGCTCAATCAATCTCAAGCCTCGCTTGCTGTTGGCAGTATAGGCGAATTGTTTGACGTGATCGGAAATTGGTCGCTGTTGCGTTTTGCAAACAAACACAATCTAAAATTGCTTGAAAACGACGCCTTTGACAGATGGTTAACGTATATGCCGGTATTCCAAGTGGACTTTTGCAACAGTGACAAAGGTGACTTCAACAACAGAGTCAATGCAAGGATTCACGAATACAACCAAAAAGTCGTAAACGAGATTTTAAGTGCCGATTGAGATTGTATAAAGGTGCAAAATCGACAAAAATTCGCATAATTTGAATATAAAATCTTGATAAAAAAACAACAAAAAAAACCGATGTTTTGCATCGGTTTTTTTTGTTGTTTTATCTCCTATATTGCTAGCAGATAAAAACAAAAGCTTGTTCCATTTGTCTGCTTTTATCTCACTTCGGCAAGGTCGTAAATGAGGCGGAGAGTATCCTCCCAACCAAGGCACGGATCGGTGATGGACTTGCCATACACGCCACCGCCGGCGGGTTGACAGCCCTCCTCGATGTAGGACTCGATCATCAAACCTTTGACGAGATTGCGGATGTCCTTTGAGCAACGAGTGCTGTGTAGCACCTCTTTTGCGATGCGTGGTTGTTCCAAAAAACGCTTTGCGGAATTTGAGTGGTTTGTGTCCACAATGACGGCAGGATTCTGCACTCCGCTATCCGCATACAAGTCGCAAAGACGGCTCAAATCCTCATAATGATAGTTGGGAATTGTTTGTCCGTGTCTGTCCACAGAACCACGCAAAATGGCGTGTGCAAGCTTGTTTCCCTTGCTGTTCACTTCCCATCCCGAGTATACAAAAGTGTGCGGATGTTGGGCGGCACGTATGGAATTCATCATGACGGATAAGTCTCCGCTGGTGGGGTTTTTCATGCCGACAGGAATATCCAAACCGCTTGCGGTGAGGCGGTGAAATTGATTTTCAACCGACCTTGCCCCCACTGCAACGTATGACAGCACGTCGGACAAATATACGTAGTTTTCCGGATACAACATTTCGTCCGCACAAGAAAAGCCCGTCTCGCCGAGTGCTTTTATATGCAATTTGCGGATTGCAATAAGACCTTTGAGCATATTTTCGTCCTGATGTGGATCGGGCTGATGAAGCATTCCTTTATAACCGTCTCCCGTCGTGCGTGGCTTGTTGGTGTATATGCGTGGGATAATCAAAATTTTGTCCGCAACCTGCTCTTGCACCTTGCCAAGGCGTGAAATGTAGTCTAGCACGGCATCTTCTCTATCTGCAGAGCATGGACCTATCACAAGCACGAGCCTGTCGTCCTTGCCCTCAATGATGTTTTTAAGTGCCAAATCGGTATTCTTTTTGCGTTGAGCTAGCTCCTCATCAAGCGGATACATTGCCTTTATCTCTTGCAGAGTCGGCAATTTTCTTTTGAATTCCATATTCATATATCAATTCTCCTCATCATTACTCAAATCAAACGCCTTGCGTCTTGTAGTGGAAAGCTTCATCATCTGCCTGATGCCCTCCCTATCGTCATTTGCTATGCAATCTTTGAGGTGATCGAAATGCTCCTCAAACAACTGCATTTGTGCAAGGATTTCATCCTTATTTGCCAAAAACAGCTCGCTCCACATCTCATCGTTTATCTTGGCAATTCTCGTCAAATCTCTGAAAGAATCTCCCGTATACTGTGCAAGATGTTCAGAGGGTTTGCACACCATGAGCGACACGGCTATCGTGTGTGTAAGATGTGACAAAAATCCAACCATCTCATCATGCTCCGACACGCCAAGCTCACTCACCTTGCCAAATCCCAACTCTTTGCCAAGCTCCTTGCAAAGCTCTATGGCTTCTTTGCTATTCTTCCTTGTGGGCACGACAAGATAGTTTGCTCCATCAAAAATTTGCGAAGTGGAGTTTTGCACACCGCTAACTTCCCTGCCTGCCATAGGGTGAGCACTGATAAACTCAACGTCCTCTCTGAGAATATCCTGCACCTTGTCAACCACACCGCCCTTTACGCCGGTGACGTCACTTATCACCGCACCGCTCTTGAGGTAGCTCTGATATTTTTCAATCCACTCGACAAACACGTGCGGATAAAGTGCAAAAATCACAATGTCAAATCTCTCAACGTATTCCTTTGTGACGTCACTTGTGCCATGCGCAATATACCCGTTGTCTATTGCATACTCGATCGCATTTTTATCTAGATCTACAGCACCCACTTCATAGCCCTTTTTGCTCAATGCTTGAGCATAGCTTCCGCCTATGAGTCCAAGTCCCACGATGAGTATTCTTTTATCCTTTGTCAACTTCATATTCCACCACCCACGACTCCAAAAAGTTTGGCAATTTCCTCATCAGAGGGAGTATAGTCTATTTCACAATTCACTCCCAACTCTTTCAAAACGTCAAAGAAATTCGGGAAGCTTTTTTCAACCGCCTCTACACCGTCAATGCTTCCGCCAACGTGTGACAATAGCACGCTAAGAGCCATAACGACACGGTGGTCATTGTGTCCGTAAAGTGCGGTATCCGTAGTTTTTATATCGCATTTGTGCACATAAACCTCATTTTCGCGCACATCGACATCAATCGACAGTTTTCCCATTTCCTCTGCCATAACGCTTGCTCTATCACTTTCTTTTATCTTCAAACGTCTTGTATTGACAAACTTCGCTCCGTTTTTGAGGGATGCGACAACAAATGCTATCGGTGCAAGATCCGGACAGTTTGCAAGGTCTATGACAGGCTCCCTTTCATTGAGTTTTTCAAAGATGTCTTTGCACACCTTGTCCCCTTGCAAAGAGTTGCAATCAAGTCCTTTAACGTCAACGCATCCACCCACCTCGTTGAGTGCAAGCAAGAATGCCGAATTGGACCAGTCGCCATCGACAAAGAACTCTCCTCCCTTGTAAGTTTGACCGCCTTTTATATAAAAACAGTTGCCTTCTCTTTGTATTTCAACGCCGAATTTTGCGAGCACGTTTATTGTCATATCCACATAATTTTTGCTCTCGAACGGCTCCAAAACCTCAATTTGGCTGTCACAATCAAGAAGTGGCAGAGCAAACAACAATCCTGAAATATATTGACTGCTAACGTCACCTCTTAAGGTATATTTTCCACCTTTCAGCTTGCCCAATGCAACGATTGCCTCATCATAATAATCTATCGTGACACCATCTTGTTTCAAGACTTCCTCATACACCTCGACGCCCCTTTCTATAAGACGTTTTTGGCACTCGAAAGCACCACCGCCAAAGAGTGCAAGTGCGATAGGAATCATAAATCTCAACGTGCTTCCGCTCTCATAGCAAGGAAAAATCGGTTTGTTGTCATCATCAAATTTAGATTGTTTGTCGTTGATAGTTTCCCTTTTCTCGTTTATATTTACGGTATCTCCTCTCCAATTCGTGGTCAGTCCCATTGCAAGTATACTATCCAGCGTAGCAATCATATCGTCACTTTCGCATATGCCGTGAATGACGCTCATGTCATTTGAAAGTGCCGATGAAATCATATAACGGTGTGCTTCGCTCTTGGATGGCGGTGCCGGGATGCTACCGTGTGCCGATGATGGAAAAAATGTTGCTTTCATATTGTTTTTTTCTATTTATTTTGATTGTTTGTTTTTCTTATTTGTTTTGCAAGAGCGTATCTATTGCTTGTGTGTAAGACTCAAATCCTTTGCCCTCTATGGTTGCTATGGCAACGTCTCTGACATAGCTTATCTGTCTATACGCCTCTCTTTCGCTCACCTTGGAGATATGCACTTCAACGGTTGGTATGCACACTCCTTTGATGGCATCGGCAATTGCAACCGAAGTGTGGGTGTAGCCGGCAGGATTTATCACAATGCCGTCCATCTTGTCAAAATAAGCTTGCTGAAGCTTGTCAATGATTGCTCCTTCGTGGTTTGATTGGAATATTTCAACCTCAACTCCCTTTCCCCTTGCATATTGCTCGATGAAAGCACAAAGGTCTTTGTAGGTCTGCTTGCCATAGATATTAGGCTCACGTATGCCCAGCATATTGATGTTTGGACCGTTGACAACCAATATTTTCATAATTCCAACTCCTTTATTATGTCGTTTGCGACTTCATTTATCGGCTTGTTGCCGTCTATGCGAACGTCCGCTATATTGCAATATATATCATATCTTTGCTCAAAAAGCATTTCAAGGTGTTGTCTGTTTGAGGACAACGGACGAGAGTTTGTGGGGATAAGGTGGTCAATCGACCTATCCAAAAACACCATTACGCCATTGCGTTTGAGAGCATTTACGTTGTCCGCTCTCAACACGCTTCCTCCACCCGTTGCAACAACAAGTCCACTCTCTTTTGCCACGCCTTGAATGATACCACTCTCAATCTCTCTAAAACTCTGCTCGCTTTGCTCTGCAAAGAACTTTGCAATCGGCATTGCGATGCCTTTTTCAATCTCTATATCCGTATCCACAAATTCACGATTTAGAAGTTTGGCAAGAGCCTCACCGACACTGCTTTTGCCGGAGGACGGCATACCCACAAGCACGATATTTTGCTTTTGTTTAAGCACGCTTGCATACGCCTTGTCTATGAGCGATTTATCCACGCTCTCAACACTCTCACCAGCAAACAGCTTTGAGGCATACACCGCCTGTGCAGACAGCATATAAAGTCCGCCGATGGCTTTGACTCCACTCGCCTTTGCTTGCAAAATTAGGTTGGTGTTGAGCGGATGATACACCGCATCCAGCACCCCTTCAAGGCAACGGAACACGCTCAAATCTATGGGGCAACCCTCGTCGTTTGGATACATTCCAACAGGTGTTGCATTGAAGATAATTTGACAATCGCAATGCTCGCTTTGAGCCTCGTCGTAAGTGATAGAACCCTCACTTTTGCGTCTTGACACCTTGAGAATTTCGCTTGCACCCATATCGTTGAACACCGCATACGCCGTGTTGGACGTACCTCCCGTACCCAAAATGAGCACCTTCTTTCCCTGCGGATTTAGACAAATTTTGTCAAGCAATGCCACAATGCCGTAGTAGTCCGTGTTGTAGCCGTAAAGTTTGCCGTTTTTGTTGACGATTGTGTTGACCGCCCCTATTTTTTTCGCCTCGTTTGAGACAACGTCAAGATAGTCAAACACCTTTTGCTTATAAGGAATTGTCACATTGATTGCCAAAAAATCACGCTTTGCAAAAAACTCGTCAAGCTCGCAAGGCGACAAGGCTTTAAGCTCGTACACATAGTCGGCAATGGCTTTATGAATTTCGCAAGAATAGCTGTGCGAAAGTTTTTCCCCTATAAGACCGTATTTCATTGTATACCTTTCACAAAAACGTCCGTGCCGTAACGCAAGGCAAGCATATCGCACACGCACAACGCACTCACTGCATCTATAACCGGGCACACACGCCTGACGATAGAGGGATCGTGTCTGCCTTTGATTTGGATATCGGTCTCCTTGCCGTTGACAAAATCAACGGTGTGTTGCATTTGCCCGATTGACGGTGTCGGCTTGATTGCACAGTTGAACAAAATTGCCTCACCGTTTGTTATGCCACCGTTTATACCGCCATTATTGTTGGTGCTTGTCACAACCTTTCCGTCTCTTATGGCAAAGGCATCGTTTGCCTCGCTTCCACGCATCTTGGCAAGCTCAAATCCCTTGCCAAACTCCACGCCCTTGACACCGCCTATTGCAAACAGTGCGTGGCTAAGCACCCCCTCAACACTGTCAAACATAGGCTCGCCAACGCCTTTGGGTACACCGATGATTGCTGTTTGCGTGATTCCGCCAACGCTGTCAAGCTCTGCTTTTGCCCCTTCAATACGCGCAATCATTTCATCGCCTTTTGCACTGTCGATTGTTGGGAAAATTGCACAATCAAGACTTAAAAGCTCGTTTTGTATGTCATAAAACTCTTTATCGCGCACGTTTGCACATTCAAGTATGTGTGTGCCGATCTCAACGCCCACACCTTTGAGAGCCTGTTTAAGGATAGCACCCACGGCAACAATCCCTGCTGTCACTCTGCCGGAAAAATGTCCGCCACCTCTATAATCTTCAAAACCGTGATATTTGCAATTTGCCGTGAAATCTGCATGAGAGGGGCGAGCAATGCCATATTCATACGCCTTGCTGTTGGCATCCTCGTTGGGGACAAATATGCAAATTGGCGTGCCCGTCGTCTTGCCATTGAACACACCGCTCAATATTTGAAAATTGTCTTTTTCATGTCTTGACGTATCAGTGCTTTGAGAGGGGGCTCTCTTTTTGAGCGCATTGATTATATCCGCCTCGTTGACGTCTATGCCTCCGCAAAGTCCGTCAAGCACCACGCCTACACCTGCTCCGTGGCTTTCGCCAAACACCGTGAGAGCAACGCTTTGTCCAAATGTGTTTTTCATAATCTATCTCCCTTGAGAAGCTCGTCTATGCTCATAATCTCAAAACGGAAGCTTCCGATTTGGTCTACGACAACGGCACGGACGCCATCACTTGTTGCTTTTTTGTCGTGAGCAATGAGTGAATACAGTCTCTCTTTGTCACAATTTACCTCTGTCGGCAAGTCGTATTTTTTAAGAACGCAAGCAATCTCATCTCTCACCTCTTTTGACGAGCAAGACAACATTCCTATGCCCACGCACTCACCGTGAAGAAGCTCTCCGTCCATTGCACTCTCAATCGCATGACCTACGGTATGCCCAAAGTTAAGCACCCTTCTCAACCCCTTTTCAAAGGTGTCTTTTTCAACGACGTCACGCTTGATTTCGAGGGATTTTTCTATGATAAATTGTAGATTTTCCTGCAGATTTTCACTATTTTTTATGCACTCAAACAGCTCTTTTGAGGATGTTGCCCCCATCTTTATGCCCTCGACAAGCCCTGCGTGGAGTTGCCTTTTGTCAAGCGTTTTTAGGGTGTCAATATCTATGACAACCGCCTTTGGCTGATAAAAGGAACCAACGACGTTTTTCACACCGCAAAAGTCGATTGCAGTCTTTCCGCCGATAGATGAGTCTATCATTGCAAGCAGAGTTGTCGGGATATTGTAAAAATCCACTCCTCTCATATAGCATGAGGCAGAAAATGCGGATATATCCCCAACAACGCCACCGCCAACTGCAACGACACAATCTTCTCTGGTGAAATTGTTTTGAAGCATTGTTTGCAATATTGCCTTGAAGTTGTCAAAGCTCTTGCTCTCCTCTCCGCTTTTCAGGGTGATTAGAGTTGGCTGTTTTGACACATTCGCCACAGCTTGGGCATACTCTTTTGGCACGCCGTCATCAGTGATGACAAGCACTTTTCTGTCAAGGTCGATAAGGCTTGCAATATTCTGCAATGCTCCGCTTGCTATCGTCACGTCATATGGATGATTTTGCACGTTGACTTTGATGCTCATACTCACCTCACGTCCTCTGCAAAATAACTGCCTACAAGCTTGAGTTTTGCACAAAGTGCCGACAACTCTCTAAGCATATCCGAGCCGTTTTCCGTGTGGATATTGCCCTCCGCCTCGATGTAGAAATAATAGCACCACTGAAGCTCTTTCATGGGACGAGAACGCAATGAACGCATGTTGAATCCGTGGGCACCGATGATGTTGAGCGCACTTGCCAACGCACCCGATTCGTTCTGCACCGTGAATGCCAAAATGAAGTTTTCATCCTCTCGCTTGCTTTGCGACTTCGGCTCGTTCTGAAACCTTGAAAAAGATGCAAATCTCGTGGTGTTGTTGTGATTGTCGTTGACGTGTGCGGACAAAATTTGCAAGCCAAAAATATCCGCCGTGACGTCTGACGCTATTGCACACACACTCTTATCTCCCGCCTTTTTGACGTATTCGCTTGCAAGAGCGGTGTTTGAATAAGTTATCGTTTCAAAGCCGTGTGCCTTGATAAACTGCTCGCACTGTGCAAGGGCTTGCGGATGGCTCACAACCGTCTTGACGTCCTCAATTTGTGCTCCCTCAATGCCTAGCAAATTGTGCACAACGGGCACGTCCAACACTTGATTTATGCTCAACGGACCTGAAAACATCAAGTCCATAACCTCGCCGACCTCGCCCGCATAGCTGTTTTCAAGCGGAAGAACAGAACAGTCGCAATCACCCATCACGGTTGCCTCATAGGCATCTTGGAAGTTGGAAAACGCAACGTATTGAGCATCGGGGAACATCTTTTTTGATGCGATGTGTGCAAAAGCACCCTCTATACCGCAATATGCAACTCGCATTGACCGCATAAATCTTGATTGATATTTGCAAGAAACGTCTATTGTGGAGCGGATAAAATCCTCATAGTACGGCACCAATTCGCCGTCTTTGATATAGGCGGAATTTTTGGCAACAACCAGTGATTCTCTCTCTCCGTCACGAATGCTCAAACCGTTCTCTTTTTTGTAAAGAGCAATTTGTTTGCACGCCTGCATACGCTCCTCAAACAGCTGAGCCATCTGTGCGTCTATGCGATTGATGATTTCTCTTGATGTCTTGATATCTTGCATATTTACCTCGTGTATGCTTACATTATAATCAAAATTGATTATAAATCCACATATTTTTTCACAAATCGTCCAATTTTGTATATATTTATTTATATTTTCGTGAAAATCTAAGATTTTCAACGTATTTCCGCCTATTAAAAAAGCGATTCGCAAAGGAATCGCTCATTTTTGCCGGCATAGACAAAATGCTCAACTTCCTTTGCGGAGTGAGTGTGAGCCAAAATAAAAGTAAAAGTTGAATGAATATCTGCTCATTTTTGCCCTTTTGTCTAGTTGATAGTAAAACTATAATCCCTCTTGCCAAGTTTGTCAAGAAAAAAAACTCACCGCAAAGATGAGCCTTTGAATTTTTATTGTCGTTGCATTCAGTCTTTCTTGGAAGAACGCAGAGGGCGTCGGAGATGGTCTTTTCCATTGCTCCTCTGCCGTATTTGTCAACTTCGGCTTCGTTCTTTTCACCGTGAGTGAGGCATCCCGCCCCCCCCATACAACCTCCAACGCACGCCATACCTTCAATGAAGCCGGCATCAAGCAAATTCTTGTTCTTTTTGTGCAAGGCAAGTTTTTATTTTCCCATGCCGTCGCAAGCACAAGCTTTGAGGTCAAAATCAATGTTTTGCTCCTTGACGGCTTGTTTCAAAGAATCGCTCAAGCCACCGCTACGTGTAAAAATTCCGCATAATAATACGTGTTGCCAACCACGTCTTCTTCAAGAGTGACAAATTAGAGCTTTGGTGTGCAAAACCGATTGCTCTGCCTACGTAGAAGTTGATATTCGTAGCCTCCTCAAAAAGAAGCATCCGCAAATATTGACATTTTGAATGCTTGCACTCCCATTGATTGAGTGATATAATTTTTCAAAACAACCTAGGTGGTATATTATGGAAAAATATTATCCCCAAATTATACAAACGATACAAAAAGCGGTGCAATTCAACACCGTGCTCGCTCCCGCCGTTGAGGGCGGTCCATTTGGACAGGGCAACAAAGACTGTCTTGAATACGTGCTTTCCGTTGCCAAATCTTTGGGATTCAAAACGGTCAATCTCGACGGATATTGCGGTTACGCAGAAGTTGGTGAGGGTGATGAAATCGTCGGAATAATCGGACATCTCGATGTCGTTCCCGAGGGCGATGGATGGAAATATCCGCCCTACAGCGGTGCCATTGCCGAAGATGCGATATGGGGCAGAGGAACAATAGACGACAAAGGCCCAATCATCATATCCCTGTTTGCCATCAAGGCACTTATGGACGAGGGGCACGTTTTCAACAAGCGTGTGCGTGTAATATTTGGATGCAATGAGGAGACAGGCTCCTTGTGTATGGAGCATTATCTCAAAGTTGACGAGCCGATCAGTTACGGCGTATCCCCCGATGCCAACTTCCCCGTCATTTTTGCAGAAAAAACAATCAACAGTATAGAGATCAACGGCACAAGTCAAGATTCACATGGAGCAAAACTCATCTCTCTTGATGGCGGAATAGTCATCAACGCAGTGCCGGACGTGTGCAAAATGATTATTGATGCAAACGGCAAAAACGCACTTGACGTCTTGCAAGCCATAGAGCACAATCTCACTGCAAACAAGATTGCCTTTGACAGCTTTATTGATGGCAATTTGATAAACCTAACCGTGCATGGCAAGTCCGCTCACGGCTCCGTTCCGCAAGAGGGCATCAATGCCATATCTTATGCAATACTCGCTCTTGACAACATTGTCGGCGGTGACTTTGTCAACTTCTACAACAGATATATTTCCACCTGTATTCACGGCGAAAAACTCGGTTGTTTCAAAGAGGATGAGTACGGAAAGATTGCCGTCAACGTCGGTCTTTGCCATTATGAAAACGGTGAGTTTTCCATCAAAATCAACTCTCGTCTACCTTTCAATTATGACTCAAAAACGATGTTTAACGATATACAATCCACACTTAAAGATGAGGATTGTGCAAAAGTCACACTTTTGAGTGACTCTCAAGGATTTATGGTTGACAAGCACTCACCAATGATTCAAATCCTCACAAAATCCTATCGTGACGTGACCGGTGACGCCACGGAGCCTATTTGCTGTGCAGGCGGAACTTACGCAAGAGAATTCAAAAATTGCGTGGCTTTCGGCCCCGAAATGGAAGGCTATGGAGAGATGATAATCCATCAACCCAACGAGCGTCTTTCCCTCAAAGCTCTGGATGCAATCGCAAGGATTTATCACAAAGCCTACCTTGACTTAATCACCAAAGTCAGCTTCACCTAATTGCATATCATTCACAAATACATCAACAAAACACACAAAAAAAGCACCGACTTCTCGGTGCTTTTTGGATAGATCAACCAATCACGTCTTAGGCACATATCATCCCGCAATTATTCATTATCACAATGTCTTTCAATCAATAGTAACTGTTATTATTCCCCGAATATGCCTTGCTTCTGAGAGCCGTGAGCAGTTTGTTATAATAATTTCCCAAATAGTATTTCATATTTGGAGATGCCTTGAGTGCATCCACGGCAATATCCGGCGAGAGCGAGCTATAAAAGTCATAGGCGAGATTGTATCTTTCGCTATAATTTCGCTGTTTTTCTCCACTATAGCCGTATTTGTTTTCATACGCAATCTGTTCTTCTTTTGCGTTTTTTTGTTTCTCCTCCCACTCTGCGATATACTTATCGATATTCTCCTGTCTAGTTCTCTCCGCCTTCTCGTTTTCCGCACGCACGCCGCTGTTGTACGTCTCATACTCTCTGATTTTCTCATCTCTTTCGTTTTTGAGATCGGCAATTTTCTTATCCAGTTCGCTAGCGGAATTCAAATCCAATTCTCCAAGAGCCCTCTCTCTTTCCTTTGCCAAGTCGGCAAGCGAGTCGTCTATATTCGCAATCCTAGACAAATAGGTCTTTTCCACCTCACCGGCAGAGTCCAAATGTTCCTTGTCAAGTGCATCGATTCTATTTGTTGCCACACTGCTTCTTGCCATACCTCTACGCAACGAATCGTTATTTGCCTTTTCTTTCAGCTCGGTATACAATTTGCTCAAATTCTCATAGCTATCGTCCAGCTTGCTTTTTGCATTCTGCTTATTGTCGTTGAGTGATGCCACCGCTTTTTCATATTGGCTTTCGATATTGCTTTTTGACGCTGTCTTGTTTGCCCCGATTTCTCTTTCGGCAATAGCCACGATATCCTCGTCACTATAGGGATTATATACGAGTTCAGCTCTCTTTTCCGCCTTTGGAAAAAGCGAATCCACGTCCGGTTTTTCCACCTTTTCCAGAGTATCGTTATACTGTTTTTCCAAGTCCGCAAGTTTATTTGCGACCTCTTTTTCGGCGTTCAAAACATCGTTGATTTTTTGTTGTCTTTCCTGTTCGATCTGATTGTCAGTCTTAAACAGGTTCTTAAATTCTTCCCACCATTCAGATGCCATAATATCTCCTTATACTTCACTGTTTTGCAAAGATTGCACACTACTCTCAAGCGTTGCAACCGATTCTTTCAAAAGAGCGACGCTTTTTTCGAGGCTTGCAACCTTTATGATAAGTTCTTCAATAGAAGCCGTCATTTCGTTATTATTCATATCTCCCCTCTTGCAACCTCCACGTATGCGTTCAAACTTGCCACGTATGCAACGGCACTACTGCTCTCAATGCAAAAAGACACCCTATATCCGCTCCTTTCGATTGGAACAAATTGCAATTTTTCGCTACCTTTCACCGCCACTTTCTTTTCTTTGCCGTCTATATCAACCTTGAGCGTTATAGGATATTTGCTCACAAGCGACACTGATCTGATTATCTTCAACCTCGTATCTCCAAGTATGCTCGTTGGGCTCTTATACACCTTGTTTGTAGGCGTTCCAAACACGCAACCGCTCTTTGAAATCATGCCCAACTTATGCTTGTAGCTTCCGTCCATACAACACAAAATATCCGAGCCATTGTGCGTTTTCACCGTGCAGAAGCTGTTCACAGTCACACCGGCAAGCACACTCAACTCTTTCTTTTCAGTGTCGTATCTAACAACCGCATTGTTTCCGTCCCCCACGCACTCTGAAAGGTTGCAAGCAATATAATAGCAATTATCAAGGTATGCACAGCAAAGCGTATTCTTATTTTTTATCCTCGGCATCTCCTTTGCAACAGACACTGCATCATATCCGTCAAAGGCAAAAACACCATCCTCGGCACAAAACATAATTTTGTCGCCACATATCACAATCGACTCTTTATATATACGCCCCGTATCGGTAAACACCTTTTTCAGTATAAAATCGTTTTGATCACCATATGCGGTGAGCCTAAAAATTCCATACTCTCTAAACACGTACAGATAGCCCAGAAAGGACACAACTTTGATGGCTTCTCCAAAGTCGTCCGCAAAGTTTATATAGCCTGCTTCCGTTGGACTGACTTTCCAGTTGGACGGATCAAAATCATCTGAAAACCACACCTGATTATTGGTGCCGTTCACACTTCCAAACACCCTTTCGTTGTGCACCGCAATTGAGGTGAATCTCGGTGCCGACGAGCAAGCATATGCAGTGCCGTCCTCAATCATAAACAATCCGTCGTCCGCAGAGCAAACCAACAGCACGTCATTTCCGTTATAGTTGTAATTCACCGCATCAACGTCTCCGTCCATAGCAAGCGAAGGCACCTGTTTCCATGTCTCATTCCAAAAGACACTTGTATACCAAAAGGATCCGTCCGCAAGGTGTACCACAATTCTGTCGTCGTGCAAACCGTTGCTTGCAAGTCTCCTATACAAAAACGCCTTCCTTATTTTTTTGCTTTGCGAAAAGGAGGGATAGTTGTGTCTGTCAAGGCTCGGAAAAGCATAATATCCGCTACCTGCGTCAATGCCGATCTCCCCGCTGAGCACTCCTTTGTTTATGGCAAAATTATGGCAAAGCGTTGCAAATCGCGTGTCCACCGCACTCTCATCCACCGAATTGACAATCCCTTCAAAGCCGATGCGAACTCTCTTTTTTGAAGTGCGAATATTCCTCACACCTGCCACCTCCTTCTCTTTATGCAAACGCCCTTCCCCTTATATCTCAAAAGGCCGATTTGAGCCCTGAAGTCCGTATCGAAACTCTTTGCAAGCTCAAACACCTTTTCTTGAAAATAATACTCTGCAAGCGTAGCATCGCTCAAGGCGGACATAGTAAGACGCATATCCACAAGTTCGCTGTTGAGAGCAAGCACACCATCTGGCATATAGGCATATTTGATTTCCGTCTCGCCGGCGCCGCTCAAATAAATGCTTGTCGCATCCGTATAGTAGGTCACCCTTTCTCCGCCGATTTTCACGCTGATGGGATACAAGATCTTCTTATCGAGCTTCTCCACGTCGATTTTTCCATCGACTGCCGAGATTTTTTGCGTGTATACCAACGGCAGATAGTCTGCCACGATTTCCCTATAAGCAATATTCAACGCCCCTAGCAACTTATTCAAAAGTGCCGTTTCATCGTCGGTTGGGTTTTCCTTATTCACAAAGTTGACTTCTCCCATTTTCACAAGGCACTCGCCGATAACATCTTTAATTTGCATATTATGCCTCCATTTGAGAAAGAAATGAATTTACGATTTCACGCTCTTTTTGTTTTTGGATTTTCTCGTTATTCGCTTCGATCTCTCTAATCATATTTTCGATATTTTCAATTCTGGTTTTTTGGGCATACTCGAGAGTACGCACGTCGAGCCTATCGAAGGGCAACGCCATTTGCATTGCCCCTCTAGCGTGAATTTCAAACCTTTTCAACCTCATATTGAAATAGAGCACGTACGCCCTATCAATCTCCTTCAACCTTTTGGCTATGTGAAAAAGGTCGTCATAAATCCGCTTAAGCTCCATAATTACAACCAGCTTGCAACAAGCGTGATGTCTTTTGTGACAGGTGTTGCAAAATTATACTCACTGCCGTTAAGAGTCCAGTAGTCAAAAGAACTGCCCGATTTTGTAGGAGATACGGGTTGAGTTGCCTTACCGCCGGCTGCGACAACCTGTGTTGCAACGCTTGTACCGCCGTTTGAGTCAAATGACACAAAATAACTATCCTCGTCACTTCCGGTGAACGTGATTTTTGCCTGTCCCATAGGTCTTTCGCAGAGCAAGTCGGCATATTTGACGAGAGTTGCACTATAGCAAGCCTTGCCTGCAACTTGGTGAAGCACCGTACCGCCCTCACCCTCAAGCCAACGCCAATCGCAAAGTTGATGAAGCTTGAAGTCCTTTGAATTGAGCAAATACATATCGTTATCCGCAACAAATCTGTCTGCAACAAACGGAATACCTGAATATGACAATGCCTTATAACCGCCGTCAAGAGTGAGATAATCGATATTTGTGCGGTTTTCGCTCAAAGCTTTCACGTATTGTTTTCTCATCTTGTATGATGCAACGATAAAGTCGATTGCACCGCCACCAATTTCCTCAACGGAGTCGATTGCATCTTGCATATCGGCAATATTCACGCTTCTTGCCACCGTCTTTGAATACGGGGTAAGGAAGGAATAATCACTTCTCTTAAGACCGTAGATATAATCGCTGTCGCCAAAAATCGCACCAAGACCAGTGATTTCATTGCCCTTTGAGCCTTGCACGTAAATTTTGTAACCCGCACCATACACGGAATTTGCACTTTGAGAGAGTGTGATGACCTTTTGCACTCTGTCGATAGACGTGATTCTTGCGCCCGAAAGAGCCGTATCTTTCACGTCGCTTGAGTTGTACACGTCGATAGTCATACCCTCGATGAGGTTCTTGATGCTGTCCACAACCAGCCTATTCTTCTTTGTCGTGGTATTTGCAACCGTGGTTGCGATAAGACCGCTACCGTCACCGTAGAGCATACGACCGAAGTTAAATTTGCTTGCTTTGAGCAAACCGTCCATTTCAGCATTGAGCAAGTTCACAAAAGCACCGGCATTGTTTTGAGATGCACGAATTGCCTTGTCCGAAAGCTCGATTTTGCCAAACAAGTTTTTCAAAGTAAGTGTAAATTGAGCATAGTTGTTGCCACCGCTTTGAGGGAGTGCATCGTTCTCCTCTCCGCTTCCCACACCGCCGTTGATACCATACGGAGCAAGCTTTTTCACTTCTTTGCCCCAAACGTCGGCACTTGTCTGTGCGATTTTTGCAAACAGCGGATTTACGCCCACGTTAAGTTGATCTGCAAGCACGCCCAAATAAAATGTTTTCAATGCATTATCCGCAGTTGAAAGTGTAACCATAAATAAATTCTCCTCTATCTATTATTTTTCAAGAACATCATTCCGGCTTCTTGTATGGTTCTAGGTTTGAGAGAGGGAGCCACACACTGCGTGCCGTTTTCCACCAATATGATGGGAGGCTGACCGTTACGCACACTGCTGAGGTATTCGCTCACAATCCTATCCTTAACGTCCTTTGAACCAAACACGTACTTTTCCAAAAATTGTCCGTCCTGCATCAATTCTTCAGGTGACTTAAACTTGTCCAGTAGCACACGAGTGAGTGCCACGCTCAAACAGTTTCTATCATTTTTAAGCTGTGGTTCCTCCATGATTTTGCAAGCAATCTCCTTTGCAAAGCTTTTGGCGGATGGGGTTTCATTGAAGAACTTATCCACCGCCTCACGCCACTGCTCCTCGCTTGCAAAACCACCTTGCTCGCTCTCAAGTTGTTTGAGTTTTTGACTTCGTTTTGTAAACTCTCTTTCAAGTTCACAATACGCCTTATAAAGTTCGGACGGGTTTTTGAATTTGCCAAAATTCTGTTTTTGTTCCTTATTTTCGCCCTCGTTTTCCGTGCTATCTTGATTATCATCTTGCAAGTCTTTTTCCGCTTCAACGTCGGGCGTTTTATTGTCGTTATTTGTCACAATTTGACTTTTATCATCAAATATGCTATCTATAAAGTATTGATTTTGTGCTTTGTCAGAAAATATCTCATCCACAATCTCCTCTGCAACAGGCACTTCCCCTTGCGTCTCTATACCCTTCAAAATAGCCTCTTTCACTCTATCCTCTTTCATTGCTTGTCCTCCTTGTCAAACCTCTCCTCGAGTTTTTCAACACCGCCTTTAAGCTCCATAAGTTCGGTATGCTTTTCAATATGTTCCGCCACTTTATCTCTCAACTCTCTGTCGTTCACGCAACGAGTTGACACAAGCAATCTGACGTGTTCCTCGATATGCAAAGCGTGATCGTCATACACGTCAACGCCCACTTCTTTCTTGTCAAAATCCATATTTTCTTTGAGAGCTTTCTTTCTGTGTTGCTCATCGTTATTTCTGCCGTCCTCCCAATTTCCAAAGCCGAGGATTTCAAAAATCTTTGATTTTGTAGAGGTCGAAAGTTTGCCGTTTTCATCCGAGAACAAACCTAGTTTAAGCAAGTCGTACACCATAGCTCGTCTTGCAGAAAGCGTATCCTCTATGTCACTTATTGTATCAAACACAATATCCTCACTGTCGATATTGCCCGAGGAGAACGCCGCAATTTCCACCTCCCCGTTTTCCCCCGTGATACGCTTAACCCTAGGCACTTTTGCAAACTGCCTATACAGTCTCAACACGTGTTTACCTATCCTTTTTATACTCTCTCGCAAGCTGTCTGCGGTGAGAGATATTCTCGTATCGTCCTGCTCTAGCAAAAGGGAAATTGCCGTACCCGATGCAACGTTGGACGGCACTTGTGAATATGTCGTAACTTCACTCACACCGCTTATCATCACAAACTCATTGAGCAGTTTTTCTTCCTCTCTTGAGAACTCCACGGGCACCTGCACCGGAGCAAGTGAATGTGGCGGATTGCTCCCCTGCCTATACACCACCACTTTTCCCGGAGGCAATCCCTCCTCCTCGAGCATATCCACGTCAACTGAGCCGTCCTCAACTGCGAGCACGCCCACCGCCATTCTGTTCATGTACTCATGCTTTCTGTTCTTGACGGTGTTGTACGCTCTCTGCACGGGGATAACCCTCTCCACCACTGAAGTGCCGAAAAAGTTGGACAAGCTATCAATACACACCTGTTTTGAGAAGGGATAACCTCTTGTACCATCCTCACCGTTCAAATATGGCAGATCTCCTCTAAAAAGGAGGGTATCCCCCGCAACGATAGTCAGCCTTCCCAGCGGACATTCGCTTGTTGGTTTCTCATATTTTTCAATCACCACAACGCTGTCCTCTCTCTTTTCACTCACAAGTTTAGGCACGCTTGCCGTATAACCAAATCCACCGCCAGATTCCGTGCTGTCAAAGGAAAACACGTTCACCTCACCGCCTTTAACTTCCTTACCCCACAAGCTTTTCACCTCTTGCGTCGTAAGCACACGAGCATGGATTATAGATGCTTGCTTATCAAGATCGGATATTGCAATATTTTCAGGGAAGATCTCAAAAGGCGGACAGAGCGAAATTGTCACGTCCCCCTCTTTCACCTTGCCTTCCGCATCCAACGTATGACCTTTGAGCGGATCCCAAGTTATCTTAAAAAACGCACTGCCCGTAATCTCACTCCAAGAGTTAGCCATAGCCAGCTGTGAAGAAAAGTCGTTTTCCTTGCACACGGCATCAATAAGTTTTGAAGCAAGCGAGGCGGAAGCAACGTCGTCATCATCTGCCGTAGCAGGTCTAACTTGTGCCTTCGCCTTCACTCTTGCAAGCTTTGCAAGCCTGGTTTCCAAGATAGGAGCGATGTGGTTATACACCTCTCTTTCTTGCCAATAGAACTCTTTTGCACTTTCCTCGATATCACCGCTTGACGAAATTTGTGCAAATTGGTTCCCCACAACAAAATTCATATTCAGACGCCAATTCAACTCAAGAGGACGTCTAGCCTCCTGACGCTTTTTGAAATCCTCAATGATTTCTGCCACAATTTTCTCTTTGTTCTCAGACATTTTTTCTCCTTACATCACTCAAGCTCATCGCTCGATTTTTTATTTTTTTTCTTAACGGGTGCGGTTTTCTTTTTCCAAGGCGAACTTTGCAATCAGTCTATCTCTTTCCCTTTCAAGTTCCTCATCGGACATATCTTGCACCTCCTCACTCATCGTAATGCCCATATACACCTTGAGTGCATTCGCATCCGGTGGGCAATACTTGCTTGCAACCTTTCTTTTTGTCAACACAGGTTTTCCACCCTCCTCATAGGCGTATTCTTCCTGTATCTCCTTATAGCGGTAGCCCTTTGCTCTTTTGATAATCGACTTTACAATTTCCTCATCCATTTTTCCCTCCTGACGTCTCTCATCAATTTTTCTTTATCCAAAGTTATTTCACTCTTTTTAGCAATCGGCGGTTTGCTAGGCTTTGGCAAGCTCATCACAAAATACCTCAATTCGTCCAACGCATGGTCGTCCACTTTTTTAGGTTTATCGTTTGCTCCCCACCAATAACTTTTGAGTTCTCTTATTAGATTCTCGCATTCTCTGAATATGAAGATTTTTGGCGGTCTTTGCTCAAACAAAGACTTTAACCTTTGAATTCCACTATATAAATCCTTATTTACGGCAGTATTCACCAAAATTCCCATTTCGCAAAACAATTCTGCAACACTCTTTTGCGACGCAAGCGTTCTTTGATTTGAAGCACTGTCGATAAGTGCGTGAAGTCTGCCTTGGCTATCCTTTTGCCAACCTATTCTCTCTGCAATTTCAAAGATGTCTTTTACATGCTGACTCACCCCTTGATTTTGCTTGAAGTGCTCTGCAACAACGTAGATGTTGCCGTCATAATCCACCGCATAAAAGTGAGCACTCGTAGGATTTGAAAGTCCGGGATCTATAGATATTTGAGCTTGCCATTCCTTTGGCACGTCAAAGGGATCTATCACGTGCACGGATGCATCGAATTCAGGATAGACAAGCCCTTCACCGCTAGAAAATTTTCCAAATCGTCTTGAGAGCTGATCTTGCTTGGACACACTTCCTTCCATTGCTTTTATTTCTTGCTTATCCAAAAACGGATTGTCATTCCACTCCACGTACTCACACCACACCTCATCACTTCCCGACTCGTTCAGCTCGATTTCGTTGTACACCCAAGTCAATCCCTTGAGCGGAGTCATAGTCCCAAAAATATCTCCTCTTTTGTCAAACACTCTCATACGACACTCGTCATAAATATCCTTTGGCGGTTCCTCGTCAAACCACACGAAGTCCAACGACGCACCTTGAAATTTTTCTCTACCCTGATCGCAGGACTTAAAGCCGATTTTGCTAAGTCCGCCAAAAGCATTTTTCACCACGATATAATCGATGATTCCATATTCGGGAGCACCTTTGCTACCCTCTTGCATCACAACGCTTTGGATAAATCTTTGCGGAAGATACTTCAACACCTTTGCCTGCGCAACGTCTCTTTGCACCTGTTGCGACACGCTCACCACCCAGCCAAATACGTTGTCACGGTTTTGCCTATATGGATGTATTCCCATAGCCATCCACACCGTCTCCACCGCACCGCATTCCGTCTTACCCGAGCGGTTTCCGCCAAACACCCAACGATTGCGTTTTGGGCATTTATGAAATGTCATTTGCTTTTCGTGCACGATGTCTCTGTTGTAGCAAGCAAGAGGCTCTTGTTTGCGATTGTCCATTTCTTTTTGGATTTTGATAAGTTTCACAATTTCGTTATTCATACGCAAAGGTTACGACCGAGCCATCCCAAAATGCAAGAAATTATGTCACGCAATTTTTCAAAACAACGTCACACACCCCAAAAATAGGCAAATAAAAAAAGCCCCAAAACAAGCCGTTTTACCCTCTTGCGACAAAAAATCCCACTAAATTTGCATATAAAGACTTTTAATTTGGCAAATATTATAGTATTATATATTTATGAAAAGAACGGCAATGAAAAACACCTTATTCATACTATCCGTAGTGACGCTCTCACTTTTGCTTGCATGTTGCGTGCTAGCCATTTTGCTATTGCCAATAAAAATTGTTTACGCTGAGTCCACTCAAGAGGTTGTATACGCCCCCGTTTCCGACCTGGAAAACAACGAATATGCCGGCGTTTCAACAATCAAATTGATTTACGGCACCCAGTATTTCTATATTCCGGAAAGTTATTACGTTTCAGATATCACAATCGGCCCAATGAACTTTTGCAGTGTCAAATACTGCGGATTTAATGCCTTTTATATTGAAACAACTGATAGTGAGCCAAATACGACCACCGTCACTTTTGCGGACGAAGTTTCCCCCTCTCCCGACGTGCTTTTAACTCTCAAAGAAGGCATCCAAATCACGCTGGGTGAAGAGAATATCACCAATGAATACACCATCAAATTATTAGGCTACGGCGTTGATGACGAAACGCAAATTTTCATTGTTGCAATCAAAGACGGAACGCCATACTTCGGGTTTGCAAGCAGAGATAGCTTTGAAAACTTTGTTGTGCCATATCACCCCATTGCCCAAGCGGAGAGAGAGGATCTTCTTGCAAGCAAGTTTGTCCCCGATCCGGACAATGGTGACATCATTCCCAACACTTCGCTATCCTTGCGTATAATTTTGATCATCGGCATATGCGTGCCCGCAGTCATAATTGCCTTCTTGCTTTTCAAACCCTCAAAGGTCGAACGCACACAGGGCAAAAACGCCCTGCACAAAAACCGCTCTCGTAATGAGTTTGACTATGACTCTCCACGCTCTTATTCTTCGGATAAGCAAAACGGTTATGACGACGGTTATGACAGAGGCTACAGCCGTGGCTACAACGACGCCCGCAACAACTCCGACACCCGCTACGATTAATCACACACAATCAAAACTTAACCAAAAAATATCACTTAAATCCAACCACTTGCACCTTTCAAGCCTCCGGCTTATAAAGCATAAAACTCCATCAACATATTGCTTAAAAACACAAAAAAGCACTTGCCTCAGCAAGTGCTTTTCATTTAATACTTCCACAAAACTACTTATGGGATATAATCACACCTATGTGTTATCATTTCATTTCTCCGCTCAAGCCTACATCTAACGAGGGAGGCGGTACGGCTCTGTCGTGACGGAGAGAGAGAATGTCTTGCTTTCTTATGTCATTCCAAGCGTAGCCGTTCACTTTGCGAACTGGCAATTGTTCACAGCCAATTGCGCCGGAATCCAGCATAGCCATTGTGTGATCTTTAAGCCCAAAAAGATTGCGTTTGAATAACGAAACGTTAATGCTGTCAGTGCAAACACAGCGTCATTTGCAACGAAACGTTATTGTTGAAACGGTATCACAACGATTGTTGTTGAGCACGTGTAATTTTCGACGTGGTGGACATCATCTTGCCATTGTCAAGCGATCCGTCTGCCTTGTACCGATCGCTCCACTTGATGGCGGTGTCGCTTACCGGATAGCCCCATATAGAGAACTTGTAAATACCCAACGCATATGATAATTTTGCCTTTTTCAAGCCATTTTCAGCCGTTAGCGGATGGTAAATTGACACTCGTTGTCCGCCGGGTTGAACCACATGTCAAGCTCATAAAGTTTGCGTTGCTTGCCAAATATGCAATACTTGCCGTTGATGTAGTCCATAAAGAACATATCAAGCCTACTTGTAGGGTTGAAACCCCATCCGCAAAGTGCCATAAATTGCAGTATTTCCGTCTTAGTCAAATTGAGCAAAACCGAGAATCTAAACACGTCGATTTTAGACAAAGTCTTATTGTTGCGAATATCTTGGCGTTTGCGACTGTCATATTCTCTCAAAGTCTTTACGGGCAATTTCTTTTGCGTGCAATAGTCATCCACAAAGTCATATGGGCGCACATACGCAGTCTTTCCGGGCATAAACTGCGGATAGAACAAATCTGCAGGATTTATGTCGCCCATAAACATAGCAACATTATAAAACGAGTGCTCATCCTCAATTTCTTTCAAGAATTCTTCATTATGTACAGCGCTGAAACATGTCTCTTCATCGCACACACTACGTATTGTATACGATTGTGCACGCCTATACGGCACCTCACAATAATCCTCAACAACCTTTTTCATCGGCTTTGGATTCAAATATGCGATGACGGTTGCCTCGATTATATCTATGTTTTCGGTCTCCTCCCTATCGGAAATCTCGGAAAGAACGTCTATAACCGCTTCATATGCTTGCTTGTCCGAATATCCGTTTGCACCCGTACCGATAAGTGGCAGACCAATCTTTTTGTATCCATGCACAATTGCATAATCCACAACCGCTTTATACGCATTGCGCAATGCAGTGCATTTGCCATCGTCATTCTTCTTGAACGGTGTCACAAGGTGCAAAACGTGTGCACACTTCAAATCTCCGCCATCCGTTTCGATAATCTTGCCAAACGGCATATTCTTTTGAGAATCAATCAACGCTTTGACTTCTTTGCGATTGATTCCGTTAATGATGTTTTTGCACAGCTTGCCATAGACCGCACCATTTGTACCAAGGCTATTAAGAACTGCATCACCCTTGTATTCGAGCGCATCTCCGTATGTAACTGAAAACGACATAACTTTTCCTCTCCAATTAATTTGTTTATATTATACCATTTGAGGTGCCGTCTTTCAATAGGTTTAGAAAAATTTGAGACGGCACCTCTTGTGACAATCACCATTCGACATCAACCCAACGATTATCTCGCCAAATGGGATCTGCAAGTTCAAGACAATACTTTTTAGGTTCACGCCATATTTGCTCATAATATTCCGTGCCTGACTTGTCATATTGTTTTGCCCATTGTTTTTGCTCATCCGTGCATTTCGTAAAATGCGTTCCCTCCTTGATGCACACGCTCTGTTTTTCAATCATATTTGCCTCCATTATTCATCTTCTTGAGTCAAACCCTTCGTTTTTTTGTCTTCCTCGCTCATCGCTTCAAACTCATCTGTGAACTCATAGCCCAAAAGCCCCGTCAGTATTCGCAAATCATTAAGATCCATCTTTCCATCCGCATACATTAGATACAAAACCTTCAAAATGGTTTCTTCGTCATCGCCTTGTCTCTTCAATTCTTCCAATGCGTGTTTTGCTTCTTCAATTGTCATAGTTATTCTCCTTTTTATTTTGTATTTTTTGCTGAATCGTTATTTTGTTCTTGATGCCCGCAAATTGTCATTGTTGTATTGCCAAAATCAAAACAAACTGCGTTGTCGTCATCTTCTTCATCTTCGCCATAATTGGGTTCAATAGTCACATAAATGTTGTATCCAATCTCGTTTTCGAGTTCTTTGAGCTCCTCAAAAGACAGCATATTGTCCTTAAACAGTATCATAATGGCACCTGCAAGACGTTCTCCGTCAAAGCCTCTATTTCTCATAAATTCCAACACTTCTTTAAGTTCATCGTTCATAACTGCACCTCCTCAATCCCAGTCGTTGTCATAACACGTGAGATAAGCCTTTATCAGCTGAATCTCCACGCTGCGGTCAATATAGTCGTATTCTTGCTCGATTTCAAGCATTGTGATTGCATTGCACATATCGTTTCGCTCGTCGTTTGGCACCATATAGTTGTATTTCATATCATTCTTCCTCCTTTTTTTTCAGTTCATTTGCCTTTTTAAGCAAATCATCCAAAGTTTTTCTCTTCGGCGGAGCGGGTTCATTGTCAGTGACAACCTCTCCCTCTATTGCCTTTTGTTCTTTTTCTTTCAAGTCGTGCAACTCATCAAACATAGCCTTCATTGTGGGATTGCCATACGTGAGTTTTCTAATGGTAAGTTCACGGAGTCTGTTGTCTGCCGAATTCAAATGCTTTTCGGATTTGAGCAAATTCTCTTTGACTTTTTGAAGCTTTTCAATGCTTTCGTCAATGGCTTTGATTGCATCATTGAATCTGTCAGTTGCATCGTCCATATTCTTTGAGAACTTATCCTTGAAGTCCAGCAATTTGTCCTCAAACTTGGTTATGTCGCTGTTTTGACGTCTTGCCATTTCCGCTTCTTGCCTATATTTGAGTGCGTTTGCTGCCGCCGAACGCAAGAGTGAAATCATAGGCACAAAGAACTGCGGTCTTACAACAAACATCTTCTCATATCTGTACGACACATCCACAATACCCTTGTTGTACAACTCACTGTCCGGCTCAAGCATAGACACAAGTATTGCATATTCGCACTTTTTCTCTCGTCTATCCTTGTCAAGTTCTGCAAAGAAATGCTCGTTTTTATGTTTGGTAGCGGTAGTGTCCATCTCGTTTTTCATCTCAAACATGATTGAGATAATCTCCGTACCATCTTTGGCATATTCACGATATATGTAATCGCCCTTGCTTCCTGTCTTTGCATCGTTGTCTTTGCCAAACTCTGCCCGTGGAAATGACATCGCACGCACAGCATTAAACTCGTTTTCACAATGTTGCTCCAAAGACTCGCCCACCATTTTTGTCGACATTCTGGTCTTGAAATCCTTGTAAAAACCAATCGTTTCATCCTTGGCATCCAACTCTTTCTTGTGCTGTGCTACAAGCAAATCTTTCTCGCTCTTGAATTTTTCTTTGTTGGATTGCATTTCTGTTTTAAGCTCAAAGATTTCTTTGTCTTTATCGGCAATTGCATTCTTCACTTGCATTTTAAGTTCCTCATTCTTGTTTGCAAGTTTATCTTTAAGTGCGGCAATCTCTCCTTCTTTGCGAGCAAGTTGAATATCGGCTTCTTGCTTTGCTTTGAGCAATGCAATTTGTGTATCCTTTTGTGCTTGCATATTTGCTTGTGCAACCTCATGCGCCACAGATTTCTCAAACTCTTTTGTTCTCACTTGCTCGAGAAGGCTTGCATACTCTGATTCATCCACTGTAAATACTGTTCCGCAATTCGGACATTTGATTTCATTTTTCATGTTTTTTCTCTCCTTTATCATTAGTTTTCTTTGATTTCATATGTTTGGTTGAATACCAAATCGTATACATTGCTAACATTTGACATGTCCGCGAGAAAAAGCAATGCCTTGTTTACATCCTCAAAATATACAAACCTCATCCCGCCTTTTTTACGCAAACCGTTTGCAATGGCAATAAGTTTTTTCAATTCATCTCGGCTCATTTCGTTTTCATCTGCCGTAACCTTTGCAACATAATCTTGCACTGATTCAAAGTCATAGCAATCATCCTCGTTGTCGCCAAGCGATCTGACAACATATTCGGCAAGCGCTCTATAGGATTTTGAATATCCCCATTGCACCGTTGTCATTCCGTCCTTTTGTTTGATGCTACACACAAGCTTCGTATCAAGATCTATATACTCGTCAAAAACCTGCATTGCACATCTATCATTGATAAACTCATTGACAACAGCTCTAGGATTGCAACCACCTCTTGGCGAAGGCAGGCAATTCAATGCACCCTTCACAAAAAATGCCGGAATGTCTTTGTAAAACGCCTCTGCTATTGCACACGATATTGCCGCCGTTGTGTCACAATCTCCACCGATTGAAATTGTTGTTCTCAAGCAATCTTCAAACGAGTTTGAGATAAGAAAACAATATATCGCTTGCGGTACCGTCACTTGGCAAATCTCATCGCCGTGATAGTAAGTTTTTCGCAACTCTTCATAATCAAAATCAAGATTATAATATTGCTCGACATACTTGCGAATAAAATCTTTGCTCTTGCCTATTCTTGCATAATAGACACTTAACGCGGTCACTTCTGCACCTTTAAGTCCCTCTTTGTGATTATGAGTGACTTCCGTCACCGCTTTCGCAAGGGCTTTGACTTCCTCCTCGTCTCGTCCATACCATCCACATGCAGACACTCTCATCGCAGAGCCGTTTCCGCAACTGTTGTATGGGTTCCTATCATTGCTACACAATGCCCACTTATAAAATCCTCCTCCGTATCCTGCGTTTGGATAAGCTCTTGCCCAACGCCTGATTGTGTCAATCACTTCATCTCTGTCGTTCGCCACGCGCCTTTGCAGGATGTCACACACCGCCAAAGTCATTATAGTGTCGTCCGTAACCTCAAAATCATTTTGCGTGATTTCAAAGTCTTTTGTCTTAATGTTGTTGAATTCATATTTGGAGCCTACAGCGTCTCCGATAATTGCACCGATCATGGCAGTGCCTCCTTTATTTTTTTTACAATCTCATTATAAGTCGGTTTTTCTCTCAAAAATACACCCCTTGGGGGGTAAAAACGAGATTTTGCCAATTATTTTTTAGGTTTTCCGGGCAATTCGTCACATTCTCCGTCCTTTTCTCATCTATTGTTTTTTCACGTTCTCCATTGTCCGGGCTCACACAATCTCTATCCTTCACTTTCTCAATCCTCCTTGCGTATAAAAGCTTTGTTTCTCATCCCTGCTCATCCCCACAAAAAATGAGTTATCACTGACCTCATCACAGTCTCTTTCTTCAATTGCTTACGCCAAAACAATCATAATTTCCCCTCCGTCCTATTTATGCCACTTCTTCAAAGTCTGCCCACTCATAGTCGCAAACTTGTCTTTGTTGCTTTGCTTTAGATTTTATTTTGCGAGCGAACTCAATCCCATATCTTTTGGATACCTTTTTCAGATATTTCGGAAGTTTCTCAAGCGTGTTGCGTATTGTTATTGAATTCGCTTTGCTGAAATCGCCTATACTGTCCACGCTAACGCCCTTTTTGAAAAAGTTATGATTGCTCATATAAAAACGTTGCTCAAAAAGATAATACTTTTCACCATCCGCCATGAGATAAAACTCGTGTACGTCTTTTGCTACAGGTCTGCAATAAATTTTTGCTTGCATATTTGCCTCCATTGCCTTTGATGATTCAACTATAACGCAGTTTTTTGGAGATTTTTACCCCCCTTGATGGGTAAAAACGCAATTTTAGCAAATTTTTTTAAGATTTTTTTCGTCGTCATCCCAAAGACCATGAAAGGATGACGACGACAATAAATACGAAAGGAGCACTGACTAAGCGCACTAATGAACCATGGTCTTTGTATCTTTGTTTTAGCAAAATGCCCCCACCCTTGTCAATAGGTTTAGGAAAAACGCCATCCGTTTACAAAGTAAAAAAATTTTTTCGACGCCTTCAAAACCGCCAAAAACACATAAAAAAGCCAAATTTGCTCAAAAAAATACGAACTTCATATAGAAGCTCGCGTAGTTAATTGCTGTTTTCTTGATTGCAAAACGTGTCTACAAAGCAATCAAATCAAAGATTTTTTGAGGGGTGTCGCACCCGAGATTTTTCAAAAGATGAGAAGCATATCTGTCAAAAGCGGTGTGATCAACAAGGCGGAACACTGCTCTAGACATATCCACAAAGTCTGACGCGTTGCCCTTGTTTGCCATCCAGCCAATGCCCAAAAAACGCAAAAGCGCATACACACTGCATATTGCAACAAATTCTTCCCACGGATCTTCCGGTCTGTCTTGATATGGAAATTGCTCAAAAAACATGTGATTGACAAGCATATGTTCAAACCAAATTTCCCATTTTGGAATTTTGCTTTCAAACAAAGATTTCGCACGTCTATAGCACTCAATTTGAGATTTATCCTGCCTAAAGAACCTCAACGCTTCCTCGCCGAACTTGCGAACGCTGTCACTCTTTTCATCAATCAATTTGAGCAATTTTTCAGCAGTTTCAAGCCCGAATTTAAGCTGATCGTCGTCAACTTCAAACTCGACGTTTTGCATATTGCAAGACTCTTTTATGAGCCTATCCACCATGTCAAAATCCCCTTTATCCGTGGCAATTTTGAGGTCTTTGAGAGCCAATCCAAGATTCATCAAGCGTATCGGCAAGGGAAAATCACGCCTTTGCAAAATGCCTATAAGCCAAATGCGAATTGCCTGTTCTTTGCCGTGAGTGTCAAATTTTACGCTCCTTTGAATTGCAATCGGAGAGTCTAAAATCATCGGCTTTTTGAGAAATCCAATCGGCTCGTCTCTTGAAAACAACAGCTCAAGCGTCGCCTCGCAACTGTTTGCACACGAGCACTCGTAGTCCGGCTCTTTTCTAAGTCCACGAGGGTACAGTTTGCAAACCTGTGCCAACGCTCCCTCTCCCATTTCGGCATGAATACCGCACCTGCCGTCTGCAAGTCGCATGGGGCAATTGCCATTGTAATCGTGCCTTATTTGAGCATACTCGTCGGGAGTTGGATGCAGAGACACCCTCACGCCCCTATCGATTTTCTCACGCAATTCTTTGCTACACTCCTCCCCAGAAAGCCTAAAATAGTCCTCAAGAGAAAAGCTAACGTTCCACCCCTCGCAACAGCAAGAGCGACACTCACCCATTTTGCACTTAAAGTCCGAATAATAATCGGGCATCAAAAATTCTTTTGAACAAGTCATATATCAAATAAAAATCAACGGCATAATCATCTCGTGCGGAATGCCGATTTTGGGTTCAAGCATTTTCGCATACTCAGTGTATCGCTCGTTGACTCCGTCAAAAAATCTTTTACCCTCGTTTATATACTTTGGATTGGTGTACACCTGATACATCAACCTGTACTTTTCACCATGCTTTTGAGCAGTCCAATAGGGCACTTCGTCAATAAATCGCATGGCATCCTCAACGCTTGTTGGGGCTATTGCCATAAAATCGTCCTCGACCTTGCTCATCACGTACGCTGTGGATTGCACAATGAGATCGTCCACATCCTCAAAGTATGTGTACAAACTTCCCGATGCCACTCCGCACGCCTTGCCTATTGCCCTTAAGCCAACGTTGCCAAGCCCATGCTCCGCATAGCAGTCAAAGCACTTTTGCATGATTTCCTCTTTCTTTTGCAAATGTCTTTTTCTGTCGAAAACTCTCACGTTGTCCGCCTTTTTCCGCTTTATAATTGATTGCTCGATCAATCGCTGAAATTATACCACTCCAACACCCTCAATGCAATACATTATGTAATAATTTACATAAAGTTGGAATATCGCACAAATATACAAAAGCAAAATTCGCTCTGCAAATTCACAAACGTTTTCAACGCAAAAAGCGAGGATCGCCCCTTTTGCAAATCCTCGCTTTTCCCTCTTTTATATTGTGTTTTTTGCAGAAGTTTTGTCTATCCAATCGTCTTTTCTGTCACAAAACGCTTGCTGCTTTCCACATGCCTATCAGTTGACGCTTTCAATCTTCCAAGCTCTGCCTTCCCCTCTTTTGACGATTCCGTCGTAACTGTCGTTTTCATCGAGGGATTTTGCCACCGCATCGTAGTCGATATAGTATTTTTCGACATAATTCGACAGTGTATCTCTTGCAAGCACCGGCGTGATGTCAAACTCACCCTCCAAGCTTATTGCAAGCTGTGTGCCGCCTCTTTCATCTCCATAGTTGTCTATGTATGAAAAATCAATATTCTCCCAATCCTTGACACTTGTGCCGTTCTTGTCGTGCGTGGTGCGATAGTTGTGCGAATATCCCGAATGTTGACCAAAGGTCAAACGAATGCCTTGATAATCAACGGAAAAATCGTTGTCGTGATGATGACACATAAACATTGCCGTTGTACTGCCCAGTGCCTTTGCCACTGCAAAGATTTGCTCATCCTCGCTCATCGTGCCGTATTTGCCAGTGTAATTGCCACCAAAATAGTGCCCGTAGTGATAGTTTTCAGTGGGATTGCCGTTGTTCCAAGCCTCTTTCCACGCCGTTCTAAATTCAGGAATACCCACGTGGGTGAAAACCATGGATTTCACCACCTTGCTACCTCTATCCGCACCGTATTCACTGTCCGACAAGCTGTTGATTGTATCCCTATACCAGCTCACTTGATTTGCTGTCGGCACGTAGCTATATGACATCTCATCCTCGTCAAAAGTGCAATCCAAAAGGCACAGCGTGTATACAAGCTCGCCCGACTTTTTGCGTACGTTGACAAAATAATTACCCTCTCCGTCCTCACATCTTGAGTCGGACGTCACAAGACAATGAGGATACTTCTCCTCAAAATTCTCAATCAAAGTTGCCTTGGAGCACTGCCCGATCGTTGCATCATATCCAACGTTGCCACCCTGATATTTTCCGTCCAAATCGTGATTTCCAAACGTGAACGCCCACGGAATTTGCAATCTCTCAAAGATTTCCGCATATCTCTCAAAATATGGAGTGGAGGACACAATCACCGAGTCGTTCATCACAAGATCACCGTTGATGATCACAAAATCCGGTTGTGTTTGTGCGACAAAATCCTCAATAAACTCATACGTTTTGTCATTGCCGGGACTGCCAACCACCTTGTACTTTTCAAAGAAATCCACCTGCGGATCCGAAAGTATCATAATTTTGATATCCCTATCCTCGGGCATATACACGGTTGCATATCCGTCCTCGCTGTCGCAAGCTTTCACAAATGCCAATTGCACCGCCTCTTTGTCGCAAGCAAAGAATGCCGTGCACAGCACAAGCAACAGTGCAATTATCAAGAAAATCGACGTAGTTTTTGTAATTTTTCTCATATTCCCACCTTTTAATTTTAGGAGTTATATTATTTGTCCAATTTCGCCAGCAATTCAAGCACTCTGCATGCGGTGCGTTGAAGCTCCGCTCTCTTAAGTCCGCCAAACTTCAAAGACCAATACGTTGAATGGTCATACCTTCCAAGCACTCTCGAACCGCCCGGCATAAGCACATCCACACCTGCTCTCACCCTGTATGCGTTGTCGTTGACAAGCGGAAAATCGGGATTCTTTGCAGGCATTGTCCACCAGTCCGTGATCACCAATCCGCCATATCCCCACTCCTCTCGCAAAATGGTTGTGGCAAGGTCATAGTTGTGATATGTGTACACACCGTTGAGCTTGTTGTAGGACATCATGAGCACAAGCGGTTTGCTCTCTTTGATGGCAATCTCAAACCCCTTGAGATATATCTCTCTCAACGCCCTTTCACTCACACGGCTGTCATTGACAAATCTATGCTTTTCTTGGTTGTTGCAAGCAAAGTGTTTTATGCAACTTGCAACACCTCTCGACTGCACGCCACTCACGGCACTGCTTGCCATTTTGCCGGACAAAAACGGATCTTCCGAATAGTATTCAAAGTTGCGACCGCACAGCGGATTTCTGTGTATATTCATGCCCGGTCCAAGCAAAACGTCCGAGCCCTTTTCAAGCATTTCATCACCTATACACTCATACACACGTTGTGCAAGAGAGGTGTTCCAGCTCGATGCGATACAGCTTCCGCAAGGGAGCAAGCTTGCCTTTTGAGCAAGCCTAATTCCGGAAGGACCGTCCGTTGTTATCGCACACGCAATTCCCTTCTTTTGCAAGCTCTTGCTTATACCACCAAATGCACCCGCATTGCCCTTTGCTCCGTGCTTGCTGTTCATGCGTAAATCACCGTGGCAAAGCACTTCAAGCTCTCTGTCGGTTAGAGTAGCAACAAAGTCCTCAATCGACACAACACCGCTTTTAACATCGTCAAAATGAGGGTTAAAGTGCGGTTTGTGCATTATTTCCTTTGGCATATTGTCAAGAATACGCTTTTTCAAATAGTCTCTTTCGCTGTGCGCTTGCCTATACTCCCACTTGAAGGTATCACCGTCTTTCGCATAGTTTTTCAGCACCGCAAACGGCTTTTGCAAAGAGCATGCCGTGTGGCAAACGCTCGTCACTTTTTCATCAAAATGAACGCTTCCTGCAAGCACTGCGTCACGCACGTTTTCACCGACGTAAAACTCATACTCTCCCCCCTCGAGCACCCAACACGCCTTGTGTCCGCTCAAGCCCTCGTCGTCATAACTTGAGAGTGTATACTCGTCAATATCAAGCAGGATTTCTTGAGATTGTCCGCTCTGCAAAAGCGTTGTTTTTTCAAAGGCTTTCAGCTCTCTTTGCGGTTTGATAAGTTTGCCTTTTGCACCCTTGACATACACTTGAACAACAGTCTTTGCATCTCGATCGCCGACGTTTTTGACAAGCACTTTCACTCTTGCCTTATCCCCGACCTTTTCAACGCTTGAGGACAAGTTGAATTGCGTGTAGGACAAGCCATAGCCAAAGGGATAGAGCACCTCGTCTTTTGCAAACGTTTCAAAGAAGCGGTAGCCAACAAAAATATCCTCGCTGTACTCGTTGTATTCAACACCGCCAAAGTCTTGTGCGGAGGGATAATTTTCATATTTTTTTGCGATGGTATCAACCAATCTGCCCGACGGACTCACCTTTCCGCAAAGCACGTCACAAAGAGCGTTTCCGCTCTCCATACCGCCATGCCAAGCAAGCACGATCGCACTGATTTTGTCACCGTATTCATTGATTTTTTCAAAGTCGATAACGTTGCCAACGTCCAAAATAAGCACGACTTTTTCAAACTCGCAACACACCTTGTCCAACATATCGCACTCACTGTCCGTGAGGTAGAAACTGCCCTTTTCAAGCTTTTGCTCTCTATCCTCGCCTGCAGATCGTCCTATCACGACAAGGGCAATATCGCTTGTATTTCTTGCGGATTTGACAAGGTCGCTATCAAGCGGCATTTCCTTAAAACAGAACGGCCAATGCCCCCAAAATCCCTCGTCGGGCACGTTGTTTTTGCACCACTTGGCATATACCTCGTCAACTTGCTTGTTTACACGTATATCCTTGCATGCCTTAAGTCCGTCGGCAAGGCTTGTTTTGTATGGTGCTCTCACGTCCCCGCCCGAGCCGTAACCAATGCAAAAATAGTTGTATTGAGTGCGACCAAACACAGCAACTTCACTCTGCAAGTCAAGTGGCAAAACGCCGTCGTTTTTGAGCAGAACAATGCCCTCGCCGGCAAGTTGTCTGCAAGTTTTCCGCATAAGCGGAGAAGTCACCGCCATTTTGTTGTTGTCATAAGCGTTGGTTTGTTGTGCGGTATGTGAGAAAAAATTGACTATTTTGTTGAGCAATTTCATATCTGTTCCCTTTGTTTGTGCACGAGCACGCTATCATCATTTTTTATTATATAAAAAAGCTGTTGAATTGTAAATACCATTTTCTGCCGAAATTTCATTTTGCAAACACAACTCCGCTTATGCGAAAAATACGGATTTATCAAATCTATTGTTCAAATGCCCTTGTATATTTATTATTGCTGTTGTATAATTTTATAAATACATTTTGTACGACATTCTGTCTTGTTGGGGAAAAATATGAATATTGCCGAGAAAAAAACGTTCAACTTCTTTAGGGGGGTGGCAATCACCGCACTTGTTTGCACCATTATACTTTGGGCAGGCCTTTGGATATCATCCGGCATTCCGTCAAGCCGAGCACTCAACGATGCAATATCGAGCTCTATGGACAACTCTTTTGACTTGAACACCTCCATAAACGGAAGTACACCGACGGCATTCATCTCCTTTGACTACCCCGACGGCATACACTTTGACGGAGACACGGCGCAACTTAACGTACACTTTTTCCCCGCCAACGCAAAGGATAGAGAGGTGGAATTTTCTTCCAACAACGAAAACGTTGCAACCATAGACGAAAACGGAAAAATATACTACCACAAAAGTGGCAAAGCCGTCATCGAGGCACGCCTCAAAAACAATCATAACATTGCCTACAGTCGGTCAATTTGGAGCCATGGCGAGCCAATAACAAAAGGCAGTCCCTACACCGTTGCAAAAATCAGACAATATGAATCCAAGCAATCTGTGATAAACCATGGCAAGACGGATAAAAATGCCGTGCAACGCTACTATTCAGCCGACGAGAATATCGCAACAATAGACAGACACGGCTACGTAAGAGGCGTTACGGTTGGCACAACCACAATTTATGCCGAGTTTTCCGATGTCGTTTTATCCTGCCCTGTTGAAGTTGTCCCATACGACGATTTCATTGCACCGACTTCGGTGAGTGTAAAAGAAAACTTAACTTTTGCAATTGGTTCATATTATAGTTTCCATGACGTTGTTGACGTATATCCCCAAAACGCACTTTTCGACATAAAAGCAAACTCAAGTGACGAGTCGATTATCGTAACGTCATGTGACTCTATATCTATAACCAACTTTGGCGAGGTTACACTCACTTTCTTCTCTGAGTATGATCCAACCGTAAGAGTGGAGAAAACTTTATACATCGAGCCCATCCACCCGACCGCTTTAAGTATATCCGCTCCAAACGTCATCATTCCGCACAGAACCTACTATTTGCAAGCTTCGCATATGCCCACAGCATACAATACGAGTGTAAAATGGGAGGTCCTCAAAGGAAATGCCACCATTGATGAAAACGGTTCTCTGCGCGCAACGTTCTGGGGAGACGTGGTTGTGAGATGCACAAGCACCATCGATCCCACGCTATATACCGACGTGACAATAACCTGCCAAATCTTTGACAACGCCTACTCTTTTGTGCGTAAACTCATGGGGCACTTTGGATTGTCCGCACTGCTCGGTTTTGGCATATTCTACACCGTTTTGTTGCTGTCCAAGCACAAGCAAAGTGCACTTATCGCAACCCCGATAATGTCACTGGTATATGCGTTTATCTCTGAATTTATCCAATACTTCACTCCAACAAGAAACTGTGCGCTTACTGACGTCATAATAGACTTTGTGGGGACGATCCTAGGCATGGGCGTTGCAATGGTGCTGTTTGCAATCGTTGCTCTTGCATGCCGACTTGCAGGCAAAAAGAGCTTTGGCGTATTTGCAAGCTCCGTAAAACAAGTCAACATTCACACTCTCAAACTCAAGGCATACTCTTGTGAGGAATACTCAAGAGAAAATCCCCACGATGTTTCTCAAGAGCAAAGCACTCCACTTGCAAGCTGATGTAAACACAGCACACAAAAACACCGCTTGTCGGTGTTTTTTTATATGAAAAAAGCTCGAAAAATCGAGCTTTTTTACGCATTTTTTTGCTTAAAAATTATATGGTTTTTACAGATATAATCTATGCTTTTTTGCTATATTTTACGCCTCTTTGACAAAATACACTCTTGCCATTTTTTGTTCGTTAAGCGGTCTATCCATCATGTTTGTTCTGACGTTTGCAATCTTGTCAACCGTCTCTATGCCCTCAACCACTTTTCCGAATGAAGCATACTGTCCGTCAAGAAATTTTGCATCCGCATGGCAGATGAAAAACTGTGATGACGCAGAGTTGAAAAATTGCGAGCGAGCCATGCTGATAACGCCTCTTTCATGAGAGAGCGGATTGTTCACGCCATTGGCTTGGAACTCACCCTTGATTGTCTCTTTGCTACCGCCCATTCCCGAGCCTTGCGGATCTCCGCCTTGGATCATAAAGTCCTTGATAACTCTGTGAAAAATAAGTCCGTCATAAAAGCCTTCGCTTACAAGTTTTTTGAAATTTGCAACGGTGATCGGAGCATAATTTTCATAAAGTTCAACAACGATGCTATCACCGTTTTGCATCTCGATTTTCACAAGGTTTGTAACTTCGTTTGATTGAATATATGACATAAAACACCTCTTTATTTGTTGTTTTTGACTGTTAAACTGCCGTTTTGGTGATTGTTGCAGAAATCTCGCACTCACATCATATTCTTTGCAATAGCCACTGCAACCGCCTTTGCACTTGCAAACGCCCACTGCAAATTGTATCCGCCCGAGTCTCCGTCAACGTCCAAAGCCTCACCGATTGCATAGGCATTTTTCGCCTTGAGAGACATGAGATTTTCATCGAATTCTCTCACGTCCAAACCGCCCGACATTGCTTGTGCAAGAGACGTATCGCCAAGTCCTTCAATTGTAAGCTTGAAGTTCTTTATCGCGCCTGCAAGAGCGGATATTTTGTCCTGTGCATTGTCGCTGTCTTTCACGCCGGCATAGTCCATTATTCTCTCTTGCACACGTGAATGGAAGGTGCCCAACATAAGCTCGGCAACGCTCATATTGCTGTTGCGTTTTGTGAGAATTTCCTCAACTTCCGCCCTTGAATATTCCGGCATAAAATCAATAGAGATTGTGTCGCCTATCTTTGCCCTGCCCCTTGCGATTTCGTTGGAGAGATTGAACACGGCAATTCCGCTCACGCCAAAATCTTTGAAAAGTACTTCCCCAACTTCATAGCGGTATCCTATGCGAACACCCGCCTTGACTCTGACGCCTTGAAGCCCCTTGATAGGCTCCTTTTGTGTTTTGATAGGCACCAAAGATGGCACAAAAGCACGCACTTTGTGACCGAGTCCACCAAACAGGGAGAGAGAATCTTTGCCAAAAGTTGCAGGAGAGCCCGAGGCAAGCACAACGTTGTCCGCCTGATATGCAAACGCTTGATTGGGAGCATCGCTCTTTTTGATGACTCCGCTAACTGTGAACGTATCGTTGAATTGTTCGACATAATTTGCAAAATGAGCTGTGAAAATTTGCGTCCTGTTTCTCTCAACCGCCGTGCGCAACACGTCAAGCACCGTCGAGGCACACTCGCTGTAGGGATAAACACGCTTGTCGATAACCTTGGTGACAAGCCCCATCTTTTCAAAGCTTGCGATTGTGTCGTGTGCATCAAATTTATCCAAAAACTCCTCGACAAAACTCGGCTTGTTGTAATGCACGATATTCATATCGAGGTTGGTGAGATTGCACTTGCCGTTGCCTGTTGCAAGCAACTTTTTGCCCACTCTGTCGTTGCTTTCAATGATTGCCGTTGACAAAGATGGCGGAAGTTGCGATGCCAAAAACAATCCGCTTGCACCGCCACCGATAATAATAACGTCAAATTTTTTGGTAATATTTGCACTCATAAAAATATTTTAGCACAACAAATGCAATAAATCAATATTTAAGACAAAACAAGGCACGTACGCTCGCAATTATTGCACACTGCACAATAATATGCAAAACGGCAAACGTGCCTGCCTAATTGAATTGAAATGATCAATCTGCCAAAAAGGTGATTTTTCCGTACACCAACACACTCAGCCAATCAATTGGCCAGAAAAATATGAAAAACGGAAGTGCCAATATGCCCGCAACAAGCGTTGACACGCACCTCGTTTCCAAAAATCTTGCGATGCGATATATGCTTGGCATTATCCAACCAAACAATATGGTGATCAAACTTTTTTGCGACAGCGGTCGTCTGTCGAATTTGCCGGTAAAGGCAATTTTTTCATCGGGGTTTTGCTCGATTGGCAACGTCACAAAAAACCTGCTTCCTTTGTCCTTTTTGCTCCTCACGCCAACTCTACCGCCGTGATCACGCACGATTTCTTGCACAACGTAAAGCCCGACGCCCTGGCTGTGACCGCTACTCCTCGATTTCTCCTCGGTGTAAAATTGGTCGAATATGAGAGGCAAGCTCTCCTTTGAAATGCCTATACCATTGTCCTTTACTCTGATATAAAACTCCTTGCCCCATTTGCCAAAGGATATGCGAACGACGCTTTTTTCAGGCGAATACTTGATTGCGTTTGACACAAGATTTTGCATGACACGCTCCATTTGCGCCTCGTCAACACGCACTCGTACGCTAGGAATTTTGCCAACTTTCAATTTGGTTTTTTTGGCATCTCCAAGCGTTGACAGCTTCTGCATAATCTTGCCAAAGAGCACTTTTGAGTCTTGCACGGATTTGTGCGAGGACTGCTTGAGTAGCTCCTGATGAGATGCCTCAACAAGCCCGATCACCATGTCGTTCATCTGGCTTGTCTTTTGCAAAATCAACTCGGGATAATCCTTGTCGTCCATACCGTCCGACAAACACTCTGCATAGCCCGAAATAATTGCCAACGGAGTTTTCATATCATGTGCAACAGAAGCAATCGACTTGTTCATACGTCTTGAGATTTCCACCTCGTTGTCAACAAGTTTGAGCATTGTAAGACGCAAGGTTTCAAGCCTTTTGGCAATGGAATGATACACCCCGTAACCATCAAGATCAACGGGCGTGTATAGGTCTCCGTCTTGAAAACGCATAAGCGTTCTTTCAATCTTCACTATCTCTTTTCTTTTCATAATCCGCTGTTAAAATATATATTTTGATGTGATAAACATCGTTTTTTGACAATTACAACAAAATCAATCTTGCCACTTATAGCCCAATCCCCATACGGTGACCACATTGAAAATATCCACCTTTGCAAGCTTTTCACGCAGACGTGCAATAGTCACTGCAACGGTGTTTTCATCAATATATTCATCAATGCCCCACACGTCGTCTATGAGCTTTTGTTTGGACATAATTTGATTTTCATGCAAGGTGAGATAATCCAAAATCTTGAACTCTTTCGCCGTGAGGTTGAGGATTTCTCCATTCACTTTTGCCTCATATCTTTGGCTTGAAATCATCAAGTTTCCGTAGTGTCTGTCACCTGACGGATGGGTGTTGAATTCATAATATCTGCGAAGCTGAGCATTGACGCGCACCACCATCTCCTTGAAAGAGAATGGCTTTGTGATATAGTCGTCCGCACCCAGATCGAACATGCGAACTTTGTCCTCTTCTGCGACTTTTGCAGAAACAACGATGATCGGCATGTTGGTTGTCTTACGCAACACTTCACACACCGCGTATCCGTCGATTTTCGGCATCATTATGTCAAGAAGCACAAGGTCGGGCTTCACATTGTTTGCCAACGCAATTGCCTCGCTTCCGTCAAATGCTTGATACACCTCGTGCCCTGCTTTGACAAGATAGCTTCTCATCATATCGGATATTTCAATATTGTCTTCTGCTATAAGAATTTTTCTCATACTCACATTCACGCTCCTTGTCATTATTGTACACTATTATCTATAGAATTGTCAGCAATTATTTTCTGTGCGTTGGCAAAATAACGCACATACGCCCTCTTGCAATACCACTCGTGCTTGTTTTCCTCTTTTTCGACGGGCATTTTGAAGGAATATTTGCCATTCACTCTCCAACCGTTGAGCATTGCGATATTGAATGCATCCGTCGGGCAGTTGAAACTGCATCTTGTGCACATCAAGCACTCACCGCCGAAGTGGAATTTTCCGTTTTTGTCAATGGCAATGTTGCCGACAGGGCAATTTTTTGCACACATACCGCAATTTATGCACTTGTTGGCATCCACCTTGAAAAAGCGTCCGTTGACCTTCATTGCAGGATGCTCTATTCGCACAACCCAAGATATGAAAGCTCCAAACGGAACTTTGGCAAGCTTGTGTTCTTTGCCTTCAATCACGTCTCTTGCCTCAATTGGAGCAAGTGCGTCAAGAGTAAATTTCATCTTGTACGCCATCTCGTCGGTGTGACGGAATATCATATTGTATGGCATAACGTAGTGATATTCGCTTGCCATCACGTATCCTTTCTTTCTCAATATGGAATTGAGTTTGATTGAGGAAACATTGTTGATTTTCAACGGTTCGCCCGACGTCTTAACCACAAAATACTTCTTGCCTTTGACGTCACTTTTTGGCAAAGCTCTTGCAAAATCCAACACTATGGACGGAGCATTGAAGCCATGTATGGGATATGCAATTCCAACATAGTCATAATCATTTGGATTGGGTATATTTTCAAAGCCCTTTTTTATGTCGTAAAGAGCGGTTGCAACACCTTTATCGATAAATTCTTGTTTGTAGAGCTCGCACGCTTTTTTTGTGTTGCCGGTGCCCGAAAAAAGGTAGATTATTGCATTCTTCATATCTCACTCCTGAAATTGCGTGTATCTTGCACGATGTTTGTCGTCATAAAAATACGTGCAATTCTCTTTTTTGGCGTGCGTATCATACCATACTTGTGCGTAGAACGGCATAAATTTTGAGAGCCTGTCATAATCCCACGGTGAGGGTTGACAGCAATCGGGGCACCAATGCCCTGCCTTTAGAATACAATATGGTGAGGCAAAGAATCTGTGTCCATCATGGCACTCCCACTCGAGCTTTGTGTACAAGTCACCCTTTGTCATGCTCTCGGATACGCATCTTCCGCCTCTAAACTCCGCCGCCTGTCTCATATCCTCAATGTCAAGCTCGCTATCCGGCTTGCTTTCATCATATCCATGATCGAGGATGTAGCCGTGCTCTTTTAGCTTTGTGATGTCACGCATATCGTCATAATCGATGTCACCGTCGGCAAGTTGTCCGTGTGCCAAAATAGGAAATTGGCTCCAATCCGTCGGCATGCAGTTGAGATTTTCTTTGCTTCCAAAAAACGCCTTGACTTTGCCTTGTTGATTTGTCTTAACCCAATATCTAGGAGCATTGTCGTCCTTGAGCAATCTCTCTATTGCAAGCTTTGACACGAGCTTTGCCGGCACAAGTCTGCCAAGCGTATAATACTTGTGTGTGGACAAAATCTCCTGCCAATAGTCTTTGACGTCCTCTTTTTGGAAGTCGAAATAATCGTTCAAAATATGGCTGTCTTGAAACCACATACAGTGGAAATTGCGTATAGAATTCCATTGAGGTTTCATATATTTTTGAGCGGATCCGCCAATGATTTTGAACCCCTCGTCAAAAGTGTCGTAACCCGTAACTCTGTTGCAAGCTCCGCCACCGATGTTGTAGCACTTCTTCCAGAATGCTTCCTCAAGCTCGCCTCTTGCATCCTTCTCAACAAGTCTACGCATCAAAAGTCCGCTGTCTCTTGCCGTCACCCATTCGATAGGTGCATTGAAACAAGTGTGGAACATAAGCCCGTCTTTCATGTTGTTTGTGAGCATCTTGTTGTGAAGCATGCCCGTCTGTCGCAAAACCGCCCAGTGCACAATATCACTGTCTATGACAAATCTTTCGCCCTTTATCTTGCTTGCGGAATACTCGTCATAGGTGCTTGAAATGAGAGGATCACCCACACGTCCCCAAGGGTGCTTGTAGTTGCGATTGCCGTAAATTGCAACGGTGGATATATGCACAAGCTTTGGCTGATTGTGCTTGATTGATGCAACTTCGTCCACAACGTTCTTTGCTCCGATGCGGTTGCATCTATCCGTATCAACAGGATAATGATCGGCAAGTGGCGGAATAACCGCCGCCAAATTCAGCACGTAATCACAGCCGCCTATAAGCTTTTTGCAATCGGCTTTGCTTGCCAAATCACCAAAAATAATCTCAATTCTCTCACCGTACTTTCTTCTCCAAATGCGAGCATATTTCTTTTCTCTATGCTCCTTGACAAGCAGGACTTTGATTTTGTCAACCACCTCACTCTCCATAAGTTGGATGAGCGTCTCAAGCCCCATATTGCCACTCGCCCCCGTGAGTGCAACAACTTTTCCCATGCAAAAAAACCTCCTTGATTTACCTATATATTATCTCACAAATCGCCCATAAAATCTTGACAAAACCATTACAATTTCACACTTTATCCCTTCTTTTTTCACCCTAAAAACCCCTTTTGTCACAATTTTGTAATAAATTACAAATTCCTTACAATCACAAAACAGCCCTTTCCTCCAAAAAAATCCGCCCCATCGGACGGATTTTTTCTTTTTTGTTTCTTTATAATCTCAACGCTTTATAATGCTGTAGCCGTGCTTGTTGAGAAGCCACGTTGCGTTGTCCATAAGCTGATAATCATACTTGATGACGTCGCACTCCTCCTCACTCGAGCCATTGACTTCAGCTTTAATTTTGCGCCACTGAACAAGCCCGTCGAACGTGGTGAGATTGCTGTGTCTTCTTATCTCAAAATCTTTGAAACGCCCCCTTTGCATATTCTCTATTGTTTCGGGCACAAATCCGCACGTTATCATATACGCATTCCATCTTTGATGTTCTTGCACGGTGAGTCTCTCCCTCACGGTGTCGTGCGCAAAATCGAGAGTGTACTTCTCAATTCTTCTGCCCTTTATCGGTGACAAGCCCTCGATATATTCAATAGGATCGTTTTGTTGGTACATCTGCAAAAATTCAGCTTCGACACCGTTTTGACACTGCGGAACATAATCAAAACCCATAAGTTGCAATTTCATCCTCAAAGACAACACTGCATATATATTTGATTCACGCTGAGTTTGAGATTGTTTATACCAACCGACAACACTCTCTCTTTCCCAGCCATCAAAAATAGCCTTCTTTTCCTCATCTGGCAAGTTGTCGATATTTCCCTCTCTCTTGCCGTCTTGCTCGTCACGTTTCACGTCCTTATACATGTCCGCCATAGCATAGCAAATGTGCCTATCCTTTGCCATCGCTTCCGTCTTTTCGTCAACGATTTGAGAGACGTTGTACACAAGCTCCTTCTCGTTGCCAAAGATGATGTAGAGCGGATTTTCAGCCGACACGTAACTGTGTTTAAGCTCATCGTTACGCACCTTTGCAAACACGTGAGTGTAGCTGTCCGCACCCCATTCTTTGAGCTTGTCGCAAATCTTTTCTGCAAAATCGAGATTTTGCAAATCCGAGCCGAATGCAATGACCAAATAGTTGTATTTCTTGTTTGAAGTGGCAACAAGCCTCTCTTTTAACGACGTGTAAAACTCAAAATCATTGATGTCGAGCGTCAAAAATTCCTCATCCGCAGGCTTGCAATCAGCCGTTTTCGACGCGTCGTGCGTGAAAGGAAGCGGAAGCAATTCTCCGTCGGGAAGCTCATTAATAGCACGGAAATAATTGTGATTGAGGTTTTTGTCGCTTCTTGAATCGCATTTGTCGTAAATGTAATAGTTCACGAGTTTTGATTTCAGCGAATCGTGATTATCCTCGTTTTCAAAGCTCAAAAATTGATTGTTGGCAACAGACGTGAGGAAAATCTGCTGATTGGTTTTGCCGAAACCGATAAGTGCAACATTGAGCTGCACGTCCTCTTTTATCGTTGCATTGGCGTAATCGATCTGCTCCTCATTCATATACTCTGTGAGCGGATAGTTGCCCACAAAATCCATAGCAATGAGCTTGTATTTGTTGATGTAATGCACACAGCCACTCGTCTTTTTGGTGAGATTCAAAAACACCTGCTCGTTGCTGGGATCTGCAAATACGTACACGTTTAACCCTCTTGAATCATCCCACACAAGATCATTCAAATCAAGGCTTGTGATAAGCGAACTTACCTGCTCGCAATAGGAAAGATTTTGTTCGTCACAGAGCGTATTTATGATAACCTCGACACTCTTGTTCATAAAACCGCCGTTGAGAATATCTCCATCATTTCCAAACAATTTTTGCAAAGTTACGTCCACACTGCCGTCGATTATTTTTGCATATGCGATTTTTTGGATAAACGCATAATTTTTGACATCTTCCGTGATTTCTTCTACCAAAAGCACGCAAGACGCATTGTCGATGGAAGATATGACGTCTTTATTTTTGTCATTGAATCCGACAACCACGTATGCCTTTTTGCATCTCTTGAGTGCGTTGGTACGTGCGGTGTTTTCCACTCTACGCACAAATATCGTCATCGCCAAAAAAACCGTGTTTATCACAACAATTGCATAGCATATCCATATTGCAACGGTGAAATACACGCTGTCTTGCATAAGCAATGCAATGCCGTCATAGTCGAATTTCAAAACGACGAGTTCAACACCGTTTTTGAAAGCATCGAATAAAGCCTTGGTCACAGAACCGTTGGAATACAAGCTTGCAATAAAATACAACGGCATCGAGATAAGGTATATAAATAGGAAATTGCCCTTCTTATAATCTCTATAATATTTGAGGCGTTGCTCTCTATTCTTTCTTGCGATGTTGAGTATTGTCACCGCAACAATAAGCGCCATACCCACCAAACATAAAGTGATGACTACGTTCATGAACTGCTCCCTTTTGGTCCAAGCACCGCAGTATAGCTGTGCCTTGCACGTTTTTATCTATTGTATATAATAACACATATATATGGACATTTCCACACTTATTTTGCAGTTTCGGCGGTAAAAATTGCGAGTCGATTCGATTTTTTTTTATCTATTTACAAAAAAAATATTTACATTGAAAAACTGCGGTATTATACTTATAGTATAAAAAACCTTTTTGGAGGAATAACGTAATGGACAAAAACAGTAGAATTTGTATCATTGGCGGTGGCCCCGCCGGTACAAGCGCAGCTATGTATCTGGAAAAAGCCGGATATGATAACTACGTTATTTACGAAAAGAGCAACCGTGTAGGCGGAAAAGCCTTTTCGCCAATGATGAAGGTTAAAAAAGCTGACGGAACTTGGGAAGACAGAACCATCGAAATGGGTGCTGTTATGGGTTGCGACACCTACTTTGCAGTGCATGAATGCGAAGAATTTGGCGGTACAACACACCTTGACGGACCACCGATGGGCAGACGCTTTATGATGACGGACGGCACACCGCAAAAATCATCAAAGATCGCACTTCTCAAAAAATTGATCAAACTCAACAAGCTCTCAAGACTGCTCGAAAAGAAATACTACGGCTATGACGTAAACGGTCACCGTGGCGTTGCTCAAGGCAAATATGAAGGTCCATGCCCCTCTCCAAAGATGAAACTTAAGCACATCGAGGGCGAGAACCCCAACCTCAAAGAGTTGTCAATGCCATTCTCCGAGTTCCTCAAAAAGAACAAGTGCGAGGATGCAACTTTGGTTTGGAAAGGGCCCTTCACATCCTTTGGTTACGGCTATTTTGACGAAATCCCTGCCGCATACGTGTTGAAATATTTGGATGCATTCACGGTGCGTCAATTCCTCTCCACCGGCAAACTTTGGACATGGAGAAACGGCACACAATCCATTTGGGAAGGCGTGAACAATCACCTCAAACACCCAGTCAACCTCAACAGCGAAGTCACCGCAATTAGAAGAACTGAGGACAAAGTGTACGTGACGGTCAACGGCATTGAGGAAGAATTTGACAAGCTCATCATCTGCACACCGCTTGAGCTTTTCCTTGGCTACGGCGATCCGAGAGAAGAAGAAAAAGAGTTGTTCTCCAAGATCACTCACAAAAAATACTTCACAATGGCTGTCCGCCCCGAAGAAGGCAACTGCCCCGACATCTCCTACTATTTCTTTGAGAATATGACAAACGAGACACGCGGTCACCTCATGGTGTTCTATCATCGTTGGCCACAAGAGGAAGTCACCGATCAACCGCTCGTCACCTTCACGCTTCGTGATCACGAGGGCATGGAGGACGTATCCTTTGAGGATGCAAAGGAGACAACCATTGCAGATATGGCAAAATGCGGACACCCCGTTGTTGAAACAGAACGCATTGACGACTGGTATTACTTCCCGCACGTATCCAGCAAGGACTATGCAGATGGTTGGTATGACAAAGTGGAAGCAATGCAAGGCAAATCCAACACCTACTATGCAGGTGAAGTTATGGCATTCGGCGATATGGAAGAAACGGTTGAATACAGCCGTGACCTCATCCGCAGATTCTTTGCATAAGCGAAAATCAAGCTTACAAAAACAAAACAACAAGCACCTCGACTTTGACGTTGAGGTGCTTTTTTATTGGCTAGTTTACACCTTATAAAACCAAATAATACTAAACAAAACGGCACTTTATACGCTTATTTTCAAGCTATAAAGTGCCGTTTTTGCAAAATTCATTCGCTCATTTGCTTGCAGAGAATATAATAAATCCTATGTTGAACAAGAAGTTGTTTGCGTAATATGCTTCCTCTGCTTCATCGAAGTTTTCCTCAAGCCAGGCGTATGCGTCAACCACCTCTTTGTTGTCGGGATTGGCTTTTGAGAGTATACGCATATCGGTCAAAATAAATCCAAAATACGTGTCGAACATAGACTGCTTTTGATCATAGTCAAACCCTGCAGTGCTTATGCATGCGTTTTCCATAACAACGTTTTTGAAGCCAGCATTGATAAGCAAAGTGTATATTTGTCTACCGCTCAATCTGAAGCCTGCATCGTGGTCGATGGAGCAAATTTCAAACAGCTTTTCGAACTTTCCATCGGGATCGGGATATGCAAAATTCAGTCCGTCGTCAATATCTTTGATGACAATTTGTCCGCCAACCTTCAAATATTTACGCAAAACCTTGAGCAATTTTGCGGGATTTTTCAAGTGCAAAATAAGCATTGAAATGTTGATGACGTCAACGTATTCAACATTGTTTTTGTCCAATATATCCAAAAGCGTATCTTCAAAATCACTGCTCTCGACGTCACATTGATAGAAGGAACATTTATCCCAATAATGCTCGTTGGCATACTGCACTGCACCCTCGTCATACTCAAGTCCAATGATTTTGCTCACCTCTTGTCGATTGCCGAGCCTGTCCATAATAAAGGCACCGTTGTTTGCTCCAACATCCAACACGCAAAGGTTGCTTTTGCCCTCTACAACCTTGTCGTATGCCACCATATCAAATGGTCTTGAGATGGCAAGTTGCGTCATAAGACGCCTTTTTTCTTTGGCGGTGGAAACGTCGTATTTGTTGTCAAAACGCTCGCTTTTAATCTCCTTTTTGACGGCAGTGCGTTCTATGCCTAGCACGGAGCAAATCTTTTCATACAGCTCCCCTATTGCAACTTCCAAAGAGTTGTTTGCCGCATCAATCCAGTGTTTTCTCTGCACGTAATATTGCATCGCCCTATTCAGCTCTGCGTTGTCGATGCGGAAAGGCATGATCTCGATATTGCCGTTGTCTTGCTCGTTTTTGAGGTATGCCATCTGCACCTCATTCAAGCAATGGTCGGATTTTGAGGAATTTGCATTGAGGATAAGCACAAAGATTTTGCACTCTTCAACGGCATCGCAAATGCTTGTGGCATAATCACCGATGACGTCACGAGGGGCATACCAACATCTTATCTGTCTCGACTCGAGATAGTTGACGATGTTGTCTGCGATTGTCTTTGAATTGTGCTCATAGCTTATGAAAATATCATGCATAATCTTATCCTCTGCAAAAATTGAAATACCATGGGTATTTATAGATTGATTTTACGCTAAATCATACATTATGTCAATAAAAAAGATTTGCATTTACCGCACACACGCCTGCTACGTAAAATTGCAAATAAAAACCGCCGATAATCACTTCAAAAACATATTAAGAATCAAGCCGATCACAAGCAGATGAAGCGGATAATAGATATAAAACGCCCATTTCATAAACTTGTTGACGGCGGGATTGCTTCCTCTCTTGCCGTTGTACAACATGATGACAGGCACGGCAAGGAATGTGCAATAATGCGTGCTGTGCGTATGTATACGCACAAATCCCTCCGCTTGCGCAAACAAAAAAGCCTACCATTAGATGGTGCAACTAAGGGATTTATTTTCCCAAAAAATTAAGGTATAGTCAAATCACGGCTATACCTTTTTAATTTGGAATGGAAACTGAGCCAATTCCTATATATTTAATTTCGATTCTTTGACAACGCTTTCCATCAACCTTTTCTGCTTTATGAACTATAACCTTTTCTATGAAGGTGCGTATAATTTCACAATCAAGTTTTTGAATATCATAATATTTTTTAGCAAGGTCTAGAAAGTAGTTGACGTTAATTATCTTTTCACTCTCATCACCGATAGTCTTTTCAATTTCAATTATCTTTGCTTGAAGGTCTTTTTGCTCAATTTCATATGT
>CAZXUW010000005.1:0-89984 GCA_964644355.1 uncultured Bacteroides sp.
ATTGCTCCACCTGACAAACCGTCTTTTTGTTCGTCACTCGGAGTTGTAGGATCTGTCGAATCGGTTGGCTCACTCGGAGTTGTAGGATCATCGGGTGTTGTCGGATCGGTAGGTTCCATAGGATCGGTCGGAGTGACAGGCGTATCGGGATCGGTCGGTGATTCAAGTTTCGGAATTGTCAAATCGTCAATTTTATTACCATCTGCGTCAAAGTGGTCATGACAAACCGAACAATCTTTATGTGCCTTTATTCCAGTGTTTTCGGTAGTTGCTGGAATTTCATTGTGCCACTCGCCAAATTCGTGCTCTGCCGGAATGCGTTTCCAAGTATTTATGTCTTCTTCTATTTTTATTGTTCCTGCTTCATCTTCAAAGTAATGTCCGCAAGGGTGTTCGCCATTTGAACATACCCAATATGTTTTTGAACCATCGATGTAGCAACCTTTTGCTGTTCCATATACTGTTACTAATCCATGTGTATGTTCTTTAACTGTTTTAATAACATACATACACTCTGTGCAATGCACATCTGTTGTTTCAGTTGGTTCTGTAGCACTTGGATTGTGAACTGAAAAATCTAATTTGCCACCATCTTTACAGCCCTCTCTTGTGCAAGCGTACCAATGTCCTGTTGAATCCTTTGACCATTCTGTTTGTTTTAAGTGTTCTTCATTTCTTGCAATGGTCAAATCGGTTATTTCTGTTCCGTCATTGTCAAAATGCTTGTGGCAATACTCACAATCCTTGTGTGCCTTTGTGCCTTCGGTTGCACAGTTTGCAGGTTTTTCAGTTTGCCAAGTGCCAAACTTGTGTGCAGTTTCGTCTTTTGCAATCGAGAGAGCATCGTCCGTTGTTTCAACCTTTGCGGAAGTGAATAGCGCATGGCAAGCAGAGCACTCATAATATGCTTCTTTGCCTGTAGATGAACAGGTTGCGTCTTGCTTTGGAACAATATCGCCATATTCATGACCTTTTGCGATTTTCAAAGCTTCCAAAGTTGTTGACTCTGTTGCAAGCGCGTCTTTGAAAACTCCATCACAAATTTTGCATTTGTAGTGTTCGATATTTCCGTCCGTGGTGCAAGTTTTTGGAGTAGCCTTCACAACTTCTGTGGTATGAGTGTGATCAATGATTTTAACGATGGAAGTGCTTGTTTCCCCTGACGGATTATGTTTCACATTTATCCATAATGTGGCTCTAGTTTCATCAATCCCAATATTTAGCAATCCTGTGTTAGATAAAGTGGTTGATGTGCTTGTTGGAAGTGCCCCATCATAAATAGACCAAGTAACATCCTTTTTATCAACGTCGCCATAAGCAAATGACCAATCAATTGAAAATTCTCTTTGCCCACCCTTTGAAACAGTAGTTGACTTTGGGGTAAGATTTATACTTTGAACATAACCATTTTCATAAACTCTTATAGTGAAAGTAGTAGCGGTAGATTGTGGATCTCCATTCACTTTTTTGTTCCCGATTGTAACATATATATTATAATCTTTATAACTGCCGGTTGTTTCAACACTGTCTGTTGTAGCACCCGTAATCAAACCGCTTGCAGACATTGTTAAACCCTCCGGCAAATCATCACTGGTCGCGTATGTTATAGGGTTGTCCTTCGTATTTGTTCCACTTGATACAAGTTGTATACTTACAGGCTTGCCTTTAACTACACAAATTTTATTAGATGAGTCAATAAACGAATAAGTATCCGATTCGTTTATGGTGGTTGCATTCATTATAGGGCTCGGTCTAATTGCCTCATTGGTAATTTCAATTGTATATTCCTTGGTTGCAGTTCCTGCACCGTTGTTTACACTCAATGTAAAAGTAAATGTTCCTGTTTCGGTAGGAGTTCCATAAATCGTTGGATCTCCGTATTGTATTCCAAAAGAAAGTCCAGTAGGCAAATTCCCATTTACAACTTCACAAGTTGGGGACATGGCAGAATATCCACTATATATAATTTTTTGAGAATAAAACGAACCCACAGCACCATTTGACAAACTTTCGGTTGTTATAGTAGGTTTATCGGTTGCATAAAACACTTTGATTCTACACAAAGCACTGGTGCTACCATACTTATTGGAAACGGTAATAAAAACATTAAATTCGCCTTGTGACGTAATCGTTCCAGAAAATTCGCCCGTTTGAGAATTTAGATGCAACCCTTCTGGCATTTCTCCATAACCACCAGAAGCATATTCATTAGCAGAATAAGTTAAAGTCCCTGAACCCGTGGCAACAACCCTATAACTTTCTCCATTAGGTGCTTTGTATTCTTCACCCACGATTGCTGATGGAAACCCACCCATGTTACCTTCGCCAATCGGAATGCCAGCAACCGAAACAATAGCTGGTAGTTGACCGTCCGTTTCTTCTGCAAAAACTACCATTGAATTTCCACTAAGCATTGCACCAAACATAAGAGCAATGCCAAGCATCAAACAACCAAGAATCCTAAAGGATACACTTATCTTTGATTTTAACTTCATAAATTCCTCCTTATTTAACATATACTACGATATGCGTAAAGAAAATAAGTCAATAATGTATATACTTTTAGAATATACTTTTAGACTTAATCAGTTTAGCACAAAAAAATCCCTTTTGCAACATGTATATCTCATCTGTTGGATAAAGGTATTTTATAAACTCTAACATTTTATCTTTCATACACTCTCCTATGCAATCTCAATTTTAACCTTTGTTTATCTAACTTAATGCTATATTTTTACGCTAGTTTCAGGTTACTTGAATGCCCCTAAAAAAGTCAAGCGGTCTAGTTATCCGCAGTTTTAATGACGTCACAATATGTGATGATATCCACGGGATGTGTATTATGGAAGTTTTGAATTACGCTACGCTAGATGTTTCGACTTGCTCAACATGACAAACGGAAAATATATTCTCTCCTTCCGTCACGGCGTAGCCGTGCCACCCCCCTCGTCAGATGGAGGCTTGATTGGATAATTCTACTTCACCACAAAGCACGCTTTGCGTGCCACCAAACAGTGAATATTCACAAAATGTTGCTAGAGTATCTACCCAAGCTTTAGGGTTTAGTGCAAAATTGTCTGTGCAGAGAGGCGTGGAGGTCAAACGTGATTTTGGCAATAATCGCAAACTTGCTACAGTTTCCTTCTCGGGAGATTCTCACGTCACTTCGTTCCTCAGGATGACAGTGTGTTGAGAATATGCGGTTGTTGCCATTATCACAGTGCCGACCGACACGTTAAAATGCCCAGTTACCCTTGCGGAAGATTGGCACGATTTCACCACTCTTTGTGATGGCATCGATATTCAAATCTTCAGATCCTATCATGAAATCAACGTGAATCATTGAATCGTTGATACCCTTCTTTTCACACTCCTCAAGGGTGTATTTTTCATAATCCTTGATGCAGTTTTCAAATCCGGCACCCAAAGCAAGGTGACAGCAAGCATTCTCGTCAAAGAGAGTGTTGAAGAATGTGATTTCACTATTTCTAATGGGAGAATCGTATGGAACAAGAGCACATTCGCCAAGGTAACTTGCTCCATCATCCATAGAAATCATTTGTTTGAGCAATTCTTCACCCTGCTCGGCATGCACTTCAACAGCCTTGCCATTTTCAAAACGGATGGAGAAATTGTCGATGAGCTGACCACGATAAGAAAGCGGACGAGTTGCATACACAATACCCTCTGCCTCGCCTCTCTTTGGAGAGGTAAACACCTCTTCACTTGGGATATTTGGATTGTACTCAACACCGCCAAGGGTTGTTTCGCTACCACCAAGGAATAGAGCGTCATCAATAAGCCCAACAGTAAAATCCGTGCCGTTAGATGCCGTATAATGCAATGATTTTATACCAAGAGAGTTGAGATAGTCATATCTCTTTTTGAGGTCGGCATTGTGATCGTTCCAAGCCTCGACAGGGTTCTCACCGTCCGCTCTTGCGGTATACAAAATCGCATTCCAAAGCTTCTCAACTGCCTTGTTGACTCTTTCACCGGGGAACACTTTTTTTGCCCATGCTTCACCGGGAACTGCCACTATACACCATTGATATTTGTTTTCCATTTGATCACGAAGTGGCTTGATGATTGGATAGCGTGCTTGCTGTGCTTTGGCTACTTTTGATTGATCCACGCCTTTCAATCCGTCCGGATCATCGGACTCGATATAGATGAGTGCGGGCAATTTTTCCACTCTGTTTTTGAGCTTTTCAACTTCCCAATTCTCCATTGTAGAAAGAGTTTTCACAGAGCGGTAGCGATAATTGAGCTTTGTAAGCGGTTGATATGACCACTCCACCATAACTTTGCTTGCACCTTTTCTGTAACATTCCTCAACGACCATTTTCACAAACTCTGGTTGATCCAAACTTGCATTGACAATAACCTCTTGCCCCTTTTGGACGTTGACGCCCTTTTGAGCAACGAGGCGAGCATATTTTTGCATAGTTGATTTTTTCATAAAAAATCACTCTCCTAAACTATAATGTATACATTGTATCACGTACGGTGATTTTTTTCAATCACTATTTGCAGCACACCGCCATTCAATATAGTCTTCCGCATTTCCTAAGCATATAAAAAAACCGCCGAGATAACTCGACGGCTTTTTGTAAAATTATTTGATTACAGCTTCATAGCAACGTCCCAAGCACCCCAGATTACCGTGCGGAGATTGCCAACCTTTGCACTGTCACCAACAACGTGTACGTGCTTTGAGCCTTCTGCAACAGGTGCAGGAATGTATCCCACAGACATAATGACGGAGTCTGCAGGAATTTCAAACACGTCACTGCCCTTTTGCACTTTGACGCCAGTTTGAGTGATTTCCAAAAGTCTTGTCTCAAGGTGCACAGGCACTTTGTGCAAAGCAAAATATTCTCTCAAATATGAGGAGTTTGCAAGGCACACGCCACGCACTGCGATGAGGTCGTTCTTCATCTCAACGATTGTGGGCTTCTTGCCTCTCAAATCAAGCTCGTATGCAATTTCACAGCCTGTCAAGCCACCGCCGACGACAACTACGTTGTCACCGACCTCTTTCTTGTCAAGCAAGAAGTCGCAAGCTTCGATTGCACGCTCGATTCCCGGAACGTTGAAGCGTCTTGCCACTGCACCCGTTGCGATAACAACTTCATCTGCACCAAGAGCATTGACGTCTTTGACTTCGGTGTTGTACTTCACTTCGATGCCGAGATCCTTGATTTGCTTCTTGTACCAAGCAATGAGTTCCTTATCCTTTTCTTTGAAGGACGGAGATGCTGCAGCAACAAAGATACCGCCAAGATCGTCAGACTTCTCGTAAATGGTGACTTTATGACCTCTCATGGTTGCAACACGAGCAACTTCCATACCGCCGATGCCACCGCCGATAACTGCGATGTTCTTTGCCTTCTTTGCAGGAACAATCTTATATTTTTTGGATTGCATGGTGTGCGGATTGAGTGCACAACGAGCCATACCGGCTGTGTCGCTCAAATCTTGATCGTTTGCAACACCGTTGTAGTGTGCCATATTGAAGCATCCGTTGTGACAGCAGATGCAAGGCATGATATCATCCTCTCTGCCGTCGATGAGCTTTGTGATCCACTCCGGATCGGTGAGGAATTGACGAGCAACGCCCATACCGTCGATCTTGCCCTCTGCGATTGCTTGAGCACCCGTTTGCGGAGTCATACGGCCTGCACAAACCACAGGGATGTCAACGACCTTTTTGATTTCTTCACAATCTTCGAGGTTGCAGTTTTGTGGCATATATACCGGCGGATGTGCCCAATACCAAGCATCGTAGGTGCCGTTGTCTGCATTGAGCATGTCATAGCCTGCGTCTTGAAGCATCTTTGCCGCCACCTTGCTTTCTTCCATATCACGTCCAACTTCCTCATACTCTTCACCGGGAAGTGCTCCTTGACGGAAGCCCTTTGTCTTGGAAACAACGGAATATCTCAAGGATACAGGATAATCCTCTCCGCAAACTCTCTTGATTTCCTTGACGATTTCCATCGGGAAACGGTATCTGTTTTCAATTGATCCGCCGTACTCGTCAGTACGTTGGTTTGTATACTTCATTGTGAATTGGTCAAGCAAATATCCCTCGTGAACAGCGTGGATTTCAACACCGTCAACACCTGCTTCCTTGCACTTGAGTGCGGTCTGACCAAATGCGTAAATGTATTCGTGAATCTCATCGATTGTCATTGGACGAGAGGGCACCTTGTCACTCCAACGGTTGGGAGTTGCACTTGCACTCACCGTGAGCCTTTCAACGTCGATAAACGGCTTTGCGATAACTCTGAGAGCCTTGTTTGTGTAGAGCATTTCCATAAGAGGCGTGATCGAGAAAGAACGACCAAAACCTGCCGTCAGCTGAACAAACATCTTTGCACCCGTCTTGTGGAACTCCTCCATGAAAGGTTTGAGCTTCTTGAACGCTCCGTTTGCCTTGTAAAGCCAACCGCCACCGATGACGTTTTGGATGGGAGCAATGCCCGGCAAGATAAGACCTGCGTTATTCTTTGCTCTTTCGAGAAGGAAGTTTGCCGCCTCTTGATCAAAATGGTGCGGTTCCATCCAGCCGAAGATTGACGTTCCGCCCATAGAGGTCAGCACGATGCGGTTTTTGATTTCGCAATTGCCTATCTTCCAAGGTGTAAACAAGCTTTGGTATTTAGAATCCATAAATTCCTCCTAGGGGATATTTTTTATACAAATGTATTTTACATTGCAATTTGCAAAAAATCAATACCCTATTTGCTATTTTTTTATCGAAATAGAATATTTTTTTATAAACAAAGTCAAAAAAAATAGGCATATTTTTGCCATTTTACAAAGATATGCCCATTTCATCCATTTTTTTACGTATTAGATCGTACGACTCAAAGCGGTCGCAAGTGTTCATCACGGCTTCTTCAAAGGGGCATATTCCATCCCCTTTTCTGTTTATTATGCAATCGACAAGACTGTCGTATTGCACTATAATTCCTTGCTCCGTCAAAACCTCAAAAGCGGACTTGCTTATGACAAGCGCATACACCTCTTTTACACCGAGCAGTGCGTATAAAAATGCGGTCGCCTTGCCAACAACCTTGTCGCTTGCACTATATCCGCAAAAGTCCACGTCGCTCTCGTATAGTGCAACAAGCGGTTTCACACCTCTATCTCTGCACGTGAAAATGCTCTCCCCTTTGCAAAGTACGCAAGTGTAGCCACCTTTGAGCAATTCTTGCTTTGCTCTTGTCAAATCACTTTTTTTCATTGGCTAGTTTTTGTGTGAAGTCCGTCATCATTTCGCTTATCTTGATGTTTTGCGGACATACCGCCTCGCAAGAGCGACATCCAAGACATGCAGACGGTCTCTTATCTTCCGGCATTGCCTCAATTGCAAGCGGAGCCACAAACCAACCGCCCGAAAAACTGTGTCCGTTGTAGAATTCAATGAGTGACGGAATATCTAGCCCCATAGGACAATGCGACGTGCAATAACGACATCCTGTGCAAGGCACAGTGGTTTTTGCGGTCATTGCATCTGCAACGTCAAGAAGCGTCTTGATTTCTTCATCGTTCAGCGCAGCTTCACTCTCGTACGTTGCAATGTTTTGCTTGAGTTGCTCCATATTGGACATGCCCGACAACGTCACTTTGACGTTTGGAATAGCTTGCAAAAATCTAAATGCCCACTCAACCACGTTTGCGTTTGGACGAATTGCCTTCAGTTTGTCTGCATATTCATCCTCCAAAGATGCAAGTTTTCCGCCTCTTACAGGCTCCATAACCCAAATGGGGATGTTCCAATCATTGAGCATATCCACTCTTGCCTTTGCGTTCTGCATCTTCCAATCAAGCCAGTTGAGCTGAATCTGTCCAAACTCCATATCCTTGCCGTAGACGTCCAAGAAACGTTGCATCGTGTTGAGTGTTCCGTGCGTTGAAAAGCCCAAATGGCGGATGCGTCCGTTGCGTTTTTGCTCGGTTAGATATTCATAAATGCGATATTGCGGATCAATATACGCATCGATATTCAGCTCGCATACATTGTGCACAAGATAGAAGTCAAAATATTCCACACCGCACTTTTTGAGCTGTGCTTCAAATATCTCCTCAACCTTGTTGATGTTGTTTAGATCATATCCCGGAAATTTTGATGCAAGATAAAAGCTCTCACGTGGATATTCTGCAAGCACTTCACCTATCACCCTTTCGGACTCACCGTCATGATAGCCCCATGCCGTGTCATAATAGTTGATGCCCTTTGACATTGCGTAGGCAACCATCTCTTTGACGGCAGATTTGTCAATGTGGCTATACTCTCCGTCCGTAAGTGGCAAACGCATACATCCCATACCGAGTGCAGACAACTTTAATCCTTGAAAATCGCTATAAATCATTTCTATATCCTCATAACATTACTAAACGCACGCAAAGCACGATCACAGTTATTTTATCACGCACCAGAACATTTTTCAATAACTACTTTTCAAATATAAAAATAAATACGCAAAACACAATATTTTTAGATAAATGTAGCTATTTTTGAAATTTTGCGAAAAATATGCGTTTTTTTGCTTGCGTGCATTCAAAAATTATGATATTATCACAAAGCAATATCGATTTGCCCTCATGGTCAAGCGGTTCAAGACGTCGCCCTCTCACGGCGGAAACTAGGGTTCGATTCCCTATGGGGGTACCAAAAAAAGCAAGCTACATTGGTAGCTTGCTTTTTTAATTAAATTCGCCAAGTCGAATGATATCTACTTTGTAGATGAAATCGCTTTGAGATAAAACCTGCCTACGGCAGACAATAGATAAACAAACAATGCTTGCGTGAGAACAAGAAAGAGCGTATACTAAATTTGAGGTAATATATGGCTAGCAAAAAAGAATATTTGGATTTTATACTTGAACAACTATCTCTGCTCGATGGTATCGAATATAGGCAAATGATGGGCGAATATATGATATATTATCACTCTAAACTTTCCGCATATATTTGTGACGACAGATTGCTAGTGAAAATTTTGCCAAGCACGCAAAAAATGCTTGTAAATGCCCCAAAACAACCACCGTATGAGGGTGCCAAAGACATGTATCTTGTTGAAAACGTTGACGATAAAGAGTTTTTGAAATGCTTGTTTATTGCAATGTATCAAGAGTTGCCACTCCCAAAGAAAGGAAAATAATAGTTATCACATCACTTCATAATTTGCATAAAAAAGAAACGGATAATGGATAAATAATAAACTGTTATGCAAACGCAAACTGTAATTGAAAAATCCAAAAAGCGGACGATATGTCCGCTTTTCAATTTGACGTTTTTTTGATATTCTAATTGGGTTAATCAGCTTTTTAGCGCTGTCTTTTTGCCCTTGTTGACGCGCATGGCGTTGAGTATTGCAAGAATGCAAACTCCTACATCTCCGCACACTGCAATCCACATGGTTGCAGAGCCGAGCACACCAGTTGCCGACAATAGCATAATTGCAATTTTGACAGCTATTGAACCTACAATATTTTCATATACAACTCTCATGGTCTTTTTTGCAATGCGTTTTGCAAGAGAAATGCCCCTCAAATCGTCTTGCATAAGCACCACGTCGGATGCTTCGATTGCAGCATCACTGCCAACTCCGCCCATTGCGATACCGATGTCAGAGCGCATAAGCACGGGAGCATCGTTGATGCCGTCACCGACAAAGCATAAGACGTCTCCATTGCCCTTGTTTGAGAGTAATTCTTCAACTCTATCTACTTTGTTTTGAGGCAAAAGTGATGATTCAAATTGTGATACGCCAAGCTTTTTTGCGACATCTAACGCAACTTTTTCATTGTCACCCGTCAACATAACGGTTTTGCAATCCATCTCGTTGAGATTGGCAATACACCCAAAAGCCTCCTCTTTGATTTGGTCACTCACAAGCAGTGAGCCGACGAATTTCCCATTGTGAGCAACGTATACGACCGTGCCTATTCCCTCGTGAATTTCAAAGGAAATACCATACTTCTGCATAAGTTTTTCATTTCCGCAACAAATGACGTCATCCCCCTTCTCTGCCACAACGCCCAAACCTGCGACGTTAGTAAGTGTATATCCGTCCTCAATCTCCCCTTTGTAACACTCAACAATCGAGCGTGCAATGGGATGATTTGAGCTATTTTCTGCAATGACTGCCAAGCCTAGCACCTCATCACGCCTATTTTCAGGCAAAATTTCGCTCACAACAAAGTTGCCCTTTGTCAACGTACCCGTCTTGTCAAACACAAAAATATTTGCCTTGCTCAACAACTCAAGGTAGTTGCTCCCCTTGATAAGCACTCCCTTTCTGGATGCACAGCCAATGCCTGCAAAGAATGAAAGTGGCACAGAAACAACCAACGCACACGGACAGGATACAACCAAAAAACTCAATCCTCTATATATCCAAGTGTACCAATCTTTGGTGATTGCACCCGGAATGATTGCGAGCAAAATTGCACATGCAACAACGATAGGGGTGTAGTATTTTGCAAATTTCGTTATGAAATTCTCCGCCTTTGATTTTTTGCTTGAAGCATTCTCAACAAGCTCAAGTATTTTAGAAACAGTCGAATTGTAGAATACTTTTTCAACTTTTACCTCAATTTGAGAGGTTAAATTGACAAATCCGCTTATTATCTCATCACCCTCGCAAAGCTCTCTGGGAAGTGACTCGCCTGTCAAAGCCTTGGTGTCTACACTTGTTGCACCCTTGATGATGATTCCGTCAAGTGGCACTTTTTCACCAGGGTATACCACAATGACGTCATCAACGTTGACTTCTTCGGGGCTGACTTCAGCCACGCTTCCATTCTCACCTATCAAGTTGGCATAGTCGGGACGAATGTCCATAAGTGAGGAAATTGACTTTCTCGATTTGCCTGTTGCGTAGCTTTGGAAAAATTCTCCTACTTGATAGAAAAGTAGCACCGCACAGCCCTCGTCAAAGCCCTCTTGCGCTCTACCCGTCACGCTTGTGTAAATACCCAATGCAAACGCACCGAGAGATGCAATGCACATAAGCAGATTTTCATCAAGCACCTGACCATGCAACAAATTGCGCACAGCACCGTATATCACGTCATAACCAATGATGAGATATACGGCAAAATAAAGTGCGAATGGCAAAAGCCAGCCATACTCTCCACACACGACATTTGCAAGATCTATTGTCTTGTCAAGAACGAGCACCACAAAGAAAATTGCCAATGCAATGCAGATTCTTGTCAGATTTTTCTTTTGTTTTCTAGATAGAGCACTCATACCTACCTCACAATCACACAATCAGGCTCGATACGCTTGCAAGTTTTGACAACCTGCTTCATAATCTCGTCAAATTTGTCATCATCCGCCTCTATTGTCATACGTTGGGCGATAAAACTTACACTAGCACTTTTAACACCATCAATCTTTTGGATGGCACATTCCATTTTTGATGCACAGTTGGCACAATCAAGATCTTCGAGCTTAAAAACTTTTCTCATACTCTGCTCCTGCAATACTTATTTTATGATTACCTATAATGGTTATATCCTAACTTTATTTGAACATTTCGATTGTTGAACAATCGTTCAATTATGCTCTCAAAAAATTGAGGCAATACGCCTCTAACTTTTTGGAATTTGATATTCTAAATGGGTTAATCCTCGGGATATTCCTCGTTTACGTGAGCAAGACCGCATTGCATAATCTTTGTCACGTGGTCGTCGTCAAGCGAATATCTAACCTCTTTTCCCTCTTTTGTACCTTTGACAAGCTTGATTGCTCTAAGCACTCTAAGTTGATGAGATACGGCTGAGGTGGACATACCGACTTTGTCTGCTATATCTCCAACGTTCATATCTCTTGCCTGCAAACAACTCAAGATCTTCACTCTAGTGGGATCGCCCAAAGCCTTGAAAAGCTCCGCCAATTCATACACGGTGTCTTCACCGGGGATTATGTTGTAATATTTTTCGTTTTCCATATTTCTTCCTTTGAATATTTGAATGATTGTTCAAATGTTCAATATGATAATAATACCTTATATGGCAATTGTCAAGATTTTTTCCATAATTTTTGAAATTATTTTCAGTCTTACTCAATTTGAAAATTGACAAAATCGAATATTTGTATGATTATTTTCAGCAAATTTGCAATCTCTATTGATTTTGTTTTTTTAAGTATGTATAATAAATTTTAGATTTTTACATTGTGTGCACACGCACGCATAAGGAGGAAATATGAGCAACAAAATGCAAAAGCGTTTGCCGATTGTTTTGGTTTTGGTGCTTGCAATTATGCTTGCAAGCGTTGTGAGCCTCACCGTCGCAAACGGAGTTGCAACAGCTGACGATGCTCCGACACTGCAAAACTCTCTTGAGATCGGACAATTCAGCGACATTCACTACTTCCCGCTTGCTTATTGCTATCAAGACGTCAAAGCAGACGATTATGAACAGAGCGAATTTTTCAAGTCCATGACAGGCGACACCAAGCTTGTTTTGGAGAGCGGAATGATACTCAAACAACAAATCGAAGGCTTCATTAAAGACGCAAAAGCCGGCAAAGCTCCCGTATATGTATTTGCATCGGGCGACCTCAGCAAAAACGGCGAAGTTAAGGCACTTATCGACGTTGCAAACAGTTTGAGATATTTGCAAAACACTGTAAGAGCACTTGGCGGAAAATATGCCAACTTCCAAATTTTTGCAACCGTCGGCAACCACGATTTGTACAACACGTCGGGTGCACTTTACTCCTCAACAGACGGCACGGCACGCCAGTCTGACGCACTTACAACCGCTCAATTTGCACTTGTATTTGCCGGTCTTGGCTACCCCGATGCAAACCTTGACGGTGCAGACGGCAAAATCAACCTCACAGAGTATATGCCCGAGGAATATTGGTCTGACGTATTTACGGACGGATATCAAGTGTCCTACAACGCAACCAACCTCAATATTCACTACTACAACGAGCATCTTGAGGCAGTCAACACAACCTTGAAATCTCAAGATACCGCAACAAAACTCAACGAGTATTACCAAATAGGCTACGTCAACAATGCTCTTTCATTCTCTGTGGATCTCACAAATGCAGGCTACAAAGACTATGCAATTATGATCATCGACGCAAGTGACAGATCGGACGACGAAGTTGGTGCTTACGTGCGTATAAACAAAGCTGAATATGAGGTTATCAAAAACAGCACGCAAAGAAACGGCTCCCCTTACAAGTATTATCTCTCACTTGGCAACGATACGATCGACACGGAAAATCCGCTTTCTGCAGGTGATCACGTGCTTGAAAACGCACTTACAAACGGTGACGTGGTGTATCGTTCAACAGGTCTCGATCACCTCTGCGGTGGCAGACTTACAGAAGGCTTGCTCGATTGGATGCAAGAGTTCTGCAATGATCAAAATGCAATGAATGACGTCACTCTTGGCGAAAAGACAATCATTTCATGCTTCCACCAAAACGCCCTTCCGCACTGGGAAATGGAGGACGAAATCCTCAAGGACTTCACTATTTGGAACTGGGAAAACACCGCAAAACGCTTGCTTGACATGGGCATACGCTATGTCTTTTCAGGACATATGCACGTCTGCGATGCAATGACTTACACTGACGTTGAGGGCAGAACGCTCTACGATTTCCAAACAGGCTCATTTGTAAGTTATAACTCCCCAAGACGTTACACAACTTTCAATCGCTACGACAGCAACAACTCCCTAAAAGAAGAATGCGTATCTCAAATCTTCAATCTCGATACAGACGGTGACACACCGTTCAAGGAAGTGCCGAGTAGCCGTGTATTCTCTTGCGACGCATGGGATCCGGATGCATTTGACAGTGCAAAAGCTGTGTACGATGCAAACAAAACTCATGAGAATTGGGAAAATCTTGTTGCTACAAACCCCGATTATCTTGCATACATCATCACATTTGAAGACAGTAGCGAATTGAGCTACAACGACTACATTTCAAAAGACGTGTACTCTCGCCTTGTTGAACGTATGGTGAGCCACTTTATAGATCCCGACACGATTTTGGGTATGCTTGACGGCGTGTACGATCTGCTTAAGAGCGGTGGCACCTTTACAACTATCATTGAAAGTGCCGTATTCCCTCAATTGGGACTTATGGATTTCACTGACAATATGGACGCATACGATGAATACTATGACGTTCACGACGGAACAATCGACTCCGAGAACGCAACCGTAAAACTTGTTGAATGGCTCGTTGACGAGGTGTTGTACAACGGCGGATACGTGCACAACGACGTCACGTACAACAACGCTTTTGACCTTGTCAACAACATTGTTGACGACATCATCAACTGGTCCTACGGTGACGAAAATATTCAAAGCCCGAACAACACTTCAAACAAAGGCAAACTCGCTCTCAAAGACATGGCCTCATTCATCATGACCTCTCACACAATGGGCAACGAGATTTCTTTTGAGGAAACCTACGAGTCAATCGACGCACTCTACAGTGAGACAAAGAACGTGGGCGACGATACCTATCGTTATCAACATCCGTTCGATGCAACCTACCGCAAGCGTATGCTTTCTGCAATGAAAGATTTGAATGAACAACTTATCAGCGGTGAATTTGTTGAAGATTTGCTCACTGCAATTCTCGATCCACTATTCAACGAGGATGGTTCAATCCTCAAAACTCTCCTTACAAAGAAATTCAACTTCCATGATGCTGTTGATGACGGCTATCTCACGAATTGCGAGTTCATGAGCCTCAAAAAAGGTTTGGGAAGCCTCTCTGAATTGCTCAACAATCCTGCGGTATCATCAGTTGTTTCCAACATCGGCATTGATATTTCAATCCCGGAAGATTTTGCAATCGATGCTGAAAATCTTGTTGTTGGCGATTTGATTGACGATTTCCTCCCCACTGTAAAATCCTTGGTTGCAAGCCTTCTTGGCTTCTCGATGGAGGGTGACAGCCTCATCTCCATTGCTCAAAACTTCCTTGACAGCTACCTTGTTGACAGCTTCTATGTAGGTCTTGGCGGTATTGCAAAGGATATTATCTTCACCTTTGGCACGGACGTCTACCCCGACCTTGCAAATATGGCGGATGCAACACTTCAAAGCTACTATACTCCGCAAGGCGTGAGCAAGGACAAAGCTTTCTCATACGCGAGCACTGATATTGCTCCAAGCAAGGTTGATAGCTCATTCAATCAAGCTACGCAAGACAATGGCAGAGTCCCCTCTCGTGTGACGGGCAACTTTGACACGGCAAACAGCCAAAACGGCTACACGATCAAATTCTACACGGAAGAATACGTATACGGCACGTTTAGACTTCTTGACGAAAACGGCAACGTTTTGACGGAAGTCAGCACGTCAAGAGCGGATGCACTCAACGCATACAAGACAAACTCTGCAAATATGCCATATCTTGACACAAGTGCAACAAAGAGCATTGACGGAATATCCATCACACTCTCAACTCAAACAAAACCGCAATATATTCCGCTTATCGACCTCGGACTTCTCTGCCTCACGCACGGCGAAATCGCCTATGAGGATGCAGAGGGAAATGAGATTGAATTTATCTACGGTCAACGTGACGATGCAGTGTCAAACAGCGTCATCTACTGGAACGTGCATACAGTCAACATTTCAGGACTCGAGGCAGGCAAAACATACTATTATGACATTTGCGGTAACTATGAGTGCGATAATGACGAAACAGCATACTTCTCACTTGTCGATTACATCAAATTGGATGGCTATGAAGGCAATTCACTCACTCTCACAACCGCTCCCGACAGCAGTGTGGATGCATTTGAATTCCTCACAATCGCAGACATCCAAGGCATGATTCAAAGCATGTACGACAGCTCTCACGAGGCAGTGGACGCACTTCTTGCAGACGAGAGAGTCAACTCGTTTGACTTTATCCTCAACGCAGGCGATATGTGCGACAACGGCAAGAACTTTGCTCAATGGGGCATGGCTCTCAACACCTATCAAGATCTCAACCTCAACACGTCAGTGTTCTTTACCGCCGGCAACCACGAAAACGGCTCGGGTGCAATGGGCAGATACTTCAACTACACTTCCCTTGTTGACGGTCAAAGCACACCTATAAGCGGTGAGTATTATTCATTTGATTATGCAAACGCTCACTTTGTGGTGCTCGATACAAACGATGCAGATTCAAACGGACTTGGTGAAGCTCAATATGAGTGGCTTGTGAATGACCTTGCAAACAACAATGCAAAGTGGACATTCGTGCTCATGCATAAGAGCTTGTACAGTGCAGGCTCTCACGCTCTCGACGGAGAGGTTATCGCAATGAGATCACAACTTGGCAAACTCTTTGCTAACAGCGGTGTGAATATCGTCTTTGGCGGTCACGATCACTCCTACACCACCACTTACCTCATCGATGCAAACGGCAATATCGCAGACAAGTCAAACGAGTCCGTTCGCTATACGGGTGACGGCGTGCTGTATATCACTCTCGGCACAATGGGTACAAAGTACTATAACTACAAAGAGAATAATACGACCACTGACAAGTTCGATACAAACAACAGCATCTTGCACACGCTCGATTCGCAAACGTTCGGCAAAGTTGTAGTTGAGGGAGATTCCATCCTCTACACCGGCTACTACTACGACAGAACAACCGGCAATATCAACGAGATCGGTGCAATCGAACTCAGTGCAACAAGCAACAAGCTCACAACAATCTTGCTTGCAACACTCATTCCTTGCGGAGTGATCATCATTGGCGTAGGCGTTGGACTTGGCATCTTCTTTTCAAAAAAGAAAAAAGCTCAAATAAAGAGTGATGCCGAATAAAACAATCAAAAAGCACTCATCCAAGCGGATGAGTGCTTTTTTAATGAATAATTAAAAAAGAGCCAAATGGCTCTTTTTTCAACACATTTTGTCGTCTAGTTTTTTTCCGCCGAGGATGTGGATATGCAGGTGATTTACGGACTGACATCCGTCCTCCCCTTTGTTTGAAACAAGGCGGAAACCGTTTTCAAGTCCAAGTTCGTTTGTGAGTGTAGAAAGCTTTTTGACGCATTTTGCGAGTGTTTGAGCCTCGGTATCACTCATCTCGATGATGTTTGCGTAATGCTCTTTTGGAATGAGCAAAAGGTGCACAGGGGCTTGAGGATTGAGATCCTTGATTATAACCATATTCTCGTCCTCATAGAGCTTTGTTGACGGAATGGAGCCGTTTGCTATTTTGCAAAAAATACAATTTTCCATATATGCCTCCTAGATATTTTTATTGTACACTATCGTCCGCAACGCCGTCAAGATACAAATGCGTGGGAGTGACAAGTCGCACTTCATTGTGAGCGCCGTGTTTTGAATACACCTTGACGTAGTTTGGCGAATGTCCGCACCATATGCCCTCGTTTTGGGTTTCAAACAGTGCGTTTATCGGCATGCCCAATTGCTTGTTGAGATAGTTTTTGATAAGCTCGCATTTGACTTCACTCATGCGTTTTTGCCTTGCGTTGACCACGTCTGCAGGAAGCTGTGTCAATCTGCCCGCAACAGTGCCTTTGCGTGAGGAATACGGAAAAACGTGGATGTCCGAAAAGCCCACTTTTCTTGCAAAAGCCATGCTGTTTTCAAACTGCTCCTCGCTCTCTGTCGGAAAGCCTACAATGATGTCCGTGGTGATGCCGGCATTGGGATAATATTCCCTTATCAACTGCACTGCATCAAAATACTGCTTGGTGTTGTAATGTCTGTTCATTTTTTTCAACACGTCGTCGTCTCCACTCTGCAAGGAAAGGTGAAAATGTGGGCAAAAACGTTTGATTTTCTTTGTTGCATTGAGGAAATCTCTGTTGATTACGCCAACCTCAAGCGAACCAAGTCGCACAGAAAATTCAAACTTTGAAAGTGCAACCATAAGCTCTGCAAGCGACGAGCCGTTATCAACACCGTATGCGGAAAGGTTTATGCCTGTCACAACCACCTCTTTTGCAACACTTTTGACCTCGTTAAGCTCACGCAAAATACTCTCAAGAGATCTTGTACGGCATCTTCCTCTAACGTACGGCACCAGGCAATAACTGCAAAAGTTGTTGCATCCGTCCTGCACCTTGATAAAGTGTCTTGTGCGAAGGTTGACAACGCCCTCGTTGTCCTCAAAGGTTGTTCCAATATCAAAGCAATCGGGCACAATCTTGTCGAATTGCTCGCTATCCCCCTTATACTCCTCGACGATTTTTCTTGCAAAATCAAGCTTTTTGTCGGTGCCGGAAATGTATTCGACGTTGTTTTTGGCAAACTGTGAAAAGTTGTTTTGAGACGCGCATCCGCACACAAAAATCTTTGCATCGGGATTGACTTTGAGTATACGTGCAACGCTTTGACGAGATTTTTTCTCAGCCTCAGCAGTGACAGCACACGAGTTTATTATGTAAACGTCGGCAAACTCCAGTCCTTCTGCAATCTCAAAGCCGGCATGCTCAAACACCGCAAGCATAGCGTCGGTATCATACTGATTGACCTTGCAACCAAGAGTAAATATGCAAATTTTAGGCAATTTTTCACTCATAATCAAGCTCTCCCAAACTGTCCAAAAGCAGAGTGCACGCAACAATTGATGCTGTTTCTGCACGCAAAATACGCTTGCCAAGCGTAACTATGCTCGCTCCCTGCTGTGAGGCATATTGCGTCTCTTGAGGTGTAAAACCGCCCTCCGGACCAACGATAAGTGCGACGTGCTTTGCACCATCGCTACAGTCTTTTATGCGATTCTTTCTCTCGTCCTCATACGCAAACAACACTCTGTCAAACACTTGCAAATTATTCAAAATTTGCTTGAGCGTGGTCAGCTCACCAACCTTTGTTAGATATGCAGAACCACACTGTTTTGCGGATTCTAACGCTATTTTATTTGCTCTATCACAAGAAAATTTTGTTTCGGCACAATTGTCGGACACAAACGGATACACCTCGTCAACACCAAGCTCCACCGCCTTTTGAATGGCAAAATCAAGCTTGTTGTTTTTCAAAAGCCCTGCAAAAAGTGTAACGTGACAATTCTTTTTGTCCTGAACACGCTCCTCGTCAATAGACAAAACTGCAAAATCTTTGTCAATTCTCTCAATACTGCACAGCCTTTCAATGCCGTCGTTTGCACACACGATTGCCTTGTAGCCGACCTTGTAGCGAAGCACCTTTGTCATATGCAAAAACTCATCACCGCCAAGTGTGATTTTGCCATTTGCAATGTCGCTACCATCAACAAAAAATCTTCTGATTTCCATAATCTAACAGGTTGTTTTTATTTTTAACTATGTTAATTTATTGTTTTCTTTCAAGTTTCAACGCACGCCAATCATCCATTGCCATTCTGTCCACAATGCGATAACCCTCGCTTTGATAGCAAGCAATCACTTCATCGAGGCGTGAGTCGATGATGCCCGAAAGCACGATAGTTCCGCCCTCTCTCAAGTGTTTGCCAATGCTCTTTGCAAAACGCATGAGTATGTCAGCAGTGATGTTTGCAAAGATAAAATCGGCTGTCATATCCCCTTCCAAGAGATCGGCTTTTTCTATCGTTGCATCCACACCGTTCAGCTCTGCGTTATTCTTGGCAAATTCAACGGCTTGCTCGTCTATATCGCACATATACACGCTTTTTGCACCGCAAATTTTTGCTCCGATGCCCAAAATACCGCTTCCGCAACCGACGTCAATTACGTCCTTGCCTTCAACGTCCATAAGTTCAAGACACATTCTTGTGGTGGCATGCGAGCCGGTGCCGAATGCCATGCCCGGATCAAGACGCATGATTTTTTCATCATCTTGTGCGGTATATTTAATCCAAGTGGGCACGATGGTGACGTTTCTCGTCTTTATGGGTTTATAGTACTTTTTCCACTCATTTTCATAGTCGGATGCATCAATTTCATCCGTGACGATTTCACCAAACTCCACTCCTCTTTGCTTTGCATCCGCAAGTAAACTCTCAAGCAATGGCAAGAAATCCTTGTCGTCAATATCGCAAATGGTGGACACCTTCACTTCATCGCTTTGAAGGAGAACACTCTCGTCAACGTAATCCCAAATGACGTCACTTTTGACAAGATCCAAAAAGTCTTGTTTATCCAAAATGGAAACACCGCCCGCACCTGCATCAAACATAATTGACGAGATGAGGTCGGCGTTGTTATGGTCTGTAAAAACCGTGATTGTTTTATATTTCATTATGTAAATCTCTCACATTTATGCGGTTAGAACACCGCTTTTTATAAAATTACTTTTGTTTGTCCTCGTATGCCTTTTTGAGCGGATATTGCTTTTTGAAGTCCGTTTCTTGGTCAAATTTCTTGAGCAACTCTTTCTGCTCTCTTGAAATTGATTTTGGCACTTCCACCACAACTTTCACGTACATATCGCCTTTTGTGGAACCTTTGAGCTTCTTTATGCCACAATTTTTGAGGGTGAACACCGTTCCGCTCTGCGTATACTCGGGGATTTTAACTTCCTTTGGTCCGTACAACGTTGGAACTGAAATCGTGGTGCCAAGCGCTGCATCAACAAAGGAGATAGGCACTTCTAGCTTGATGTCAAAGCCGTCACGTACAAACAGCTTGTGTGGAGCAACTCTCACCTCAACGTACAAACTGCCCTTTTCACCGCCGTTCGTACCTGCGTGACCTTCGTTTTCATATCTCACACGTTGACCGGAATCTATGCCTGCAGGGATATTGATTTTGACTTCTCTTGTCTTTTCAAATCTGCCAACGCCACCGCAAGCCGTACACTTGTCCGTGATGACTCTGCCCTTGCCCTTGCAAGTCGGACATACGCCTTGAGTGCTGATTTGACCAAACGGAGTGCGTTGTGTCATTGTCACTCTACCGCTACCACCACACTGCGAGCAAACCTTGTATGCATTGCCGTTTTTGGCTCCCGTACCATTGCATTCCGAGCAATTTTCAACACGCTTTACGTTCACTGTCTTTTGCACGCCGAAAACAGCTTCCTCAAAGGTGATATTCACGCCAACGAGAATATCTTGCCCTCTTTGCGGAGCGTTTGCACGTTGCTGACGAGAGGACGAGCCACCGCCAAATCCGGAGAAAATGGTTGAGAATATGTCGTCCATATCAAAGCCAAATCCACCTGCTCCGCCAAAACCGCCTGCTCCGCCAAAACCGCCTGCTCCCATTTGAGGACCGTTCTCGTCACCATACGTGTCGTAAGCCGAACGCTTTTGCGGATCGGAAAGCACTTCATAGGCGTGATTCACGTCCTTAAACTTGGCTTCAGCCTCTTTCTTTTCGGCATCGGTTGCACTCACGTACATATCCGGATGATACTTTTTTGCAAGCTTGCGGTATGCAAGTTTAAGCTCATCGGCACTTGCGTTTTTATCAACGCCGAGTATTTCGTAATAATTCTTTTCTGCCATAATTTATCACCGCCTATGCGGTCAAGTTGCGTTTGCACGCATTATACGCCTTGACGCAACGGTTGCCCGTTGCGTCGCATGCGATTTGAATTTGATTGATTAGTCAACAGTGCCGTCCACACTTCCGTCCGGATTTGCTCCGCCTTGGAAGTCATCGGGATTGATTCCTGCAGCTTTTGCAGCCTCTGCCATTGCGTCCGGGTTTTGTTGATAGAACTTTGTGAAGATAGGATCAGTCACCTTTGTGAGCTCCTCAACAAGAGCCTTTACATCCTCCTCACTCTCTGCCTTTGCAAGAGCCTCGCTTGCGGTCTTTGTAGCCTCGCCGATTGTGGTCTTGTCTGCTTCTTCAAGCTTGTCACCGTTCTCGCTCACAAACTTGTCAACTGCAAAGATAAGTTGCTCTGCATTGTTCTTTGCATCGACCACTGCTCTACGCTTCTTGTCCTCTTCAGCATACTTCTCTGCATCTTTGACAGCTTGATCGATGTCTGCCTCTGTGAGGTTTGAAGATGCGGTGATTGTGATTGATTGAGATTTGCCTGTTGCCTTGTCGCAAGCCTTGACGGATACGATGCCGTTTGCGTCGATGTCAAATGTGACTTCGATTTGCGGAATTCCACGAGGTGCAGGAGCAATGCCCACAAGCTCGAATCTGCCGAGTGTCTTGTTGTCACGTGCAAATTGTCTCTCGCCTTGCAAAACGTGGATGTCAACAGCCGTTTGGTTGTCAGCAGCGGTGCTGAACACTTGTGATTTGCTTGTCGGGATTGTCGTGTTTCTGTCGATGAGCTTTGTGCATACGCCACCGAGTGTTTCGATGCCGAGTGACAATGGAGTTACGTCAAGCAAAAGCATATCTTTCACTTCGCCTGCAAGCACACCGCCTTGAATTGCCGCACCGAGTGCAACACATTCGTCCGGGTTGATTCCCTTGTACGGATCCTTGCCTGTGATGCGTTTGACTGCATCGTACACTGCCGGGATACGAGTTGAACCGCCAACCATGATGACCTTTGCGATGTCGCCATAGCCGAGACCTGCATCTTTGAGAGCTTGTTGCATCGGCCCCATCGTTGCCTTGACGAGATCCTCTGTGAGAGCGTCGAATTTTGCTCTTGTAAGTTCCATATCAAGGTGCATTGGCACACCGTTCTCCATTGCGATGAACGGAAGTGAAATCTTTGCCTTTGTCACGCCAGAGAGGTCGATTTTAGCCTTTTCGGAAGCTTCTTTGATGCGTTGCATTGCCATCTTGTCCTTTGTGAGGTCAACATTGTGCTCTTTCTTGAACTCTGCAACTACCCAATCCATAATGCGTTTGTCAAAGTCGTCACCGCCAAGACGGTTGTTACCTGCTGTTGCAAGCACCTCAAACACGCCGTCACCAAGTTCGAGCACGGATACGTCAAACGTTCCGCCGCCAAGGTCGAATATCAAGACTTTCTGATTCTTATTCTCATCCTTGTCGATGCCGTATGCAAGTGCTGCAGCGGTCGGCTCGTTGATGATACGTTTCACTTCAAGACCTGCAATTTTGCCCGCATCCTTTGTTGCTTGACGTTGAGAGTCTGTGAAGTATGCAGGAACAGTGATAACTGCTTCCGTAACTTTTTCACCGAGATACTTCTCTGCATCGTTCTTGAGTTTTGTCAAAATCATAGCGGAGATTTCTTGAGGTGTATAATTCTTATCGTCAATCTTCACTCTGTACTCAGAGCCCATTTCTCTCTTGATTGAACTTACGGTATGCTCCGGGTTTGCGACTGCTTGTCTTTTTGCGATTTCGCCAACCAATCTTTCTCCATCCTTTGTAAACGCCACAACAGACGGAGTTGTTCTCATACCCTCTGCGTTTGTGATAACCACTGACTCACCGCCTTCCATAACGGCAACACATGAGTTTGTTGTACCAAGGTCAATACCGATTATTTTTCCCATATTATTATTCTCCTTTTCCCTTTGAAGGGAAGAAACTTTTATTTACTTATTTATATATTTTCGCACTTGGCGGAAATTTCTATTGTTTGCTATTTATATTGTTTTCTACTCTTGCCAATAAGCGATCTTTACGCTTGCCGGTCTAAGCAGTTTGTCGCCGAGCATATAGCCCTTGAGTTGCACTTCCACAACCTTGCCGTCGTTCTCCTTGTCTTTGACTCTCTCAACGGCGCTCATGAGCTTTGCATCGAATTCCTTTCCAAGAGCTTGCACCTCGCAAAGTCCAAATCCACTCAATGCCGACAGTATTTGTCCTTCCATCATATTGAAGCCCGTCAAAGCCGACTCGTCTTGAATATACTTTCTTGCAAGGTCGCAATTGTCAAGCACAGTGAGCATCTTTTCAATCACTATTGACTCGCCAAGCTTCTTCATTTCATCGGCAATCTGATTGTTACGCTTTCTGTAATTGTCAAAGTCTGCTTGCAATCTTTGCGTAAGCCCCTTGCATGTGTTTGCCTCGCTGAGTGCCTCGCCAAGCTTTTGTTCAAGAGCCTCTATATACTCCTCGTCGCTCATGCTCTCACGGTCTATCTCTATAGCGGAAGTTTGCACTTGCTCCTCTTGCTGTGATTGCACTTCTTGCTCCTTTTCAACACTCTTATCTTTCTTCATATCAGTCCTCATCGTCGGGTGTTTCCATCACGCTTGCGATAGTCTTTTTCATATAGTCCAAAACACCGATAACTTTCTTATAATCCATTCTTTCAGGTCCTATGACACCTGCCTCGTGCACCTCGTCGCCAACCTTGTATGATGCAGTGATGATTGCGCACTTGTCAACGCCACGGTCCTCTGTGCCAATACGCACTGAAAACTCTATGTCACCGCTGTCACTTGGCAAAATCTCACTCCTACGCTCTCTGTCGGATATAACGGACAAGAATCTCTTTGCATCCTCAACGTTGTTGTACTCGGGATAATCGAGCATCTTGAGTGCACCCTCGACAAACACGTTCTTGTCACTATGCTCCGACATATATATCCTCAATATGCCCAGCACGTCGTCGAGTATCTCCTCAAAGCCGTGAAGCTCGTCGTCAATCTCGCTCAAATCAAATTGGTCGATATCCTTGATGTTTCTGCCTTGGAACACCTTGTTGAGCACCTTTGTTGCCGTCTCAACGTATTCAGGACGCACATCGTTTGCGATATTGATTGCCTTGTCTGCAAGCATACCTTCATCAGTCACGATAAGAACAACCGCCTTGCCCTGTTTGAGTGGCACAAGCTTTATCTCCTCAATCAAAATGTCAGAGCTGTTCTTTTCAACAATAAAGGATGTGTAATTGGTCACGTCACTGATGATCTTGGCAGCCTCAACGGACAAATCTTGAATGGTGCCGAGCCTGTGCATAAATCTGTCACGGATGAGTTGTGTCTCTTGGTCGGTGAGCATGTTGCCATCAAATGAGCTTATACTCTCAACGTAGAACTTGTATGCATCCTTGAGCGGGACACGCCCTGCAGAGGTGTGAGGCTGTTCGATATACCCCATTGCCTCAAGAGCACTAAGCTCCGCCCTCACCGTTGCCGAACTGACCTCAGGCAAATACTTGCTCTGTATGTCCGAACTCGACACAGGCTGACCTGTCGTAATATACAAATCAACCAACGCATGAAGTATTCTCTTTTTTCTATCAGTCAACTCTTTTCCCATAAGACCTACCTGCTCGCTCAAGACTATTGCTAGCAGTCTTTTGCTTTGATTGCTAACAGTATATTCTCCTATTTGCCAAATGTCAATACTTTTAGCAGAATTTTTTGCAAAAAAACTCAATTTTTTTTGCTAGAATAAAAATGATGTAATATAAGCTTATTTTAGTATAAATAGATATAAAACAATAATACGCACGCATACGTGCAAAAGATGCAACTTCCAAACCAAAACGGACAAATAATTAAATTAAAAAGGTGTGCCACACATAAAGCGTATCACACCTTTTTTGGAGCTAGTGGCCGGATTCGAACCGGCGACCTGCTGATTACGAATCAGCTGCTCTACCTACTGAGCCACACTAGCATCACCAACTTTTATGGATTATATCAAACTTATTTGAAAAATGCAATTCATTTTAACATATTCTCTTGCATGTATTTGGATTTTTTTGATTTTGCCAAGTTTGAGTACATCATAATACCGCTCTTTATGGTATCAAAAAACAATCTGCTCGGTTGCAGATTGTTTTTTTTGGGTTATGTTCATAGTTCAACTTGAATATCTCATTCGGCACTGTCCGCTATTGGTTCGTCACAGGCGGAGATTTCGCTATCGTCGATCACATCGCAAACGGCGTTTTCCTCTGCTGTTTGACAAGGTTGATCACTATCCTCTGTCAATTCATCAACGTCTTCCGTATTGAGTTCGTCAACGTAAACGTACTTCCCTTTCGTCCATTTTTCAAGGAGTTTTTTGAAGTCTTTTGAGAAGAAGAATCCAATGATCATTATCACGGCAAAGGTGACGAGATAGCTCCAAATTTGTCCGTTTGCCTTGTAGGTGTCGTATGCACAGTAGCACATGAAAACACAGCACAACGTTGCCAAAATCGGCATAACGAAACGCTTGAAGGGGTTGAGATCCTTGCACTTGACCATCATTGCAATGAAAATCGGCACGTAGAATGCATAGAGTGTGATTATGCAAATTTCGTCCGCTTCCCAACAAAGGAATGACGGAATGGAATTGGCACCCATAACGTTATCAAAGAAGAACAACTGCCATTGCAAAAGCCATATTGCACTGAACACAAGTGCTATAATGGCGGAGTTGTGAGGCATATTTGTCTTTTTGTCAATTTGGCTGAACACTTTTGGCAAAGGACCTTCGTTTCTTGCCGACAAAGAGTACATACCACGGCAACAGCCGAGCATAACGCCGTTCATAGTGCCAAGGCAAGAGATGATGACAAACACCATAACAATCGTGCCCATAACGGAGCTATTGAACAGCCTTGAGAAAGCTTGAATGGGCAGATTATCTCCCGAAGTGATGATTTCTTCCGTTGACAGCACACCGCTCAAGCCCAAGAAGTACAGCATATACACCGCAACCACGATGATTGCACCAAAGAATAGTGCGACGTACAAGTTTTTCTTTGAGTTTTTCAGCTCCGAGTTTATGGAAGTTGCGATAATCCAGCCTTCATAGGCAAATGCAAATGCGACTATTGCACCAAAGATGTTGTTTGAAATGGCTGTGTCACCGACGCTGTCCAACGTAACTCTAAAGGATTCAAGCGTAGTGCCGTTGATAAGTCCGATGATCGTGCCAACGATACCCATAATGAACAGCGGAATAAGCTTGATAACCGTGGTGGACACTTGAAATTTGCCTGCAATCTTAGGAGCGAGCGAATTGACGCCATAGCCCATTATCATATAGAAAGTTGCGATTGCCAAATGTGATCCGCTTGAAATGTCAAGTCCGAGCAAAATAACAGTGTACTGTGCAGACACCCATGCGAGCGTTGAGGTGATGATCGGATAATACATGGTTGTCATAAACCATCCAACATAGTACGCAAATCTCTTGCCGAGCATAGCCTCTGCATAGTCCACAACGCCGTTGATCTTCTCATATCTTGTTGACAGCGTTGCAAAGACATAGGAGCAAATGATCATGATTGCACCAACAATGGCAACAACCAACAAACTGCTACCCATATTTGCGCCGGTGTTTTTCAGCACCTTCCCTGCCTTAAAAAAGACACCCGAACCTATAACAATGCCAACGACCATACAAATGGCGGTGATTAGTCCATATTTTTTGGTAAGTTTTTCCATATGATAACTCCCTAAATGTACAAATTTAGAAAACTAATTAAGAGTATTTTATCATAATAAAATAAAGATTGCAATATCAATGTGAATAATTAAACAAATTGTCCAAAATCGTCCAAAAATGGCACAAATCTCAAAGCTTCCTACCATTTTATACAAACACTCACCCAAAAAAAGTCAAAATAATGTCATAATTGTTTGCAATCATTAACTCGGTATTGATAATCTCATAAAAGGAAAAAACTTATGAACTACGGAAATGAACCAACTTTTGTAATTTGGAAACATTACGGTATTTCGAATGAAGAATCATACTTAAGACTAGTTATGCGATTGTTAGCATTTGCCTATGCAATTGGCAACAAAATAGGAGTGGATTTCACAAAAGTGGACGAAAACGGAGATATCTGCGGAGCGGTATTAATCGTATCTTGTGATGACATTGCGCACAAAGAGTAACAATATCAAATTTCATTCTAAAAAGACTTAGGCAATTTACACTACAAAAGGCACTTTGAAAAGTGCCTTTTGCTTTTTATTGAAATATAAACGTTATCAGCCAATATTTATGTCATTGCTTGAAATCTCGACATCGTCTGCAAATTGCGATTCATAAAGCTTTTGATACACACCGCCCTTTGCGAGCAGATCGTCGTGACTGCCTTGCTCCACGATCTTTCCACCGTTGATGACAACGATATTGTCTGCGTGGCGAACGGTTGAAAGCCTGTGCGCGACAACGATTGTCGTTCTGCCCTTGCAAAGCTCGAACAAAGCCTTTTGAATGATTGCTTCTGTGGTGTTGTCAAGAGCACTCGTTGCCTCGTCAAGAATGAGAATTGCAGGGTTTTTGAGAAATACTCTTGCAATGCTCAATCTCTGTTTTTGACCGCCTGAGAGCTTCACGCCCCTCTCGCCTATTTGCGTATCGTAGCCGTCGGGCAAGCTCACGATATAGTCGTGAATATCCGCTTTTTTCGCCGCTTCTATAATCTCGTCATCCGTTGCGTCTATCTTGCCGTATGCAATATTTTCTTTGAATGTGCCGGTAAATAGGAACACGTCCTGTTGCACAATGCCGACGTTCTTTCTTAAAGATGAGTTGCTTATCTCGTTTATGGACTCACCGTTGATATAGATGTTGCCGTCATCAAGTTGATAGAACTTTGGAATAAGGTGACAAAGCGTTGTTTTTCCGCCGCCGCTGGCCCCCACAAACGCATACATCTTGCCGTTGGGTATTGTGAGATTTACGGCATCTAACACATCCTTTTCCTTATCATAAGAAAAAGATACGTTCTCAAAAGTGATATCTCCCTCAAGCCTTTCCACGTCGTGTGCGGTCGGGCTTTGAGCCTCAACTGGGATGTCCATAATCGCAATGAACCGCTTGAATCCGGTGACGCCGTCTTGTAGTTGTTCAAAGAACTGAATGAGTGTCTGCACCGGTGAAATAAAGAGGTTTATTGACAGCATAAACGCAACAAGATCTACGTAGTCAAAATTTTCACTGTCATAAATGCAGAACAATGCTCCCGCAAGCAACACTATGACATTGTAGATCTCTGTCACAAGCCCCATGCTTGCAGAGAATGTGCCCATTGCCTTGTATGCTTTTGAGCGAGCTTTGACAAAGTCGGTATTATTCTTTTCAAAACGCTCTTGCTCATACTCTGCGTTGGCGTAAGCCTTTGTGACACGGATACCTGCTATTGAGTTTTCAAGCGTGGCATTTATTCCGCCAACCGCCTCTCTGCTTTTCATAAAAGCCTTGTTCATATTCTTTCTACACGCAAATGCGATGAGAAACAATATCGGCAAAAACGCAAACACAATCAAGGCAAGTTTCCAGCTTATTGTGCAAAGATATACAAACGATCCAAGCGTAACAAATGTTGTAATGAACAAGTTTTCAGGTCCGTGGTGTGCAAGCTCGCTGACGTCAAAAAGATCGTTTGTCATTCTTGTCATCAACTGTCCCGTCTCGTTGTTGTCATAAAACGAGTACGGCAATTTTTCAAGATGAGCAAAGAGGTCGCTTCTCATCTTTGCCTGCATTTTGACACCCATCACGTGACCGTAATAGTTGATGATATACTTCATCCCTGCCCTAAGCAGATATATGCCGAGAAGGCAACTGCAAAGGATGATGACTTCTTTGATAAGTCCGTTTGGGATAACCTCATTGAGGATTCTTCTTGAAATCATAGGATAAACAAGACCGCTGAACGAATAAATGAGCGAGCAAGTCATATCCCCCACAAACGTCCACTTGTGAGGCTTATAATACCCCACAAATCTCTTTAACAAATGTTGATTGTTTTTCTCTTTTTTCATATGCCAAATTTCAAATCGGGTGTGGGCAGAGCCCACCTATAATTATTCGTTATTCATTTTTAAGATTGCAAAGCAATCTTAACTTTTCTACAACTTTTTCAAAATACTCCGGCAAATCACAATGAAAACGCATTTCCTCCCCTGTGCGAGGATGCTCTAGGACAAGCTCCGTTGCGTGCAAAAGTTGTCCGTTGTTATACAATGCGGTTGATCCGCCGTACACCTCATCCCCCACAATCGGATGATGCAAACTTTGTGCATGCACTCTTATTTGATGTGTTCTGCCTGTTTCAAGTTCAAAGCGGACAAGCGTATACTGTCCAAATCGTTCAAGCACTCTATAGTGAGTCACGGCTTTACGTCCGTCCTCGTCGATAGCCATCTTTTTTCTATCTTTTTTGCTTCTTGCAATAGGCTTATCGACTATTCCCTCATCCTCTTTGAAGTTTCCGTCGCAAAGTCCCAAATATATTCTGCGTGCAGTTTTTTTCTCTATTTGTTTGGCAAGATTGTGATGTGCATCGTCATTCTTTGCAACGACGATAAGCCCTGACGTGTCCTTGTCAAGCCTATGCACAATGCCCGGTCTAATAACGCCGTTAATTGCACTCAAGCTGTCCAGATTGTAAAGCAATGCATTGACAAGCGTATCACTTTTTGTATACGAGCTTGCTTGATGCACCACCATGCCCTGCGGTTTGTTTATCACGGCAAAATCCTTGTCTTGATATATTATATCAAGCGGAATGTTTGCAGGCTCCACGTCAAGCGTTTGCGGGGTGGGAAGCTCAAATTCGACTTCATCACCGCACTTTAGCTCAAAACCGCTTTTCTTATGCAAAATGCCATTGACAAAAGCACCGTCCTCATCAAGGACGGTCTTTATACTTGAGCGTGTTTTCCCCAATATATCGGAAAGGAAAACGTCAAGTCGCACGCTGTTTGTGTCAACGACATATTTCATATGCCTACCCCAACGGATTTATTTATTGTCTTATTCTTTTGGTTGTTCGTCATCGGCATTTTTGCCGTCTTTGTCACTCTCGCTCACTTCAAAGGTGTAATTATTGTCCGATTTCATCATGGGATTGAGCGGAATGGGAGCGTCAAGCGGATCAATTTCCTCCTCGACTTTTACAGCACCTGCTTGCTCTTGTTCAAACTGTTTTTGGCTTTGTTTACCCTCTTTGACAAGCATGATGATAAGCACCACAATCAGAATAAATACGCCAATCGTGATAAATGAGTCAGCAATGTTGAACACCGGAAAATCTCTCCAAAAAGCAAACCAAATAAAGTCACGCACGTAGCCGAACTCTATTCTATCCACGTTGTTGCCGATTCCGCCGGCAAAGATAAACACAAGGGATATGCGAAGCCACTCACTCTCTTTGATTGCAAGAATGAGATATATGCCAATTCCTGCCAAGATTATGAATGTCAGCACTGCAAGTGCCATAACGTTGCCCTCAAAGATGCCAAAACCGCCACCGGTGTTTTCAACGTGCCCCAAATCAATCAATCCGGGGATAATTTCACGATATTCGTTCAAGCCAAAAAAGTATTTTTTGGTCAGCAAGTCGGCAACCAAAATGATTGCAACAACTGCAAGCTCCACAATATACAACCACCATTTCTTTTTGGCAATTTGCGTCCAATTGGACATAAATGCTTTGATCTTCTGTTTATATTCGCTTGATGAAGTTTTCTCGCTCATAATCTCTCCTTAACCTCTGATTTGCGGAGGAATTGTAATGGTCACACCTTGCGGAGCAAAGAGGAAAATATTTTTTGTGATCTGCTGAATGCTTCCGTCAAGAGCGTAAATTGCACCGCTCATAAAGTCGAGAATGCGATACACCGACTGTTGATTGAGGGTGGAAAAATCAACGATAACCTGCTCTCTCATCTTCAAGTGGTCTATGAGAAGTTGCACGTCTTTGTATGTGCGTGGCGAATAGATCACAACACCCGACGCCCCTGCTTGCCCATACTGCGGTTGCGTATAGCTGGGCACCTGCTGAACAGGCGTCTGTTGCGGTCGTGTGAAGCCACCCACGTTCGGTTGCGAACTGCGATTTGTTTGACTGTATCGTGAATATCTTTCGTCCATATCCGTATCCTTTCTATATTTCTTGTCTATATTTCTTGCTTGTTGTACACTCTGTCTCCAAACAGCACTCTGCCAAGCCTCAACATATTTGAGCCGTGCTCTAGTGCGATTTGATAATCGTTTGACATGCCCGCCGACAGATATTTTATATCTGTGTGTGGCATATTCGTCTCCTTTGCATCGTTATATATCCGCTCAAGCCTCTCATACAGCTTGTGCAAAGCGAGCTTATCCTCAAGGTTTGGAAGCACACTCATTATGCCCTCGACCTTAATGTGCGGATACTCTTGCATTTTTGCGATAAAGTCTATCACCTCATCGGGGCTTACACCGCCCTTTGTGATCTCTGCACCCATATTGACTTCAACAAGGCAAGGCATAACGATGCCGTGTTTCACCGCCTGTTTTTCAATCTCAACGGCAAGCGATTGTCTGTCAAGCGAATGTATGAGATCAACCTTGTCAATGACGTATTTCACCTTGTTTGTCTGAAGTTGTCCAATAAAATGCCATTCATACCTTTCGTCATACTTCTCAACAAGCTCTTGCACCCTGTTTTCGCCCAACACAAAATCGGGAGCAATGCTCATAAACTCGTCTATCGTCTGCTTGCTCTGCGTTTTGCTTGCACCTATGAGCGTAACTGTTTGCGGATATTTTGCAACCTCGTCACGCACTCTTTTGAGATTGTCCACCAAAATCATATTATTGAATATAGAACTCACCCGTCACGTCATTGAAAACAAGCATTTTTTGCGTGCCGTTTTCCTCGTACACGACCTTGATAATTTCCTTTGCGATATTCTCGGCACTTATGATTTTGCCCTCGAATTTGCCATACGCATCAAGCAAAATTGCCATCTTTTCGCTGTCATATTCCCCTATGTCGTCACTCACAAACAGCACGTGACCGAACAGGTGATTGACTGTCGCAAGCAACTTTTTCTGCTCAAGCGTATATCCTGCCTCTTTCATTCCCCCATCTCTCAAGAAGAATACGTCGGGATCGTTTGCCCAGATTCTGCCATTGAGGTGGCGGCGGTATACACTGTTCACCATAGCCATCTTTGCGGAAATAATCTCCTGATTGGTCACTTTCACGTAGAATTTTTCTTTGAAAGTGTTTTCAACGTCGCAACTTATTCTGCAAGCATCCACAACGCCGAACGCAGGGGCAAGCGGAACTCCGCAACCGAGGATAATCTTATCTCCACAGCACTCACGCAAGAAGTCCATTGCCTCGCACATGAGCTGTCCTCTCGTCTTTCCATTGCGAGGATTTATGCACACGGCATACAGGAAGTCGAGCTTGACCATATCAAAATGCCACTCGTTGAACACCTTGTCAAAGTACGCTTTGATATAATCTCTCACCTCTTGTTTTTCAAAGTCAAGCGCCCAAAAACCGCCCCAAGATATACCGCTTATCACAGGTTTTCCGTTCTTGCCACGCACAATCCAATCGGGATGCTCCTTGACAAGTTTTGCCTTGAATTGCACCGCAAAAGGAGCATACCAAAGCCCTGCCTTATATCCATACGAATGGATCTTGTCAACGATAGGCTCAAGTCCGTTTGGAAACTTTGTCGTGTCAATATCCCAATCACCCACAGCCGTTTCGTATCCATCGTCGATTTGGAAAATGTTTGCACAATCACCAACGCTTGCAAGACCGTCAAGGTCACGCAAAATTATCTCCTCGTTGATGTTTTGATAGTAGTTATACCAAGAGGTATACCCTGCCAAATGCTCCACTCTATGAGTATGCTTTTGGGGATACTCTGCAAAATACTCGTCAAACACAGCATCATACGTGCCGTGCACGTGCATAATGTCAAACAGCTCGTATTCACCGCCAAAGCTCAAGCCCTCGATATCCTTGACAATCGCAAAGATATCCGCCTTCATATCGGCATAGAAAATCGTGTAACCGGTACGCTCGTTGAGTGAACCGAAAAACTCCACACTCTCCCCTCTGCGTATATATGAATAGCTGAAGCCGTGATAAAGATCTTTGCCATACTCCGTAAAGGCGTAATCTCCAGAAGCTCCCGACCAATCTCTTGCGATGGGAAGATTGCTGAGTGTCCTCAAGCCGTATTGCCTATCTCCCTTTTTATATTCTCTTGACGATGTCCAAGATTGATATCCGTTTGCAAAAAACCTTTCAAGACCGTCATACTTGTGATCGTAAATAAGCTCCGCACGAATCATCTGCAAAAGCTGTGCATTGCCATCGGCATTGATGACAATCTTCACGTGATTTTCATCACCTATGTCACGTATGCGGAAATGCTTGCCAAGATACTCGTTGTTTTGCAAAAGTGCGGACTCCACACATTCAACGTGGCAAGTGCGAGCAATGCGATATTCAATTTTGAGAGTATACTGCTTGATGTTCATAAATTCCCTCGCAAAGTTCTCTTAATTTATTAAGATAACTTATTATAGCAAACAAAACGCAAAATGTAAACACCCTTTGAGGATTATCTGCAAATAAAAAAAGTGACCTTGCGTCACTCTCTGTTGCTATTGTCGATATATGCTTCACTTCTCCTCTTTTATGCGGACTTCCTCTTTTTGAGGTTTGTCATAATACCCAAGACGTATCACCTTTGGATTGCCTATCACCATAACAAGTATAGGAATAAGCACGATTTGCACGACAATCCCCGGTATAGCGTTGGTCACGGCAGATGCGATAAACAACGCAAAGGTGTACTCGTTTCCACTCACGCTCATGCATATGAAAGTCACAAGCCCCCCACACAAGCCTGCCCACAATCATTGCTATAAGCAATGCCACGTAAATAAATGGTTTTTTCTTTGGCAAAACTTGATACAATATGCCCGAGATCGCACCGTATGTCGCAAGCTCGAACGCCATAGCCACTGCGGTTGGAAAAATCGGTGGCATACCAAGCGTCAAACTCCTCAAAAGCGGTGCCATAACGCCAATCAAAAGCCCATACTGCCATCCGCAAATAAAGCCACACAAAATCACAGGAATATGCATCGGACACAGCATATTCCCCACCGAAGGTATTTGACCGGTCAAAAACGGCATCACGTAAGCAAGAGCCAAAAATAAACCTGCCAAAATCATTTTCAATATCTTTTGATGGCGTTCCATGCCAAAAATCTTACCACTCAAAAATGCTTAAGTCAAGATTATTAAAACAAAACTCTGTTTAACTACTCTCGGGTGCGGGTACCACGCCCTCAATTATTCATTATTAATTCCAATTTACCTCGCATAATTAATTATGCGAGGTAAATCTTGATATCGACACTTCATACGCAACTCTTTCCTCAATGCGTCCGTCGTCCAGCTGTTTTTGATATACGCGAGACTGAATACGCCCAACAAGCTCTATCCTATCTCCCACCTCAAAAGTTGAGGCGTATCTTGCATTCCTTCCCCATGCAATTGTAGGGATATAATCGGACTTGTTGTATGCACGATTCACCGCAAGCAAGATGTCTGCAATCTCCCTCTTGAAAGGCGTTTGGCGGTATACAGGCGGTTTGCACACGAATCCGTCAAGTTCTATGACGTTCGGACACTGCTCGTCTATTTCGGCAATCTCTCTCACAAACACCCTCAACACAAGTCTGCTATGCCCGTCCACAATCTTGTTGTAACTTCTAAATTGTCCAATTAACCCGATTAGATTGCCTATTTCAAAGTCGTCGTCAAGCAATCTGTCACTTATGGTTACGGGGATAATATCCTCTTGTCCGGACAATCTTTCCACACTGATGCTTGCATCGTAAAAATTCTCCCCCATAATCTCGTGAGAAAAAATCGGCTCGCTTGCAATCTTTCCGCAAAGATACACTCTGTTGTTCTGCATTTCTTCAAAACTCATATGTCCTCCTAAACGCTAGGCGTTTTTATGTTGTACTCCGTTGGAATCAATCGTATAATCCTTGGTTGCGACAAGTTCGCTCAATTTCACAAATCTAAACCCCTGTGCCTTAAGTCCACTCAACACAATAGGCAGGGCATCGAGAACATGATCGCTGTTGTTGTGCATAAGCACAATATCTCCGCTTTTCGCCTTTGGAAGTATTCTTTCATATATTTGCTTAGCACTCAACCCCTTCCAGTCAAGAGAGTCAATAGACCACTGCACTCCAACCATGCAAAGGCTGTCCAAGGATGTCATAAGCTTGTTGTCATAGTCACCAAAGGGTGCTCTGAAATACACCGGTTTGATACCTGTTAGACTTTCCACCCTATCGTTGACATATTCAATCTCATTGACAATCTCGTCACTGTTGAGCTTTGGCATATTCAAATGATTTCTTGAGTGGTTGCCAATATCGAATCCCGCATCGGCAATTGCTTTTGTTTCGCTCTCAAACTTATCTATCCAAAACCCAACAAGAAAAAACGTTCCTTTTGCATCATATTTTTGCATAATGTCAAGTATTCCTTGCGTTTTATCCGCACCCCACGCCGCATCGAACGTGAGAGCAATCACCTTGTCTTCGGATAGCATTTCAACGCTGTACACAGGCACCTTTCTTGTACTTTTGCAAAAGTACACGCCGGCACTATCCGTTGCCACCACACCGCCAATAAGCACGCAAAGGCAGACAAGGATGGATACCGCATTGATTAGAGTTGATTTTTTCACTGAAGTTATCACAACTGCACCCCGATTATATGATATGAAAATTTGCAAAATCATAGAGATTATGTCGCAAAAGAGCTGATTTTTTACTTTTTGCGTTATTTTCTCTGTGATAATGCCCTTTATAAATGGTATTTTTAACAATTGGATAATATTCACAAATTCTTGCGTGCAATTGACTTTACCACGGCACGGCACTATAATATCCGTATGAAAAACAATCATCCTCAACAAAATAGCGTTTTCAAAATAATCGCTTTGATAATTCCTTTCGTGCTGATAGCCTTGCTGATGACCGCCCTATTTGCTTGTGGGCTCATTTTGATATTCTATGCATTTGCAAGCATAGTCGCATTCAACAGTGCAATGATTTGTCTAATACTCTTGGGAGCAGGGCTTATCGCAATAGGTGCAACAATCGCACTCATATTGGCATTCAAAAAGTATTTTGCCTTCTACCAAAAGAAACTTGGCAACAACGTGGTCAAGCAAGAAAAGACGGTTGCTCACGACAAAAAGTCATTCAAGGATTATTTCACACTTTCCAACGTCGCACTCGCAGTGCTTGCAATCGGTGCTGTATTCACTCTTATTTCAGCTTGCCTTGGCAGTATAAAGCGTGAAAATTGGCAAAGTGAAACATCAAGCTTCCGCACGCAATACGGCTACTATGGCTCAACGCAATATAGACCTCTCAAGCACTCGCTTGCAGAGGACAATAACACAAGTGAGATAAACAAAATCGAGCTAAATTTGCAAAACAAAGAGGCTGTTATCGTCTACACAAACGATATGTCACAATGCGGTTTTGTGGATATAGACTATTATGAAAAATACCAAAATCAAGTGAACGTTTCACGCAACAAATACGGCAAAATCACCATCACTGAAAACGCCTTGCAAAATGAAGATGAAAGCTCGATAAAGAAAATATTTTTCTTTATGTTTGACGACAGCCGTCAAACAAAGCAAGTTATCATCACCCTTCACTCAAGCAATAAAACCAACATCGAAATCACCGCAAGCGACACCACCACCCTCATCTACGCCAAATAATTCTCTCCACAATTCCAAGCCACTCTGGGCACATTTGTTATTCATAAATCTCAATCCACACTTGCGTGGATTGAGATTTATTTTGCTCCCCTCAACTTACCACCATCTTTGTATCTCTCAAGAATGCTTGTGACGTACCTGCCGACAACGGCTTTTTTCTTATGTCTATTCAGCGTTTCATCAAGCAAACTCAATATAAGCTCTCCAAACTGCACGTCCTTGAACAAATAAAACGCCATCGAACCGGGGATAGAATTGATTTCATTGATATACACCTTGTTATTTTTGGTGTCGCAAAGATAGTCCACCCTGACAATTCCATCAAGACAAAGTGCCTCATAAACCCTTGACGTGCACTCTTTCACCTTCTCGTTCAAGAAGCCGATATCTGCGGGTATGACGTGCTTCCCTCCGCTCATTTTGCCACCGATATATTTGTCTGCAAAACTCAAATATTCCCCCTTAGATGTTGGATTTTCCGTTTCGGATATAAGAATATCATCCCCTTTTCTCATGCCTGCACAATTCACTTCAACGCAGTTTTCAAGCATCTTTTCAACAACGATTTTATCGTCAAATTCAAATGCCAAATCCATTGCATCCTCAAGCATTTTATCGTCCTTTGCCACACTCACTCCTATACTGCTCCCCATCGAGGATGGCTTCACGACAAGCGGAAAGCTTATATCGTGTATTTTTTGCAAAATACACTCCTTTTCAACCTTCCACTTTGCCTTTTTAACAACCACACACGGCAAAACGTCAAATCCAATATGCTCAAACATCACTTTGGAAATTGCTTTATCCATGCAAATTCCACTCTCAAGCACTCCACATGACGTATACGGAATATCGTTGTATTGCAACATTGCCTGCAAAATGCCGTTTTCGCCCTCACCGCCGTGACAACACAAGAGTGCCACATCCGGCTTGAACACTTCTTTCATTTTGCCATGCTTGCATAAAAAGAACGCACCGTCGCACAAAAACACTCTCCTATGCTCTTTCACGTCAAACTTCACAAAACATTTTATGTCATCCACATTGTCCATATAGAAGGCTCCCTCAAACATATATACGGGCACAACCGAATAACTTGTGCCATAAAGGGCGTTCAGCGTCTGCATAGCAGTGATAATAGAAATCTCTCTCTCAAGTGATCTACCTCCAAAAATCAAGGCAACTTTCTTTTTCATACTCCCTCCAATCACATCAATATATTCATACAAACAACGCAGAGTTACTCAAAACTCGCACTATTGTCAAATTTGCAAAAATAACGACAAATTGGATGTTTTAATTCAAAAAGTATTCTAAAATCGAGGTATTTTTGTAAAAGTAGTACAAAGTTTTGCGTTTTTTAGAATACTTTTTGATGATAAATTTACAAAGAGCAGGCATACCCAAGTTTTAATCGGCAAACATTGTCAACACTTCAAATCCTCATAAATATCCGGCAAATCATTCAAAATGAGCAAAGTATCCCCCATCCGCAAAGAGTTGACAAAATCCTTTTCACAGCTCTTTAACGACTCATACCTTTTCACTTCACCGCAAAATTCCCTATCGTCCAATGCACGTTTTATAGGCATAATTCTGTCATTTCCAACAAGCAAAACAACGTCCGCACAATCTGCGATATACTCACCAAGATTGTAGTTTTCCTCCCTTTCGGCATCCCCCAATTCCACAAGCCCCGGTGTCACAACCACCCTTCTTGTGTCAAACATTTTGAGTGTATCCAACGCGCGTCGTGCACCACTTGGATTTGAATTGTAACTATCGTCAATGATTGTGACACCGCTCCCCTGTATAAGTTCAAGTCGATGTGGCACGGCATTCAAACTCTCTATGGCTTGCAAAATCAATGGCATTTCCACCTTCAATTTCAATCCGATTGCCACCGCAAGTAGAATATTTTGCACGTTGTGCACACCCAAAACTCTTGTTCTAGCCTCATACACATCATCTCCCACTACTATATCAAAGGCGCTACCGTTTTTATCCACGCTCACGTTTTTGGCATATATATCACAATCCTCACCAAGTCCTGTATATATGGTTTCGGGGATAATTCTCATTTGAGTAAGCACATTTTCGGTTATATTTTTCAATTCGCCGTTTATGACACAAACGCCCTCACCAACGTCAAGAACCTTACATTTTTCCTTGATTATGTTCTCTTTGGAGCCAAAAGTTGCCAAATGTTGCTCATTTATGCCGGTCAACACCGCATATTGAGGTCTTACAATTGACATAAGCTTTTTTATATCCCCCACACGCCTTGCTCCCATTTCTGCAATAAAAATCTCGTGGGTATCCTCTAGCATATTTACGCTTTTTGATATTCCCATAGGCGTGTTGTAGTTTTCAGGAGTTGCAATCACCTTGTATTTTTGCGACAAAATCGCATCCAAATAATTTTTCACAGACGTTTTGCCATAGCTCCCCGTGATTGCGATTTTTATCAAATCGTCTCTGTTTAATTTATTCCTTGTCCTTCTTTCATAACGCATATTGTTGAGTTTCTCAAACACGTTGATTATGGATACAAACAGGCAAAACATTGTTGGATAGAATATCGGAAAGGCAAAAAACACAGAATATCTTATGAACTCGTCACTTATACGGTATGTCACACGGCAAAGCATGCACGTGACAGTAGCCGTGCAACACAACGAAACAAATAGCAAACATCTAACTGCTCGTTTGGTGTATCGCAAAGGCTTTTTTCTATCCGGCAACTCCTCAAGAAAATACAATGCAAATTCTGTGATAAAGAAAAACAAAACCACCAAGAATCCCCAAAAGGCTTTTGCTTGCAAAAGATAGCACAATCCCCAAAGTGCCGAAAAAATCGCAACGGCAATCAAATCCAATGCGTACACAAAACGCAAACGCTTGTTTTTGAATATTTCGCTCACACGATAGTTGTCATTTTGAATAGCATACAAATATGGTCTTGTCATAAAAAATGCATCAACAAACACAAGCAAGACGTAAAACCAATCTCCTCTAAACAGCGTCATACACACCTCTAGCCACAATTGTTAATTCAAGGTATGCACAAAGTTGTCTTTTTGCAACACAAAGCATCTATATAGTGAAAAAACGTTGCCTAAAACATAATTTTGTACTTAAAACCTACTTAAACGGCAATTTTCATGCAAAAAAATGTTTCATGAAACATCAAAATTTTTGGGTGAAAGAAAAATGCTATAAAAAACTAAACACGGCTTTTTTCAATAAGTATCGAAAGATGCCGGGCAAAATAAATCAGCCATCCAAAAATGCCGTGAGTATTGCCAAAAATCTTGCATAATCCTCAATGTAGGCAAAATGTCCGCCATTTAGCATAAAACCATAGCTATCCTTGATCTTTTTCAAAAAATACTTGTACATGTACAGCGGTGTCACCTTGTCTTTATCTCCCCAAAAGACTGCCGTCGGGCAGCGTATACTCTCAAGCAATTCGTTTTGATGATAGTTTACCACCCTCACAAACACACCTTTCATACAGTCGGGCAAGGCAGAATAATCGCTGGAACCTTTAAGTCCTTTTGCACCGATAGCCTTGCAAAACTTGTGCAAAAGCACCTTTGCATAATATCTTACACCACGCCTAGGCTTTACACCGGCGCTGTCAATAAGCACAAGTTTTGACACCAAATGCGGATAATTTGCACAAATTTCAATTGCAACTCTCCCACCGAAAGAGTGCCCCACAAACGTTGCATTTTGGATATTAAGCATATAGGCAAGCTTCACAATATCGTCAGTATATTCCTTTACACCATAATCCTTTGGCGGAAAATCACTGTCACCAAAGCCACAAAAATCCACCGCTAATACGTTGTATACTGGACAAAGCTTTTCTATGACATTGGCAAAACTCAATGCATTTGCACCCCAACCATGCAACAAAACTATGCTCCGGGCACCGCTTCCGCAAAAATAAAACGCAAGCTTATGCCCGTTGATTTGAGCAAATTGCTTGCGATTTCTATCAAATATACACTGTTTTTCCGCCACGTTTTGGGCAAGATTATCCGTTATTGATTATCTCCTATCGACAGCCACATTATGAGTGCGTCATATTGATTTTTGTAATACTTCTTTCGCACTCCCGCCACTTTGAAACCGTAACTTTGGTAAAGATTGATTGCGGGCAAATTGCTGTCCTTGACTTCGAGCGTCATATAGTTTATGCCGCTTCGTCTTGCATCGTCAATAATTTGCCCCAACAAAAGCCTGCCGATTCCCCTGCCTCTTTCACTGCTTTTTACGGCAATATTGGTGACATGAGCCTCATCAAGCACCTTGTGAAATCCGCCGTAACACACAACCTCATCCCCACGAGTTCCCACAATATAGTGTGCGTTTGCATCCTCAACTTCGGGGATAAACATTTTCACGCTCCAAGGCTGATCGAAAGCTTCTCTTTCAATCTCAGTCATTTGTGCAAGATGCTCATAGCGGAGTGGTTCAAATCTCATCTTTTTCTCTCTCCGCCTGCGATTTTCTCATATAATATGGCTCAAAAACATTGACAAAATCCTCGTTTTGAGCCTTTTTGAGCACAACTTTTGCAAGAGTGCTGTCAACGCTTTCAAGCGGTGTGTACAAAATCTCTTGGCAATCCAGCGTCTCAACGTCCTTTGCTTCCACAAAGTTTTGCTCAAGCACGTTGCCATCCTCACATTTGGCAAGATACAGATTGCCATGTCCTGCATCCACACCGCAAAGCACTTCGCCTCTATTGTATGCAATAAGCTCAAAGCTTGTCACACTTATGCGTTTTGCACCCGTTGCAAATGCCATTGCCGTCATTGCCGACACGCCTATTCTTATGCCTGTAAAGGAGCCGGGGCCGACCACAACACCGATTGCATCAAGTGAATTGACGTCAACGTTGTGTGTCTTCAAAATTCCGTCAACCTCAACCATAAGCGTTGAGCTGTGTCCTGATTTTCCAAGTTCTTTTGTGAATGAAAACACCTCGTCACCCTTGATGAGTGCGATTGACAAACCCGTTGACGTTGTATCTATTGCAAGTATGTTCATATATCCTCAATCTCAATCACGCAAATCAAAGATTTGCGTCATTTTGCGTTTTATCAACTTTTTGTATATCAAAAATTCTTTCGTTTTCAGAAACGGTTGTGACGTCAATCTTGATGACTTCACCATCGAAACGCTCAAATTTGTTCCATTCTATGACAGTCACACTCTCGTCATCAAAACAATCTTCTATGCCTAGCTCTTGAAGCTCATCCGCACTCTCAACTCTGTACATATCAAGGTGATTGAGCTTGAGCGTGCCGTCCTCGTATACATTGAGAATGGTAAACGTTGGACTTGTCACCTCATCCGCTATATCCAAAGCTTTGGCAAGCCCTTTTGTAAAGGTGGTTTTGCCCGCTCCCAAATCACCGTTGAGCAGAATAATCTCGCCACCGACAAGCTCACTTGCAAGCTCGCCTGCAAGTGCGTACGTCTCGTCAATAGACTTGACGGTGTGCTGTCCAAACACGGATTCTTTCTTCATTCTTGTGCCATCCCAGTGCAGAATTTTGCTCAACCTTTTGTATAAAACAAAAGTAAGTCCACCAACTATTATACATCTTAAAAGATTGAAAGGCAACACACCGATAAACAAATAATAAGTATAAAAGGTGTCGGCAGTCATATTTTTGTAAAGCGGAGTGAGCATTTCCACCAAAACTTGAAAGTTGCCCTCAAAATAGAACTGGACAAAGAACGGAATGGATATAAATCTGTTGACAAGCACTGAAAGTGCCGAAAACAATGCTCCGCCCACACACAAACCGATAAATGCGTGTTTTCTATCCTTGTGCAGTGTGTAGATTATGGATGCGGGAAGCACAAGGGCAATGCCCAGCAAAATGTCCGTTGACTCCCCGACATATGCCGTTGACGTCATTGGAAATTTGAACAGGCATTTGAGCACAATGACAATGCACGCACTCACCGGTCCCATAGAAAAGCCTGCCAAAAGTGCAGGAAGCTCGCTTATTTGTATCTCCAAAAACTGCGGAAACATAAATGGCAAATTGAACTTGCCAAATGCATACAATAAGAATGAAACTGCCGTTAGAATAGCGATTTTTGCTATATATGCGGAAGAAAACTTCGGGTTTTTGAACTTTGAAAAAGTGTCCTTTATTCCCTGTTTTGAAAACGCATTTATCTCAACGCTCTCCATACTGTCTTTTTTGCTCATTTTTCTCCTTTGGCGTACTGTTTGCTTATTTGCCTTGGCACAAAAAAATACGCCTTCGAGGGCGTAAGCATAATTTTTTGAAATTACGTCACTTCTCCCATCCGGACTATACCGTCGGTCAAGGAATTGCACCTTGTCGGCACGCTCTGCGTGTTTGCGGACTATACCGCCGGTGAGGATTTGCACCTCGCCCTGAAGTGTATTTATGTTAACTCATACAGCTCGCATTGTCAAGTATGCAAGTATGAAAATGCAATTTTTGCCCAACAATTGTCATATGCAATATGAATTTTTACCGCAAAACGAGTGCCAAGCCGTGCACAGTGGCACAAAATATTCCTCAACAGACGTCTCCTCTCTTGCCTTGATGGAAGATATGGTGATGAGTGCAAGATGTTTTGAGCATAACGAAAAGTGCATTCTGTCACTTGTTCTCAAACCCTTCTTCCTTAAAAGCGAAAAGGATGAATACGTGAGCAATTTGGCACAAAATTTGAGTGACAAGACAAACAAGGACGTCATAATAACGCTTGATATTGACGTCTTTTGCAAAATTCACGACAATATGAGTGAGGAAGAAAAGCAATCGTTATATGAAAAAATCACGCAAAGAGCGTGATTTTACATGCTAACCAAAATAATATTCACCACTGCTATTTTGATTAATGTCGCAATCGCAAATGGATGATTTATATCAAAAGTTTAATATTATACGTGGAATAACCGGCAATTATCCCTCGTATTTTTGCATGTTTTTGCCGTCTGCCCACAGCTTTTCAAGGCAATAGAACATTCTTGTTTCATCATTGAATATGTGCACGATAACTCCACCGTAATCGAGCACTGCCCATTTGCCCTCTTGCACGCCTTCTACGTGTGACGGTTCAATACCATTCTCACTCATTTTGTCCTCGACAAACTCGGCAAGTGCTCTGACTTGCTTGTTGCTTCTTGCGGTGCAAATGATAAAATAGTCCGTCAAAACAGTTAGATGTGCAACATCAAGGATGGTGATGTCGATGGCTTTATGCTCGTCGAGCTCGGCACAAATCAGATCTTTCATTTCAATTGGTTCCATATAAACTCCCAGCCGATAATCGGCATTTTTCTATTGTATAATAGTTATTTTCTGCAAATAACGTGTTTTGTATCACAATACTAGCATACTTTGGCACAATTTTCAATAGAAACGTCCATAATATTCACTTCAAATAAAACTCAACTGCCTCTTTGGTGAGCGGATGCATACCCTTTCCACTCTTTGCAACCTTGTTGTAGGTGTATTGAAGGACGGCTTTGAAACCATCGTCAAAGCTTGCCATCGCAATATTTCTAATTTGCGGAATTGGATCATACTCTCTGTCAAACGACACGCTGTCTGCTGTGTAGACAAGTCTTTCAAGTGTTGTCATATCCGCCTTTGCAGTGGTGTGATAGCGTATTGCATCGAGGATGCAATCATCCTGAATATCAAAGTCACGTCTTGCCTTTTCTGCACCCAAAAATTGATGTAAAACAGGCGTTCCAACTGCATCAATCGGCACGTTTAAGCCATCAACCGACGGGCGTTGTTTTGCGTTGTCATGAAGCAAACACGCCAAAAATACCTTTGTAAAATCCTGCTTAAGATTGTGCAAAGAATTCAGCCTCACTGCTGTCAATACAACAGCTTTGCTATGCTCAAAAAGCTCCTCGCTTTGATAGGAATGAAGTTTGCCAACCATATCTTTGTAGTCATCAAACAAACCTTTCTCCACAATCTTGTCGTACACTCTCTTATCTAGCTCTTGCGGTCTTTCACCCAAAAGCAATTTTGCTCTGATTCCAGATGATGATACGTCTTTGCCAACGTAGCTTAAGGGAATAATTTGTCCGCCATACTTGCTCTCAAGTGCTTTTGCGTGACAGGATAAGTCGTCATATCCCTCTCTATTGCAGACGGCAACGGGACAAGTTTGCAACACTTGCTCGGGATGATACCAGCTATCAAAACGCTCAAGGCTGTCTCCCCCGATCAAATATACTATATCACCGTACTTTTGCTTGAGAAGTGGCAGAATAAGAGCACTGTAATTGTCCTTTCTACGTTGATTTTCAATGTCGTCAATCTCAAAATCAATGCCGTCAAATGCGACCTGAATAAGCTCACACCTTAGCTCAAACGTCAAAAATACCCCACTTTTGTACACAGGGGAAAAGGTTGGAACAATGACGAGCTTGGATATGCCAAGTTCGCTCATAGCACGCTTGCACATATTGACGTGCTCTATGTGAGGCGGATCAAATGAACCTCCGAAAACCAAAACTTTACTCATAAAAATATTATACCTACAAAACGCTTTTATGGCAAGAAAACTATTGTGTATCAAACAAGTTTTTTTTGCCAACAATAGAAGTATGGCAAAAATCGTGGACTACATAAGCGGAACGTTTATCATTGCACTGGTGCTGTTTGTTTTCTGCATATCCGCAACACACAATCTTGCAATATCTTTGATAGTTGCAATTTCGCTCAGCATTGCTTGCACATTTAGCATAGGATATGTATCCGCCAAAAAAAGCAAGCCGTATTCTGTGGATAGATTTGAACTTGAATTGTGTATGCGAGAAAATGAATATGCGATAAATTTGCTGTTGAGTGTTATAAAAAATGGCAAATTTGAGAATACCCGTAGTTATATTTTGCTTAAAAATAGCCTAATAGTTGCCAATTTTAAGTTTTCAGCACTTTCTTATGCCGACATCAATTCCGCCCTGCAAATCGCAGTGAAACACGGCAAAAAGAAGATCTATATGCTTGCAAAGAGTATCGACAGAAAGGCATATCAACTTGCCAACATACAGCAGTTGGATATTGAACTTGTCAAGACAAGAGCACTATACAAGTTTTTGCAAAAAAATAATGCCCTACCGAATTTGAAAAAACAAAAAGTCAAACTCAATCTCAAACAGTTGATTGAAATCGTACTGTCAAGACGCAATTTGAAAAGCTATCTTTTTTCAGGCGCAATCCTTGTTGCAGTCTCATTCTTGACTCCGCTGAAAGTCTACTATCTGACGTTTGGCACAATCTTGCTGGTGCTTGCACTTTTATCCCTCACACCACTTGGCAACGGGCAAATAACGTCACAAAAGGTGTTTGATCAATTGCAAAAAGAATTGGAAGATGAATAAGCCACATTAAAATATTTGTCGCATATGTGTATCAATAACAAAAAAGCACCCATCAAAAACAAAACCCAACGTACATGCAGTACGCATTTTGGGAGATGATGAGTGTTTATTCAGTTTTTGACGTCTAATAAAATATTTGATTTGTGCTCTAAATAGATAAATAACAAGGAAGTAGCCTTCAAATGCAATTCTAGTGTACATAGCGTACACGAATTGAAGTTGAAGGCTACTGACGAAGTTAGTCGCAATTTAGTGCGCTAATCAACCCATTCGAATTCGAGGTCGCCAATCACAACCACATCCCCCTCTTTCATGCCTTTCTTCTTAAGCTCGGAGATAACGCCACGATCCTTGAGTACCTTTTGGAAGAAGGCGAAGGAATCTTGAGAAGAAATTGTTACGTTTTGAATGAGGAAGTCCACAAGACCGCCATCGACAAAGAAGGAACCGTCAGGCAGACGTGAGATTGTGAATTTTTGGTCGGTTTTTGGCTCAAGCTCAAAGTCCTCGTCACGCTGAATGCGTTGAGGTGGAGGAAGCTCGTCCACTTTTTGTTTCATTGTGGAAAGGAGCTCGTCAAGACCTTGGTGCGTAAGTGAGGAAATGACGTAAACTTTCTTGCCGATTGCCTTTTCAAAATCTTTGATTGCTTGATCGTCCACAAGCAAATCCGCCTTACCTGCAACGACAATTTGCGGAATAGAAGCAAGTTGCTCACTGTATGAGGCAAGCTCTGCGTTGATTTTGTTGTAATCGTCAAGCGGATCTCTGCCCTCACTGCCACTTATGTCAACAATGTGCACGATAAGACGAACACGCTCGATGTGTCGCAAGAAATAATGTCCCAAGCCTGCTCCCTCGCTTGCACCCTCGATAAGACCGGGAATGTCGGCAATGACAAAGCTGTCGTCATACATCTGAACAACACCGAGATTTGGATTGATTGTGGTGAAATGATAGTTGGCAATTTTGGGTTTTGCAGAGGTTAGAACGCTCAAAAGTGTGGATTTTCCTACATTCGGGAAACCTACAAGTCCTACATCCGCAATAGTCTTTAACTCAAGCGTAACTTGATGCTCGTCCGTCTTTTCGCCAAGTTGAGAAAAAGACGGTGCTTGTCTTTTTGCATGGGCAAAACGGTTGTTGCCCTTTCCGCCTCTACCGCCTTTGAGTGCAACAAAACTCTCTCCGTCATCAAAGAGGTCACAGATGACCTTGCCCGTTTCAGTGTCACGAATGACGGTGCCTTGCGGAACCTTGATGATAAGATTGGGAGCGGACTTGCCTGTGCAATTTTTAGCCTCTCCGTTGCCACCGTTTTGAGCACGATAGAACTTTTGAAATTTGAAATCTATAAGCGTATTGATTTCCTTGTCGGCAACAAAGACAACGTCTCCGCCGTTGCCACCGTCACCACCGTCAGGACCGCCGTTCGGCACAAATTTTTCACGATGAAAAGACACCTTTCCGTCTCCGCCGTTGCCTGCCTTAATAAAGATTTTTACATAATCGAGAAACATCGTTTTTTCTCCTTGAAATAGTTTTAGTATATTAAATGAGCTGTATATGCCTTTTTGAGTTGTGGCACGCATTCTCGTACTTATCGTCAAGCTCGACACTCGCTAGGCTCACCGCCTTGCAGTTCGTGTTCCGTCTTTGAATATGCATATTCCGTTTATAAGTACGCTGTGAATAAGTTGTTAATGGCTTATCTCTTCCAATATAGCTTGGGCGCTCTTTTTGCCGGCTCCCATTGCCAAAATGACTGTTGCCGAGCCTGTCATGGCATCTCCTCCGACGTACAGTCGTGGGATGTTGGTGCGACCGCACTCATCCGCTTCGATTGTGCCCTTGCGTGTTGTTTGCAATGACGGCATACTACTCTTGATGATGGGATTTGGCGTTGTGCCAAGTGCAACTATAACCTCGTCGCAAGCAATATCAAATTCGCTACCCTCAATGGGTTTTGGACTGCGTCTACCGCTTGCATCCGGCTCGCCAAGCTCCATACGCACACATCTTATGCCTTTCACGTTGCCTTGCTCGTCACCGAGGATTTCCACGGGGTTTGTCAAAAAGTTGAACACAACTCCCTCCTCTTCTGCGTGGTCGATCTCCTCATGTCTTGCAGGCATCTCTGCACGTCCTCTGCGATAAACCAAATTTACGTCAGCCCCCATACGCAAAGCAGTTCTTGCACTGTCCATTGCCACGTTGCCTGCTCCTACGACGACAACACTCTTGCCTCTCTTTATCGGCGTGATGCTATCTTGTCTATAAGCCTTCATGAGGTTTATTCTTGTGAGATATTCGTTTGCGGAATAGACGCCGTTGAAGTTCTCGCCGGGGATACGCAAAAACATGGGCACGCCTGCTCCCGTTCCGACAAAGACTGCATCGTATTCAAAGAGCAATTCGTCAAGGAATATTGTCTTGCCAACAACGACGTTTGTGCAAATTTCCACACCCAAAGCACGCACCTCGTCTATCTCTTGTTCGACAAGTGCCTTTGGCAATCTAAACTCAGGGATGCCGTACACAAGCACACCGCCGACCTCGTGCAATGCCTCGAACATTGTGACATCAACACCTGCTTTTGCAAGGTCGCATGCACAAGAAAGAGATGCCGGACCTGAACCGACAACGGCAACTTTTTTGCCTATCTTCTTTGTCAACGTGACCTTTTCTGGGAGATTTTGCATACCCCTATCGGCAACGTATCTTTCAAGATTGCCGATTGCAACGCTTCCGCCAAGCTTTTCGTTGTTGCGTACGCAATGCTTTTCGCATTGGTTCTCTTGCGGGCATACTCTACCGCAAATAGCAGGCAAATTATTGTCAGATTTGAGCACTCTATACGCCTCGTCCATATTGCCAAGTGCGACGTTTTTGATAAATGTCGGGATATGCACACCCACAGGGCAACCGCTCATGCAAGGTGCGTTTCTGCAATTTAGGCATCTTTGTGCCTCGGCTTGTGCAAGCTCAACGCTGTAGCCAAGTGCGACTTCGTCAAAATTGTTTCTTCTTTCCTCTGCCGATTGAGTTGGCATGGAACGTCTTTTCTCAACCGTCATACACGCCCCCTCAATTTGCAAGCAGACTCGTGCTCTTTGTACATCTTTGAACGCAAAACAGCCTCGTCAAAGTCAACAAGACGTCCGTCAAATTCCGGTCCGTCAACGCAAGCGTATTTGATTTGTCCGCCAACGCTCACTCGACAGCATCCGCACATACCCGTGCCGTCAACCATCATGGAATTCATGCTGACAATGGTGTGAACGTCAAATTGATTGGTGATTTGGCAAACACTTTTCATCATCTGAAGCGGACCTACCGCAAACACGCAATCGTATTGTTTGCCACCCTCGATAAGCTTTTTGAGCATATCGGTGACAAAGCCTTTCTCACCCTTTGAACCATCGTCGGTGACGACGTAAAGATTGTTTGCAAAAGCTTGAAAATCATCCTCGTACACAAGCAAACTTTGATTTCTTGCTCCAATAATCACATCGCAAGGTTTGCCGATATTTTTGAGCTGTTTTGCTTGCGGATAAATCACCGCAGAGCCTATTCCGCCACCTATTAGGCATATATTTTTATACTCGGATAAATCCGTGGGATTGCCAAGCGGACCGACAAAATCTTTGAGGCAATCTCCCTCACTCATGCTTGCAAGTCGTTCTGTTGTGTAGCCGACTTCTTGCACAAGAATAGATACGGTGCCATCCTTGCGAGAATAATCGCAAATGGTGAAAGGCACTCTTTCGCCATCATCGTGCGTGCGAAGAATGATAAACTGCCCTGCAAGGCAATGTTTGGCAACGAGCGGAGCGTAAATGACATATTCGTTCACCCTCTCTGCAAGTGCTTTTTTTGAAATAATTTCAAACGTTTTCATAGTTATGGTACCGCTTTTTCTCACCACAAATTATTGCGTGATTTTCTTGTAATATTCGCAAAGTTCTCTAACGTTGCATTTGTCGCACTCAGGTCTTTGCGAGTGGCAAACGTATCTGCCGTGAAAGATGAGCAAATGATGCAGATGCGACCAAAGCTCCTCATCAAAGGCGGACATCAATGCAACCTCTGTCTGCTCCGGCGTTTTTGCGTGCACGATGCCAAGCCTGTTGGCAACCCTAAAGACGTGTGTGTCCACTGCGATTGCATTTCCGCCATACGCAACGGCGTACACGACGTTTGCCGTCTTTCTGCCAACGCCGTCAAGCGTCATAAGCTCATCACGTGTGGTGGGCATACCCCCTCTTGCGATTATGCTTGCACTCAAACTCTTGATTGCCTTTGCCTTGTTGTGATAAAAACCGCATGAGAATATGTGCCTCTCAAGCTCCTCAACGTCCATATTTGCAAACTGCTCGGGGGTATTTGCGATTTTGAAAAGCTCCTCTGTGACCTTGTTCACTCGCTTATCAGTGCATTGAGCAGACAGCACCACCGCCACAAGGAGCTCAAATGGTGTTGCATAATTAAGCTCGCAATCCGCCGTGTGGTGCATTTGATCGAGCAATTGATAAATTTGCACGTCGATATCTCTCATGTGAGTTATTATTGCACAAAAACGCACTTTTTGCAAGAAAATCAGCGTGCATATAAATATTATAACTCTACATTCTTATTATATTGCCGTTTGCACCCAGATAATAAATGCCGATTTGAGAATTGTATCGTCCTCTCATAAGCACAACTCTAGCCACGTTCATATCCTTTGCAAACAGCTTTACGGACAATCCGCAACCTATGCCTGCTGACGACGGCGTGTTGATAAGCTTGGCGGATATGTTGTAGTTTGTAAGCTCCTCAAAAAAGCGGACTGCCTCTTGACGAGAGCGAAATGCAATAAAAAATTCTCTCATACTTCCTCCCAAATTATATGTATCCGCTCAAAATCAGTATACTGAAAAAACACATTTTTCGTGCAAAAACGCATATCGTGCAAAGAGGAGAAATTATGGTATATTTGGACAACTCTGCAACCTCACGATATAAGCCGAAATGTGTAATCGACACGATACTATATGACACAACACACTCTGCAAACAGCGGACGAAGCGGACATAGCGAAGCAATAAAAGCTGAATTTCAAATGCAAAATTGCAGAAATTATCTAAAAAAGATGCTGGGTGCGAACGATGAATACGAGGTGATATTCACAAAGAGTTGCACAGAGGCTCTCAACCTTGCAATTTTGGGAGGAATAAAGGATAAAAGCAGTGTTCTAACCACGTCAAATGAACATAATTCAGCTTTGCGACCGCTTGCAAAATTGAAAGACGAAGGCAAAATCGAGTTGGAAATTGTAAATTCAAATAATGTTGGAAGGCTGAATTATGTTGATTTTGAGCAAAAAGCAAAAAATAAAAACGTGATTGTGACAGGAAGTGTGTCGAATGTCACGGGATATGTCTGTGACCTTGAAAAAGTCGGCAAAATCGCAAAAGAAAATAACGCACTTTTTATCGTGGACGGAGCTCAAGGAGTGCCGATTGTTGACATAAACATGGTGAATATGGGCATTGATATGCTAGCTTGTCCTGCTCATAAAGGGTTACACGCATTGCAAGGCGTGGGGTTTTTGATTGTGAGAAAGGATATATTGCTAAAACCGTTGATATACGGCGGTACGGGCACTCTGTCAAACGAGGTGTTGCCACCAATAGTTATGCCTGAAAGCTTTGAGGCAGGCACACAGTTTTCCGCAGGGATAAATGCGTTGTTGCAAGGGGCAAAATGGAGTGTTGAAAACGTTGAAGAAACAAGAAAACACCTTGTTAGAATGTCGAAAAAAGTGATAGGTATTTTGAATAACATCTCCGCAAAAGTATATTGTTTGGACAACAGAGCCGGCATCGTATCTTTCAATATAGACGACGTTGACAGCGGTGCGATAGCAGACGAATTGAATGTGCAAGACATTTGCGTGCGAGCAGGGCTTGAGTGTGCTCCCCTTCTTCACAAGCAGTTGGGCACAAGTTTGCAAGGAGTGGTGAGATTGAGCGTTGGTGTGGATACGACGGACAAAGATATTGCAATCTTTGCAAATGCCATTGAACGCATTGCAAAAAAGTACCGCATGTAAAGCTGACAAATATTCGACAATCTTGCGGTATTGAAAGAAATGGCGGATATTTTTGCAAATTACAACCGCAAAATTCTTCTACCATCAACTGAAATGCAAGCGTTTAGAATGCTTGTTTTTGCCTGTTGAGGTGTGATACCTCTATGCTTTTGGCAAAGTAGACAACAAGCTCCTGCAACGTATGGGGCACTTGTAGACGTTCCACTCATACGGGTGTATACTCCGCCGTTTTTTAGTCCGTCAACACTCACACCGTCCGCATATAAGTCAGGACGAATTCTGCCATAGTAAGTGCCTATTGAGGTGAACGGAGCAATATTGTTTTGACTATCCACCGCTCCTACGGATATGACTTCACCGCTGATCGAGGGGGATTTTATGGAGTTTTCTCCGCTGTTGCCCGAGGCTACTACAACTATAAGTCCGCTTCTTGCAAGCATTTCCGCTCCCATCTTGAGTGGATCGGCATAATCTAAAGGTTCTGCACCGAAACTCATGCACACAACCCTAACTCCGTATCGTCTAAAATTGTCAAAAAGCCACTGCATTCCGTCCAAAATCTTGAACGTTCCGCTCTCTCCGCTCTTTGAGATGACTTTGACGGATAAAACGTTTGCCTTGGGTGCAACTCCAACAATTTCTCGCCCTGAACATATACCGTTTCCGCATGCGACTCCTGCCACAAACGTGCCATGTCCGTTGTCGTCATAGGTGTATTTTTCACCGTTGATCATATCCACGGCATCTATAATTCTGTTTTGCGGAAAGCATAAATCCAAATGCGGAGAAACCCCCGTATCCATAACACAAAGGGTGACTCCCTCTCCGCTAAATTTGCTATTGAAATTGGCATTTAATATGCGGTTAGATTGCTGAAAATCGTTGGTGTCAAGGGTGAAAACTCTCCCCTGTGCCGTCACGTATTCAACCTCGCTCATACCATCTAGACGGACTGCATCTTCAACCGTGCATCTTATGCCCACACTGCGTATAAACGGATAATCGGCAACCACATCAAAATGCCTCTCGATAAGCCCGATATGCAACGGGTTGCGTACTCGCACAATGGCTGAAACTTTTGCCTCTGCACTTGACAATACCTTGCAAAGTCCACCGCTTATTTTGGTTGACTTGTCAAGCTCTTTTAGCACCCTCAAGTCTATTTTGTCCATATCACCCCTTGAGCAAGTCGATAATGCCACGCATTTTTTGTTGCTGTTGCTCACTCAAGCTCGGTGAGGCAAGAGTGTACAGACGCTCAAGTGCATCGGCATCAAATTTGCCCTCGCTTTTTTGCTCGTTTACTTTGTCTATGAGCGTTTTCATAAGCTCATCTTGACTCATACCTGCATACTTTTTGTAGCCATCTAATAAATCCTCTCCTCTGCTCATGCCGTTCAAATCGTTAAAATTCATAAATTCCTCCGCACCTTCAATATATGCTCGCATACAATGATTGTGACGGCGAGGTGAAAATGGACGCAAATATGATATCGGCAATGCTAAAAATGTTGACAGACGGCAATTTTGAGCAAACAAATGCACAAGACGAGGCAAAAATGTCGCAAAATTCAGCATCCGTGTTTGCCGTGCAAAACGGATTGGGTGAGCATGTGAATATCAAAAATCAGCAAAAGCAAGACGTTCTTTCATATATGCTGAAAAACATGCCAACTCAAAATCCACTGCTCGGATTGCTTGGTGCTATGCAAGGCGGTGGTAAAGATTTGTCAAGCTTGCTACCTTTGATAATGTCATTGATGCAAAAGACGCAAAACAAAAGCGAAAAAAGCAATCAAGATGACTTGAAAAAACATGAAGAAATAGAGCCGCAATCAAACAAAAAAGATATAAATACCATTCAAAACAAGCAAACGGTTGATTGTGTAGCTGACAAAGAAACAAAAGAAATGCACACTGACACGTTTTCACCGATAGCGTTTGCCGGCTATAAAGTGGCGAGTGCGATTTGTGCAATGCTCAAGATCAAAAGATAATGTTCAAAATGGCAAAATATCACTACCTTATCAAAAAAGCACCCAATGTAACGCTTGAGTGCTTTGATTTTATATTAAAGTTTTATTGTTTGTGTGCTTTGATTTGAGAACCACTGTGCCTCAAATCCCGTAAACTTCAGTATGCAATAGTCGGGATCGGTTACGCCCTTTTTGTAAAAGCGGTTGAAAAAGGGCTTCCAAAACTGAGATTTGGTGGCTTGATCAGTCAACACCTGCATTTCTCCCTTTATCTCTGCTCCTTGAAAAGCCTGACCTTTGGAGAAAAAGTAGACGCACGCTTTGGGATTGCTGCGATAGTGTCGCACCTTTCTTGAGGACGTGTAGGTCGCAAAATATATGTCGTTGCCATCAACAAGCACGGGTTGTATGAGTGCTCGAGTTGCCGGATAGCCGTTTTCATCAACGGATGATATGATGGACGTCCTTTGACTTGATATAAAATCTATGATGCCCTGCCTCGTCATTTTTCTCTCCTTAACAGTGGAATTTGTCGTCATTCTTTGGCTTTCTGCCCTTTTGCATCATCTCTTTCATGGCAGATTTGCGTGCATAGATTTCTTCCACTCTTGCATCGATGTCAACAGGCGGATAATTGAGTCCGCTCTTGAGTGCTTGCACCATTTGTTCTGTGCGATTGCGGATTTTGTACTGCACGCCGTCCACAATAAATACGTTGCCGGTTTGACCGAAAATGAGCTGTACGTCGTACTCTTTGCAGGCGTCATACACCTTTTGCACCCATTCATAGTGCAATGGGCGTGAACCAAGATAGTTTTCTCCGCCGGCAAGCACTGTTTCTATCTTTCCGGTTGCAAGATACGGTGCAATATCCACCTCACCGATAAACGGCTTCAAGCTCACCCAACGATGTTTGGCTGGCAACTCAAGCAAATACGGCATACGCTCTTGTAGGCGTCTTTGATTCTCGCAAGATACCGAGAAAGATACGTTGTCCCATCCCTCTCCCCAATCGGGTGGCAAACAGTCTTTGATACGCTCCGCCCTTTTGGTGAGCAATGAGAAAGTCACGTTTGGACGACGACGAATGAAATCCCATGCCTCGTCACGCCACTCGTCTGCTTCTTCAATGAAAAAGTCGCTTGCCATACAAACACGCACAAAAACTCCGTCGGGAAGCTTCCAATTGCCCTCTTTGTCCTTTTTGACCGGCAAATTGAAATCAGACTTGTTTTTCACAACTTCGTTTGTATCTCTGCCATAACGCTTGTCAAGAAAATATGCATAGCAGTTTTGGCATCCCTCTGAACATCTGTGGCAACCGTGCCACGGGTTCCAAATCTTGTCATTGATATCCATAGTTATTCTCCTTTGTTTTGCAAAATATCGTTTGCGGTGGTGGCAAGTTTGACAAAGTTTTCAAAATTGTCTTTTCCCATACCGTCAATAAGTTTCTCAAGTTGCAACTTCATATCCTTTCTTGCACTCTCAACCAATTGCAATGCCTTGTCCGTGGGCAAAATATAGTATGCTCTACCGTCATTGGCACATGGCTGTTTTGTGATATACCCCTTGCTCTCAAGCGAGGTGACGTGTGCACTCATCATCGGCTTGGATACGCCAAGCAAACTTGCAATCGCAACGGGTGTATGCACGCCGTCCGACTGTGCAATTATGTTGAGCACTCCCATCTCACTCGGGCGAATGGGAAGATCTTTTTTTAGATCCATATAGTTCTTTGCAAAAAGCGAAAGCACTGCGTTGATTGCAAAATATTCATCCATTTGTTCACCTGCAAAAAGTTCATCTAGATTAACTACATTATAGTTCACCCACATTAACTTGTCAATACATATGCAAAAATTATCTAAAAAATATTTGGGGTTTTCAAAAGCAAAAAAAATAACACTGCGAAGCAGTGTTAAATTTTTGATATAGATGGTTGCTTTTCAATTAAATTGATTAAAACAACACGGCATCTTTGTAGATAGGATACTTACGACAGAGGGAAATTGCTCTCTCTTTGACGTTTTCAATGGCAGTTTCACCGCCCTCGATGATGTCTGCAATCATGTCGGCAATTTCGACCATATCGCACTCCTTCATGCCCCTTGTGGTCACAGCAGGTGTGCCTACTCTTATACCGCTTGTGAGCGACGGACTCAACGGCTCGTTTGGAACAGAATTTTTGTTGACGGTGATATGTGCCTCATCAAGCCAAGTTTCAAGCTGTTTGCCATTCACACCGCTTCCGATGAGATTGATAAGCATCATATGATTGTCCGTACCGCCACTGACAAGCCGCAAACCTCTTTGCATAAGCCTATCCGCCATTGTTTTGGCGTTTTTGAGAATTTGCTCTTGATATTCCTTAAATTCGGGAGCGAGAGCCTCTTTGAAAGCAACCGCTTTGGCTGCAATTATGTGCATGAGCGGACCACCCTGCGATCCCGGGAAAATTGCTTTGTCAATGCGTTTTGCAATATCCTCGTCATTGGTGAGGATGAGCCCGCCTCTTGGACCTCTCAAAGTCTTGTGAGTTGTGGTTGTGATGACGTGTGCATAGCCCACGGGACTTGGGTGAAGCCCTGTTGCAACCATACCCGCAACGTGTGCGATGTCCGCAACAAGATATGCTCCTACCTCGTCGGCAATTTCTCTAAAGCGTTTGTAGTCGATAAATCTCGGATATGCACTTGCCCCTGCAACGATGACTTGCGGTTTGCACTCAAGAGCAATCTCTCTCACCTTGTCATAGTCGATAAGCTCGGTTTCGGGATTGATGCCGTATCCGACACAGTTGAAAAGCTTTCCGCTCATATTGACCTTTGCTCCGTGCGTGAGATGTCCGCCGTCTGCAAGCGTCATGCCCAAAACGGTGTCACCGCTTTTCATAAGAGCATAATATGCCGCAAAGTTTGCATTGCTTCCGCAGTGCGGTTGCACGTTTGCATACTTAACGCCAAAAAGCTTTTTTGCACGCTCTATTGCAAGCTCCTCTGCAACGTCCACATATTCGCATCCACCGTAATATCTCCTTCTGGGATAACCCTCTGCATACTTGTTGGTGTAGAAGGTGCCTGCCGATGCAAGCACGGCTTCGCTCACTATGTTTTCGCTTGCTATAAGCTCAATGTTGAGCTGTTGTCTGTCAAACTCTTTGAGCATTGACTGATAGAGTTCTTCATCAACTTTCTTTATGCTATTCAAATCAATCATATTATCCCTCTCTTGTGCAAAAAAATGTTTTATCCTTGCAAAATGTCACTATAAACATTGTTTCTGGTCATTCATTTGCAAAATTATATTTGAACAACCTTGTGTGTTTTTATTGCAAATAATTGTCAAGTACGCTTGCAATTTGCATTGTCAAACGATAGCCTACAAGCTTCTCTTTGAGCTCACCGTCCTTGAAAATCAAAAGCGTTGGAATGGACATAATGCCAAACCGCTCGGCAAGCGACGGATGATCGTCAACGTTCACTTTGCCGACTACAACTCTATCCTTATAGTCGTCTGCAATCTGCTCCACGTTTGGAGCCATCATCTTGCAAGGACCGCACCAGCTTGCCCAAAAATCAACGAGAACAACGCCTTCTTTTATGGCATTGTCAAGGCTTTCAACGTCAAAATCAATGTAGTTGCTCATATCTATCTCCTTTTGAAAACTTCAAAATTTCATTATCTTTTCACTCAATCTTCAGTCGTTTCTTCAATGCAAATAGCCTTCATTTGAGGAGAAAAACCCTTCTTCTTTCTTATGACAAACTTGTCAAGCAAAAAGGCAATCACAAACCCGACAACCAAACCGCCAAGTGCAAAAAGTGCCTCCGCAAGCTCGTTGAGAAGGGTGCCTACACCTATGCCGACACCAATCAAAACGAGGGGTATGACGTACACGATAACGGCGGAGGTCAAGACGTATTTCTCGCCCATTTCCACCTCAACGACGTCACCTACGCTCGCTCCCAATTTATTGTCGACAACAACTTCAACCTTCATACCGTCCTTTGTCACGGCACACATGTGACACTTGTCACACGCACTGCGTCTGTCAAATCGGACGGTGGCTTTGCTTCCGACAACTTTTGCAACAATACCCTTTTCTGTCATTTTGCAAAAAATCCGCAAAGTGCATTGATATCGCACTCTTTGACGCTTCCGTCACTCATGTTTTTCACCTGAACGACGCCCTTGTCAATCTCATCGTCACCAATCACCACAACGTAGTTTGCGCCCGACTTGTCGGCATACTTCATTTGAGCTTTCAACCCCCTATCCATGATGTCCGTTTCAGCCTTGATGCCGACTTGACGCATGTCGAAAACGATCTTGCGAGCAACATCTTTTGCCTTGTCACCCATAGGTGCGACGTACACGTCCATACACTCTTTTGGAGCGTTGAGATTGGAGGTGTTTTCAAGCACTAGCAAAAGTCTTTCAAGCCCTAGGCCAAACCCTACTGCAGGCGTTGGCTTTCCGCCGACTTCCTCAACGAGGTTGTTGTATCTTCCGCCACCGCAAACCGTGCCTTGTGCACCGATGTCGGTTGACACAAATTCAAACACAGTGCGAGTGTAATAGTCAAGACCACGCACAATGCCGGGATTGACCTTGAAATCAATGCCCAAAGAGGTGAGAATGCGTTGCACTTCCTCAAAATGAGCACGGCAATCATCGCAAAGATAATCTGTGATTTTTGGAGCATTTTGCGTGATGATTTTGCACTTTTCTTCCTTGCAATCAAGTATTCTAAGCGGATTTTTTTCAAATCTTGCTTGGCATTGACCGCACATGAGATGCAAGTTTTGTCCAATATATTCCTTGAGGGCTTTGTTGTATTCGGCTCTGCACTTTGCACAACCTATGCTGTTGAGGTTGAGCTCAAGCTCGCTAAGTCCTGCCTTACGCAAAAATGTGGATGCAAGGCTTATAACTTCCGCATCCGCACTTGCAGAGTCGCTTCCATAGCACTCAACGCCAAATTGGTGATGCTCTCTCAATCTGCCGTTTTGCGGTTTTTCATAGCGGAATATGCTTGAAATGTAGTATGCTTTCATGGGTATTGTGCCTTGATGCAGTCCGTTTTCAATGAAACAACGAGCAACACCTGCCGTACCCTCGGGGCGAAGCGTCATGCTTCTTCCGCCCTTGTCGTCAAACGTGTACATCTCCTTTGTGACGATATCAGTTGTCTCGCCAACGCCACGCAAGAAAAGCTCGGTATGCTCAAACATCGGAGTGCGGATCTCTTTGAATCCAAACTCGCCTGCAACCTCTCTTGCGATATTTTCAACATAGTGCCACTTGTATGCCTCGCTTGGAAGCATATCTTTTGTGCCTTTTGGAATATTTATCATAACCTCTCTCCTTTTTCAAGGAATTTTATGCAATATACACTGCGATCATTTTGCAAAGCAAAATGCTTTTATATTTGTTAGACGATATATCTACGCAAATTTCTATCTTTCAATGAAGCACCCAAATGCTCCTCGACGTAAGCTTTGTCAACGTTGATTTGCTTTGTGACGTTGTCGTCAGCCTCAAACAAGACGTCTTTGAGCAAGGCTTCGAGCACTGCGTGCAATCTGCGAGCACCGAGGTTTTCGCTGTTCTCATTCTCCTCAAATGCGACTCTTGCAATCTCTTCGATAGCTTCGTCCGTGAAGTTGAGCTCAACACCGTCAACGCCCAAAAGTTGCTTGTATTGTTTGAGCACGGCATTGTCCGGTTCCGTCAAAATTTTCACAAAATCATCCTTTGTGAGGTTGTCAAGCTCCACTCGAATGGGGAATCTGCCTTGAAGCTCGGGGATGAGATCTTCCATCTTTGAGATGTGGAAAGCTCCCGCTGCAACAAACAATATGAAGTCTGTGCGGATCGAGCCGTATTTGGTTTGCACCGTGCTACCCTCGACAATGGGCAAAATATCTCTTTGCACACCCTCTCTTGACACGTCGTGACCGCTCTGCTGTCCGCTGTCGTTTGCTGCGATCTTGTCAATCTCGTCAAGGAACACAACGCCGTCTTGCTCTGCTCTTTGCAAGGCTTCTTGCACGATTGCATCTTGATCGACCATCTTTTCAGCCTCTTGAGATACGATGAAATCCATTGCTTGCTTGACGGTGAGCTTACGCTTTTTGACTTGTCCTTTGCCAAGCATACCTCCAAAGATGCTCCCAAGATCTATTTCGTTGCCCGGAGCATTGCCCGGTTGGATTTGAATGGGCTTTGGCTGTTGGCGAATTTCCATCTCAATGGTTATTCCGTCAAGATGTCCTGCTCTGATCTCTTGCAAAAGCTCCTCTTTGAGCTCGGCATCGCTCTTGTCTTGAGATACGCCGGCTTGCTTACGCACGGGCAAAAGTATCTCGCAAAGCTTGTTTTCTGCAATCTCGGTTGCTCTGGGCATAACCTCTTTGAACTTTTCGTCTTTTACAAGACGAATGGACACTTCAACAAGGTCTCTTATAATGCTCTCAACGTCTCTGCCAACGTAGCCGACTTCAGTAAATTTGGTTGCTTCAACCTTGACAAAAGGAGCTTTGACAACTTTTGCAAGTCTGCGAGCAATCTCAGTCTTACCAACACCCGTCGGTCCCTTCATGATGATGTTTTTGGGAGTGATCTCCTCTCTCATCTCCTCGGAAAGCTTGCTTCTGCGATAGCGGTTGCGAAGTGCGATTGCCACTGCAACCTTTGCATCGTGCTGACCAATGATGTATCTGTCAAGTTCTGCAACAATCTGTTTGGGAGTCAAAACACTGTTGTCCATATTTCCCTCCTTACACCGTTTCGACCGTGATGTGGTCGTTTGTATAAACGCAAATTTCGCTTGCGATTTTGAGTGCTTTGTATGCTATGTCATGTGCGGGCAAATCTGTTGCTTCTGCAAGTGCACGTGCGGCTGCGAGGGCATAATTGCCACCACTGCCGATTGCAACGATGCCGTTTTCAGGCTCAATAACCTCACCTGTGCCGGACACAACAAACACACAGTCCTTGTCCGCTACGATAAGCAACGCTTCAAGACGTCTACCGCCCTTGTCCGTTCTCCAAAGCTCGGCAAGCTCAACGGCGGAACGCATAAGATTTCCGCTGTGTTTTTGAAGCATAGCCTCAAATTTTTCACTGAGAGCAAAAGCGTCCGCAACAGAGCCTGCAAAGCCAACGACAACTTTGTCATTGTATATGCGTCTAACTTTGACTGCATTGCCCTTCATAATGACGTTTTCACCCATTGTAACTTGTCCGTCACCAGCAACGGCAGTTTCCCCGTTGCGTCTCACGGCACATATTGTAGTTCCACGAAATTCCACCATAAGTGTATTCCTCCATAATTTTCAATTTTAACGATTGAGAATACCAATCGTGTTTTTGTGCTATACCTAATAACACAAATCGTATTTTGTCATCAATCGAAGTTGTCTTCCAAATAGAGTTTTACAGCCTCGATCGATCTATCATGATAAGCTTGTTTACGTTTGGATTTATCCCTTATTCCCGTGATGGGAGGCAGGATGCCAAAGTTGGCATTCATGGGTTTGAAATCCAGCACACGAGTGGAAATATACTCGCAAAGCGATCCTATAATAGTGGTTGTCGGCATAGCGGTAAACTGCTTGTTTTCAAGCTCGTTTGCAAGGGCAATGGATGCTATCATACCGCTCATTATGCTCTCCACATAACCCTCGACACCAGAGAGCTGACCTGCTATGTACAACGCTCTTTCGCCTATCACTCTAAAGGATGCGTCAAGAACGTTTGGAGCATTGATATAAGTGTTTCTGTGCATCACTCCATATCTTATGAAATCCGCACTGTTTAGTGCAGGAATGAGGCTAAACACACGCTTTTGCTCACCATACGTCAAGTTGGTCTGAAAGCCAACGAGATTGTAGCAATCACCCTGTATATTTTCCTTGCGAAGTTGCACAACCGCATATGCCTTTTCACCCGTTTGGGGATTTCTCAATCCAACAGGTTTGAGCGGACCGAAGCGGATTGTGTCACTGCCCCTTTTTGCCATCTCCTCAATGGGCATACACCCGTCGAAAAGTTCACTCTTTTCAAAGTCGTGCAAGGTGACAGTTTTGGCATTGACAAGCTCGTTGTAAAACAGCTCGTACTCATCCTTTTGCATGGGTAGATTGAGATAATCTTCTCCGCCCTTGCCGTATCTTCCGCCAAAGTAAGCCTTGCTCATGTCGATACTTTCAAAATCCACGATAGGTGCTATGGCATCATAGAAGAAAAGTCTGTCCTTGCCCGTCAATTTGCCAATCACGTCCGCCAATAAGTCAGACGTCAAAGGACCTGTTGCAACGATTGTCGGCACGTCCTCGTCAAGTGATGTCACCTCTTCTCTTACGAGTGTAAAACCACTGTAACTATTGAGCTTGTTTTCAACGGCTTTTGAAAAAGCCTCTCTATCCACGCTCAACGCACTGCCTGATGGCACCGCACACTCTCTTGCAAGAGGAAGCAATTCGCAACCAAGCAAATCAAGTTCCTCTTTCAAAAGGCCGGAAGCCGTGCTTGGCTCGCACGATTTTAGCGAATTTGAACATACAAGCTCGGCAAGAGAGGACGTCCTATGTGCCCCTGTTGTTTTTGAGGGACGCATCTCGTACATCTTCACTTTGTATCCTCTTTTGAGCAACTGCAAGGCACTCTCGCACCCTGCAAGTCCTCCGCCGATAATCTTTATCTCTTGCTTGTTCATATCGCTTGTTGTATTTTAGGCTTATTCTTCGCCGTTTTTGATAAGTTCTCTATGTTTACAGGAATGGTTGGTGCAAACGTAGGATGTCTTGTCGTCACGTTTGACAACTTTCATTGTTGCTCCGCAATCGGGGCAGAAATACGGTGCGGGTATATCCCAGCTTATAAAGTCGCATTTTGGATAATTGGTGCAACTGTAGAAGGTCTTTCCTGCCTTTGAGGTGCGTTTTGAGACGTTTCCGCCACACTTTGGGCATTTTCCGACAATCTCGTCAATACGCTTGATATTCTTGCACTTTGGATAATTTGGACACGCAAGGAATGGACCGTAACGTCCGTGGCGTACCACCATTTTTGCTCCGCACTTGTCGCAAACCTCGTCACTTTCCTCATCGGGGAAATATCCGCCACCACCCTGTCTCGATGCTCTTTCAATGAACTTCATAAGGCGAGGATAGAATGCTCCGATAAGCTCTTGCCACTCTTGCTTTCCGTCTGCGACCTTGTCAAGTGCTCCCTCGAGCCTTGCCGTGAAGTTGAGGTTCATAATATCAGGGAAATTCTTTTCCATATACTCGCACACGGTCTCGCCAAGTTGAGTTGGAGCAATGGCTTTTTGTTGTTTTTCGGTATACTCTCTCTTTGCAAGCACTGAAATGATGCTGGCGTACGTGCTAGGACGTCCTATGCCATTTTCCTCAAGCGCCTTGACAAGTGTTGCATCGTTGTATCTCGCAGGCGGTTTGGTGAACTTTTGTTCACTGCTTACGTCATTGAGATTGAGATGCTCGCCCTCATTGAGATCGGGCATTGTGTCAAGTTCTTTGTCATCCTCATTCTCCTCGACGGTTTGAGAATAAACTGCAGTATAACCCTTGAATTTCACACTCTTGCCCTTGACGACAAAACCAAGCTTTTCACCATCGGCTTCACCAACGATATGCACACGCATCGTGTTGTACTGTGCAGGAGTCATCTGTGATGCCATAAAACGCTCATAGATAAGCTTATAGAGCCTATATGCGTCTCTATCCATCTTGCCTTCAAGCGACTTTGGCGTGCGGTTCAAGTCAATAGGTCTAATAGCTTCGTGTGCATCCTGTGCGTTGTCGCTCGTCTTATAGACGTTCTGCACCTTTGGAGCATATTCACTGCCATACGTCTTTGCAATATAGCCCAATGCAATCTTTGCAAAATCCGGAGAGATACGCACACTGTCCGTACGGATATAAGTGATGAGTGCGTGTTGACCTTCGCCCTCGATATTTACGCCCTCGTAAAGCTGTTGCGCAACACGAGAAGTGCGATCCGCCGTCATATTCAGCTTGTGACTTGCCTCCTGTTGCATGGTGCTTGTCGTAAACGGAGGAGCAGGCTTTGAAAAGCTTACGCTCTTTTTCACCTCGTCAACGTTGTAGTCGGCTTTGCGCATAAGGTCTGTGATTGCAACCGCCTCACTCTCGCTTGACGGCTTGATTTTCTCGCCGTTTTTGTCATTGAGCAATGCGACAAAAATATTTGCCTTTGTCTTCTTTGCACCGTCTTTGAGCAACAGAGCGTTGATTGTCCAATACTCCTCAGGCTTAAAGGCGCGGATCTCTTTTTCTCTGTCCACAATCATCTTGAGCGCCGCAGACTGAACACGACCTGCCGAAAGACTGGGTTTGAGCTTTCTTGAAAGAATTGGTGAAATCTTGTAGCCGACAAGTCTGTCAAGCACACGTCTTGCCTGTTGCGAATTGACAAGATCCATGTTGATTTCGCGTGGATTTTCCATAGCGGTACGCACTGCCTTTGGAGAAATCTCATGGAATTCTATACGTACTTGATCACCGCTCACGCCAAGCGTGTTTTTAAGGTGCCAAGAAATAGCTTCTCCCTCACGATCGGGGTCGGTTGCAAGATAAACTTTGTCATACTTCTTCACAGCTTGTGAAAGTTGTTTGATGGTCGATTCTTTGTCAGGTGTTACGATGTATTGTGGCTTGAAGCCGTGATCAACGTCTATACCGAGAGAACGTGCAGGCAAATCACACACGTGTCCCTTGGATGCAAGCACCGTTGCCTCATTGCCAAGATACTTTTGAATGGTTTTGGCTTTGTGCGGTGACTCGACAATTATGAGTTTTTTCATTCTATCTCCTCGGAGCCTTCGCTCCACGTAGTTTACGTTTTTTTGCTATAAATCGCAATTGTTACAGCAAGCTGTAATAGTTGCCGGATATCTTATTCAGCAAGCCCTCTATTTCAAGTTCAAACAACACGTTTGTAAGCTCGCTTACGTTGAGATTTGTCTCTTCCAACAGATCTTCAAAATGCTTGTCTCCGTCCTTGAGAGCTTCAAGAATTTGATTTTGAACAAGGCTCAATTCAATTGGCTCCTTTTCAACAAATTCCCTCTCAAGATGTAGAGCATCCAGCACGTCTTCGGGTTTGATTGCAAGTGCGTGCGGAATCTCTCTAAGAAGTTCGTTTCCGCCCTCGCTTTCTGTATCATAGATATTGGCAGGCACGACAAATATCTCCTTGCCCTGCTCGATTGCCAATCTTGTTGTGATGAGCGAACCGCTCTTTTTTGCAGCTTGCGGAAGAAATACCGCCTCACAAATTCCGCTGACAATGCGGTTGCGTTCAGGAAAATGATATTGCAGAGGTTTAGTTCCGGGCGGATATTCGCTCACAATCAATCCGTCGTTTGCCAAAATATTGTCCACAAGTCCTCTGTGCTCTGCAGGATATATGACGTCAAGACCGCTTGCAAACACTGCTATCGTCGCACTTGCGTTGTCTATGCAAGCTTTGTGAGCAATGCCGTCAACGCCTCTTGCCAGGCCCGACACAATACACAATCCCGCTCTTGCAAATTCTCTTGAAAAATCCTCTGCCACTCTTGAGCCATAGCGAGTGGGACGACGTGTGCCTACAACGGCTATGCTACGCATAGAGAGTGCGTCCACGTTGCCTTTTGCAAACAGCAAAACAGGTTTGTCACAAAGCTCCAAAAGCCTTTGCGGATATTCTTCATCAAGATAGGTTATCCAATGAATTTCATTCTTTTCAAGCCACGAAATTTTGCTGTCAACACTCTCGTATTGCTCATAAAATTCCTTTGCTTTGTCATCACCCAGCACTTTTGAGACGATAGATCGATTGACGTTCTCAACCATCTCGCAAATATCGTCAAAACTGTCGATAAGCGTAAGCTTTTTCTTGTTTGAAAGCTCATCGACAAGACTGAGTGCAAGCAGCACTTTGGTGGCGTTATCAAATCTGTCCATCAGCTATATTTCCTGTCAAGTCCTCTATACTGGATTGCCTCTGCGATGTGTGCAGGCAAAATGTTTTCACAGCCCTCGATATCCGCAATCGTTCTTGCAACTTTGAGGATTCTCGTTGTGCCTCTCGCACTCAAATTGAGCTTGTCAAAAGCCTTTTGCAAAAGTCTCTCGCAATCCTTGTCGATTTGGCAATACTTGTTGAGTTGTCTTGAACTCATCTCCGCATTGGTTGCAATGCCGTCGTTCTTGAATCTCTCTCTTTGCAAGGCACGCACACGGTTTATTCTCTTTTTGATCTCGGCAGACGACTCTGCAACGTGTCCGCCCCTGAGTTCGTCATAAGAGATATTATCAACTTCGATTTGCAAATCTATTCTATCCATCAACGGTCCGCTGAGTTTTGACACATAACTGTGTATTTGCGACGGAGTACAACGGCAAATTTGATTTTTTGAGCCGTAATTTCCGCACGGACATGGATTCATTGAAGCAATAAGCATAAAGTTTGCAGGATATTCAGTGGTGCGTTGCACTCTTGCGACGGTGACCTTTCTATCCTCAAGCGGTTGACGCAAAGTTTCAAGAGCATGCCTTGTGTACTCGGGCATTTCATCAAGGAACAATACGCCGTGGTTGGCAAGGCTGACTTCACCCGGCTTCGCCTTTGCTCCGCCACCCACGAGTGCAGGAACAGTGGTCGTGTGGTGAGGCGTTCTGAAAGGTCTGGTCGTGACTATGCCGACCTCACTGTCCAAAATGCCTGCTATGCTGTGCACCTTGGTGACCTCGATTGCCTCCTCAAAAGTCATCTCCGGCATAATTGTGGGCACGCACTTTGCAAGCATGGTTTTGCCCGCACCCGGAGGACCTATCATAAGCACGTTGTGTCCGCCTGCAACAGCTATCTCAAGTGCTCTCTTTGCAATACTCTGCCCCTTGACGTCGGCAAAATCATCGCCATAGCCGTGATTTACGCAAGCGGATTCATAAGTGGACGTTGGCACCTTGTCGTATACAACACCGCTGAACATCTCAACAACGTCACGCAACGTGTCAAGTGCATACACCTCTATGCCCTCGATGAAGCTTGCTTCCACTGCGTTTGCGGACGGTATGATAAACTTCTTGTGTCCGTCTTGCATTGCGGAAATGAGCAAAGGCATGATGCCGTTGACGTGTCTCAATTCACCATTCAAAGAAAGCTCGCCGATGATGACGTACTGCTTGTACGTCTTATTTTCAAGCTGACCGGTGGCAGCCATAATGCCTATTGCAACGGCAAGGTCAAAAACAGGACCTTCCTTCTTCGTGTCAGCCGGAGCAAGATTGACGATGATACGTTTTGCGGGATATTGAAAACCGCTGTTTTTCACCGCAGAGCGTACACGTTCTTTGCTCTCCTTGGTTGCCGTAGAGGCAAGTCCGACCATATCATAGCCGGGAAGACCACTGTTGATATCCACCTCGACGTCAACGGCGTAACCCGTCAAACCGTCAAGTGCATAACTAAGTATCTTTGCAAGCATATTCGTCCCCTTATATATATTAAGTTTATTTATTTTATCATATACGCACGCAAAAGGCAATAAAAAATATTACGCACAAAATTCGAAAGCATATATGTAATGCAAAAATATATGGTTAGATTGTCGGAAAAAAGTTTTTATAAAAAATTTTGCTTAAATTTGCATTAAGATAAAAAACAAGCCGATTTTTGAGCTGATTTGCAGCAAAAACCGACTTTGAAATTTCATATTTATCCGCTTACATATGGGATTTCCACTGTTATTCATCAAGGTACAAAGTGTCTATGTCACTCGAATTGTTTTCGTCTTTATAGCCATCAAATGTGTCTACAACATCATCAGCATCAGTTTGATTTTCGCTTGCAAGTGCGATCTCCAGAAGCTTTTTCTTGTCCTCTTCACTTATATTTTCAAGCTTAACTCCCTCTGCTCTCATCTCCTCTTTTTCAAGTGCGATTTTGTCTTTGATAAAGGAGCCTATGACAAGTGCTATGACAAGACACATGGGGATCACAATGAGCACAACATAGCCGTACCACTGCGACAAAAAGCCTCTCAATCCGCCTATAAACAAAGACTTGCGGACATACTTTGCTTTAATGTTGTCAGGATTCAACTGCCAGTTGTCGGCAGAAGGACTATTGTCACCTTGCGTTCTGAAATATGCAATTGAACCGTCATCATCAAGCACGATTTCAATTATGCGGTGAGTTTCGTTGTAATTGCCGTTCGGTGCCAAAAACGTGATAATATCACCAACTTTCAGCTCGTTTACGTCATCCACTTCCTTGCAGATGATCACCTCGCCGGGCTCAATGGTGCCACTCATGCTATCCGTCAACACGTCATAAAGCCTATAACCAAAAATTGAAGTTTCTTGTCCGCCACTTCTTTGAATAAGCATAACGGCAACAACCACCACCAAAAACACGAATAGCAAAGCAACCACCATCGTGGATACAATGTTGTAAATTTTCTTTGTCTTTGATATAGGTTTTTGATCTTCTATTTCTGCCATATATGTTTGTACGCACACGAGGTGCGTACTTTTTTTAGAGTTTAGTCTTGATCGTCGGAGTCTTTTTCCTCTGCCTTGGTTGTCATGCTGAACACGTCACCAAACGGATCTGTTATGCCACTGTCCGAGCTGAAGTGTATTCCGCCAACACCGACTTTATCCTCGTCCACGGCTTCAAGTTTGCCCTTTCTTCCCGTCGGTTGTGAATACTTCTGATTGAGCGTTGTGGGGCTCAATGCGTTGGGATCCTTACGTGGTTTTGACGATTTCTTTTTCTTTGGCGGTTGAGGTTCATTTTCAACATTTTGCGCATCAATCACCACTTTATCGTCATTTTTGGGCTGTTCATCTGCCGTTTTTGTCAATTCATCGACTTTTTCGTCTTTGACTTCAACGTCTTTTGGTTGTTCCTCGTTGGCAACTTCTCGTGTAGGTTCCTCCTGCTCGTCAGGCTTCACCTGCTCGACAGATTCTTGCTCTTGAGGCTTTGGTTTGCGGTTATACTTGCGTTTGGGTTTATCCTCTTTTTTCTCATCGAGATTGCCGAGTTTTGCCCCTTCACCCCAAGGTGTTACACTGCCATCACCCTTGAAGCTTATGCCCATACCTTGAGTATCTTCTATGCGACCGCCAACGTTTATACGCAATTCAGATTTCGCAACTTCTTGCACTTGTTGTTGCTCCTCTTGCGTATCCTCACTTGCAGACGTGGTTGGTTGTTCAACAAGCTCTTGTTCAACCACTTTTGGTTTGCGATTGTATTTACGTTTTGGCTTTTCAACCTTGTTTTCATCAAGATTGCCCAGATTTGCACCCTCACCCCAAGGCGTAACACTGTCATTCTCTTTGATGTGTACGTCACCGACTGCGACCTTGTTTTCATCAACAGGCGTGAGATCAACCTCTTTCTTCGGCTTATTTTCACCACTCCAAGGATCGATTTCCTCATCGGATTTTGCAATACGCACTTTGCCTTTCTTGTGCGGTTTTTCCTCATCGGCTTTAGTCTCTTGGACAGGTTGTGCAACGTCTGGCTGTTGCGTTTCCACTTCGCTCTCAACTTGAGATACCGGCACGAATGTTTCCATGCTCTCAAGTTCTCTATCAAGCTTCTCGTCTTGCACGGCTTTTTTACGGCGAGCTTCTTCCATTTCCTCAATGGAAGCATTGATCTTGTCTGTATTCTTATCTTCAAGCTCAAGATTTTCGTGCTTGTCAATCTTGATCTTTTCAAGTTTCTTGGCTTCTTCTTCCCTGCGCTTATACTCTGCGATCTTTGCCTTTTGGAAGCTGAACGGATCCATGCCGAAATAGGTTGAGTCACTCTCAACTCCATTCTTTTCAAGCTCCTCTCTCTGCTTGCGGAATGCCTCGGCACGCTTCTTGATGTCCTCTTTGCGTCTGCGGATACGCTCTTGTCTGTCTCTCTCATCAAGTTCCTCTTGCTTGATGCGACGATATGACGTGAGACAACGATCAATAGCGTCACGAGCTTTGGCAATTTCCTCTTGCTTAAGCTTATCGTCGTCAGGACGCTTGAACACTTTACGCACCTCAAACAAGTGCTGATCAAACGTCTCAGCATCCGGCTCGAGGTCGACTTCTTCTTGATCTGCCTTTGGAGGCATCTCCTTGAGTCTCTCAACCTCAACAGGACGCTCCACAACCACTTCGACTTCTATCTCTTGAGGCTTTTCAATCTCCTCGATTTCAGGCTCTTCAGGCGGAATTTCAGTGTCGGCATCCTCATCCTCTTGAGGTTTGACCTCCTCGATATTCTCCTGTTCGTCCTCATTCTCCTCCGAATCGTCAAGCTTTTGAGCATATTCGTCTCTTTCAAGCTTGTCTTTGTCAAAGTCCATTTCACCAACACGCAGGAAGTCGGCAAATTCCTTATCTTCCATATCGAAGTCGGTTTCGCACTGATCGTACAAGCTTTCAAACACCATCGTGTTGAGTGTGAGCATGCTGTTGAGTCTTGCACTGCTCTCGTCGTCGATTGGGAAATCTTCCACCTCGTCGGACGTTGAAAAACCTGCCGTCTGTTGATACGTCTCGATAAACTGCCACAAAGTGAGAGCCTTCTTGAAATTTGGCTCCTTCAAAATGACGTTTGTACGCATGATAGGCGGACGAACAGGTGCGGAGTTACGCATCGACTTTGCAAATGACGATGACAAGAAGTCTGTGATAATGCGGTCAATTTTTGCAACACGCTCGATCTTGGTGAGTGTGTCGGGATCAAGACGCATAATCTCATCAAAGCTTAATTGTGCAAAATACTCCGTTCTATAGGTTATTTTCTTGCTTGGAAGATTAAATCTAGACTCAACGTCAAGCTCCAAGACGTCCTGTGTTGCGGATGCCTTTTTGATCTTGTCATAACGCATTGTGACAAAGTCCTTGAGCTTGAGAAGCAAGGTGTAAATAAAGCGGTTTTCATAAATCTCAAAGGATTCTTCCTTTGTGATATTGAGAATTTTTGATGGTGTGACGTCACCCGTTTTCTCGTCAACCTTGGAGATCATGTTGGTGTGCTGGGCAAGATATTTGACAGACTCTGTCGATATACTTCTTGCAAGCGAAACGTCAACGATATCCTCCTCTTGGACGATGAATTTTCTTGGGTTACGCACGATTGTATCGAGATTTGGAAGGATACTTTCAATGGTATCGATCCAATCTATGGAGATGTCTTGTACGAGGCGTTTTTTGGCAAGCTTAAACTTGGATACGCCTTTATCTACACGTTTTTTGAATTGCTCATAAAAGCCCTCATCCTTGAGGACTGAAACAATCTTGTTCGCATACGATACGTACACTTCTCTTGTAATCTTATTGTCAGCCATGCTTTTATGAAATTATATACGCACAAAGCGTAGTTGTCATTAGAACAACTTCTTAAGTCTGTTGATGTATTCCTTGCTCTCTTGCATATTTTCCTCGCCGAAAAGCTCGCTCAAATAGAGGATCAAGCCGTCGATTTCGTCACGGATGTAGGACAAGTTCAATGATTCAAACTTACGGAAAATCTTGTTGCAGAGCACGTAGTCGAGACCGTCGATTTCCGTACCGCCACAGCCAACGTAGCTCGGAACAAACTCTTTGAGCTGTTTCACGATACGGTTGCCAAACGCAAGACGGAAGTGTTCGATAACATAGTCGTCAAGTTGGTTAACCTTGTCCAAAACCTCTTGAGAGACCTTGTAGATCTCTTGAGATTCCTTGAACATAGCCTCAAGATGCTTGTAGCTGATAAAGATATTATCCGCCCACGGAGCTTCAAATGGAACGCCCTTGCTGTTGATGTTGATAGGCATAGCACGGTCGTAAACCTTATCTGAAATAGCAAACGTGGAGTCGTCGTTGTTTGCGGTGCCGATAAACCACATATTTTGCGGAAGTCTAAATCTACCCTTGTCGATATGCTTGGGGTCGTTTGCCCAACCGGACGGAACGAGGTCAACAATCCACTCGTCACGAGAAGGCATTTCGAGAATTGACAACATTTCTGCAAAATAGTACTCAACACGCGCGATGTTCATTTCGTCGAGGACGGTGAGGTAAATTTGGTCATTCCAAGTTGCCTCGTACATCTTCTTCAAAACTTCCGTTTCATTGAAACGCTTTGTAAATTCGTTGAAGTAGCCGAAAAGTTCGGTACGATCACGCCAAGACGGCTGAACGGAAGCGATGGTTGCGGGGTTGTTGAGGAAGATACCCATAGCGTGCGGAAGTGACGTCTTACCTGTACCGGAAATTCCCTGCAAAATCATAAGACGAGAGGTTGACATACCCGCGATAAACAGTCTTATAATACGTGGATTGTAATACAATCTCATCCTTGAGCAAGCGAAGTTGCGGAAGCGGTCGCAAAGCTCGGGAAGTGTGATTTCGTCATCGAATACAGGCGGAACGTAGTTCTCGTAAATCTTGTCGATTTCGGTGAGCTTGTAGAAACGAGACTCGCCTGTTGGAGACTGTTCTTGTTTTTTCTCGCCTTCTTCTTCACCCTCGTAGTTGCCGATATCACTCACACGCATACCCAAAATACGATCCTTTTCAGCGGACATTTTGATGATTTGCTTTTTGAGGTTGGCACACTCCTCAACGAGGTCTTGCGGAAGGACTTTGGTCTTGCCCAAGCGAGAGAGCTTGCGAAGTCCCAGGATAGCAAGCACGATGATTGCCACGATAACGGCAACGATAAGTACGATAAAGATAATGGCAACCGCCCATTCGCCGGCACCAAAATATTCTGTATAGTTGGAAAAAGCATCGGTGTAGCCGTCGTTGTAGAAGATATGCAAAAATCCCCAGAAAATACTGCCGATTCCCTTGTCGTAGAAGGCACCGAGAAATGCTTTTAGAAATTCAAAAACCAAATTTATATTCATTTTTCAATCGCGCAATAATGGACAGAAATTCCCCGTCACGGTAACGGAAGAAACACTCACACGTTTCTGCAAAAATATAGCAAAAAGGCTCCACCGTCCAAAAGGACGGAAAAGCCTAACGTCATTCAGAATCGCTATCGCTTATGACAGCATCGTCATCGACGTCTTGAACATCACTCTCGCTTTGAGCATTCTCATCCGTAGCGACGTTTTGGTCAGCATCAGATTGAGAGAGCGAGGCAAGATATTCTTGAGCAAGACGGCGTTTTTCCTCATCGGAAAGAGCATCCACCGTCACAACTTGCTCTGATTGCACCTTGCGTTCATTTTCAAGCTTTGCGATGACAAGCGTGCGGACAAGCACAAATGCATAAATCACAAACAAAAGGATGAGCGGAAGCACGACAACACAGAAGAAGCGTGTACGCCCCTGCTCTGGATCCTGAATCCAGTTGGTGAAACCGCCAACATTCTTGAGCACATCGCCATCCGTAGCGGTTGTTCCATCTGACGAACCCCAAGTTGCCTTGATGTTGGAAGCATAAGTATTGCTTTCAACGTTGCCGATGATGTCATTGTTGCGTTCACTTTCCGGCTTTGCAAGCTCCGCTGCCGCCTCTTGCCAAGAGTGATCCTGATTGTCACCTCGAGTGACGTATGCAATCAATTTGCCGTTTGTATCAAACTTTTTCGCCACGATTCTGTGGGTGTTCAAAACACCTGTACGCACCCTGAACGTGACAACCTGCCCGATTTGGAGCTCACCATCGGTTGTGTAGTCGTATGTTTTGCCGACAATCATATCGTCCTTGTCAAAAGTCGGACTCATAGAGTCGGATGCGACCACCATATACACGGTATCTCCAAAAGTAGGCAAACGGAACTCCTCATCACTCGTAGAAGCAATGGTGAAAATAGCCACAACGAGTGCAAACACGACAAGCACGATACAGCAAGCCGTTGCCACCCAATTGAGGATATTCATCACGTTCTTCTGCCTCGGAGTGAGTTCTTTCTTTTCTCTCTTATGAGAGCCTTTTGCTGATTCCATAAAAACCTTCCTATTGATGCTTCTTCGTCCCCGTCCACGACTTATTGCCCCACCGCCACGCCAAAGGCGTAGCCCGAAAGAAAACGAATGACTATTGACATCACACGAGCCATGCTTATTGCCCTTGAACGGAATGCTCCGCTTTGCTCGAATGACTTTGTTGTATACGTATAGTTATAACTATACATTAGTATTTTACTAGAAATAACACACTATGTCAATAGTAATTTACAAAACGGCAGTTTTTGTCCGTAAACGCAATGTGACATAAGGCATTTGCAATCACCATGATGCTGTTGGAGCAATGCGTCAAAGTGCCGATTGACGACACCACTATAAAATGTCAAAGATTTCACAGCACACTGTGCTTGAGATATAAAAAACGAAAAATAACATACAGAAATAAGGTTTTTTTAGAAAGGGGGCTTTATTTCGATAAGGAGAAAAACGATGAAAAAGAAAGGTTTGCTTATCTCAACAATCGCAATGGTTGTTGTGCTGATCGCAGCTCTTACTACATCAACTTACGCTTGGTTTACTGTGTCAACCACTACGAATATTGATGGTTTTACCGTCAGCGTAGAAGCCGGTAACGTTATGGCAATTGGTTTGAACGCACAAGGTTATACATCATACAGCGATGCTGCATCCCCAGACAATTTTGTTTCAGGAACTGTAACCTATACACATGGTGGTGATGATGATGGTGTTGCTAATGGATATTGGACAGGCAACCAAGGCCTTGGTGCATCTATTTCGCATGATATTGTTTGGTCAACTCAAAGTAAAGCTGTTGGATTCTCAAGTGCAGGAGCACTTTCAGGTGCAACATATGCAAACACAAAGTTTTATAAGAATGATGGCACAGTTGAAAATAATAACGGATCATCTTTCGATTTAGCAATTGCTGCAAATGGTTCCACAACATCCATGGAAGCTCCACGCCTTGCTATTGAAAACAAGAAAACTACAGCTGATACCGACGAGTCCACTAATGGTGACTATGTTTATATGTTCCTTGGTGCACAACCAACACAAGCTTTGATGGATAATACAAACATTTTGCATGTTGTCATCCAACCACAAGGCACAGGCACAAGAATTGGTATGGCCGCAGCTATCCATGTTGCATACAGAGTTAATGGTGGTGATTGGGAAGATGTTGATGTCTATGGTGCTGCAAACAAACATTATAATGACGAAAGAGCCTCGACAGAAGCTAAAATTTATGGTGATATTACTGGTACAGGCAAATCCAATGGTTTAGATGCAAATTCTTTGTCATATTCTACGACAACATATCAAACCACTATAACGGGTGCAAAGAGTGTTGATATCCCGTTGACACAATACACCGATGCTACATCAAGTGCACCGTTTGATCAAATTGAATTGATAATTTATGTTGCAGGTGCAGACAGCGATTGCCTTGACTCAGCAAAGAATGGTTCTATCAGAATTGGCATATTCTTCGGAGCACAAGAAGCAATCACTTCAAATGAAGGGAATAACTAATAAAACCAAAATTGATAACGAAAAAACACGGCTCGATTGAGCCGTGTTTTGCGTTATAAGATGATTACGAATTAGGTTGAACTTTCTGCTTTCTTATCTGCAATAAAGTTAATTGTTATAACTGACTTAACGTTTGCTGCATTACTATTGCAGTCTTGATCTTTACCATTGATAAAGAGTTTAATATGGATTTGATGAATTTCACCTTGTGGGACAATATCAGTTCCGTTGCCAGTAATTTCTATTTCATATGTCTTTGCGCCAGGATTCCAAGTTATATCCGGTATTTCAATTGGATTATAATTGGTTGTACCATTTATTGTTGTCGTTGCACTATGACCCTCGTACACATCAATTATGTCTGACCAACTGCCATTATCAATTTTGTAGATGAAAGAAATAGCTGCATTCATGCCCAATACTGTTGAAGATGAATCAGGGTTAACGCCTATAACGCATTTTACTTTTGTAACATTTTGTTTGGCAGGTGCAACGCCAAATGCAACGTCCAGATAGTCGCCAGTATTGTCTTCACCTTTGATACCATTTGCAACTGCATTTTCAATTTCGGTTCTTGTAACATCTTGACCGCTACCAGAAGCTTTTACCCAATTCCCTTCAGGTTGCAAAGTTTCATCAATAGTACCCGAAGAATCATTACCTGCGACATAGGCTGTACCTGTATAAACAGCTTTCTTCATGCCAGCAAGACTCAAACCGGTATCAACCTCAAAACCAAGACCTTCTGTACCATCCCACGCATTTTTAGTGATATCATATGAAAGACCAGAACCGCTAACAAATAAATTTTGTCCGATAGAATCGCCTGTATTTATTTTATTTGTTTTGGAAACACCAATTGTCAAATCAGAGTCAGAAGTAACTTCAAAATTTATTGGCCTAACTTCAGTTTTCGAAGCTGCTGTAAACCAAGCGTAAGTTGTTGTAGTAAGAGCTGCGATCAGCACAACAACCATTGCGATTGTTGAGATAAGCAAACCTTTCTTTTTCATCGTTTTTCTCCTTATCGAAATAAAGCCCCCTTTCTAAAAAAACCTTATTTCTGTATGTTATTTTTCGTTTTTTATATCTCAAGCACAGTGTGCTGTGAAATCTTTGACATTTTATAGTGGTGTCGTCAATCGGCACATTTGCGTAAAGATTTGCGATGCGAATCTTTTATGCAATGATATCCCTTTGGGATGATATCCAACTGCTTTGGATTGTGGCATATCTGACAATGCAGACAAGTGCACTTATACATTATGTATATTAATTATAGCCTTTGCGTATGCCAATGTCAACACTAAATTTGTATTTTTGTGCTTTTTCAGCGATTTAATACAACAATTTGTTTTATTTTTTAATACTGTTGTCGTTTTATCCAACAGATGTATTGCAATTTTCTTGTTGCTCATCAAGCATTTGTTTTGGCTGTTTTGCAAGATTTTATGAGCAAAATGCGGATTTCACCACTCTTAAAAGGATATCATCGGCAAAGCCGATATCATTTGCAAGCAATGCTTGCAAGTTTTTTGTCAGCTTGCGTAGAAATTCAAGCCCATCTTGCAGTAGCCACCGATGGCGGAGTCGATGCAATCAAAATCACTGCCCTCAATCCATATGCTGAGATAGCAGTACATGATGTCTCCCTTGGCTAGATCAAGACTGTTTTGAAAGACAAATTCGTCAGATGCGAATGGTGTGGTTGCTTTGTAGCCGTGCAATTGTGCGGTCATCTTGGTGTCTGCATCCGCATTGAGCATGGCATCATAGTCTTTGAGATAGTAATATTTGCCATTTGGATGCACGTTAAGACCGACTTCTCTGTCGTACGCAACGCATTCGATATAGCCGTCCTCTGCCGTTCTGCCAACGTTGTAGGCATTGTCGGCAAGACGCTCACTGTCACTCAAAGAGGCATATACGTTGATGTTGGTGGCACTCTCCCCATCTTCAAGCCCGATAGGATTCTTGAGGCTGTATCCCCACATAACTCGCACGGAGTCTTGCAAATCGTGATCGTCAAACTCAAGCGTCATTTCATAATCGACGTGAGCTTCCTCGTTGCCGTTGTTGCGGAGCATGAAGGTGAATGCTATATATTGCTCGCCATTCATCTCGCCAAGCTCAAACTCGTCGGCATTGAGCAAGGAATATACCTCGCTTTCGCTGAGCGGAGTTTCCGTGCCATAGCGTGAATCATAGCTGATGTTCCAGATGTCATCGGGACCGTCGGCGTTGAGGTATGGCGTCCAATATTCATTGTCCATGGACAAAGAAATCGACTTGTCCTTGTTGCGATTGTTGACCGTGATACGCACGTTGTTTTCTTCCATAAGCAACAGCATGATGTACACGATTGACGTAACCACAAGAGCAAACACAAGCATGATGAGCATCGCCCTCTTGACCTTGGCACGAAGCTCCTCTCTCTTGACCTTTTTGGACGCAACGATACTGTCCTCCCATTCCTTTTTCAAACGGGCGGTCTCTTTTGCGGAATTGCGAGCACTCTTTTTGCTCGATTTCGCCTTTTTGGCAGATGAGGACTCCTCAAGCTCATCGTAAGCTTGCTCGTCCATCTCATCCTGCATTCTTTCAATATCGTTTTCGCTCATGTGTGTCTATTTGGTTTATATATTCATATATATATATCTATTTAAGTATATAACGCTTGATCTTGATCGTATGACTCTTGGCGTGAATTAGAACTTATGGTATGTTCCGTCACCTGCAAAGTAGCCGTATGGCACCCATTTGCCGATCGTGTCGTCAAAATAGCCGTTGTCAACAATCTCGCCGTTGAGGTCTGTGTAGGTGTAGTCTATCCATCTGCCTTCCTCGTCAAAGTAGCCGTCATAGACGTTGCCGTCTTTGTCAACCCACTGTGCCTTGTCGTTGTAAGAGCCTTCCTTGGTGACGTCAAACTGCTCGTATTCAACCCAGTTGCCTTCCACATCGAAATAGCCGTTGAACACGTTGCCATCCTCGTCAACCCACTGACCTTTGTCATTGTATTTGCCGATAAGCTCCGGCTCACCGTCGTTCTTGTTCTCGATACGCATCGTGATGCCAAATCCGCTCACGCCGGCATCCATGCCAAGCCCACCGAACATGCTGTCACTCTTGTATTCGTTGAAAAGCTTTTCTTCCTTGTCGAAATCAGCCTTGATTTTCTTGGGTTTCTTTGGCTTTTTGACTTCCGGTTGAGCAGGTCTTATAGGTGCGGATACGCTGTTTTCGTCTTGATCTACGACAGTCTCTTTCTTCTTGTCAGACGGCTTTTCCTCATCTAATGCTTGCTCGTCCTTGGACTTCTCTTTTTCAGCCTTATCTGCTTTGTCCTCAAGCGGACGATCTACGCCAAGCTCGCTCTTTTTCTGCGATGCAAAGCTCAATGCCAAAGCGCTCTGCACGTCGCCCTCATAACGCATGCGAGACATCTCGTCAAGAAGCTTGTTGTCTCTCTCATCTGCCTCGGGTGAGTCTTGCTCGATGAGCTTTGCCTGTGCTTGAACTCTCTCCTCCGCCGCCTTGCGTGCATTCTGCTTCTGCTGTTCAAGACGCACTTGATATGGCGATTTTGCAAGCTCCGGACGTGGCGATGTGGGCATAACCCTCTCTGCATCATTCTCTTTTTCTTTCTCGATGGCGGAATTTCTCAATGCCTCAAGCTCGTTTGCAACCGCTTTTTCTTTGGCATCTAGCACCTTTTGGAGCTTCTTGAGATACTGATCTTTCTTTTCTCCGACAGGATCTTTCAAAAGCAAAAATTCATTGGTAACCCATCTTGAAAGTTTGCTTACCGCCCTACCTGTCAAGAGCTTTATGCCTTCTTTCTTGAAACGCGCGTATTGACTTGGTGAGTCAACCCCTTCCATAATCAAGCCGATTTTGTTGCTCTTGCAAAAACTTACAAGCATTGCTAGCACCTTTTTCTTGTTTTGAGCGGTGTCAAAATAGCTTGCTTCACATCTCAAATAGTCAAAATTAAACTCCGCAAGCACGTCTAGTGCGTTGTAGTCCTCACCAAACGCCGATGCACAAATTTTGTAGCCGAGCTTACGCAAACGGTTGTATCTCTTTTTGCCTTCCTCATCAAGCCCCACAAGATTGGACACAAAGAAGGATATGACGAGATTGCTCTTTTTGTAGCCCAAATCCTTGAGTGTTGAGGTGAGCACGTCAAAATCTTTGTCATTATCCAAAAATCTTGTCGTAATGGGCAGACAATACGTGAGGTTGTCAGGGATAAGGAAATTCTCTCGCATAACGAGGTCATAATTGACAAGCTCCTCAAGGGCAATGACGTTAAGCTCGTTGATACGCACGGAATTTTCTGCAATATAAAAATAATTGCATACGCTCATTCTCCCCAAATACCTGTCGTTGAGAACTTGAAACGCATCAACAAAAACTACCTTCTTGCTCTTGCCGGAAGCTTCAACAACTCCCCTGAAGAAAAAGTCAATAGGTTTGTACAGCGTTCTTTTTGCGTATGCCGTAGTATTCATTTCCCACCTTTCCACACGCACGCTAGCGGAGCGTACGAGCGCATAATACTCTAATATACTTTTTCAATTATACCATTAGACAACAAAATTGGCAATAGGTTTTGATATTTTTTTACATTTTGTACAATTGCTTGCAATTAAATCCAAATTGAAACGGGCAAATATAGTCAAATATTTTGCGATTTGCCACACGGCAAACGAAACGTGCAAAACACACCATAACTGCAACTTGCATATCATAACAATTCAAAAAGCCCTCGCAATGAGAGCTTTTTGTCTTGGTGCCGAAAATCGGGGTCGAACCGATACGATGTTTCCATCGAGGGATTTTAAGTCCCTTGCGTCTGCCTATTCCGCCATTCCGGCATGTTAAGTATGTGTTAAGTTGTTTGCTTGAGCGTGGTGGTCTTTGTGCAGACGCCGGGATGAACACCGTTCATTTGTCTGCCTATTCCGCCATTCCGTCATTGTGCGACTGCTTTTCGTATTTTAGCACAAGCGTTTTTATTTGTAAAGAACTAGCATAAAACTAGCAATAAAAAAATCCCAAACAAAGCGTTTGAGATTCTTTTGGAGGCATCACCCAGACTTGAACTGGGGGTGAGGATTTTGCAGACCCTTGCCTTACCACTTGGCTATGATGCCGGATTTTGCTTGTGGAGCGGGAGACGGGATTCGGACCCGCGACTTTCACCTTGGCAAGGTGACACTCTACCACTGAGTCACTCCCGCATTTGATTGCTTTAACAATATATCAAACAAAAAAGATTTTTGCAACCTTTTTTTCAAAGTTTACAATGATAGTTGCAATTTATTTTTTTCTGTCGCTTAGCAATTTGACAAATTCTTTAAGTTCGGTGGCGTTTGCAAAGCCGTCTGCAATGAGGTTTGCCTGTGACGATTTTTCCTGCAAAATAGCTTTTACACCATCCGCCCCCTTGATGGCAACAACGCCGTCGTTATCCAAAAGGTCGTCCGCAAGCTGAAATGATATTCCCACGTTTTGTGCAAATTTTGCAATATTTTCCACTTGCTCGTCCGATGCTCCTGCCAATATCGCACCTGCACGGAATGCACCCTCTATCAACGCACCCGTCTTTTGGGAATACATGTCCAAATATTCACTCTCACTGTTGCAACCTTGCAAATCTTTCTCCTGACCGAGAACCATAATTTCGGCGGATTTTGCAATGGTTTGCGATGCACGAGCAAACAACCTACCATAGCGGTTTGCTCCATCCAACAGCACACTCATTGCCAAGCTCAACAGTGCGTCACCAATCAAAATGCCGTTTGCGTGTCCAAATTTTTTGTGCACGGACAGCTTGCCTCTGCGATAATCATCGTTGTCCATTGCAGGCAAATCGTCGTGCACAAGTGAATAGCTATGCACAAGCTCAATGCCCATTGCAAGTGACAACACGGCTTGGATGTCACAATCTTTGCCCACTGCCTTTGCACCAAGGCATACGCACAGCGGACGGATACGTTTTCCGCCGTCCAAAACAGCATACCTCATCCCTTCTGCAATCAAAGAAGTGCCGTCTGCAAGCAAATCTTTGACGGAATTCTCAAACAAGGCAAGAAATTGTTGATTGTCGCAATCTTTCAAAACCATATCAGTCGAGCTTCAATTCTTCAGTCAACTTGTTGATGTCGTCAACAAGCAGTTCAAGCTTACCTTTTTCCGCTTTCAACTCATCGATACAAACTCTTGACAGCTCAATGCCTCTTTCAAAAGCCTTGACTGCCTCGTCAAGAGGAATATCCCCCTCAAGCTTTTTGACGATGCTCTCAAGTTCAGCGAGTGTATCTTCAAACTTCTTGATTTCAGCCATTGTTATTCTCCTTAAAAATCTCGATATTTTCAACAACTGCCGTAACTTCACCGTCCGAACCAGTTGCCTTTATTGTATCTCCAACGTTGAGTTTTGCCACAGAGCTTATCGTTTCATCGCCGGCACGCACTCTGAAGTAGCCTCTACGCAAGGTTTTAAGAGGACTCAAATTGTCAAGAGCAACCGTTGCTCTATCCACTCTGCCCTCTGCAACTTCAATGCGTCTTTGCACAAGCTGTCTTGCCTTTTGGACGTTGTTGACAACTCTATGCTCTCTCTTCAAATAGAACTCTGACGCAAGTCCTCCAAGCCTCAAACAATTCCTTTGCAAAAGAGCACTCTTTCTGTCAAACGCTCTTGTGGTGTTTGCCAAAAGTCTTGACATATTCTTATTCAATGAATCCAACATTGCATAATAATCATATGCGATCAGCTCACCCGCCGCAGTAGGCGTTGCCGCCCTAGCATCCGCAACAAAGTCACAAAGAGAAAAATCAGTCTCATGCCCAACGGCGGATACAACAGGAGTGTTCATTGCATACACCGCCCTTACAAGCGACTCGTCATAGAATGGAGCCAAATCCTCAAGCGAACCTCCGCCTCTTGCAATGACGATGACGTCATATCCGAGCCTATCCACTCTCTCGAGAACTTTGGCAATGTCCTTGCCTGCCCCCTCGCCCTGCACCCTCACGTCCTTGACGGTGATGTTGAGGATGGGATTTTTGCGTCTTACCGTTGTCACTATATCTCTTATGACCGCCCCTGTTTTTGAGGTGACGACAAGGGCATTTTTTGCAAATTGAGGGATAGGTTTTTTGTGAGCCTCGTCAAACAACCCCTCCTCGAGAAGCTTTGCTTTTAGCCTTTCAAATTCCAAAAACAAAGCACCCTGACCAACAGGAGTTATCTCACTTGCTTGCAATGAAAGTCTACCGCCCTTGAGATAGTAATCCAGAGAACCTCTTATTATCACACTCTCACCGTCTTTTGGCACGTACGTCTTTCTTGCGTTGAAACATACACATGACAGTTGCGAATATTTATCCTTCAAAGTGAAGTAAGCATGCGGTCCGCTAAACTTGTATCCGGAGACCTCACCAAACACCTCAAGCCCCTTAAAAATTGGTGCATCAATACACGCCTTGATTGTGGCGTTGACCTCACTTACAGAGATAACATTTTCTGAAATTTGGGGTTTAATTGGCATAATCGACACTTTATCCACCGTTTTTGACATTAAATCAATTTTTTACTATTTTTTTATGTAACAAAAATCCCGAATGCAAGACATGCAATTCCGTCCAAGCAATCGGGATAAATTCACTTGATATCTTTGACGATTTTGGCAAGCACTCCGTTGACAAAAGAGCCCGATTTGTCCGTGCCGTACTTCTTTGAAAGATCGACGGCTTCGTTGATGACAACAGCATTTGGAGCGGTATGCTCGCAAAGCTCGTACGTTGCCAAAAGCAACACTGCATAATCGGGACGATACACCCTTTCAAGCTTGTATCCCTCAAGGTGCGACTCGATGATGCTCTTGAGTTCTTCTTCTTTGGTGATGACGCCGATGTAGGTTGAATTGATATAATTCTTGTCATCGTCGTTTAGGTTGCTACCAACAAGCATAAGCTCAAGTGTACCTTCGTTCACCGAGCCGTAAAAGGTGTATTCAAACACCAACTTAAACACGTTTTCTCTTGCTAATCTTCTCATAATCTATTGTGGAATATTTACGTTGACAACTTGAACGTTTACAGACTGAACGGCAAACTTTGTTGCACGCTCTATTTGTGTTTTGATTTTTTCTTGAAGCAATGCCACCTGCACGGGAACACTGTATCCTATATCGATATTCACAAAGCAATCTACCGCCACTTTCTCATTTTCAAGCACATACACGGAAACAGCTCCATGGTTGCGTTTGGAATTGAGCAAAGACACGCCCTTGACTTCTCCTGCGGCTTCTGTTGCCAAGGAGACGAGAACGTCGTTTAATACTGTCACTTTTTTTTCTTTAGCCATAGTTACCTCTTTTGGTTATTATACCACAGCAAAACAATTATATCAACCACTCTAAAACACATTTTACTCCCACTTTACTCCCAAAACTGCCAAAAATATGAAAACGCAAGCACTCATATGCCTGCGTTTTCCTATATTCTCCCCTGCCGACTTAATTGTACGGAATCACTTTCACCTCTGTTGCCTTGAACGTCGTCTCGCTCACAACCACCGACAAAATCTGATTGGCTTGCTCAACACTCAACTGCTCGGAACCTACAACTATGCTCACGCCACTGTCGCTGATTGTGACGATTGCATCATCAAAGCCTTTGCCTTTGATGAGCGTTTCAAGTGCAAGCTCTGTTTCCATTCTCTCAACAATCTGCATCTTTTGCTCTGATGCGGTTTGCTTTGCGCTTTCAGTGCTGGAGTCTGAATTTACAATGGCATCGAGATACAAAAACTCCGATTCTCTTGTTGAATCTCTGTCGCTTCTTGCCGCCGAAAAGAAGGTTGCAACAACGTCACCGCCACCGTTTGTCACGTCTGTTGACGTGTCGTTGAGTTTTTCACTCAACACAAAATTCAGCACGCCCGTTGCAACAAGCAACACCACCATCACGGCAAGGACAAGCACCTTTTTAGTTTTGGATTTCATTTTCATATATTCCTCCTATATGTTCAATTATTGTTTTTTCGTCATCACGCCAACAAGCTTGTAGTCAACTCCCAAAGCCGTTGTGGTTGCCTCAACAAGCCGCAATCTCACAAGCGGATTATCCGCACCGCTTGCAAGCACAAGCACTCCGACAATCTCGCTCGACTCTCTTGAAATCATCACTTCCACCTCGCCGGCACCAGACACCGCAGACAGAATTGAGGCAAGCTTGCTTTCCTCGTCGCTCATGAGGCTTACGCTCTCTTGCGAAGTCGTTACGCTAGAGTATATGATGAGTGCAATTGCAATTATGAATACAAAAAGGATAATCTTTATGTTTTTTATTTCTTTCACCTTTTTGATGAAATTTGAGATAACATTATCCATAAATTCCCTCTCGCTCTTTGAGATATATGACTCTCACAAGGTTTTTATTAACGCCCAATGTTTTTGTCACCACCGCCACGATGTTGTCCGCACTCATCTCACTTGCATACACAATCACCCGCACGCTTTTCACAACGGTGTTATCACACTCGACTTGCACGTCGCACTCACAGTTGCACCATTCAAGTTCACTCTTTGCTTTTTGCTCGAGATACGTATATAGCTTAGCCGACTTCTCACTTTCAACCGCAAAAAAATCACTGCTATCAAAGTCAATTTGAAAGTCTGCATTTGCGATGATTGGCAGGATTGATGAAATCACAAGCACCACAAGCAAAGAAAATGCACCCCTGACGTACTTTGCCATTTTGCCGGATGGCAAGAGAATGTCCACAAGCACACCAAGTGCAATGACACCGACAACGGACAATATCCACTCTTTCATATCAAACCCCAAAATTGCAGGTTGCAATTATCATCATTATCATGAGGAAGAACAAGAACGCAACTCCTGCCAATGCCGTCACAAGCAGATTGACGTTTTTTGCGACGTCCGTCATGAGCGTTGCAACTCTATCATCTCCAACTGGCTCGGCAATGGATGCGCAAATCCGCAATCCCAATGAAAAAACAACCACTTTCACAATGGGAAACAGCACGATTGCACAAAGGATAATTGCCCCGGTATAGCCGACTGCATTTTTCACAAGCACCACCGATGCCGTCAAAATATCCAATCCGTCACTCAAATATCCGCCCAATATTGGCACATAGCTGGATATTGCAAATTTTGCAACTCCAAAGCCAAATTTGTCCGTAACTCCACCACTCACCCCTTGCAAGGTCAAAAAGCTTGCAAACAATCCAAATACGATGCCTATAAGCCAAGTGGACGCAGAGCGTAAAAGCTTGATAAGCTTGTCAAGTTTCACGCTTTTTGACACTCCGCCAACCACACTAAACACTATGCTTGCAACAAATATCGGCAGAATCACGGACGTTATCATTTTCAAGATTACCGAGCCAAGCACAGCCGTAAGCGAGGTGTATCCGCCAACAATGGTTGTCGCACCCAACGTGGATAAAAGCCCAAGCAGAATTGGAAAGAGAACTTCAAGCAAAGTGTAGAGCAAATTTATCGTACCACTCACCTCTTTTGCAACGTTCATAACCCCTGTTGACAGGACGATGACGATTGCAAGATAACACACGATATGCACGATTTCGGTTGTTGAATGGTTGAGAAAATCACCGGTGAGCGAACCAAGCATATTCTTGAGAATACACAGCAGAATTATCGTGATCATACTTGGCAAAACGCCAAGAAAATACCTGCCTACACTCTTTGCAAGAAAGTCGAATATCCGCACAAAAAAATCGTCACTCTCACCATTCAAAACGCTCTTGATTTCGCTCAACACATCCTCAAAGGAAAGCACCTCTCCGCCATTTTGATTGATGAGTTCAACAAGTTTTGTCAATGCAGAAAAGTCAATGTCGTCAAGCAAAGAATTGACGGCATCACTCATATCCTCCTCAACTTGTTCTTGTTCGTTTGATGAGGCATATGCAATGTTTTGATGTGAAAAACAGCCAAAAAACATAGCAAAAAACATCAAAAAAACGGCAAAAAATATGGCTTTTTTAAGTGCTTTTTTATGTGTTTTTCCATATGTTTTTTTCATATCGACAACAAACAATCCCCTCATAACCGTCAACGTAACAATGCAAATTTTTGAGTTTTTTATATTGCAGACATAAGTGTTGACACAACTTCAACAAGGGCTTTGACAATTGAAATGCTCATAAGAAATATAATTATTTTTCCGCCAAATTGTAGCTTTTGAGCAATCGATGCACACCCTGCATCAGAGGCAACCGAAGAAGAATATTCCGTCAAATATCCAATGCCTATAATCTTCAAAACAATTGCAAACACCTCGTCATTCACACCGCTCTTTGTCACAATATCGTCAAAAGCAATCACAACGTCCGTAAGACTTGAGAGCATAATTGCCACCATAACAACTCCCGTTGCAATGCTTGCAAACACCGCAAACTCAGGTTTTGCGGTTTTCAAAAGCGTTATGACAACCACCCCTGTAAGTGCGATTCCAATAAGTTTGAATATCATACGTTATGCTCCCAAAATTTACCCGTTTACGCAAAAAACCGACTTTATATCACAATAATGCGTCAATAAAGTGCCAATATTGATTTTAGCGTGTCAAAAAGCCCACCAAGCATATCCAACACGAGCACCGCAACAATGATAAGTCCGGCAAGCGTTGCAAAGGTGGCAATCTCATCTCTGTCACTCTTTTTCAATATCACGCAAACAATTGCCGTAAGCAAGCCGACTCCTGTGATTTTCAATATAATATCAACGTCCATATCTATCACTCCTTGTGTCACACAATCCCCCGTTTCTAGGGCGTTGCATTGTCACCGCACTCCCAAAAATACACCCTCGTCAAATGCTTTGTGCAAGCTCGTCCATCCAAGAACCCTACCTGTTAGCACACGATCAAAAGCAAGGCGAGCCCTATAAGCACGCACAGCTTGAAATACATATTGCCAAGTTTTTTGCTCTCTTTTTCGCACTCGTCCCTACGCTCGTCAAACAGCTTTTGAAAGCTTTTTATATGTGCGATTTGTTCATTTAGCACACTTTTGCCAAGTGGCAAAAAGAATGCCGATACTTGCCTTTTTTCCTCATCTTTTAGCAGTGATATATCAAATATATCTTGAGTGTTTTTGCCAAATGCCATTGATGCGTTCAGCCACTTTTCAAGCACGCTTTCAAACTCACCTTTTTTAGATTTCAAAAACTCTTTAGCCACAGTGGGAACGGGCGTTTTTAGAGTGGATAACTCGCCTTCAAGACGTCTTGCAAACTCGCTTGCCGACTTGAAAAATTCATATCGTTGTCTATATCGTCTTTTGATAAGCACACCGATATAGCAAGCGACAAGTGCGAGCAATCCGCCACCTATGATTTTCAAAATATCGTTCATTTTATTCTCTTTTCAACCACTTTTCCTATGGGGTTTTTGCCAAGCACAACCACACATTCAAATGCTTGCAACAGCCTTGCATACTCCCCCTTTTCAACGTCGGCGACGTTTTGTGCATGCAAGGTTGCAAACACTTTTGCACCGCACCGCATCACGTCCAAAATCGCATCGACTTCTGCACTTCCAAACAATTCATCAGTGACTATGACGTCAGGATTCATCGCCCTTATCGCACACTCGTACGCATACCTTTTTGGCACACAACTCATCACGTCGGCATCTCCAACGTCAAGCGTCGCAACACCCAAAGCGTGTGCACACAGCTCATTACGCTCATCTATAACGACCACGTTATACTTGTAAGATGCAAGCCTTGCAAGCTCTCGTAGCATCGTTGTTTTTCCCGCTCCCGTCGGTGAAATGATCAAGGTATTTTTGACTTCGTTATCTTTGATAACGTCAGCAACTATGCCATCTGCCACACCGTAAATTTGATGAGGTATGCGGATTGCAAGATAGCTGATGTTTTTCACTCCCATAAGAGTGCCGTTTTCGCTTATTCCCTCACCGCAAACGCCAATTCTATATTTGCCAAAGGGGATATATCCTTTCAAAATCTCATCCGAAGCACTATAAAAGGACATATTGGTCACACGGCTGATCACGTCTTGAATATCCTGTTTTGTGGTCACGTATTCGCCATTCTTTCTTTTGACAGTGATACGCCTTCCGTCCATCATAATTGCGACAAGTGCCCTGTTTGCACGCATACGCAACTCAACAAGCTCATCCTCATTGCCAACAAGACGAGCAATCTCATCCCCTACCACATCAGCCAGCATACAAAACTATATGAAAAAGCACTCCGCATAATCGCAAAGTGCCAAAATAAGACAGAATTTTTTAATGAAGAATTGTGGAAGGCAGAGCCTTATCCGAACGCACACCCATTCGATGCCTCTCCACATAGATTATTTATCACTAAACCTTATAGCCGGTATTGAAAATCCTACAACATTTCGTGAAAATTTCCTGTTTGGCTTTCTCTCCCTCCGTCACGGCAAAACCGTGCCACCTCCCTCGTCAGATGGAGGCTCTTGGTGTTCAGTATAGGAGTTTACAATTTAGAGTTTAATACTGAAAACAGTATAAATATGTATTGTTTATTTACTTGTCTAAACGCTCAGT
>CAZXUW010000006.1:0-46020 GCA_964644355.1 uncultured Bacteroides sp.
CGAGTCCCTGAGGGTGTACCAAAAATAACAGCAACTGCTGTTTTTTTTTAATACAAAAACCACCAGCTAGTCCGGTGGTTTTGTGTTGCAATAAAACTGTCAATTCTATTTTTCTACTATGTTGATGGTGTTTGTGTCAGTGTAGAAATAGAGCGTGTAGCTCCCCTTTTTGAGTTTTAGATTTTTATTTTCGGTAGATGACTCATATGCGACAGTACATTTTTTGTCAACAAATTCCGCGCCATACCAACTGTCCGTGTCCTCCACAAAAATCTTCAATGACATGTCAAAATCTTTTGATATATCAAAAGAATACACGCCATCGGAGACTTTGTTCATCAAATAGCGAGCGTCCAAATTCCAACCGTTGAAATCACCCCTCACGTAGAGCATGCGACCATCGACAATCTCTCCGGTGTCAGAGACGTATCGTGAAAGCGTTGCGAGTTTTTGTGTGATATAATCCTCAAATGACATATTTTTGCTTTCGCTTGGATTGCAAGTTTGAAGAACATCAAAATAGAAAAGTGAGCGCGATGCATTGTGATAATCCTTGCTCGGCTTTGCCTCACCGTTATAGTTGGCTTTTGCCACGTCGTAAGCCGTTTTGAAATTGCTGGGATTTAGCATCTCATTGTCTTTGACGACACTCAACCCTTTTGCAAATTCATCCATCAAGAAACCGCCCTGCTGAATTGTTTTGCTGAACAGCGGACTTTTTTGATCTCCGCATACGTTGTACGTTTGGAAAGGATTGTCACTGACGTTGCCGTTTCCGTACGGATTCCAAACATTCACACCAAAGACACGGTCTAGATCATAAGGGATGACAATCATTTTCCCATTGTCTTTTCTAAAATATACATATGTGTTGTTGTAGTTGTTTCTCAAATCATCGGGATTGCCCAAAATGTAAGATACGGCGGAATATGCGATAAAATTATCCACATCCACAACGGTCTCGAATTGTTGCTTGGTCAAACCTGTGGAATTGAGCACTTGAATCAAGTTTTTGAGGCTTGAATGGTCACTCTTTTTCTTGTTGGTTTTCAAGTCATACACAAAGAACTGACCTTTATCCTCATCCTCAACGCCATAGGAAGAAAAGGATGTGAACGTTGCACCCTCATTTGTCCAGCCAAGCTTATACAGATCTCCGCCAAGAGCTTCTTCAGGAAGATTTTTTTCAAGAAACAGCTCATCTATCGGCTCGTAAATGGAAAATACGCCTGCATGATCCTTGTTAATATCCAAGCTTACAAGATTGGTGTGTGGAGCAATTACGCCCTCATCACGATAAAAATCGTAAGCATATCCCTCTTTTACGTAGGTTGTATCAAAATTGCGATTCCACTTCAAATCAAGCTTCTCAAGTGTGGCAAACGTTCTATCCTTACGCTCTTTGCGTATTTCCTTACTTTCCCACACGATGGCATCCTCGCCATAATACTCCTCATCATCAAAGGTTTCGCCAAAATCCAACTTGAAATGGATAAGGTTGTACATTCCCTCGCTTTGGTTAAAGAAGCTATCTCTTGACGTGTTGCCCTTCATCCTAACGCCGACTTGCTCAATGGTGTATTCACTCCTCTTTCCGTCGGTGTCGGTGATTGCCACGTGCAAATCCGCCATTCTGTAAATGGGTGATTTTGAGCCTCTGGACGAATAAGATTCATAGTCGTTTTGAAGCTTTTGCATCTCCTTATCAGACATATCGAGGCGGATAGATATATGATTTTGCTTGTTGAACAACGCATCGAATATCGCATTTTCATCCTGTGTATCGGGTGTTGAAGTATCCGAGTCATTGTTGCCGAACGAACCGCCACTGTTGGAATCGCCGTCGAAGCCGTCGTCCACACTGCCGTCAATGGCTGTATCGTCGCCCTTTGTCACGTCTTGAGGGGGTTGAGTGCCACATGCGACAAGAACAACTGACAATACCAACAAAATACATATTGCGATAAAAAGGAGTTTTTTCATAATGTACCTACTATTATCCGCAACACTCTTGCATAATACACATAGAACGTTTGGATAAATTCACTATACAATTATTTTGACGTTTTGTCAATTTGCAAAAAAAATAACGAAATATACTATCAAGCAATCACGTAATATTGCCAATGGATGATTGTGTTTATAAGTGCATAAAGTGCGATCGGAGTTGCAATGATTATAATAATGAATGTGATAATGTTGATCGCTTTGTCAGAGGTTTTCTTTCTCAACAAATAGAAAATTGCCAATCCAATAACTCCGCCCACAACATTGCAGATCAAATCCGCTGTATCGCATCCGCCAAAGCCCGTAAACAACTGCTCTACTTCAAATATAGCGGATGAGAGAATGATTATCAAAAGGCACCCCCCCCCCTGAATTTTACGCATAGTTAAGGGGAGAATGAGTCCCATAGGGATATAGATGATAACGTTGAGGAAATAATCTAGATGGAAATAGAATCCGTTTGATATAAACGTTTGGAAAGGAATGAGCACCACCCTTTTTTCAATGGGCAATGCTCTCATTTCTTTGCCGAGAGCGGGAAGCCAATCGGCATTGAATTTTAAGGCGATAACCCAAATAAGCAAAAAAAGATAGAGGCAAAATACAATCCAAAGCGTAGCTTTGTTTATGGTTTCGCCAAAGAGTTTTTGTTTGATAGAATTTGTCTTTTGTGTGTCGTTCATAAATTGCCTATATGGTATCCAACATATTATATCAGCATATTCGCAAAAATTCAATATGTAATTTTGACATAAAAAAACCAACGGTAGCTTTTTCAAAAGAAATACTACCGTTGGTTAACTTTAATATAAAATCAATAGATTACAAGATCACACGCACCGACCGCAACGGCAAGTGCACCGAATATGTAGAAGCATACACCGCTTTCAGCATTTGCGACTTCAGACAAGTACAAAAGTGAAATGAGCACGCCTGTGATGATTGCAAGAACTGCAAGGATAATGTCCATGATCATGAGTTTTTTGCCTCTTGGATGCACACAAAAACGGATGAGAATTGCAAGTCCGTATGCAGAAATCATAACGCCCAAAAGCACGATGAACCATTGCACAACGTTAGATTTGAACACCAAAAGCAATACGCCTGCCACCATCAACAAAAGTCCAAAAAGGAAATAAATGACGACGTCGTTGGACACCTTTCCGCCTGCGATAAGCTTTTTGAAATTGCTCACGGCAAGGAAAAATCCTGCCACGATAAAGAACACTGATGCCACTGTGACTGCCATATCCGGCACCATTTTTTTGGTCACTATCAACAAAATACCCACAAATGCGAGCACTGCACCGAAAAGTCTAACCGCAACGTTGGAAAGCGGAGATCTCTTTGCCGTTGCACTTGCAGAGCTAGCCGTGGTTGCTTTGACTGTTTTTGCCATAATACGCCTCCTTGAAGCAATAAAATTTATTTACGCATAAATTGTATCACACTCACGCCCTGTTTACTATACTTTTGTGCAAAATTTTGTCATTTAATATGAGATTTCTTTCTTTGTTTCAGCTCATATAGCTTTCATTTGCAAGCAAGTGGGCTTTGAGAACGGCAACCATTTTTGCCGTACCACTTACGCTTGGATGCAAATCGTTTGCCATATCCTCTGCCGTGAAATTACACTCGGCGTTGAGGTCGATATAATTCAAGCCGTATTCACTTGCCTTTTCAATCATAACGTGAGACCAAACACGCAAAGTCCATCCGTTTGCACATTTTTGAGTGTTGTCAAGAGAGCTTTGGACGGGAATCGGAGAGATGAGATATATCTTTGCATTGGTGCCCCAAAAGCGCGCGACAAGCTTTTGGCAGAGGGCATCCATAGCTCCGTATACAGTGCTTGTGTCCTTTGAGCCTTTCTCTCCAAGCTCTGCAAATCCTGCCCTTGCAAGATCAAAGTCGTTTGTGCCAAGCATAACGAGCACATAGTCGCTATCTTGTGCAATTTTGTCGACGTCACTCAAGCGTGAATCACGCCCCGATGGCCCCGTACAAAGCACCGTGCCACCTATGCCCATATTGTTTTCAACTGCGGACAGCTCTGAACACAGCACACTTGAATATCTTTGCTCAAAAGATGTGAAATTGCTCCCTACACCCTCTGTTATGCTATCACCTAAAAATGACAATTTCTTACCCATAAAACTTTCCTCATTTATTATTATTATTGCAAATTGCATAAGTTTTTAGTTCATTATACACCCTAGTGTATAATCTTCCAACTGTTTATTTGTGCTCCGCACAAGCAAAAGCGAGCCGATACGGCTCGCCTTTGCATTTGAGAGAGAATATAGATTGCCATTTTCACGGCATATCTGCCTAAACATTGATGAGTTACAATTGTCAATGAGGGATTATTCGTCTTGTTCGCCTACGTGTTCGCCATGCGGTTTGCAACACTCACACGTACACTCGTTTCTGTTTTGATATTCAAGCTCTTGCTTTCGCTTGGCAATAAGTTCGCTCCAGTCCGCTTTTTCGTCACTGCCACAGCAACTTCCGTTGCACTGCCCTGCATGCTTGCATCCGGCACAGTCGCAACCCAAAGAGGGCTTACCCTTGATTTTTCTCACAATACTAGCCACGATAACCGCAACGACTATTGCCACGCAAACCACGATTGTGATGATTTCAATAGCTTTCATAATCACTCCTTGCGTAAGCTAAATCTTACGCTTTTTTCTTTATTTTGAGCTTGCCTGCGACATCCTCAATGAATGCCTTTACGTTGATTTTACCCTTGTTGTCAAGCACGATGAGCGTGATAACCACTGCCCAAATTGCAAGGAAGATAAAGAGCGTCCACCACCATGCACCGATGAGATAAATCATCATTGACACGATATAGCTTGTGCCCACCCAGAATAGCAACGTCATGTTGTATGACTTCTTGTCGGGGAGCTCTGCTTTTGCCGTGGCAACTGCCGCAAAGCAAGGTATTGTGAGCATGTTGAATGCGATGAATGCAATCAAGCCTGCCACGTCGATACCCGTTGCTTGAATCATTGTGGATACAGCTTGGATACCACCGTCTGTTTCTACGTCTATCATACCGCCCACAATGCACGCTGCAAGCGTACCGAACGTTGCGATGACGTTTTCTTTTGCGATAAGTCCTGTGATTGCCGCCACTGCGAATACCCAACCGAAATTCTTGAGTTGTGAACCGAATCCAAGCGGCGTGAACAGAGGCTGAATGAGTCCGCCAAGACCTGCGAGAATGCTGTTTGACATCTCCTCATCGGGCAAGTAGTTCCAATTCCAGCTGAAATGGCTTACAAACCATACGAGAATTGTTGATGCAAGGATAATTGTAAACGCCTTCTTGACAAAATGCTTTGTCTTGTCCCAAAGGTGCAATGCAAGATTCTTTGCACCCGGCATATGGTATGCAGGAAGCTCCATGATGAACGGAGGCACTTCGCCCTTCATTGTTGTTGAACGCATCAAGATTACGCATGCGATTGCAACCACAACGCCAAGCACGTACATCATATAGGTGATAACGTCGGGGTGAGCAAATCCAAAGATGGATGCAATACCGCCCGCGATTGCCGTCAAGATAGGAAGTTTTGCTCCGCAACTGAAAAACGGAATGACTCTTATCGTTGCAATTCTTTCCTTTTCGTCTGCAAGGGTACGGGTGTTGATAAACGCAGGCACCGAGCAACCAAAGCCCATAATCATTGGCATGAACGCTCTGCCCGACAAACCGAATTTTCTAAAAATTCTGTCAAGGATGAACGCTACACGTGCCATATATCCACTGTCCTCGAGGATTGAGAAGAACAGGAACAATACAAGGATTTGTGGCAAGAAGCCGATGACTGCAAACAGACCGCCGATGATACCGTCAACAATGAGCCCCATGCACCACTCCGGTGCACCTGCAAGCGTCAAACCTTCGCTTACGCATGCCGTGAGCAAATCGGTGAAAGTTGTGAGCAAGTTGGTGACAATCACGCCGGGACCATATACGCTCTCCTCATAACCAAAGAACGTGTGGATGCTAACGCCCGAGCAGAACTCATCGATTTGGCTTACGAATGAGTATTCATACACGCCATAGTCGTTGCGTTCAACCGTAACCGCCCATTTGCCGTTTTCGTCGGCAAAGAACTTTGTATCCTCGTCAACTTCGTCAAGCTCGTCAAGGTAGATAATGTTGTGTTCTGCATCATAAACGTATGCCTTTGCCTCAACCGCCTCAAGACTTCCGTCCTCTGCAAAGCTGAGCTCTGCTTTGAAACCATCTTCCGTATAATACGTCACGCTCTCGTCAAAGCTGTCTTTATCAACCTCTGCGACAATGCCGTTTTCAAGATAGGCAGTAGCCTCCTTGTCAAACACTCCGCCTGCACCCAAGAACAAGAAGTCCTCTGCAAACGTGAGGTGGAACACCAAGAACAAAATCACCAAAAAGATCGGAATACCCCACACTTTGTGCGTGAGCACTTTGTCCACTTTGTCAGAAACGGTGAGTTTTTCCTTTTCCGTCTTTACCTTCTTTGTAAGAACGGAAGAATAGTTTTTGGATATATACTTGTATCTACTGTCCGCAACGATAGCCTCAAAGTCCGTGCCGAACACGTCGTCTTTGAAAGTCTTTTTGAACTCCTCAACCATCTTGGTTGCTTGCGGATGCTGTTCAACCTCGATTTCGTCAAGCTCCACAAGTTTCACTGCGTGGAACAAAGAATTGCCTACGCCTGCTCCGTCAAGTGCGATTCTGCAATCGTTGATGAGGTGAGCAAGTGCGCCGCCCTCAAGCACAGTGATGCCCTTTCTGCCGTTTTGACTGATCTCGTACGCTCTTTGCATAAGCTCGTCAAGACCTTTTTCACGCAATGCGGAAATTTCAACGACAGGAACGCCTATCTTCTTTTCAAGTGCCTTTGCATCGATTTTGTCACCATTCTTTTCAACGGTGTCCATCATGTTGAGAGCAATGACCATAGGCACGTCGATTTCCATAATCTGCGTGGTTAGATACAAGTTTCTCTCAAGGTTGGTGGCATCAACGATGTTGATGACGCAATCGGGTTTTTCCTCAAGAATATAGTTTCTTGAAATCACTTCCTCGGGGGTATAAGGTGAGAGTGAGTAAATGCCGGGAAGGTCAACGATCGAGATAGGCTCTGCACACTTTTTGTACGTACCCTCTTTTTTGTCAACCGTTACGCCCGGCCAGTTGCCCACGTGAGCCGTGGAGCCGGTGAGGCTGTTGAACAAGGTTGTTTTACCGCAGTTTGGATTGCCTGCAAGTGCAAATCTTTTCACTAGTCTTTAACCTCCATTGTAACAATGCTTGCTTCGCTTTTACGCAAAGTGAGTTCATAGCCTCTTATGGTCACCTCAAGCGGATCGCCAAGAGGGGCTTTTTTTCTCAAATACACTTCGGCACCCGGTGTCACACCCATATCGAACAGACGACGTCTGATTCTTCCGTCGCCTCCGACAGTCTTGATAACACCCTGTTCGCCAATAATGAAATCACTGAGTAGCTTTTCCATTTTGTCCTCCTAAATTTATGCTACCAAAATTTTTTTTGCCATTTCTTTATCCAAAGCAAGTCTGCCGTCCTTTATCATGCAAATGACGCTTCCCCCGCTCTGTGAAATAATGTTGATAGTGGAGTCGATGGTGATGCCCAAGCTTTCAAGATGCTTCTTGGTCTTGTCATCAGTCATAATCTTCACTATTCTCAAATCTCTACCCGAAGGTGCAAATACAAGTGGCATTTTCTCTCTCCGTACCGTTAGTATTCTATTGTGGTTTTAATATGAATATGAAGTTTTATTCACATTTTACGTGATTATAATAATCCTTCAAAAATGCAATGTCAATCATTTTACGTAAAAATATGAAAATAATTTCACATTTCTTTATAGTTGATTTATTTTTCATTTGGATATATAATAAAAAAAATACAAAAAAACAAGCATAAAACCATGCTTTGCATGGAGGGCAATTATGTCGCAAGAAATCAGACAACCAAAACAAGAACGCTCTATTGAAAAGAAAAACCGCATTGTGCGTGCGGGATTCGAGCTTTTTTCGCAAGTGGGATATTACAACACAAACACAGTGGAAATCGCAAAACGTGCAGGAGTGTCCACAGGCATCGTATACGGCTATTTCAAGGATAAAAGAGACATCCTTCTTGACGTGTTGGAGATTTACATAAACACGGCATTTGCTCCGATTATGGATATGATCGAGAGACTTAGCGCACCGCTTGACTACCCTCAAATAGTCTCACACGTGCTTGACGGAACGATAGAGATTCACAAGTCGAATGAGAATATCCACGAGGCACTGCATTCGCTATCCTCCACCGACGAGGCAATAAGCAACAAGTTTATCGCACTTGAGGACGAGATAACCCACTCCATTGCAAGCAAGCTCCAAAATCTCGGTGTGACAACCCCCAATCTCAATGAACGCATACACTTTGCTATGGACGTTGTGCAATCCTTTGCACACGAGTACGTGTATGACCACCACACCTACATCGACTACGATGCAATGAGACAAATCGTTCAAAACACAATCGTAGCACTTTTCGAGGGATAAAATGAGCGAATTTTGCCAAGGCACCCTAGACTTTTTATACTTCAATCACAAGTTCAATTCAAAAGCTTGGTATCACGAGCATAAGGAAGATTTCAAAAAGTATCTCTCAGAGCCTTTCAAATCTCTTGTCGAAAATATGGCTCCAAGCATGCTTGCAATCGACTCTCAAATCATCACCGAGCCAAAGAGTATTGTGTCTAGATTGCACAAAGATTTACGCTTTGCAAAGGACAAAACTTGCCTGTATCGTGACCATATGTGGCTCACCTTTATGCGTGGCACAAACGTGGGATGCGGACTGCCAGGCTACTTCTTTGAAGTGTCTCCATACAACTTCCGCTACGGTTGCGGTTACTATATGGCTGACGCAAAAAGCATGGCAAAATTGAGAGAATTGGCACTTGCCTCCTCACCTATCTTTACAAAAGCAAAAGAGTGCTATGAGAAGCAAAATATCTTCAAGCTCGTGGGAGAGAACTTCAAAAAACCACGCTATGCCGACTATCCAGAGGATATGCGTGTTTGGCTTGAAAAGAAAGATATTTGCTTCATCACATCATCGCAGGATATAAACTTGCTCTTTTCAAAAGATCTTGCCAAAATTCTCTCGGAGCAATTCACTCTCATCAAGCCGCTATACGACCTTATGATGACAGTCGAATCCCTCGTTGAAAGATAATCATACACCACAAACCCATCTTTAACAATTCAAAAACGCACGATAATCGTGCGTTTTTGCATGTAAATGTCATTCAAATTTCAAGGATATTCAATCTTTACTACATATATACCAACGCAAATATCTACGTGCACGGCACTACTATTGATTGTGGATATATACGACGATACTTACGTTAATCGGCGCAATTATTATCAAAATTCTCAAGACATTTTACGGATATTGCATAACAATCTGCCAAACATTCCGGATTGAGATTGTCGGCGGTGTCACGCATTGTGTGGTAGTAATCTTGCAGATTGTGATCGAGAGCCGTGATGCCAGTGGACTTGAAACCTGCTTTGTTGAAAGCCGCATTGTCCGTTGCTCCGCCAAATGGTGGCACCCATGTCTTTGAGCACTTGATGTCAAGCTCTTTTGCCGCTTGGATAAATGAATCGCTGACTTCCTTGTTAGACTTCACCGTGCCGTTGAGATCACGATAATTTACGCCGAGGAATCTGCTTTCGTGAATTGTGTCATAGGAATAAATCCAAGTGGGAACGTCGTCAAACTCGCCCTTGTGAGCTTCGCACCACGCCATAGCACCACGCAAGCCTGCCTCCTCACTGCCGGAGATGATAACTCCAACCTCAGTGTGCTCAAGCTCGATGCCTTGATCCTTCATTGCCTTGAGAATTGCAATACCCATGTAGCAACCTGTAAGATTGTCGTTTGCACCGTCCGTGATCGTCTTTTCATCCCACATGAAGTACATGCCGATGAGTGCGGGCACCATAATGAGAATTGCAATACCTGCCCAGAAAAGCACATCACCGTAAAGTGCGGTGTAATCTGCAACGGCAAATGACGCAACCGGTTGGCATCCTGTCTCAACGGATGCCCAAATGTTGAGTGCAAGCACAACAAGTCCTGAAACAACACTGCTTGCAAGGTGTGCAACGTGAGCCGTTCCGCCAAAACGGTTGTTTACAGGCCAATTCCACACCGCATCGGGATGTCCGTTGAAGAACACTCTGCCCTTCACTTCACCCGTACACTTCTTGATTGCGGTCACGCTATGTCCCGTCTTTTCGGGAAAGAATTTGTCAACGACTTTTTTGTAAAGTCCGAATTGGATAAAGAGGATAGCAAAGCCGATTGCCGTCAAAATTGCACCCAAAATCGGCAAGAAAAAGAAGCATACCATGCCTGCAAGCACAAGCGAAATGGTGAAGTATATCCAGCCGAAAAACGCATTGGGATTTTCCTTGAACGTTTCGATGTCGCTACGCTCGCATCCGCACTCGTTTTTGAGATAATCCGCCATGTATTCACACGCCATTCTCTCGCCTTCACTGCCCGGATCACGCTTTGGCATATCGTTGCAAATGTGTGCGATTTCTTGGCACATAAACTCGGCACTTTGAGCCTTGTTGTCAATAAGACTTTGAAGTTTTCCCATAATATTCCCCTATAATATTTCTTGGATATAAATATTATACAATACACGTGTACGGCATTTCAATATGCAATCAATCTACAAAATCCGACATATTTCAAATTTTGTATTGTTTTATTTTATCGCAACGTCATCACAAGTTTGGATACACATTCATTCATATTATAAAAAAGCCGACCTAAAAAGAAGCAACCATCTGCGGTTGCTCCTTTTGAGTGTTTGTTGATCGATATTATTTTCACATAACGTTCAATGCTGTAAAAAGACTATCGTTTTCAGTTGCTACTAGTGAAATTCAGCGTATTGTAAATTCTTCCGTCCTCGGTTACAATTGCCAAAACGCAAGCTGGGTATGCGTTTTTACTACTCCAATTGCACGGCACCAATTCAAGTTTTACAACCTGCCCCGCATATGCCTTCAAGAAGCTATATTGATTTGCACTGGCACAATACAAGTTTACCGACACACTACCAGACGTAAGTTTAATATTTGTGAAATAGCTTGTTTCAACCACTTCAACGGTTGCTTCAATTTCATACACCTCTGTGGTGTGATCCTCGTTTACGTCAAGTTTCGAGAAGTCTTCCAACGTTTTGCCTTTTATGAAGTTTGCATTGCTATACTCATGTTTTCCATAGTTGTTTTGAAGAACGGTTGCATTTCTTATGCACGTTGTACCCCACGTTGAGTCAGCATCTTTACCCTTAAATGAACGAGTACCTTTGATGACAACTTCTTGACCTTGTTGCAATGTGCCCAGTGTTTCGCTATCTGTCAAAACGGCAATTATTCCTGTATCGTCGATAATATAGAAACCGTCTTGATTGACAAGAGAGCTTGCGACAATACCCTTGATTGTCACCTCGACACCGATTGATGCATCGATTGCACTCTTGACGTTGCCTGCCGTGATTGACGCATTGTCCAAGTTCACCGTGACGTTCTTTGTCAAGCTGTATTCAACGTCGTTGAATTTGCACTTCACACTGATACTTGCAGTTCCGCTCTTTTTGCAATGCATAATTTGATTGCTGTCAAATGAAATAATATCTTCATTTTTAGAGGTATATTCAAGCTTTGCATCTGCAAAACCAAGCAATTCAGAGGAAACGGTTTGTGTCAATTCAAGTGCAGGATCACCTGTGTACTTATCCTCAAATTGAGTTATGCCGTAATATTCAACGACAAATTTTGCGGTATCTGCCAAATTAAATTTGAAATTGTTGTCCTCAACAGCTATTGGAAGGAATCTATAAACGCATCCCGATGCCGAAGATTTGCAGTTGAGCGGAGTGAGATATACTGTGCAGATTTTGCCATCAAATTCATCAAGCCAAGCAAAATCGCTTCCATTGCATTGTGTGTAGGCATAAGAGCCTGTTTTCTCATCCAAATCATCAATGTAATAGTTGATGAAACCTTTTCCGTCTTGACGTTTTACAAGTGCATTCACCTTGAAAATGTTGCTTGTAATATCATTTTTGACATCATTATCAACAATCTTTTTGACGGTGCTTTCCTCAATCCAAGTCTTGCAGAACTCGTTGTCCGTCTTGTTGTCATTATCAACCAAAGTTGCTCCGTCAAGCTGAGTGCAACCCTTGTATCCAAACTTTTGAGCATTTGTCTGCTCGCTTTCCAAAATCCAATTTGCACGATTTGCCATAATTGTGATTTTGTTTCCGATGCTCACTCGTTGTGCGATGTCGGCATCATAAACGTAGATAGAACCCGTGTCGTCAACAAGCATAAATCCACTCGGCTTCATGCCCATTGCATACGTGATTCTTGCAACAACGCCGGACACCTTAACTTTGGTATCGGCACTCTTTGCTCTTGCGGATGCAATTGACATCTGTGTGTAGTCATTGACATCAACGTCAGTGGAACCACGTGTGAAAGAAATAAGGCGTGCATTCTTCACTTCTTTTGTGCCGTTATAGTTTTGCAAAATGCAGTGCAAAAGCACTTCGTCACCCTTGTACGGCTTGTTTTCCATCTCACTGTAGCCAATGGAACCATCCTCACTATAAGTGCCGTAAACGGAAATTGTGCCCGTTGCATCCTTGATGACCATAGCACCATATTGAGCATTTGTCACAGACTCGACTGTCGCACGGATATAATACCTTTCGGACGTAATGTTGCCACTTTCACCGCAAAGTTCAAGCGCCTCGGCAATCGTTATCACCGGGTAATCATCCTTCTGTGAATCATCCGGAACCGTCTGTTCGCCACCCGAAGGGGTATTGTTTGGCGTATCGGGATTGTTTGCTTCTGAACACCCCACAAGCACTCCCAAAATGAGCACCAACACTAGGCATACGCATAGTAGCTTTTTCATCTTTTGACCTCCGCCATAAATTTGTCGATATCGACATCTTTATTATACCTTTCAAAAATACATTTTGCAATATCAAAAGTAATAATATTGAAAAAAGAAAGAACCAAAAACCCCGTGTCGACTAACACGGGGCTTCAATTAAATTTTAATGGTTATTTGGTGGCTTTTTGAGCTTCAAAACGTGCAAGTTTGTTCTTCTCAAGCTTCAAATACACACTCTTGATTGGCGGACAGATTGCAAACAGTATTTGTGCAAGGCTGAAAAGCTTGGACGGATTGACGTATTTGCGCTTGTGTTCAAGACCTTTGACCATGCATTTTGCAACGTGAGCCGGTTTTTGAACGGGGAACGGACGCTCACGAATGACTTTGCCCTCTTGACCCTCAACAGCTTTTGCAAAGAAACCTGTGTCGGTTGCGATCGGATAGAGGCAAGTGAGTGCAATGTTCTTTGGAAGCTCATAACGGAGACCTTGTTGGAAGCCTTGCATTGCAAACTTGCTTGCGCTGTAAAGCGTGTAGCCCGGCATTGCGAGCTTGCCGATTGCGGAAACGGTGATTGCCATATGACCACTCTTGCCATTGAGATATTCAACGTATTTTTGGTATGTATAGATTGGTGAATAGACGTTGACTTTGAAGATGTTTTCAATGCGATCCCAATTGACGTAGTCCATTGTTTCATAATACGGGAAGCCTGCGTTTGCATAGAATATGTCGATTGAGCCGAGCACCTCTGTTGCTTTTTCAAAAATGCTGTCCACGTTTTCTTTGGTTGACACGTCGCAGACCATGGACGTAATCTTGTCGCACGCAAGAGCGTCGATTCTGTCAACTCTCAAGTCTACTGCAAGGATCTTGTTGTCTCCCTTTGCGAGAAGCTTCAACGTTTCAAGACCGATACCGCTGTTTGCACCGGTGATGACAATTGTTTTGCCGTTTATCATAATTTTCTCCTTTTTTATCCTCATTTGCATTTGGATAATCAATATTACTTTTCTATACTAACACGCAATTTGCCACTTTTCAAGAGCGAAATTGCACGTGAAGTGTCTATTTTGTCGCAATGGCTGTGAGGACGTGAGATGCCTTTTTTCTCAACTGCTCAACGGAGCCATTGTTGGTGATCACTATTGTAGCATGACGTTTGAGTGTATTGTTGCTCACTTGCGAGCGTATACGAGCGAGTGCGGTTTTGGTGGTAAATCCCCTATTTTTAAGCCGTTTTATTCGCCTCAAAAGAGAGGTTGTGACAAGCACTATCTCCTCAAACGCCATATCTCCGCCCTCGATAAACAGTGGCAATTCGCAAACAAGCGGACTTTTGTCACAATCGGCAATCCTCTGCATAATTTGCGGATGAGCAATGGAATTGAGCAATTTGCGTTTGTCCTCGTCGGCAAAGATTGTGCGTGCAAGCTCCTTTTTGTCAACAACTCCGTCGTGAACACAATCCGGGAAATTTGCTTGAATTTGTGCGATATAATCGGGAGTTTGCAAAAGCTCGTTGTTTATCTCGTCTGCACTCAAACAGGCAATGCCCATACTGCGTGCGACGCTCAAAACTTCACTCTTTCCCGCTCCTATACCGCCAATGATCGCAATTCTCATTTGAGTTCCCCCAAATTGTTTGCATACTTTGCCTCTGCAACAAGCGGAACGGAAAGCACAACGGCATTTTCCATCTCCTCGGACAGGATACGTTTGACGTCATCCACCTCGTTGACTGCAGTGTCTATGACAAGCTCGTCGTGGATCTGCAAAATCATCTTTGACTTCATACCCTCAAGACGTTTTTCAACACCCAACATTGCAAGTTTGATGATGTCCGCTGCAGAGCCTTGAAGCGGCGTATTCATAGCCATACGCTCCGCCGATGAACGCACCATATAATTTGACGCATTGAGGTCTGAAAGATTGCGACGTCTGCCGAGCATGGTGAGCGAATACCCCCTCTGCTTTGCGTCTGCAATGCAACCGTCCATAAACTCTCTCACTTTTGGATGCGTTGCAAAATAGTTGGCAATAAACTCTTTTGCCTTATACTGCGGAATGGACAAGTTTTCTGCAAGTCCAAAACCGCTTATACCGTAAATAATGCCGAAATTGACAGCCTTTGCATCCCTGCGTTGAGCGGAGCTGACTTCATCAATAGGTATACCCAAAATCTGCGATGCGGTGATTGCGTGGATATCCTCATTGCTCTTGAACGCCTCGATAAGTTGCTCGTCACCGCTCATATGAGCAAGCACTCTAAGCTCGATTTGAGAATAGTCCGCACTCACAAGCACGTTGCCCTCACTTGGAATAAACGCACCCTTTACGTCTCTTGCCTCCTCACCCTTTGTGGGCAAATTTTGCAAGTTGGGATTGGTTGAGGACAGTCTGCCGGTTGTGGTTATGCACTGATTGAATTCGGTGTGTATTCTGCCTCTGTTGACAAGCGGTTGAAGCCCTACAACATAGGTTGATTGAAGTTTGGCGTAATGACGATATTCAAGCACCTTTTGCACTATGGGATGATTGGGCGCAAGCGAGGATAACACGTCCTCACTGACAGAATAACCGGTCTTGGTCTTTTTGCCATGTTCAAGCCCCATTTTGTCAAAAAGGATGTCCCCCAACTGCTTTGGAGATGCGATATTGAAGCTCTGCCCTGCAAGAGCATAAATTTCCTTTGTGAGTGTCTCGATCTTCTCGCCATACTTATTCTCAAGAGCTTTGAGCGTGTCCATCGACACGCAAACGCCTCTCTGCTCCATATTGCGTAAAACAACACAAAGTGGCTGTTCAACATCCCAAAATAGATGATTAAGTTGGTATTTTGTCAATTCGTCACAAAGTTTGTTTCTCTCGACAAATAGTTCGACAGCACCGATGTCAAGTCCGTCCGCTCCTAGCACTTGTTCAAGATTTTTGATCGGAGCACTCCATCTTGCAAGGTGGGATGCGATCATCACGTCAAAGAATTTTGCATTGTCAAAACCATATTGCTTGCTCAAAGATTTGAAGTCGTAACAGACAAGTTCCATATCCTTACAAGCGGATTTTATAATCTGAATTGCACTGTCAAAATCAACGCCGACACTAAACAAATCTTGCACGCAACATATCTTGTATTCCACCTTGTCATCCACGGCAAAGAGGATGTCTTGACCTATTACAAGTGCTATCCTATCCCCCTTTACGGCAGACAAAATCTCGTCTTCCGTGGAGATTTCAACAACCTTTTTTTCAACGGAAAGCGGTGTATTTTCTTCAATACCCTCGCTCTGCTCAAATTGCATTCTGCTTGCAAGCGAATTGATTTCAAGCTCGCCAAGTCTCACTCTGACAGCCTTTGAATACACAGGCGTAAAGGCAATATCGTCAAGCGTGCACTCAACCGGCACATTGCGATTGATTGTGACAAGCTCCTTGCTGAGGCGTGCAACGTCAAAACTGTTTGCGATGTTTTGACCGAGTTTGCCGGGGATATTTTGAGCATTGGCAAGGATATTTTCAAGCGAGCCGTATTGCTCAAGCAATTGCTTTGCGGTTTTTTCGCCAACGCCGGCAATGCCCGGAACGTTGTCCGACTTATCCCCCATCAATGCCTTGTAGTCTATAAATTGTGACACGGTGAATCCGTCTTGCAACAGTCTTTGCTCGTCATACACTTCAATGTCGCTCACGCCCTTTTTGGTCCAATAGACCTTGGTATTTTTGCCAACGAGCTGAAAACTGTCTCTATCTCCCGTGACGATTATACAATCGTCCTCAAAACGATTTGAGAGCGTGCCCAAAATATCGTCACCCTCGTAGCCTTGCAAGCTGACAATATGGATCCCCATAAGCGTGATCAAGTCTTTGAGAGGCTCAACCTGCTGACGAAGTTCCTCGTCCATAGGCTTTCTGGTGGCTTTGTATTGATCGTACATTTTATGTCTAAAAGTTGGTCCGTGAAGGTCAAAAGCTGCGGCAATATGCGTTGGTTTAACCTCTTTTATCAACCTGAGCAAAATGCTCAAAAAGCCGTAAATCGCACCGGTATACATCCCCTTGCCCGTTTTGAGGTTTGGCAGGGCGTGGTATGCTCTGTGCATGAGCGAATTGGAATCCAAAAGCAATATTTTATTTTTCGACATAATTCACCATATATCGTTATATTAGTTGCTATCCTTCAAAAAATCGACAAGTCCCTTGTCAAAAAGGTTCTTGGTATCATCATAGCCAAGTTGCATATATTCATGCACCCTGTGAGCAGAAAAAGCCATTGCCGTACCCAAGTCTTCCTTTGGAGATATCCAAAAGAGGTCGGGATTGCCCTCTATCTTGTGTTGAGGGTGTTTTGCAGCGGTATTTGTGCGGATGACAATCATCTTGTTGTATCCGTTTTTGACAAGCAAGTTGATCGGCAAATTGTCATATACACCGCCGTCAATATACTTTTTGCCATCAATCACTTTTGCCGGGAAAATCGGGAAAGTGGCGGATGCGATGATATAATCCACAAGCTTGCCTTGCTCGATTTCGCTCATCATATGCTCAAACGGTTGCATTTCGCTAAGCTCGAATGCGACAAGACCATACTCCTTTTGGGAGGCACGCAGAGCATCTTCATTGACCACACCCTCAAAAAATGCTTGTGATTTTTCATATGAACCTTCAAGCATCTTGATGGTTTTCAGCTTGTTGTCAAGCAAATATTTCAAGACGGCAGGCTTGACTTCCATCCATCTAAACTCGTCAATTTCCTCATCGGTGAGTTCAAAAATAGTGTCGGTGTTGATGTTTTTCCACACGTCGAAAAGATGCGCATAACCGCCTGCCAAAAGCAAAGCTCCGTTCACGGCACCGATAGACGTGCCCACGACACCGTCAAATTCGACACCAAGCTCTCTTATAGCCATGAGCGCACCAACTTGATAGGCACCTTTGACGCCACCGCCCTCCAAAACCAAACCAAGTTTCTCTTTCACGTTGTCACCTAGCCATGAAGTCTATTTATGAGTGCAGAATTGACTGTGTAAGTGGAAAACGGTGTTATTCCACAAGCATTGTTATAGCAATACATCTTGACGGTCATTTTAGAGAGCAAGTTTGCTGCGGTAGGAATCAATCCCCCTGCATTGTTCACCTCTTGCATATCGATGTTCTTTGCGATATCTATCTCGTTGAATTTGCCATCAGCCATATTGAGTTTTAGATAGTTGGGAGCACTCAAAACACCGCTCTTGACCTCAACGCCGGACACGATAAATCCAAGGTGGATATACTTGTCCTCACCGCTCACGTACTTGAATCTATTGAAGAAGGACAGACAGTCGATAAGCTCGCCTGCTGTTGAGCCAATCATATTGTCAACCCACGCCTCTCCTGTTGAAATGAGCTTTGCGTTGCTGAGGCTTTGCCAGTTGTAAGCCTCAAGGAAGCCCGTCTGATTAACCTCTATATTTATACCCTTTTTGTAGAAATTTTCAATGAAATATTCTTCATTCTTTGCAAGGTCGTCTGCAACAAACCTGCCTTCCGTGTTGGATTTTACACTGAAAAGCTCATACGCAACCGACATAAACGAGCCAAGCGTATTCGAGCAAATGACGTTGTGCAAATCAAGATGTGTATACCAAGGTGAATAGTAGTCATCGGTCTCAATCATTCTTGCAGGGGCATACAATCCTGCCTTGGTGAGGTTTCTAATTATACAGCCTTTGAAGTTCACATCCGCATTGAACATTGACACACCTGTCTTTGCGTTCTCGAATATCGAATACTCAAAATTGATGTCTTGAAGGTGTGTTAAACCCTCTTCGCCCAACATGTATCCGGATGAAATAACTTCGCATACATTGCCGTCAAAACCGGTTGTGTCCTCTGCACTTGTGAGTGAACCTTCCATGCCGATGTCGTTTGCACGGAAAATACAGTTGGATATCGTGATACCGCTCCACTGCACTCTCAACGCGTGGAAACTTGTCTGCTGTTTCTTCAAGGACAAAATGTGGTTGTTGCCGTACACGTTGCCATAGAACATCAGCTGATCGTGCCTACCGATAGTGATAGGATCGCCGTAATCGTCCGTCTCGTATGCAAAGTTGGATGCAAACGCTATCGAATACAAGTTTTTGGACTTATATGCGGAATATACGCAATATCTTTCACCATCGTATTGGTTGCGATGATCGAATATCAGCTCTCCGCCAATGACGTTGCCAGCTTTTGTTGCATAATCGTATTGGTCGGCAACAGCCCTTCTTGCATCGACAATATCGTTGACTTCAACGCCATACACTGCAGTTATTGTGACGTCCTCTTGAGTGAAACGAGTGTTTGTTTCATTCTTCGGATATTTGACGATAACTCGCACAACGATACTTTGCTTGCCCTTGCCCTCAAGAGACTGTTTGAATATGAGCTTGTTGCTCTCAACGCTATCGAGGTATGCGTATTCGCCACCGCTGATAATCTCAAACTTATACGCATTGTAAAACTCTTTCAACATATCTTGATCGTCGGTGTCCGGCTGACCTTGAACAAGGATGTATTCATAGTTTGAAACCTTGCTATTGTCGTTTTTATCGCTGTTTTCATATCTTTGGCTTGCAAACACAGTCTCTCTTGCAAGACCTATGGCAAGTGCTTCGTTGGACGTTCTGAGCTGAATTGAGGAAAGCTTCTTTCTCACATTCAACTTGATAGAGCACTCGCTTGTGCCATATCTTACGGTGATCGTGACAATGCCGTCGCCAACGCCCACAACACTGCCTTGCTCGTCAACAGTTGCGATACTCTCGTTTGAGGACTTCCACGTCACGTTGTCCAAATCGAACTCGTCTTGGCGGAGCATATCCACCCAAACAAGGTTCAACGTCAAAGTGTTTTCGCCAACGGCAAGAACGTAACCGCTTTCGTTGTTGTAGAAATTTATATTGTCAATGGCAATATCGCTCTCTCCGCACTTGATAATGCTGAACGTCTTGTTGTTTTTAAGCACAATGCGATGGACACCGCCCAAGAGCGTCACGTTGCCGTCCTCGTCTATGTTCACGCCCTCGCACTTGTCAATGGCAATATCATCTTTTGATATGCCTATTTCATCAAGCGTAAGAGTGGATTTTGCCGTGACAACTTGATTGCCGAAAATGGAGCTTACTCCGTTTTGCGTAACTTCAATGGCAATCTCTCCCGTTTTGTATCTTATCTCATCCTCGCTTTCAGAGGAAAATACGCTTGCATAGAGAATGATCTTTGCACTGCCCTTGCCAACAGCCTTGACAACGCCGTTGTCGTCAACCTTCAAGATGCTCTCGTCGGTGGACTCCCACTTGGTGTAATTGACGATGCTTTGGATAGGCGTATAGCTTGGTGCAAGTCGCACAGACTCACCAACGTTGAGAGCGTTGTCCTCTTTGCCAACGACATGCAGAGCAACTTGCTCAACGTCATAGCCGACTATTGAAATGCTCAACGTTCTAGACACGTTTTCAGCGGAAATTTCAAGGGTGAAGTTGCAATAAGAACTCACCTGAATTTTGCTTGCTGTGCTGATGTTCACCTCTTGATTGTCGTCATCCACGACGCAAACTGCGGGATATTGCTTTTTAATCAAAATGTCAAGCATGTATTCAATGACCATGCTTGTGTCGTAATAATACTTTGCAAAAGCGGTTGAATATGCCTCTTTATAGTCGTCGTCAATCTTGCTGACGTCTCCCTTTGCATCTCCGACCTGATTTTCAATTTTCTTGCGCAAATCGTCACGCTCTTTGAGATAATCGTTGTACTCTTGCTCATATTCTTCGTCCGTATAAATCACGTTGCCGGCAATACGCCACTCAAGCGTATACGCATTTGCATAGTGAGGATACACGTCCACCCAAACGTACTCAGAAAGATCAATAACGCCCGTTTTCTTGTCGATTTCATCAAATCTGAAAGACAAATCAAACACTTCATTGCTTGATCCGATGCTCTTGATTGTCAAACTTTCAACGGCAATATGGGCATTTGCATACAAGATGTTTGTTGCAAGTGCCACAACCAGCAATACGATTATTGGAATGAGTATCAATATACCTATCAGTACTTTTTTCATAGTTATATACTCTGCTTCCCTTTGAGAGAGGGTAAGCGATATTCAAGTTTGTTTTGCAGGCAAAACAATTCTACTCCTAAAATTATTTGTGAAGCTCTTGGATGAGTGCCGAATTCAACTGATACGTGCTGAACGGCGTTATATCCGCATTCTTGTCATATCCATAGACTTTGAGTGAGAGTGTGCTCAATACGTTCTTGGCTATATCCGGTATATCAATTATTTCAAAATTGGCGTCTTGCATATTGAAGCAGTTATAGTCCTCGTCTTGCATATTGAGCTTAAGATATGTCGGTGCATCCATAATACCATTGGAAAAATGCACACCTGACACTATGAATGCAAAGCTTAGATATTTCTCTTTCTCCTCGTCTTCAAATAGATATTTATCAAAAGTTTCCTTATCTCCGTCAATAATCTGCCCTAGCATAGTGGCTACAAGAGAATCTGCAAAATCGTTACCCGTTTTAATGAGACTGGAATCTTCCACGTTCATCCAGTTGTATGCTCTCAAAAATCCTGTTTGGTTGACAGACATATTGATGTCATTGTTGTAGAAATTCTCAATGAAAAATCTTTCATTCTCTTGTTCGTGCTGTTTGCTCTCGGCAATCAATTTGTCATCTCTGCCGGTATACTTTAATGCATCCACAAAGCGGAATTCCGTTCCGCTCTTCATTGTGACGGACTCATATGCAACAGACATCATTGAGCCAAGCGTATTTGAACAAATGACGTTGTGGAAGTTGATGTGGGAGAAAGACGGATAGACAATTTGTTTTCCGCTCTTTGCATCCATCTCATCACTATTGCTATTCATTTGGTACGGAGCATAAATACCGCATCTTGTCAGATTCCTGATGACGCAACCTTTGAACGTTATATCGGTGTTGAACAAGTTTACACCCTTTCTGCCATTCTCTATGATTGAATACTCGATTGTAATGTTATTTCCGTCATATTCAGACCATCTACCCCATCCGGCATATATATCGCATACGTGAGAAGGAAAATCGGATACACCTTGTTCATCAAGATCTTCATTGCCTATCTCGTTGCCTCTCATGATGAGGTTGCTTACAGTCACACCGCCCCAAGCAAGGCTAATGAGATATTTCTCAACAACCACAGTGCCTTGCATTGCGTAAATCTTTTTATTGTTGCCGTACAAGTTGCCAAAAATGGCAAGAGTCTCATCATCACCAACCCATGCAATCGGCTCGTTGTTCTCATCGAACTTTTCTTCATACATACAGTTGTCGTTGAGTGTTATTGCATAATTTCTCAAGGAATAATCATTCTTATACACCTTGTAGAGCTCTTTTGCACCCTCAACCGACCAATATGTCTTATCTTCATCCGAACGTGTAATTAGGTTGCCATCTGCCTTGACATAAGCCTCTTGATCTTTTGATGCCACACTAAGCTCTGCCATATTGTTGACGGCAACACCGTACACCACCGTCAAGGTGACGTCTTTTTTGGTGAATCTAGTTGCACCCTCATACTTTGGATATTTTGCAGACACGCGCACAACGACGCTCTGCTTGCCTTTGCCCTCAAGCAAAGCGGAATCGAACACAACCTTGTTTGCGATACTCTCGTCCAAATGAGCAAAATCACCGCCCTCGACAATTTCAAAGGAAAATGCAGAATAGAATGAAGAAAGCTCTGTTGCGGTTGCATCCTCCGGCTCGCCTTGCACAATAATATTGGTGCTGTTTGCAACTTTTGCGTTGTTGACGTTCACGTCAACGAATTTCTCGCTTGCAAACACAGTCTCTCTTGCAAGACCTATGGCAAGTGCTTCGTTGGACGTTCTGAGCTGAATTGAGGAAAGCTTCTTTCTCACATTCAACTTGATAGAGCACTCGCTTGTGCCATATCTTACGGTGATCGTGACAATGCCGTCGCCAACGCCCACAACACTGCCTTGCTCGTCAACAGTTGCGATACTCTCGTTTGAGGACTTCCACGTCACGTTGTCCAAATCGAACTCGTCTTGGCGGAGCATATCCACCCAAACAAGGTTCAACGTCAAAGTGTTTTCGCCAACGGCAAGAACGTAACCGCTTTCGTTGTTGTAGAAATTTATATTGTCAATGGCAATATCGCTCTCTCCGCACTTGATAATGCTGAACGTCTTGTTGTTTTTAAGCACAATGCGATGGACACCGCCCAAGAGCGTCACGTTGCCGTCCTCGTCTATGTTCACGCCCTCGCACTTGTCAATGGCAATATCATCTTTTGATATGCCTATTTCATCAAGCGTAAGAGTGGATTTTGCCGTGACAACTTGATTGCCGAAAATGGAGCTTACTCCGTTTTGCGTAACTTCAATGGCAATCTCTCCCGTTTTGTATCTTATCTCATCCTCGCTTTCAGAGGAAAATACGCTTGCATAGAGAATGATCTTTGCACTGCCCTTGCCAACAGCCTTGACAACGCCGTTGTCGTCAACCTTCAAGATGCTCTCGTCGGTGGACTCCCACTTGGTGTAATTGACGATGCTGTCAATTGGCGTATAGCTTGCAAGCAATCTCAAGCTACTGCCAACGTCAAGAGTAATATGATCGTCGCTCTGCTCTCCAACGCCAAGCTCGACGTGCTCCACGTCATAGCCGACAATTGACACACTCACCGTCTTTGACACGTTCTCTGCAACGGCACGCACCGTGAAGTTGCAATAGGAGCCGATGTTCATTTTGCCGGATGTGTTGGACACGCTCTCAACGCCATTGTCGTCAACAAATACCGCCGCCGGGAACTTCTTTTCCATAAGCCTGTCCACCATTGCCGTGATGATGGCGTCTTTCTCGCTCAAGTCATAGTAATAGTCTTTTCTTACGTCGTTATATACGGACAGCTCCTTGTCGGTGAAGGTTGTGTTGATGCCATCACCAAATCTGTCCGACAATTCCTTTTTGTACTTTTCAACTTTTTGGGCGTACTTGTTGTATTCTTGCTCATAGTTTTCATCCGTGCACTCCACCTCGCCTGCTATCTGCCACTCAATAGTCTTGTTGGTCGCCTTATCCGGATACACTCTTGCATCGAGATAGTCATATAGGCAAATGTTGTCGCCGAAGAGTATGGAGATATTATATGCAGTGCTAGAAGTGCCCTTGTAAGTCAACTGCAAATCCTCAACACCAATATGTGCGTTGAGCGAAACGATGTTTGCAACAAGTGCAACTATAAGAAGAATAATAATAGGAATGAGGATCAAAAGCCCTATCATTACTTTTTTCATACATACACCTCTTTACGGAACAAGTTTCATATAACGCTTGTTCAAGTTGATAAACAAACCGCATGCGGAGCCAACAAGGAGCAAGAAAGATACAATTGCCAAAACTGCATAAATCGCATCCATATTTCCGCCAATCTGCAATTTGCCCACGTAGAATGGTATAAAGCTGAATATCATGGTGAACAATCCGTATACGATTGCAACCACAATGCCAACCGTCATTGCAAGTGCGACGTTCTTATTTGCCGCAACAAGCTCGCCGTCACCCGAAACGTTGAAAGTGGGTGACTTGATGTCGGATATCATACTCAAGCAAGTGAGTGCAATGACCAACATCTCGGATATTCCAAAGATTGCTCCCACATCTAGCGGAGAAAGCAAATTTCCACCCGCTTTGCTTGTGTAATAGCCACCGGATACAGCACAGCACATTGCCACCGACAAGGTGCCTGTGATTGAATATAGGAAGAATTTGACAAGTATCTGATTGGTGTAGCTCACCGGGATAACCTTGGTCTGATAGAAGCAATCTCCTTCTCTTGAAATGCAGGTTGATGCAAAGGACACGATGATGGTGACAAATATGACGATGACCATGAGCGTAAGTCCTGGCATAATGTCCGCACCGACACTCTCCGTGCCCATGCTTGCCGCAAGACGATTGCAGAAGAACACCATAACAGGTGCCGCAAACGCCATTGCAAAATATTGGAAGGAGTAGTTGAAACTTCTCAATATCAAATAAAACTCTCTTCTAAAAAGTGCATACCCCACAGAACGTTGCTTGTCCTTGATTTTCTTTTTGAAGGATGCCTTTTGTGTCTCTATGCCATAAAGGATTGTCTTGTAGTACTCTTTGACCGTCACAAAAAACGCAAGCACACCAAGTGCAACGTTGACAAGAATGACGTACAAACACTTGAGCAAATATTGTCCGACGCTCAATCCGCCTATTCTCATGCCGTCCACCACGTCAGCATACCAGTTGAAAGGATATGCGTGTTGTGCAAACGCTCTGTATCTTTCAATCATATCCTCAGAGAATATGGATTGATTGCTGTCCTTGAGATATACAAGTACGTTGCTGAGTGACACGAGATACAACACAAACACTCCGCATATTGCGATAATCGTCAGGATAAGCACGAGCAAAAATTGGTTTTTGACAACGTTCATAATCTTCATGACAGGCACTGCGATTATGTTTGCAATAAAGAAAGGTGCAAGTGATGAAAACAGACATAGACCGACAAAGCCGATATAGTCAAACACACCGACATCCGTAACAATGCCGAATGAGATATAAAGTGGCAACATAATGAGCAAGCACACAACAAGATTGTGCACAAAGCAATAAATGGACTTTGCCACCAAGATTTCCTTTCCGCTCACTGGGAAACGCAAAAGAAGCTCATTGTCACCGTTTTGATAGAGGTTTTTGATGACTGTGCTTGTGGAAATTGCCGTTGCAAGCAAAATCGTCACAAGAGCAACCAACGTCAAAAACTCGATGCCTAGCCCCGAACGGGATACGAATACACTCGTGAGGAAATACATACCTGCAACGATAACCGCATACACCAAGATAAAGAATATCCAACTGCCTGCTTTGGCAAGTTTTTTGAGAGGAGTGCTATTTTGCGTTGTGCCATAGCGTGATTTCAAATCCAGACGCAACAGCGAACGCACGCTCTCCATTGAAAATTCGCCTTTCATTTTACTCCTCCTCCGAGTTTTGTGTGCTTATGGGCATATCCGGACGCATATCAGCACTCTCTTGTGCGATGTAGTCCTCAAACAATCTTTGCTCATACGTGCCCGTAACTTTGAAGAAGATTTCTTCCAAATGTGCCTTGTTGGCATCATTGCCTGCAAGGTCGATTATGTCGATAAGCTTGCCCTCATTGACGATTGCAACTCTTTGGCAGAGCTTTTTCACAAGGTCAAGGTTGTGGCTTGAGAAGAAAACCGTGTTGCCCTTTGAGCAATGCTCACGCATGTATGAGATGATCTCTGCAGTGGATTGAGGATCAAGTCCCATCATAGGCTCGTCAAGCACCCAAAGCTTTGGATCGTGAATGAGTGCGGCAATGATACAAATCTTTTGCTTCATACCGTGTGAGTATGACTTGATTTGTCTGTCGATTGCCCCCTCGAGTTTGAAAAGCTTGCTGAAGCGGTCAATTCTCTCCGCTCTCACAAGGGATGGCACTTTGTAAATGTCTGCAACATAATTGACGTATTCCCTGCCCGTCAATCTCTCGTACACAGAGTGGTTGTCTGGCACGTAGCCCATCTCCATCTTTGCCTTGATAGGCTCCTTGACGATGTCGTATCCGCATATGGAAATGCTACCGCTGTCAAACGGCAAGATGCCCGTGAGGCATTTGATTGTAGTGGATTTGCCTGCACCGTTTTGTCCGAGGAATCCAAAGATTTCGCCCGGTCTCAACTCAAAGGATATGTTATCAACTGCGATTCTGTCGCTTTTGGGATAAGACTTTTTCAAATTTTCAACTTTTAGCATAATTGTTTCTCCTACTCGGCATCCAAAGGATGGCCTTGTCTTTTTTTACTCCCCTACACGTACGCACGCATTACGCATCGCATACGCATAGTTATATATGATTATATCAACATTGTATAATTGTGTCAAACAAAAAGCATACTTTATGTCCTCTTGCCAACTCTTTGGCTGAATAACCATGGCTTTTTTGCGTACGATTTGATGGAAATTATCACAATTCACTGCGTTTTGGTTGACTTAATTTTTTCTCAAGCGTATAACATTGTGTGGTTAAAAACAGAGGTAATTATGTTCACGCAAACAATATCCGCAATAGCTTATTTTGAAATACTCCTTCCGCTTGCATTGATATTGCTATTCACCAAGCTTTTTTCGCTTATCGGCAAAAAGATCGGGCTTCCGCAAGTGGTGGGCATGCTGGTTGCCGGCATTCTATTGGGCTTTATCAAGTATATTCCAAATCAAACCGTTTTCACTCAAGACACAATGGACGGACTCTCTTTCATCGCAAAAATCGGAGTTATCCTCATCATGTTCTCCGCAGGTCTTGAGACAGATCTCAATCAGTTCAAAAAGAGCGGACTTCCCTCCGTGCTCATCACGCTATTGGGCGTTTTGTTCCCTCTCGCTTTCGGTTTTATAGTCGCTTGTGCATTCAACGGCGGTTTTTCAAATATGTCTCAACATATGGTCATAACCAACCTGTTTTACGGTGCAATTTTGTCCGCAACAAGCGTTTCAATCACCGTCGCAGTGCTCAAGGAGCTTGACAAACTCAACAGCAAAGTCGGCACGTCAATCGTTGCAGCGGCAATTTTGGACGACATCATCGGCGTTATCTTACTCTCCCTTTTTATATCTTTGGACAAGGGCAACGGTGTGAGCGGAATAGGTATTGCAATTGGCAAAATGATAGCTTTCTTTGTTGTTGCAATCGGCGTTGGCATCGTCATTAGAATAGGTTTGAAACACTACCTCAAACGCCACCCCGAACACCATAGACGCATCCCCATCATCGGGTTTGCAATGTGCTTCTTCTTTGCGTATTGTGCAGAGGAATGGTTTGGAGTTGCCGATATCACAGGTGCCTACATTGCAGGTATCATCCTCTCATCCTTGACGGAAACAACGTATATCGACAGAAAAGTCGAGGTCAGCAACTATATGCTTTTCGCACCGGTATTCTTTGCCAGCATAGGCATAAATGCGGATTTCGGCTCCATAAGCCCGGCAATGATCGGCTTTGGTTTTGCCTTTATTTTGGCAGGTATGCTCGGCAAAGTGGTCGGATGCGGACTCGGCTCTTTGATTTGCAAATACTCCTTTATGGACAGCTTGAGAGTGGGCATCGGTATGATGGCAAGAGCGGAAGTCGTGCTTGTCTGCACTCAAAAAGGCGTGGACAGCGGTCTTGTGGATGCCTCGATTATGCCATTTGTGCTGATTTTGATTATCCTCACTTCACTGCTCACTCCTCTGCTTTTGAAGATAACTTATAAAAACGACAACGGTGCCAACATAGACCACCTGAGCGAAAATGCTGAATACACCAAAAAAGAGGCTTAAGCCTCTTTTTTCATATCAAGTGCGTGAGATACCCACACCCAAAAGGATGAAATTATCTCTCTGTCACGAATCAAAATAAAAAAATCTCAAACTATATCAACTTTTGTTACAATTTGTTTGCTTTTTATTTTTATTTCACCTATACTGCACAATAGGTGCACATATGACAAATTCAGAAAATTTACAATCGGCAAAATTGGGCACTATGCCCATCGGAAAACTCATTCTCAACATGAGCGGTCCTGCAATTTTATCAATGTTGGTGCAAGCATTATACAACATCGTTGACAGCGTGTTTATAGGCATGTACGATGCGACAAACGGCGTTTTGGCACTCTCTTATGCAATGCCTATGCAGTTGTTGGTCAATGCATTCGCAATAGGAATTGCAGTGGGCACAAGCTCGCTTATTTCCAGACTATTGGGAGAAGGACGCAACAAAGAGGCAAGCAACGCCGCCCAAACAGGACTGTTGCTTTCTCTCATTTTCAGTGCGTTTTTCCTTGTAATAGGCTACTTTATATCGGATGCTTTCATCCGTGCATACACCATTGATGCCACTGTTGCAACAGGCTCGGAGGATGTCTATGCCGTGTATGAAATGGGCTCGACGTATCTCACGATTTGCGTTTGTTGTTCATTCGGTTTTATGATTGAAACGATGCTCAACCGCATATTGCAATCCATGGGCAACATGATTGTGCCCATGATCACGCAAATTGTGGGTGCGGTGACAAACATCATTCTCGATCCGATCTTGATCAGCGTATGCAATATGGGTGCACCGGGTGCGGCAATCGCAACGGTCATCGGTCAAGTTGTGGCAATGATCGTGCCTATCACCATAATCATAAAGAAAAAAGGCAGTATGGATATCGACATATTTTTCGCCAAAGGTTTCAAGGTGAAAAAGGACATCCTTATTGAGATTTTGCGTGTGGGCTTGCCGACAATCGTCATGAACTCAATCGGCTCCATCATGTATATGCTTTCAAATGCAATCCTCAACCGCTTCACGGACGGTGTGTGGGCATTCGGCGTGTATTTCAAGCTCCAATCGTTTGCGTGTATGCCAATTTTCGGACTCAATCAAGGTTGTATTCCTATCTTTGCATACAACTACGGTGCAAACAAAAAGGATAGATTTGTCAAAACATTCCGCCTTGCAACGCTCATAGCACTCGCATATATGGTGTTTGCTTTGATCATATTCCACGCAATGCCTGAAACATTGCTCAAGCTATTCTCCGTCGGTGACAATGCCAACCGTCTGCAAGTCGGCTCGGAGGCTTTGAGATTGTGTGCGGTAGGCTTTATCCCTGCATCTTGCTGTATCATTATGATTGCAATGTTCAACGCAATTGGACACGGCATAAAGGCAATGTGCATCTCACTTTTACGTCAGCTATGCGTACTCGTACCGCTTGGCTACGTGCTTGCAATCTGCACACCAATGGGCTTGAAAGGCTACTGGACAGCATTCCCTATTGCAGAATTGCTTGGCGTGGTAATATTCCTACCGATAGCAATATACACTCTCAAAAAAATATTCAATCAAAAGCACTTGGACACAAATTTAGAATATAGTAGAACATAATGAATGTTCATTCGGGTGTGGGTATGCCCCACCCTCAATTATTCATTAAAAAAAAAGCCTCTTGCTACATCCGCAAGAGGCGTATTTTTTTACTTCACAATCGGCGTTTCCCAATGTTCATCAACAGGCAATCCCATCAATTTCACCGCGGTAGATGCCACATTTGCAAGCCCGAACTCTCCGTCTGCAATCTCACAATCGTGATTGTAAACGATGAACGGCACAGGGTTGAGAGAGTGTGCAGTACGCACTGCGACAACACCCTTTTTGTTCTTTTCAAGCATCTCATCGGCATTGCCGTGATCCGCCGTTACAATGAGCGTATAGCCGTGTTTTTTGACGATTGGAAGAAGTCTTGCAAGCCCCAAATCGACAGCTTCAACACCTACTCTTGTAGCGTCCAAATTGCCTGTGTGACCAACCATATCACCGTTTGGATAATTGCAACGGATGAACGAATACTCTCCGCTTTCAATAGCCTCGATGACCTTGTCCGTAACTTCTGCGGACTTCATCCAAGGACGCTCGTCAAAGGACACTTTATCCGACGGAACTTCCTCCCACACCTCAAGCTCGTCACTGAACTTTTCAGAGCGGTTTCCATTCCAGAAATACGTCACGTGGCCATACTTCTGTGTCTCCGACACAGCATATGATTTCACGCCGTGATTTACGAGATACTCACTCAACGTATATTTGATTTGCGGAGGCTCAACAAGGAAGCGAGTCGGCAAATGCAAGTCACCATCATATTGAAGCATGCCTGCGTAAAGCAATTTTGGCATATTTCCTCTATCAAAAGCGGTGAAATTCTCATTGTCGAACGCCATAGAAAGCTCGATAGCTCTATCCCCTCTGAAGTTGAACAGGATCACACTGTCGTTATCCTTCATTGCACCAACGGGTTCGCCATTCTTTTTGATGACAAAAGCGGGCAAATCTTGGTCGATAACGCCGGGTTTTTCCTCTCTAAACGTGTTGATAGCTTCGCTTGCACTCTCAAAACCTCTACCCTCGCCGTAAACGTGCGTGTAGAAACCATTTTTGACCATATCCCAGTTTGCAAAGTATCTGTCCATTGTGATGACCATACGTCCGCCACCGGATGCGATACAAGCGTGGAAATTGTCGTCGTTAAGTTCGCTCATGGCGTTTTCAAGTTGCTCAACATAAGTCAATGCACTTGTTGCAGGCACGTCTCTACCGTCAAGCAAAACGTGCGCATATACCCTCTTTACGCCGTCGTTTTTTGCACCTTTTATGAGTGCAATGAGGTGTGCGATATTGCTGTGCACGTTGCCGTCTGAAAGCAAACCGATAAAGTGCATTGCACTGCCGTTGCTCACGCAATTATTCTTGAGCTCTTGCCAAGCGGATGAATTGAAGATATTGCCACTTTCGATAGCTTCTTCAACAAGCTTTGCTCCTTGCGAATACACTTGACCGCAACCAAGTGCATTGTGTCCAACTTCGCTATTGCCCATATCGTCGTCGCTGGGAAGGCCGACTGCCGTTCCGTGTGCCTTAATGTAGGTGTGAGGACACTCTTTCAAGAGCATATCCAAAGTCGGTGTATTTGCCAATGTAACGGCATCGCCAAGCCCTGTTTTAGACTTGCCGACACCGTCCATAACAACCAAAACGAGTTTTTCCATAATGTTTCCTTTTTGTTGTATGATGAAAGATTTTATATGATTAGATTGCCGATTTTCGATTTAGATAACCGAAAATTGAAGATCAATAATTGACAACTTGTGAGAAGTCAACAGCTTTCAAAGATGCACCGCCGATGAGACCGCCGTCGATTTCAGGCATGGACATGAGTTCTTTGACATTCTTCGGATTCATGCTTCCGCCGTATTGAATACGCACACGGTTTTCAGCACACTTGGGGCAGTAAAGCTCCGCCATAGTTCTGCGGATAATTGCGATTGTTTCGTTTGCAACTTCAGCCGTAGCGGTCTTGCCTGTGCCGATTGCCCAAACAGGTTCGTATGCGATGACGATATTGTCAAGCTCGTCCTTGTCGATGCCGTCAAATGCACCCTTTGTTTGTCTTACGAGCACTTCTTCAACCTTGCCCGACTCTCTCTCTTCAAGCGTTTCGCCAACGCAGATGATCGGCTTAAGACCTGCAGAAAGAGCAGCTTTTGCACGAGCGTTTACGGTTGCATCCGTTTCACCAAAATATTGACGGCGTTCAGAGTGACCGATAATAACGTACTCAACACCGAGTTCAACAAGCATTTTTGCAGAAATTTCGCCTGTGAAAGCACCTTTTTCTGCCCAGTGAACGTTCTCTGCACCGACTTTGATATTTGTGCCCTTTGTCATCTCGACAGCGGTTGCAAGATCGGTATACGGAGTGCAGATAACCACGTCACAAGTTGCATCCTTTACGAGCGGAGCAAGATCAGTGATAAGTGCTTTTGTATCAGCGATAGTATTGTTCATTTTCCAGTTGCCTGCAATAATTGCTTTTCTCATATTTCACCTCGAAAATAATATATTAGTTTTTAGATTTTGTGCTTTGCACAAAAATCACACTGCACATATGCGTGCAGTGTGACAAAATTGCTTATTCTGCATCATTGAGGCATGCGATGCCCGGAAGCACTTTGCCCTCAAGGAATTCAAGCGATGCACCGCCACCTGTTGAGATGTGTGACATCTTGTCTGCATAGCCGAGTTGTGCAACTGCAGCAGCAGAGTCACCGCCACCGATGATGGTTGTAGCATCCGTTTCTGCCATAGCTTTTGCAACAGCATTCGTGCCCTCTGCAAGTTGCGGATTTTCAAACACGCCCATAGGGCCATTCCACACAACAGTCTTTGCACTCTTGACTGCATTTGCAAAGAGTTCTTGAGTCTTTGGACCGATGTCAAGACCTTCTCTGTCGCTTGGAATTGCATTGGAATCATAATATTCGATATCCACGTGTGCATCGATAGGATTGGGGAATCCTGCACATGTTGCAGTATCAACGGGCAAATAGATTGTCTTGCCAAGTTCTTTCGCCTTTTGGAGCATCTTGTTGCAGTATTCGATCTTCTCGTCGTCAACAAGAGATTGACCAACGCTTCCACCTTGTGCCTTGATGAAGGTGTATGCCATACCGCCACCGATGATAAGTGTATCGCACTTATTGAGGAGGTTGTCGATAACGTTGAGCTTGTCTGCAACTTTTGCACCGCCAAGGATAGCAACGAACGGACGAACAGGATTCTCAACAGCGTTGCCAAGGAACTTAAGTTCCTTCTCAATGAGGAAACCGCTTACGGCAACAGGAGCAAAACCATATTGAACGATACCTGCGGTTGTTGCGTGTGCACGATGTGCAGTGCCAAATGCGTCGTTTACGTAAACGTCGCAGAAATCAGCAAGTTGTCTGCAAAGATCTTCGCTGTTCTTTTCCTCGCCTTGATAGAAACGAGTGTTTTCCAAAAGTACGATTTCACCATCTTTGAGGGATGCAACTTTTGCGTGTGCGTCTTCACCCACAAGGTCTGTTGCAAACGTCACTTTGCCCGGGAAATGCTCTGCAAGCTTGTCAGCAACCGGCTTGAGTGTGAACTTCTTTTGATCGTTCTTGAGAGCCTTTGCAATGTACTCTGCTTTTGCAGAAGCTTGTTCCTCTTGAGGGAGAGCTTCAACAGCTTTCTTTTCTTTCTTGTTGAGGCCAAAGCCCTCTGTAAAAATGTTGTGGGGCTTGCCCATGTGTGAGCAAAGCACAACTTTTGCGTCATGCTCGACAAGATACTTGATTGTTGGCAATGCGCCGTTGATACGATTTTCATCGGTGATCACGCCGTCAACCATAGGAACGTTGAAGTCACAACGCACCAAAACCTTTTTGCCCTTAACGTCTACGTCACGTATTGTAAGTTTTGCCATAAGAATCTCCTTATAGAAAATTGAATTTTCAAAATATTGCCAAATCACCTGCAAATGCAAAACGCATAATCAGTATATTTTTAGCGTTAATAAGTATATCACACGCACGCAAAAATCGCAAGAGAAATATTCAACTTGCCACTTTTTGAGCAACGTCAACAAAGACTCAGCAATTTTACACAAAAATACTACAGCACTTTTCGTGTTTTATTCAAAAAACATTTTAATCATAATAATACTTTTCGTGTTTTTTATCCATTGAAAATAAATAAAAAACCGCCGTTTTTGGCGATTTTTCATTTGTTTTATATTATTTGCAACACGATATGTGTTTTTATGACTTTTGCACAAAATCACGATTGTTGTGCAATTTTATCAAAATTGCGTCAGGTGTCCCTCACATAGCAAGTTTTCAAAACCGAGCTGTCTCATGCCCTCATACACAACGATTGCAACCGAGTTTGACAAATTCAGCGATCTTGCCTCCTTGACCATAGGAATGCGAATTGTCATATCATAATTGTCGTTGAGCAAGTCTTCTCTAAGACCTTTTGATTCTCGTCCAAAGAAAAGATAATCGTTTGCGGTGAATTTTGCCTCATCATAGCGTATTTTCGCTTTTGTAGAGCAAAAGAAGAAATGAGGCATATCATTGTCCATACAATTATCATCTATATGCCAACTCCCATCCTCTAGCCTATGCACACGACCGTTTGCATTTTTCTCAAAAAACTCATCAAGGCTTTCATACACGTTGAAGTCCGTCAAATGCCAATAGTCAAGCCCGGCACGTTTGAGTGCCTTGTCGCTTATATCAAAACCTATCGGCTTTATCAAATGCACGTGACAGCCTGTTGCAGCTGAAGTCCTGACTATATTGCCTGTATTTTGCGGAATTTCCGGTTCCACCAAAACTATGTTAAACGCCATACAATTTACTCCTTGAGTAAATCATACCGCATTTAACGCATTTTTTCAAGCATTTAGCCCAATACTTACTTTGCCCAAATGCTTGCGTCTTTCTCCGCACCAAGCTCAAAGTTGCATTTTGCAATACCAAGGTCAGCTTTTGTGTAGAAGCCAACACCGGGTTTTGCAACCACTTTGCCGTCGTCGTATGAGAATGTAAACTTTTGCTGATTCATAGCCGTTGGAGCAAGCAATGCATATCTCACGCCATTTACAAACCACGCAGGAGCATTCTTGACGTCTGCCACCTCGTTTATATCCTTACTCTTGTGTGGCACGCCTTGAGTTGAACCATACCCCAACGCAAGTGCTAGATGCATTTTTTCACCCTTGTTCAACACAAAAGCCGTCTTGATTTTCTTGTAGCTCATAGCAACCCAGCAGGTATTGAGACCGAGAGCCTGTGCGGTAAGTGCGATTTTTTCACCGTAATAACCGATTTTTTCCTCGTCCTTTTTTCCGCCGATAAGCGCAACGTAGCTCGTCACGTTTTCAAAGTTGCCATAGTGTGCCATCAAGCAATCAAACGCCTTTGGCTCGTTGAGCACAAGTTGAATATGCAATCCGCCCTCTTTGTTGCACTCGTCAATAACTTCTTTGAGAGCATTGACAATTTCGCCCTCAACAGGTTTATCCAAGTATCTTCTTACAGAATGTCTATCATTCATTGCTTTGATCAAATCCATAATAAAACCTCTTTTTTTTATATTCTATATTATTTTTGTCCATAGGACAAACATTTTTTATTATGTAGAATTTATGAATATTAAAAATCTTCTAACACTATTAGATATTTCTCCTTATTAAAAGCAGACTCTCCATCTGCTTTTGTATTTGAATTATTATTTCAACATCTTGTTGAGAAGTGACAACATTGTCATTATTTCTTCTTCACTCAACTTGTCTATCATCGGTTGAAGCTTTGTGACAACTTCAATTTTTCTTGTGCAAAAAGCCTTCTCTCCTTCCTTTGTGATGCGGATTATGACACGCCTTGCGTCTTGCTTGTCCACCTCACGTTTCACAAGACCTTTGCCTTCAAGAGCATTGAGTGCTGTGGCAACTCGAGCAGTTGAAACATTCATTTCCTTTGCAAGATCTCCTGCAACGACGTCACATTTTCTTTCATACAAAATGCGGAGTATAAAATGCATGCCTCTATACCCCTCGCTCAACAGATCCAACAGGACGTGCCATCCATCGCTATCGCAAGCTTTTTTCAAAAGTTCCAATACGTAGTCTGCATCCATACAATCTCTCCGATACGCATGTCGGTACAAAACAAGATTGAGTTTGCTTGCCGACGTTGCTTTTTGCTAACACTATTAACATTATACCCCATCCCAACATAAAGTCAACACTATTTCAAAAAGGAAATTACATTAAAAAAACCACATTTTTATTAAAAAAACGGGCATTTTTCGTATGTTTTTTTGCTGTTTAACTCTTTCAATATTAGACTAAGTCAATCAAAATATTCTTCAATAACCTTGTACATATCGTCTAGGCTTTTTACTTTGCCCACCTCAACACGCACGGCTTTTGCATTTCGTCCGCCACGAGCATAATAGCAAAGTTGCAATTTCATCACGTTTGCAACGGTATAATCGGGCATATATTTCCTCAAAACCTCGACGTGCTCATATATCGTCTCTTTCACGTTATATATTGCTTGAACGTCTTGCAATTCGGCAAAAATCCACGGTCTGCCAAGTGCTCCTCTGCCAATCATAAAAGCATCCGCATTCGTGAGATTTTTCACATTTTCGAGGCTAGTTTTATCCAAAATGTCACCGTTTGCAATCACAGGTATATCCAAAGCTTCCTTTACGGCTTTTGTGATGGTGTGATCTGCAACACCGCTGTAAAATTGTTCTCTGTATCTTGGATGTATGCACACCGCATCCGCTCCTCCCTTTTGAGCTGAGAGAGCACACTCAACGGCAATAGGCTTGCCCATCTCCACACCGGCTCGCATTTTGACGGTGACAGGTCTTTTGGCTCCCTCCTTGACGGCTTGCACAATCTCTGTGATGAGAGCAGGATTTTTCATAAGTGCACTTCCGTCACCGTTGTTGAAAACCTTTTTGACGGGGCATCCCATATTTATATCCACAATCTCAAAATCCTTGAGCCTCTCGTCCTTGGACGCCTTGTACATAAACTCCGGATCACTGCCAAACAACTGCACGGCACAAGGTGTGTGCATATCCTCTCTTGCAAGCAACTCCTCCGTACCCTTATTGCCATACACAAGTCCTTTTGCCGAAATGAGCTCGGTATATGTAAGTCCAACGCCGAATTTTGCACACAAATGCCTAAAACCGACCTCGGAAAACCCCGCAATCGGTGCAAAAATCAAATTGTTCTTAAGCTCAATATTTCCAATCTTAAACATTTTTGTACTGCCATTAAGTTAGTGTATTTTGCCCCGTCATCGTGTGTTTCCTATTCGGGAGTGACATGGCAATTTTCAACAGAGGTAGTCGGATCAGATAAGGCTTCGCCTTCCGCAATTATTAATTATTCATTGATTGTGTCGAGTGATAGTCCTAACGAATGGCGAATATTATTCTTCAAGCTTCTTCACTTCGTTCCAGATGGCATCTAGCTGTGAAAGCGAACACTCTTTCATATCCTTTCCTTGCGATTTTACAACATCCTCTACTTTGCAAAAACGCTTGTAGAACTTGTTGTTTGCCTCATGCAATGCCATCTCGGGATCAATGTGGTAAAAACGCAAAACGTTGACAACCGCAAAAAGCAAATCTCCTGCCTCCTCCATTCTGTTTTGGTCAGTGGTGGCATTTTTAAGCTCCGCAGTTTCCTCAACCACTTTGTCATACGCACCGCTCACGTCATCCCAATCGAAGCCTGCTTTTTTGGCATATTTTTGTATCTTCTCTGCATAGAGCAAAGAAGGCAAATTCTTTGGGACTCTGTTCATTTGATCTGATGCGGACTTATATTTCTTTTCCTTTTTCTTGGCAAGCTCCCAAAAAACAAGCGCCTCGTCTGCGGTGTTTGCGTGGTTTTCGCCAAAGATATGCGTATGGCGGTCAATAAGCTTTCTACAAAGTCCGCTCACCATATCCGTATAATTGAACTCGCCGTTCTTTTGTGCGATCTCGGCATGGAATACAGCCTGCATAAGTATGTCACCGCACTCCTCAAGCATTGCCCCCACATCCTTGAGGTCTATTGCATCCACAAGCTCATACGCTTCCTCAATCATGTTGATGCGTATGCTCTCGTGCGTTTGCGCTCTATCCCATTCACAACCGTCATCAGCACGCAGTCTATGCATAATCTGCTCAAGATCGGAAAAATCAAAACGCTTGCAACCCACAAGCTTCATGCCGTCCACAACAATGGTGTCTATCTCACAGCCTTGCTTTGCAAAATCAAGCAAGCCGTCAACGCTGACAGTGTCATCCACTCCATTTGACTCAACTGTGAGTGACACGTCACCGTAAGCATCGCAAAGTGTCTTTTGAATGTTGGGTAGGTCATCTTTTGAAATGCAATCGATGACAAGCGGGATACGCTTGTTGAAAAATTTTGTAGCAACAAAATCGCTTGCTATGTAACGCTGATACGAGCCCTTGAGAACTTCATCAAGTTTCATTTTTATACTCCCAAAATCTAATAATTCTATGCAATGCATAAAGCACTCGTTTGAGTGGCATATGTGCAATATCATCCTTGCCGACAAGCCCCGTAAGAAATGCAAGCCAAACGTAGATTGCAAAGCATACCATTGTGCCGATAAAAAGCGCAAGCGTGTTGTTCTTGACAATGGCAAGCACGCCTATACCGCTCAAAGCCATTATAACACCTAAAAGCAGATTTACACCAACGTTTTTTTCAATATGCATACCACAAATTTTATAATAAGAAATAACGACGCCCAAAAGTGCCACACCCCCCATGCATACGCTTGCTATTGCAAAGCCGTAAATCCCCATGCTTTTCGTCAAAAAAATTGAAAGCAAAATCTTGACGATAATCGCACAACCAAGACTTAAAACCGCATATTTGGTCTTGTCAAGTGCCTGTAAGAGCGAAATGTAAATTTGCATAACCGCAAGTGATACGACGTTGATAGCAACTATTCTCAACACGTTTTGTGCAACAATCACACTGTTTTGAGACAATGAGGGATAAATGAGAATGATTATATTTTTTGCAAACACCATAAAGAAAAACGCAAATGGTATGCCCAAAAGATATGCAAGTTTGACGCATAGCCTGCTTTTTAGCATAACACCGTCCGCATCCCTTGCAACTCTTGACATCGACACGGACGGCACGATTGCAACGGCAAGAGATATTATTGCAACAATCGGCATGTTGATAAGCGAATTTACAGGTCCGGAAGCAAGCCCGTATTGCGACGTGGCTATGCTTTTTTCGAGCCCGTAGACCTTGAGCATATTCACAACGATAATGCTGTCAAAAAAATTGGCGAGTGGCATCAAGATCGCAACCACGGCAATTGGAAACGCCATTTTTGCAACCCCTTTGATCTCTGACTTCGACAGCCTTTCAAATCGTCCGTTGTCCTTGCGCAATAAGTAAACGACAAACATATATATGCATGCCACAAGTTCGCTTATAGCCACTCCGCCGAGTGCACCGCACACGGAATAAATCACTCCTCTGTCCTTAAGCAAAACTGACAAACAAATGCCTGCAACAAGTTTGACAACTTGCTCCACAACGTTTGAAATGGCGGTGGGAAGCATATACATCTGCCCTTGAAAATATCCTCGAAAACCAGAAATTATACACACAAGCACGACTGCCGGCGCGATCACCAAAAATCCGAAATGCGTGTCAATGTTGCCCTGCCATATGGCAAGCTCTCTTGAAAGAACAGCCATCAAGATGCTAAACAATGCTCCCAGAGCAAAAAGAATAAGCATGCAAAAGACAAAATATCCTTTTGCACTCTCGCCCGATGCCTGCCTTTCCGCCACAATTCTAGACAGCGCGGTGGGTATACCCATGGTTGCCAAAACCATAAAGAGTGCATAGACGGAAAATACAAGCTGATACATCCCCATTCCCTCTGCACCCAAAATATTGGTGAGCGGAATGCGATATAATGCTCCCAGCATTTTTGCCACAACAGAGCCGAGTGCAAGCACACCTGCCCCACAAGCGATTTTGGGATTGCCTTTGAGTTTTCTCATTGTCTTATTCCAATACAGCGCCTATAAGCTCCGCACAAAAACGCACGTATGCCCTTGCAACGTCACTTGGCAAACAATCCAAAAGCAAGATAATTCCGCCAAGCAAATCTCCGCCTGCCACAATCGGTTGTATTATTGCATAGCAACAAACACACTCTTTGCCACAAAAAACTTCTTTAAGCTCATCACCGTGCAAAATTTCCACACGTCTTGCATGCATAACATCCGCAAATTTTTCTTGCAAACTTGCCTCTTGATAATGCCTTTTATTCTTCCCCTCGCAAGCAACCACCTTGTGCGTATCGCAAACGCAAACGTCTGCCTCTGTTGCATCGCAGAGCACTCTGGCAATCGCCTTGAGCATCTTTTTGTTTGCCAAAAGTCCGCTTATACGCTTTATAGACAACGTCTCGCCGTCTGACACAATTTGCATTTCATCCCCAACCTCCAGACGCATGCTTTTACGCATATCTTTGGGGATGACGATTCTGCCAAGCTCATCCAATCTTCTAACTATACCCGCCAAATTAAGCCTCCGTTTTGATGTAGTATAATTAAAAGGATTGTTTATATTCATTTTGCGACAAAAATACAAAAACGCACGTTTTATGCGTGCGTTTTTGCTGTGTAAAGTGCTGTTTTTGCAAACTTTGTTTACATATAATACTGCTTGGATTTTGGCTTTTCAATCACTCTCTCAAGTATGTATGCCGAAAAATCCACCTCCTCGATAAAGTCACGAGGTATGTACTTTATGCGGTTGAAACGCTCAAAATGCTTGAAGTGCGTAGGGAGCGTAACCGGGGTTGCAACGTCAAGTTTATATGATATTTCTTGCAACATTTTTTGATAATTGCTAGGTGTCAATACAAGCTCACGCTCGTATATGACATCCCTTATTATTTTATCACCATTCAAAATTTTAGCCCAAATTTTCATCAGTATTCCTCAACAATTTCTCCAAAGTAGAAGGTGTGCTTGTCATTGATATCCGGATAGCAAGCAACCACGTCTTTCATATCCATCTCACCCATATACACCTTGCCTATGACTTTGCACTCAAAATATTTTTGACAGCCGCCAACGACGTACGTTCCCTCAAGGCTTTTTGCGGGGATTTTTTCAAGACTACACTCCTGCCATTTGTCATAATCTCTACCGCTCTTTGTTCCGCAAAATCTTATCGCATCCATCATCTCGCCGGCATTTGGCACGCTTATGGTGAAGGTGCTTGTTTTGTCCATAAACTCCTTGGTGTATCTGCTGTCTCTCACCGGCACCACAAACACTCTTTTTCGCCACATCACGCCAACCATGCCCCAGCTTGCAACCATGACGTTGTCACCGGATGTCAAAAATGCTCCTTGATTGAAGGCTGTGTTCATAAAGCTCATATCATCAAAATTGTGCATACTTTGCTCCTTTTGGAAATTATTATATGCAAACTTTCAAAACAAAGTCAATGCGTTTGCATTTTTATTTTTAATATGATAACATACTTGCGATGGTGTCGGCAATACCCATCAGTAAAAAAAACCGAGGTGTATTTTGAAAAAATCTCTTACTTTTGTGGCAAGAGCGGGAATTATCTCCGCTTTATACTTTGCCCTGTCCGTTGCCTTCAGTGCGATAGCCTTTGGACCGATACAGTTTCGTGTATCGGAAATTTTGTGTTTGCTTCCGCTCATCTTTCCCGAAGCTATCCCGGCACTTGCGATAGGATGTTTTTTCACCAACTTCTTTTTCTCGCCTTTCGGAGCTTTTGATATGATTTTTGGCACGCTTGCGACGCTTATAGGTGCAATCGGCACTTATCTTTTGAAAAGAAAGCCGATTTTAGCAACCCTTCCGCCAATAATCGCAAACACTCTGCTTATCCCTCTCATCTTTGTGCTCAACGATGCAAGCAGTGTATATTATATCTCTATGTTTGAGATTTTGGCATCGCAGATTATAACTTGCCTAGTTTTGGGCTTGCCGTTCACGTTTGCTTTGAAAAAGGCTATGATAAAGGCTCGCATTCCCCTTCCGCACAACTCAAAATACGACACTCAACCATATAGACGCATCCTTAAAAAAGAGGACGAGGATGACGATTGAGTGCCTTGCTCGCATTTTGTCAAATATGCTTTATGCGTGTCGAATGGTTATGTAAAAATTGACACAGCACTATATGTTGAATTATAAAAAATTAAATAAAAAAATTGTTACGCACAACAAAAATGTGTGTTAAGATATAGACCTATATTATTGAGGTGAAAAAGTGAGCTTTGCAAAATTTTCAAGTGACTTTTTGATGGAAACGTTTACGCTTGTGGATAACTTGTTTATCAACGAGCACTTGCCCTATTGCGACGAAAAGCAAATAAAGGTCTATTTGTACGGTCTGTATCTTTGTGCCAACCCTCAAAAGGACAACGACATAAGCGAGCTTTGTGCAAGACTTGACATGAGCGAGAGCGAAATACTTTCTGCTTATACCTATTTTGAAGATATGGGGCTTGTGCAGATATTGTCAAAACAACCGCTCAGCGTGCAATATCTCAGCCTCAAACGCTCTATGCAAACGCCAAAAAAATATAAGAGCGAAAAGTGGAATGACTTCAACATACACCTCCAACAGCTATTCCCTGAAAGGATGCTTACGCCAAATGAATATAACGAGTATTATATGTTCCTTGACGACAGCAAGCTTGAGCACGATGCAATGCTTATGATCGTGCAATATTGCATAAACCTCAAGGGCATGAGCGTACGCTATCCGTATATTCTCACCGTTGCTCGCAACTGGGTTGCCGACGGCGTTCGTACTGTCAAGGACGTTGAAAACAAGCTCAACGAATACGACAAGCAAACGGAGCAAATGCAAAAGGTGCTCTCCGCCCTATCCAGAAAAGGCGGTGCCGAACTCGAAGAAAAACAAATGCTACTCAAGTGGACAAGAAGTTGGGGATACGAGCTTGATGCAATCATCACCGCTTGCAAAACCCTCAAAGGTTCAAAGAGTTTCAAAAAGTTGGATGCAAAACTCGATGAGTTTTATCGCATGAGCATATTCACCGCAGAGGAAATGCTTGATTATCAATCTCACCGTGAACATCTCAAGGATATTGCAGTTGCCGTCAATAAAAATCTGGGCATATACTATGAATCGTTTGAACACGAAATCGAAGTATACATAGTGCCTTGGACTGCAAAAGGCTTTGATTTGTCCGCTTTGGAAAAGATCGCACACAACTGCTTTATAAGCTCTGTACGCACGCTTGAGGGCATGACCAATGTCGTTGAAAAGTTCTACAAGCAAGGACTTCTCACCGCAAAGAGCATAGACGAATATATGCAATCTCAAATCGAGCTTGACGGAAAAATCAAAAAGATCATCGAAAAGAGCGGACGTTCTCGCTCCGTCACGTCGCAAGATAGAGAGTATTATCACACTTGGAGTATCGTGTGGGGATTTGACGACGAGCTGATTTTGTACGTCGCATCCTTGGCATCTTCAAAGACGTATCCTACACCCTACATCAATCAAGTGTTATCCCTATATAAGGCAAACGCAATCACAACGATCGAGGGTGCAAAGGCATTTTCATTGCCGACAGCAAATCAAGCAAAAGGACACGAAAAAACCTTTGAAGAAAGAGAGTATTCTCAAGAAGAATTGCAATCGGTTATCACAAGCATTGACAGCTTGAAAAACGTGGAGTGGTGATATGAAAAACAGAGTTATGCAAAACACGCTCAAACAGCGTTCACATCAAATCACACAAGAGCGTCAAAAGGCTCAAGCAAGGCAGGAGCAAGCGTTTGCAATCAAGGAGATTAGCGATGCAAACACGGCTTATGTCAACGCTATGTTCACTGCAATGTCAAGTGCCGATGACATGACCGATATTGTCCAAAAGGCAAGTTTACAATATCAAAATGCACTCAAAAAGTATGGTTTTGATGAAAAAGACTTTGAACTCAAACCACTCTGCCCTATCTGTGACGACAGCGGTTCGCATGATGGAAAGCCTTGTGATTGCATATGGGATCTGTATATCGAAAATCTCAAAAAGGAATGCGAGCTAGATATAAAAGCACCCTTTACGTTTGATGATTGCGACCTTTATCGTGTCAGTGACGGTGTGCAAAGAAAGAGCCTTGAAAACGTGTACGATTCAATGAAAAAATACGTGGAAAAGTTCCCCTCATCAAGGCGTACAACTCTCGTGTTTTCCGGCGGTGTGGGCACCGGCAAAACCTGCCTTGCAAGTGCAATGGCAAATGCCGTGGTGCAAAAGGGTTATGCGGTAAAAATATTCAGTGCATATGAGTTCAACTCACTCATGCTCACCACGCACACCTCCCCCATTGCCGAACGCAACGCACTCTTGCATGATACACTCTATGCCGATATGTTGCTTATTGACGATCTTGGCACAGAGCCTATGCTGAAAAACGTCACGGTGGAATATCTGTTGTTGGTGCTTGAGCAAAGACAGTCAAGAGGTCTTGCAACAATCATCACCACCAACCTCAACAGTGACAACTTGCTCAACCGCTACGGCGAGCGTATCTATTCTCGCCTAAGCCACAAGCAAAACTCGCTCATCATAGCAATGAAAGGCAAAGACTTGCGTCTGCAATAACAAATAATTGAAAATACTTTTCATACAAAAAATCCTACCAAATCGGCAGGATTTTTTATATTATCTTATAGAAACGATATGCAAAAGGGCTGAGATCAATCAAACATATAAATGTTGCCAAGCAAGATCATTGCTTGCAAAAAGTAGCCGATTTGATTGTATACAGATATTGGATTTTCACTATAAGTGCCAACAATTTGTCTTGAGAAACATCTACCGTCCTTGTACAAATCAAATTTGTCGCAAAGGTTGCCGATTTTATCTTGATATTTGGCAACGTCAATGTCGGCATCTTCCCAGTGATCCTCAACTGTATGGCAATCACTGATTTCATATCCACTCTCATTCTTTTGCAAGCGGATGGCGATGCTAGCGTGACTTCCCGAGAAAAAAATCGGTGGTGCAATCGTGATAAACTCCCCTTGATCTCTCACCAAAAACTCCTTGATATATCCATCAAACATGTCATTATATTCACTCATAATTACGCTCCGTTTAGGGCAAAATGCCTTTGATAAGCAAATTATAGCATAGAAAAAGCGAAATTCAACCAAAATAGTGGCATATTTGAGTGGCAATTTGCAAATATCCGTTGATTTTTGCGTATATTGTGGTATAATCAATGCACCAAAGCGTTTGTGATTGTTCGCTATTGGGGGTGTTCTGGATTCGACATTCGGTTTGAAACGGGATAAGCACGTCGTAGGCTCGGCTACGTTAAAACGGAAACTTAAAATTAAATGCAAAAAACAATCAAAAGAGCTCCTCAATGGAGTTCGCTCTTGCTGCATAATTAACTAAGTCAGCACGTTGACCTGAGGTTTTCTGTTCCCTCAGCAATCAGCGTCAGAAAAACAGACAACGCAATCTAATTTCTCGGTAGGATTGTTGTCATCACGAGATCATCAACGCAAGGTTTGTCGGTGAGCCGAACAGCGAAAAAACTTAATCACCCACTAAACGTGTAGAAAGTGCCGTGGACGGGCGGGTGGACCGGGGTTCAAATCCCCGCACTTCCACCAGAAAAACCAAAATCCCACTAAACAGTGGGGTTTTGTTTTTATATGCGCGGATTTCTACGGTTTTATAAACCGTACACAGCATTGCTGTGTGAACCCCGGTTCCCGGGCTGACGCTCACTCTTGTATACATGCATACTCGTTCGCTATTACGCTCGCTTTGCTCTCTACAAATCCCCGCACTTCCACCAGAAAAACCAAAATCCCACTAAACAGTGGGGTTTT
>CAZXUW010000006.1:46120-84556 GCA_964644355.1 uncultured Bacteroides sp.
TCGTTCGCTATTACGCTCGCTTTGCTCTCTACAAATCCCCGCACTTCCACCAGAATATTAAAACCCTGTATCTAACAGGGTTTTTTCAATGGTTTTTATGTTGTGTTCTTTGGATAGTATTACCAAATTATAACACGCTTTTTAGGGGCAATGTACATCTTGTCCGTTGGTTTGACGTCAAAGGCTTTGTACCACTCCTCGAAGTTTCTCGGTTGCATATTTGCACGCAGATACGCAGGAGCGTGCACGTCGATTTGGAGCAAGAGTTTGAGATATTCCGGATTGCCCTTGAGGCACCACACTCTTGCCCAATTGTAGAAATAGCCCTTGTAGTCGGCGTCGTCCATTGTGGACATAATTTGCAAAGTCACAGCCATACCGCCGTTATCTGCGATATTCTCGCTGACGATAAACTTTGCATTGACAACGCCCCAATCAAGCTCGATCCCCTCAAATTCTTTGATCATAGCCTTTGTTTGTTGCACGAATTTTTTGTTATCTTCTTTTGTCCACCAGTTGTTGAGGTTGCCGTTTTCGTCGCATTTTGCACCGTTGTTGTCAAAAGCGTGAGATATTTCGTGTCCGATCACCGCACCGATACCGCCAAGGTTTTCACTTCTGGACTGACTTAACGAATAGAAAGGTTTTTGCAATATTGCGGCAGGGAAAGTGATGTCGTTTGAGGCTGGATTGTAGCAAGCGTTCACCATATGCCCCGGCATAACCCATTCAGTGCGGTCTACCGGCTTGAGCAATTTGTCAAAATTATCCTTGTTGAAAATCACACTGATTTCTTTGATTGCCGAATAGAGTGATGCACGTGGGCTGACACTCACCTTGTCATACACTTCACTGCACTTGTCGGGATAACCCATTTTGACGACAATTTTTTCAAGTTTTACAATAGCTTTCTTCTTTGTTTCATCAGACAAAAACTCATTCTTTTGGATGCGGAGCTTGTACGTATCAATGATTTCGTGCACCATTTCAACAATATCTTTCTTTGCTTCTTCGCCAAAATACTTTCTGCCATAATACAAACCGATCGGCTCCGACATATAGTTGGATGCCAAGCGATAAGCTTGTTTTTCTATTGTAGACACCTGTTGCACGCCTCGCAAAACATTGTTGTAGGTTGCAGAAAGCTCCCTCAACTCCTCACTCAAAAGCGGACAAGCACCAAGAAGTGCATTGACGTACGCCCAGCACTTATAGAGATGGAAATTCTCCTCGTTGAACAAAGTTTTGAAGCCCTTGAGGAAGCGTGGTTCTTCAACAATGATGTTAGCAGGCATATTTTCGCCATACCAAGCAGACAAAACGTTTTTCAGCTTGAGAGGCTTGAGCTGTGAGCAAACACGGCGTGTTGGAGTTGGATTGTATGCCTTCACGTACTCCGACCACTCCTCTTGACTCTTGACGAGCGTTGCGATGATTGCATCGAACTTTACTGTGTTTTGCAAATACTCATCTTGCTCCTCTTTGGTAAGATTTGTTTTTGACAAAATCTCGGCTGCCATCTGCGACCATACGCCAAGCAAAGCATCGTGTTGCTCCTTCATATCCTCTTTGTAGTAGGTCACGTCAGGCAAAATGGTGTGCGGACCACTCAATCCAAGTGCGTGCACGGACGTGTTCTTCATATCAGGCTCAACGCCGACGTTGATTGGAAGTGGTAAATTGTAAAGCAAGAAGTCCTTGAGCTTCCTATTCAAATCGCCAACGCCCTTAAGATTGTAAATCTTATCAAGGTGTTTTTGAACGGGTTTCAATCCGTCGGCATTACGCTTTTTGACGTTTTTGGCAATCTTGAAAAGCGTGACGGCTTTTGAAACGTTCTCGTCAGGGATTTCCATTTTGCCCCTTGCCATTTTGTTGAAATCACCTATCAAAAGCTTTTCGACGTCATCGTCGAGATTGATGAAGCCACCTGTTGCAGGCTTATCATCGGGGATCACTGCCTTATCGAGCCAGTCTTTGTTGACGTACATATACAAATCATCTTGCACCCTGAAAGTGTTTTGTGACATAAACTATCTCCTTTTAAGCAAAATTCTAAAATATTGACGTATTTCTATATCATTTTATAACAAGACTCTGCATCCGTAAAGTATTTTTTCCTTCGTTTATCCTCTCAATCGCATAACTACCTCCCCCTTACATAGTGACAAGCATAAAATAACCTACCTTTTGCAACACTCGCTTGAATATTGCTAATTATTGTGTTATTATATATAAAAATAAAATTATGAGGTGTTTATATGGAGGATTTCAACGACATCATCGTCGAAACTTCTCAAGAAGAAATCCAAGACTCTCAAAATTTGGATTCAACACTTGATGAGGCGGAAAAGAAAATCGTGCATATCGACAAAACAAAGCGTATTTTCGACATCGCATACCTTGCACTTTGCTCATTGTATACGCTTGTAATGTGGTGCTTGGGCTACAACTTCCTACCACTCGTTGCAGACGTTTTGGCAATAGTAGCAGGTGTATTCGTCTTTGCAAGAATACTGCTCAAAAAGAACGTAGGTCTTTATATGTGGATTGCATATATCGTCACCGTATGCGGACTGTTTGTGTTCTTCTTGATTTGGGGTGCAACGGGGTTCGGTCACAATCTTTGGTGGAATTTTGTGCTTGTCCTTTTCCCTGTTTTGCTTGCAACACTCGTGTACGTTGCCGACAAGTTTATCACAAAGCAAAGAATAATGCAAATCACGTGCTCTATTTGTGCATTCTTGATGATAGGCACGCTTGTGATATACGCACTCTTTATGGATTTACGTTGCCGTCCAACGGCGGAACGTTTGTGGGAAGGTCACGATGACTATCTCAACAGCGTCAAAGACAAGTATTCAACCAATTCAAATTCACCAAACGTGCTCGTTATTTTGATGGACGACATGGCGTATAGCGACATATCCGCTTATAGCTATCTCGGAAGCGAAAAAGCAACGATAAACACTCCGAATATCGACTCTATTGCAGACAACGGCATTATGATGGACAACTTCTATTCAGCATCCCCTGTTTGCTCACCATCGAGATTCTCAATTTTGACAGGCAGATATTCCTCTCGTGGCTATCTTGACAACGTCGTATTTCCAAGTGACATCCAATCCGATCCGTGGTCACCGACGCACTTCCTCAACCCATATCAATTCCTCAACAACGTTGACGGCATATTGGGTGATGAGATCACTTTTGCGGAAGTTTTGCAATCTGCAGGCTACAAAACGGGTTGCATCGGCAAGTGGAATTTGGGTGACTATGGCGAATATTTGCCAACAAGCCAAGGCTTTGACTACTTCTACGGCAGTTACTACGTCAACGATATGACGCCGTACAACTGGGTGGAGGACTACTATGACGAGAACGGCAATTTTGTGAGCAACGAGGTGCGTTCGCACAAAGAAAACCTCGATCAATCAGAAAGCTCCCGCCTTTTCACTGCTCAAATGATCAATTTCATTGAAAGCTCTGTTGAAAACAATGAGAAATTCCTCGCATACTACACCACTCCGTGGCCACACTTCCCCATCTACTCGGACAACAACGGCAACGGCAAGAGTGACACGACAGACGACACGTACGTTGAGTGCATCGAGGAGTTTGACAAGTATCTTGGCGACATCCTCAACTATCTCAAAAACACCGCCGATCCCAACGGCAACGGCACACTTTATGACAACACACTCGTTGTGTTTACATCAGACAACGGCCCAGGCAGAGAGGGCGTGACCGGCGATATGAGAGGCAGAAAGAATACCACCTTTGAGGGCGGTATGAAAGTGCCTATCCTTGTGAGCTATCCAAACGGCGGTATCGGACAAGGTGATGCTATTTCAAGCACAACCTACTCTATCTATGAGTGGACAAACAACTCTGAAAGAACGTCGCAAGCCAACGTGGCAAGCAAAACAAAGTCGGAGACGGCAACGACTGCCACAACAAAACATATCGATGCAAGCAGTATGAACTTTGACTTGTTCAACACAATTTTGCGTTATTGTGGCATCACCACCTCGGACGGAAACGTGTATCTCCCCGCCGACAGAATTATCGACGGTGCGGATTTGTACGAATTGTGGCAGTGCAACGTTCCGTCATCAACCAGAGTACACGACAAGCTATTCTACCTCAAGAAAGGCAAATGTCAATCAGTGCAAAAAGCTGTCGAGCTTGACGGTGTTGTGTATGACTTCAAGTATTTCGACAAAATTCGCACGGAAAACTCGGCATTTATAGACCAGGTTTACAAAAACTACCTGTTCAATCTCGACTTGGATCCGGCAGAGGGCTATTCCCTCTCAAAGACGTATCCGACGATTGCCGAAGATCTGAAAGCGGAACTCAAAGCTTTCAGAAAAGAGATGAAAACCAATCGCAGAGGCATCATCAAATAATCTAACATACAAAAAGAGGCTTGATATTCAAGCCTCTTTTTTTTGCTGTTATGCGATGTTTTCACACAAAAAACATACCCTTTTATTTGTGATAAACAAGCTTTTTGAGCTTTCTCTCCCAATTGGCGATCTTTCTCTCGTCATAAATTGACGGAATATTCTTTGCGACTTTTGCCGATTTCTTTGAACGGATGAGCATATTGTTCATCGCAAGAAGCAGTGGCAGTCTTGAAATTCCCCTACGCAATTTGACGACAAGTGAGGATAGTGGCAAGACGATAAGTTTGCCCGTTGCACCATCCGCCATATCCTTTTGATCAACGACGCCCTTTTCAAAAAGCCAATCCAAATCTTGCGGTTTTGCAGAGAGTAGCCACCTCTTGAGCACGTCAACGCCAACGTGGTTTGCCCCACGCAATTTGAAATATTGCACCTCGTACTGCCACAAAGCTTGCTTTGTCACCTCTCCGCTCTTTATGATGACGTCCGCCAAAATACAACCCGCCTTCATGCTGTTTTCAATTCCGCTACCTATCATCGGGATTGTCATAAAGGCACAATCGCCTATGGCAACGTAGCCATCCCACACCATGCGTGTGAGAGGATAGCGAATTGGGATAATGCAACGCTGACCGCCACGCACTATCTCGTCGGAAATAATTGGATTTGACACTTTAAGTTGCGAATATGCACGCTCAAACGTCTCATCGTCCAATTTCTCTGCTCTGCCAATAAGCACGTTTACGGTGCCTGCAGGATCGAGAATACTCCAGCTTATCCCTTCCTCACCTAGATGTTTGAGATATGCTCTGTTTGTGGTTTTTGGCTCCTCAACGCCTTGTGCACGCTTGTGGAAAGCACGGTAGGCAACAAATATTTCATTGCCGTTGGGCATTGGGGTGATTCCGCTCTTTTGAGGCAAGGATGCTCTAAATGGTGACATCGCACCCGAATTGTCCACAACAAGATCCGCATAATGATTTTCACCGCCTGCCACGACACCAACAACTTTGTCGTCTTGAATGATGAGCCTTTCAACCTCTATGCCAAGTTTGAAATCAACAACGTCTTTGGCAAGGTCAACGTATTGCTGTGCAAGCAACCTCCTTTCTGTGGACCAATCAAGCTTGTCCTGTGCGATGTCAAGAGTCACTTCCACCCTTTCGGATGGCGGAATAAAGCTCCAATTTGCCTTTGGGAAATACGTTCCCTCTTTGGGAAGGGGAAGATCGTATGCCTCAAAAGCGTCCTTGTTGATGTCGTCATGCCAATCGTAAGAGAGGTGTTCATAGTCGTCTTTGTCAAATACGCACACGTCATAACCCGCTCTTGCAAGCCTTTGACTTGCCACAAGGGATGCCATACCTGCACCTATAAAAATTATCTTCATAATATCCTCCATACAAAAAAGCACACCTCAAAAAGATGTGCCGTATAGTCATTACATTCTGTTGGTTTCGTCAATATTTTTCTGCACAAACTTCATGATCTCAAAAAGCACCGCTTGCTCGGTGTCGCTTATGTCTTTGAAAATGATGTGGAAAAATCTGTCGTTGACTTCCTCGATGAGCATTGCAACTCTCACTCCCGTTTCGGTAAGGGCAAGCATCTGCTCTCTCTTGTCCACCTCTGAAAACACTCTTGTAATGAGCCCCTTTTGAGTGAGCTCTTTCACACTGCGGGAAACGAGGGCTTTTGACACGCCTGTATTGACGGCAATGTCACTTGCCAAACTAAAATCATTCACAGCGGAAAGCACTGCGATTTCATTTGGTGAGAGATCAAATTCTTTGAGCTCTGCAAGCTGAAAATCCGTATACGAACGCAACAGTTTTCTAAATTCAACAAATAAATTGGCTATTCTTTTGTTTTCCATACGCACATTATATCACTCAACTTTTTACACTTCAAGTTAATTTGTAAACTATTTTGAAAAATCATGTACGCAACCTGCTTGAACCATTTTATGAATTTGCCCCTTCGATTGTCTCAAAACAACAATAAAGCTTGCCCCTCTGCAAAACAAAACAAAATAGCGTAGCAAGCTACGCTATTTTGCATAAAAGGTATATTCAAATTATTCTTCTGAAATATCGCTTGGAGTTTCTTGGGCAACTTCTTCAACAACTGCCTCGTCAATAGCCTCCACGACATCATTGCACTCTGTACAATCTGCACAATCGCAAGCAACTTCTTGAGCGGATTCATTTTCGCCTTCTTGTTGAGCTTGTGCAAGCTTTCTTGCTTCGATTTGCTCTTTTGCTTCGATTTGCTCTTTCTCATTGAACTTGTAGAAGAAAAGCGGAATGACTGTGAGGAAGAAGCTGAGCGCTGCGATACCGACAAGCATAATCCACATTGTGTCTTTTGATTGTGCCGTAACGGATGACGGATCGTTTGCCTCAACGCCTGCCATATAGTAAGCAAGAACGCCGATAAATGCACCAACTGCCATACCGATTTTGTTGATGAGAGTTTGCATTGCAAAGCATATACCCTCTGCCCTTTCGCCCGTCTTGAGTTCAAGATATTCAACCGTGTCACCGATCATTGCGTACGTAACGATGTTGCCGATACCCGACGGAACGCCCGCCACAACAAGTGCCAAAATCAAGATAACCGTTGTGAGTGTGCTTGTGTAGTTGCCCTTGTCACATGCGATACCAACGATAAATGCGATAAGCATAGCGATACCGCCTGCGATGTGTGACCAAATGTACGTATTTCTCTTGCCGAATTTCTTGGTGAGAAGCGGAACGAGCAATGATGCCACAAGTCCGCCCGGCACGATTGCCATCGTAAAGAGAGAGTACCAAGACTCTTTGTCCATGACGTATTTTGCAAAGTACAAACCGCCTGTGTATGTAAAGAGCATTCTTGCAGCACCGCCGATACCGGAAAGCACGATGAGCATGAGTGGCTTGTTCTTAAAGAGCAACTTGACGTTGTGTCCCAAGGATGGAGGAGTCTCGTTTGATACGTTTCTTTCTGTGGTGTTTCTAAATCCGAGATAGAAAAGCGGAAGTGAAATCACAGAGCAAATGATTGCGATGACAAAATATATCCACTTGAGTGTTTCACCCTTTGTTGCAGGATCCATCCCCACAGTGAGATTATCACAGATGATTGGAGTGAGCACGGTGACGATACCTGCACCTGCCGTGCAGAAAAGACGTGCGATTGTAAGCAAGTTGCCACGACGATAGGTGTCGTTGCTCATTGCAGTTGACAATGCCCAATACGGAACGTCCGCAACCGTATATACCATACCCCAAATGATGTACATGATTGCTATTGCTGCAAATCCGCCATCGGTGTTTGGATACCAAGGCAAGAAACATATGATGGTTATTGCTGCAATCGGCATTGCCATCCACTTCATATAAGGACGGCACTTGCCCCACTTGGTGCGTGTTCTGTCAACAAAGGATCCCATGATAGGATCGTTGAGAGCGTCGTAAACACGGGCAAGAAGCATAAGAATTGCAACATTAATCGCAGGAAAACCTATTGCGTCCGTCATAAACACGGTGAGGTAAGAGCCTATGACCGTGCAGACAAGGTTTTGACCGAAACCGCAAAGAGAATAGCTGAAGCCCTCTTTTGGTTGCATCTCACCGTCACCGGGAGTTGAACCGAAAAGCTTGTGAGTCAAGCCGACAATCTTTTCTTTCATGCCGACTTTTTGAGTTGTTGAATTGTCACTCATAATTTCACCACATAGCATATATTTTGCTTTATATATCTATATAATATATAAAAGCAATACTACCGACTTATTATAACAGTAATAGAATAAACAATCAATAAAAATCGACAAATGCAAAATATTTATTGAAAAATCAACAAAAGCGACAAAAAAAGAGCAAAATTATTTACAATTTTGCTCATTTTTGTAAAATGTTTTTAATGTTTGTTGTCGTCAATCGATCAGAGTGGTACTCTCCTCTTTTTCGACGTCGTCACATGCTTGAGAAGTTGCCATGTCATCAACACTTTGGGCTTGCTCCTCTACGACCGTCTCGTCCTCATCCCCTACGTCATCCAAGCGGTGACGCTCTACAAGTTCAACACGCATTTGCTCCTTTGTCTTTTTGTCGATATTGTAAAAGAGCATCGGAATGCAACTGACAAGCATGCAAAGTCCCGGCAAGAAGAAATAGATAATCCAAGCTTTGTTTTGCATACTGTTGGTGATATACGTTGAGATCGTTTCGGGAGAGGTCTCGATAATGCTTGAGGCGGTGTCTGCACTAAAGCCGATTGCACCCATCAAGAATATACCCACCGACACGGACAGTGCGTTGGACAATTTGTTTGCCATAGAAAGGATTGCAAACTGCGTACCTTCGGTACGTTTGCCTGTTTTCCACTCTTGATAATCGACGATGTCCGACGTCATCACCATTGGCAAGAAGCCGTTTGGACCAAACGCAAAGCCGAACACAAATTGATATATCAAAATTGCCCAGAAACTTCTCAAGCTCTCACCGCCAAGGCAATAAAGCAGTGTGCATATCAAGCCCACCACAAAGCCGTATATGCCGGCAATGAGGAAGTATTTCTTCTCACCCAACTTCTTGTTGATGGCGGAGTTCAATATGATTGTCACGGCACTTGACACGGCTGAGGTGATGCCGATTGCCCAGCTGATTGCTGGTCCGTACAGCTTGCCCTCAAAGCCGAGGAAGGACAAGAAGGATAGGTCAACGCCGTCACGCATAAGAATGTACGTTGCCTGCACCGCTATGCCAAGGCCTATGTTTCTGCCAAAGCCGAGAATGTAGGTCAAAAACATAATCATAAGCATCTTGTTGCCCTTAAGCTCCTTGAACATTTCCTTGAAGCTCATTGCAGAGGACGTGCGAGAGACAACGTTTTCTTTTGTTTTGAAATACATCAAAAGTTGGAAAATAAGCCCGAGACCGCACATAATGCCTGCGGTGATGAGATATTCTTTGTGCCCTATCACACTGCTTCCAGTAAGCATACCGACGATTGTGACGATAACGCCCGGACACCCTAGCGCCAAAGATTTGAGAGTGTTGGCAAGCCCTGCCGCATCGTTCTTCTCATTGCCGTCCGATGACAAGAGTGCAAGCATGCCTTGCGAGGGAATATCCGCAAGAGTCATGGATACGTTCCACAAAATCGTCATAAATGTGATGTACACGTACATGCCAACTTCCGACTTAAAGTTGGTGAAAGCAAAGGTGATCATGGTTATGACCGCAAGCGGAAACGCCGAGATCAATATCCACGGACGCATCTTGCCCGACTTGAAGTTGGCTCTGTCAATGAGATTGCCAATGACAAAGTCGGCAATAATTGAAACAAATTTGGATGCGAGCAAAATACCCGCAAAAATCATAAGTTTTGCACCGAGTTCTTTGTTGAAAAACTCTGCTTGATAGCTGTTGATAAGACCGATTGCAAGGTTGATGCCCATCACACCGAGTGCGTACATCCACATATTTGCACTAAGACCTTTTTTCTTCGGCTGCTCTGAAATCATTTCCGCCATATTTGCCCCCTTCAGCAAACGTACTGTTATAGATATATAATAAACTATCCGTAAACATTTTTCAATAGCAAATTTTTCAATGAATAATTAATAATTGATGATAAATAATTAAGGGAGGGCTCTGCCCTCACCCGAACGAACACTCATTTGAAGCTTACTAATTAACGGAATGTTCCCATAAAAAAATCCCCATCCAACACAAAATCTCTTGCGTCTAGTGCATTAGACTTGTTTTGGATGGGGATGACATATTTATTCACTCTTTTGGGCGTTTTTGCCAAAGGCAAGTTTGAGACGTTCAGAGCCCGACAAAATAACCTTTCTTATACGGATATTCTTGGGCGTGACTTCAAGCATTTCGTCATCGTTGAGGAACTCGATTGCCTCCTCAAGACTGAATTTGCGTGGAGTGTTGAGTCTAAGTGCCTCGTCCGAGCCTGCCGCACGCATATTGGTGACGTGCTTACGCTTGCAGACGTTGACACGTATATCTTCGTTTTTGGGTGACATACCAACAACCATACCCTCGTAAACTTGCGTTTGCGGATCTATGAACAACACGCCACGATCTTGAGCATTGAACAAACCGTAAGTTGCCGCTTCACCTGTCTCGAATGCAACCAAAGAACCTGTAAATCTGCGTGGGATTGCCCCCTTATACGGTGCATATCCTGCAAAGAGTTGGTTCATAACGCCCTCACCTTTGGTGTCCGTCAAAAACTCGTTTTTGAAGCCGAACAAGCCACGTGCCGGAACTTTGAATTCCATACGGATACGGCTACCTTGCGGATTCATTTCAACAAGCTCACCCTTACGCACGCCCATACGTTCCATAACAGAGCCTACACAGTCGCTAGGCACGTCAATGAAAAGTTGCTCCATAGGCTCGCACTGCACGCCGTCTATGTTTTTGAGAATGACTTTTGGTGTGCTTACGCCAAACTCATACCCCTCACGTCTCATCGTTTCGATAAGTATTGAAAGATGCATCTCTCCTCTACCGCACACTTTGAAAGTATCCGCACTTTCCGTCTGATAAACACGCAAGGAAACGTCTTTCAAAAGCTCCTTGAAAAGTCTGTCTCTCAAGTGGCGAGATGTGACGTATTTGCCCTCTTTGCCTGCAAACGGACTGTCGTTCACGCAAAAGTTCATCTCGATTGTCGGCTCACCGATTTTGACAAACGGCACAGGCTCGATCTTGCTTGGAGAACAAATGGTGTTGCCTATTGTGATATTTTCAATACCGCTGAAGCACACGATGTCACCAACCATTGCATTTTCAACCGCAACACGCTTCAAACCTTCAATTTGGAACAAATTGACAATCTTGCTCTTGTATGGCGAAATTCCGCTGTGATAGTCACACACGACCACTTCTTTTGCCATATCCACTCTGCCTCTTTCAATTCTGCCGATGCCTATTCTACCAACATAATCATTGTAGTCGATTGCAGAAACCAACAGTTGCAATTCGCCCTTTTCATCACCCTCCGGAGCAGGGATATAATCCAAAATCGTATCGAAAAGCGGTTTTAGATCAGTGCCTTTGACGTGATAATCTCTTGTTGCAGTGGCTTGTTTTCCGCTGCAGTAAAGGATAGGACTTGAGAGCTGTTCGTCATTGGCATCCAAATCGAGCAAAAGCTCGAGAACTTCATCTCCAACTTCGTCAAGGCGAGCATCCGGCTTGTCGATTTTGTTGACAACAATGATGATCTTAAGCCCCAAAGCAAGTGCCTTTTCCACAACAAATCTCGTCTGTGGCATAGGGCCTTCTTGTGCATCCACCAAGAGCACAACGCCTTGCACCATCTTCAACACACGCTCCACTTCGCCTGAAAAATCTGCGTGCCCCGGTGTGTCGATGACGTTGATTTTTACACCGTTGTAGTGTATAGACGTGTTTTTTGCAAGAATGGTGATGCCCCTCTCCCTTTCAAGATCGCCCGAGTCCATGACACAAGTTGCCACTTGTTGGTTCTCTCTGAAAGTGCCCGACTGCTTGAGCATGCCGTCAACAAGAGTTGTCTTGCCATGGTCTACGTGGGCAATTATTGCGATGTTTCTCAAATCCTCTCTAACCATAATCTGTTTTCTTCCTTGCTTTTTGCTATCTAACCGTTGGTTTTATGTATACTTACTTTTTTTGCTCTATAAAACTTTGTTATATTAGCACTTTTTGCCTCTCTTGGCAAACTGTTGAGGTATATATGGAAAAATATTTTATATTTTTTATTTGCGACAATTCCTCATAAAGTCTTGAAGTTATTGCTATTTATGCTATAATATCATTGATTGGAGTAATTATGAAAAGCTTAACAGAACTCTACAAAATAGGTCGTGGACCGTCAAGCTCTCACACGATGGGACCTGAAAAAGCCTGCAAACTCTTTGAAGATCGCAACAAAGATGCAATATCTTTCAAGGCAATTTTGTACGGCTCTCTTTCAAAAACAGGCAAAGGTCACGGCACTGACGTTGTCATCCAAAAGACGTTCACAAAGCCTGTTGACGTAGTCTTTGATTTTGATACAAAAAAGCTTCCCCATCCCAATACAATGGATCTGTTTGCACTTGACCAAAACGGCAAAACTTTGGATAGTTGGCGTGTTTTCAGTATAGGTGGCGGAGCAATTCAAGTTGAGGGCGAAAAGTCAATAGAACCTTGCGACGTATATCAACAACACACCTTTGAGCAAATCAAGGCGTATTGTGAGCAACACAACATCTCCATCCCCGAATACGTGGTGCGTTTTGAGGGAGAAGGCATACGCAAATATCTTTTGGATATTTGGCACACGATGCAAAAGGCTATTTCGCTTGGCTTACAAGCGGACGGAGTGCTCCCGGGCGGACTCAACACCGAACGCAAAGCAAAGGTGCTTTATGAGCAAAACACCTTGAACGAAACTCCTCAAGCCAGAGAGAATCGTCTTGTCTGTGCATATGCCTTTGCAGTGAGCGAACAAAATGCATCAGGTGAGATCATCGTCACTGCCCCGACTTGCGGTGCGTGCGGAATACTTCCCTCCGTGCTGAAATACGAGCAAGAAACACACGGCTACAGTGATGAGCAAATTGTTGATGCGTTGTGCACGGGAGGCATCATTGGCAACATTGTCAAAACAAATGCGTCCATTTCTGGTGCGGAATGCGGATGTCAAGCAGAGTGCGGAACGGCATGCTCGATGGCTGCTGCGTCACTTGCGTGCTTAAAGGGTATGGATTTGGATCAAATCGAATATTCGGCGGAAGTTGCTATGGAACACCATTTGGGCTTGACTTGCGATCCCGTCAACGGACTTGTGCAAATCCCTTGCATTGAGAGAAACGCCGTCTGTGCAATGAGTGCAATCAACGCCGTTTCACTTGCAAGCATTTTGACAGCGTCAAGGCAAATCTCTTTCGACACCGTTGTCGCAACGATGTATCAAACAGGAAAAGATCTCAACGTCCGCTACCGTGAAACCTCAGGCGGAGGACTTGCAAAGAGCTACAAAACCTCACGTTTGCAAAGAGAAAAACATCAAAGAAAGACAAACAAATAACATACGAAAAAGCAGAGTCGGTTGACTCTGCTTTTTATATAAATTGGATATTCTAAACAAATATTTTTACTAAAAATCAACTGCAAAACCCATACAAAAAAAAGCGAGCCAGGCTCGCTTTTTCCGTTGTGTAAATTATGTTTGTATCAAATCTTTCTTGTTGCCTTTGCAAGGAATCTCAAATCCCCACCGCCAAGATGATTTTTGAGCTTCTTGTACACTGTTGCATGATAGTTGTTGAGCCAACGTTTTTCATCGTAGGTGAGCAACTTCACGTCTATTGCATCGAGGTCAAACGGTGCAAGCGTTATCGTTTCAAAACGACAGAAATTGCCACAATCCGTCTGCTTGTCCTCAACACACAAAACAAGATTTTCATGCCTTATGCCAAAGGCACCTTCCTTGTAATACCCCGGCTCGTTTGAAGTTATCATACCCGGCAAAATGCCGTACTTTTTCAAGCTTGCTCTCGGCGAAATACTTTGCGGTCCTTCATGCACGTTAAGCAGATATCCAACGCCGTGACCTGTGCCGTGCTTGAAATCAAGTCCCCTCTTGTAAAGCGGATCTCTTGCAATCGCATCGAGGCTTGCTCCGGGGGTTCCTTGCGGAAAAACTGCCATTGCAAGAGCGATATGAGATTTGAGCACAAGTGTGAACGCTCTCTTTTCTTCCCTTGTGATTTTGCCCATTGCAAACGTTCTTGTGATGTCCGTCGTGCCATAGCGGTATTGAGCACCACTGTCCACCAAAAGTAATCCGCAATTTTCAAGCTTTTTGTTTGTCTGAGGCGTGGCACTATAGTGCACGATGGCTCCGTTTGATGCGTATCCGCAAATGGTATCAAAGCTCAATTCAACAAAATGCTTATTCTCTCTCCTGAAAGCTTCAAGCTTGTCGGCAAGTGAAATTTCACTCATCTCCTCCTTGTTTGCTCTCTGCTTGAGATAACGCATAAACTTGATCATTGCAACGCCGTCCCAAACGTGAGCCTGACGCATATTTTTGATTTCAACCGCATTTTTGATTGCTTTCTTTGCAGTTGTGGGAAAAACGTCAACCTCTTTTGCATGCTTTATGCAAGAGTAAAGTGCATAATTGGTTTTGCTCTTGTCGATGAGGATTGTGCCGTCAATCGGATCGAGATAGGAATAAACCGTGTCATAACCAAGCACTTGCACGTTGTTTTCAGAAAGCATTTTCAGTATGTTTTTGTCAAGTTTTCTATCGTCAATAAAGAGTATTGCGTCCTCTTTTCCGACAAGTGCATATGCGTAATTTACAGGGTTATACTCTATATCGTCCCCTCTCAAATTGAAAAGCCAAGCAATGTCGTCAAGAGAGGCAACAAGTGCATAATCGCACTTTAATCTGTCAATATCGCATCTTAAACCCTGCAATTTGCTATCAACGCTCTCGCCTGCGATTTTATCCGACAGCATATATGCCTTTGTCGGCTCTATGCTTGGACGCTGTGTCCAGACCTCGTCTATGATGCCGGCATCATTGACAAGCTCGATATTTATGGTTGAGTTTTTCAGCACCTCGACAAAGCCAACCGTTGCCGTTGAAAAATCAAAAGCAACCTTGATATTGCTTCCAAGCTTTGCGATAAGCTCGTACAAAGTCGGATAGCCTTTTTCGCCCATCTTCATCAGCTTTGTTTGTCCGCCCTTCAACTGCTCCTCTGCCTGTATAAAATATCTTCCGTCAGTGAAAAGATAGGAATCGTCTTGCGTGATGACAAGCGTGCCCGCACTGCCCGTAAAGCCACACAAAAACTCCCTCGTCTTGAAGTGATCCACAATATACTCACTGCCGTGGTCATCACTTGTGAAAACGATATAAGCGGATATTCCGTTTTGTTTGATGTATTCTTGAATTTTTGAAATAGCACTATTCATATATTTACCGTTTGCTCTATAGATTGATATATATTATATCACCGCAACGCCGAGTTTGCAATATTTTTGCAAATCAATCGTCACTCAAGTTGTCGAGCATTGCATTATTTATTATTTTGATGTTTTAGGCGTGGTGTTTTCCACAACCTTTTTGTATGCCATAATCATGCCCTCGTTGAACATATTGCCCATTTTTGCTTTGATTTTTGGATTGCGAACCATTGCTCCGAGCAAGCACATAAGATACATTTTGCCTCTATGCTTTTGTGGAAAATCATTGTACAATCCGTGTGATTTGTAAAATTGGTGGTCGGCTTTCATAAGCCCACGCATCGTCCAAATCAAGTCACGGAATATCTTCATTCCGCCCACACCATAAAAGTTGCGAGGTTGCACGTATTTTGCCTCAAGTGCATACGCAAGACGGTTGCTCAAAAGCAGAATATCATTGTCATCGCACGCTATGCCTGCAAGAAAATTGTGTCCAACCTCCGCCCTTGCTTCAAGGATTGTTTTGAGATTTTGCTCCCTTTCAATATCTCCGTTGACAAGATAGCCAACAGGCTTGCCCTCACTCACTGTTCTATGTCCGTTGCAAAACTGCCTGTCATCAAAAGTCTTGAGTGTCGTACCCATTGAGTGATCTTGGATTGTAAAGGCATAAACTATGCAATCCGCACTCAATATATCCTCTCGCAAAAGCTTTGTGAAGCCGTCTTTATAGATACACTCTCCTTCCCCCACGCAGTTGAAACATCCTATACATCCGCCCTTAAAAGAGAACTTTGCAAGATTGACAACCCTCGTTTTGTGCGGATAGATTGTCTGAAAATCCTCAATCATCCCTTTGAGATTGCCATCGTCATCTTTTAGATCGGCAACAATGACGGTGTCAAATTTGTCACTCTTATTCTCATTGTTTTCAAAGACTCTGTGATACTCTTTTCTTTCGGGCAATTCTTGAGGTGTCACATTTTCACAGATGTTGTTTTTCACGCACCAAAGTGCATATTCAAAGAATTTTTCCGCATCGACTCTGCCTTGCTCGATTGTCAAATCCTCCATATCTTGAGAGAGTCCTTTGACAAAACGCATGCCCATATCTTGACAGTTTTCTTGAATGTACTTGTGTGCGGTAACGTCATAAAAATGCTTTGAAGTTGTGATCTGCGTTGCAAATTTTCCACTGAAATCAACACCGCTCTCCTTCAAAACTTTGATAAATCTGTGAAGCTGACTCGGGGCAATAAAGGTGTACACCGGATATGAGAAAATAAGCAAATCTGCACATAGCAGTCTGTTTATAACGTCGTCTGCGGATTTCTCAATCGAATTTATCGTCGTTGCGACATTTACAAAATCAAACTCATGTTCGGGATAACGCTTTTGCAAATACAATGACGTATGCACGGTTGTTGAATACTTCCCTCTCGGTGAACCGTTTATAACACATATTTTCATATACCACCTCTTGCTACAAAAATTATACCAAACAACACTCCGCTTGTAAATATAAACTTTTGCGGTTAATAACACTGAATAAGTAAATAATATGCGTTCGTTCGTGTGTGGGTGTCTTGCCCGCAATTATCATTTATTAATAATTAATTCACAAAAAAAAGGCACCCGACGGGGTGCCCTTTTTTAGTTCAATCATTTCATTCTTCGCTTGTGAGATACTCTTTGCAAGCGTCTTCAAGTGCTCTGCAGATGTTGAATGCATCGTCAAGATCCTTGCCTCTCACGATGACGCCGTGGTGACCAAGGAAGCATGCAGGAGCGTTGCCGATTGCCTCTTGTACGTTCTTGATGAGTCCTTTGGTGCCCGGAAGTGCAGGTTTTGCACACGGAATTTCATCACCCAACACGTCACGATATTGCTCCGGAACAGGCATATTCTTGCCCATTGAAGCCAAGATGCAACCATAGAACGGATGTGTGTGGATTGTTGCCGTGACATTCTCATCGCCCTTGAGGAGGAGAGCATGCATACCCTTTTCGCTTGTAGCCTTGTTGGTACCGCTCCACTCAAGCGTCTCCATATTCACCTTTGCCATTTGCTCCGGTTGAAGCATGATATAGTCGAGAGCAGACGGAGTTGCGAGCATATATTCGTTGTCGAGCTTGACGGCAATATTGCCCCAAGTGCCTTGAACGAGGTTTTCTTCAAGAAGTCTTACGCCTGAATCTTTGATTGCTTGTGCAACTGCCTTTTCTTGCTCGGACACAACAGCTGTGGGATGTTCCTCAACGTTTGTATCGTTTCCGCTCTCGACAGCCTTTTGTTGTTTTTGGTTGGTCTTTGAATATTTGAGTTTGTACACGATATGCTCAAGATATGCGTTGATGACGCTCATATGTTGAGTACCGCCCTTGCTCTCTGCCAAAATCTCGGCATTGCAAGCCTTGTCCAAAACCAACGTTGCCGTGAACACCTCGTCGAGTGTACGACCTGTGACAACTGCACCTGCATCCGGGAGGAAGCAAGAATTGCGTTGACCTGCAAGAGCCGTGACCACTTCGGATGCAACGTTTTTGCCTACGCATTTGATGGAAACACCACACACTTGTGCCATATCGTCAAGGATTGGCATAAGCGTTCTTCTCTTTGCGGAAAAACTCACAATGCTGTCACTGTCCACAATTGCGGTTGCATTTGCGTTTTTATCCTGACGGATTGCGCAGTACAAGATGACTGCTGCTGCACGGAAATTTCCCTCAAGAGATTCGATATTCTTGTCATTGACAAACGTGAGATCATCTTCTTTGATGTTTGAATAATCGACGTGCGGACGAGTGATGACGATGCCGTCCTCATCTTTGAGTGCGATGTATCCGCTTTGCAAATAGTTTCTTTCTGCAAGCATGCGAGCATACTTGGCAATGTTTGTGACAATCAATTCGTTCATAATTATCTCCTGAATTGCGATATAATATCGTAATTATTGCTTTTTTCTAATTATATCAAACAATTGAAAAAATGCAACAAAAAACGCCGATACCCCTAAAAGTATCGGCGTTTTGCTTATTATTTTTTCTTTTCAAATCTATCATCGTGGCCTTTGCAGTTGACAACTGTCTTGAAGACGTTTTCAAAACGGCGGAGTGCTTCGTCGATGATTTCATCCGTATCTGCCATGGATGTGTAAAGACGGCTACCTGCAAGCGTAACAATACCGTTTGCCATGTATGCTGCACCCATTTGCTCCATAGCGACCTTTCTTCTAAGCATTTCCGGCTTTTTCTTGAGCATCGGAATGACAGAGCCGAGAAGGTTCATATTACTAAAGTCAAAGCTCATTGCACCTGTGCATTCGAGGTGAACGATACTGCCTTGGTTGTAGCAAACGTATGGGAGATTGTACTTCTTGATGAGCTCTTTGAGACCATTTGCAAGACGATCGCCTGCTTTGCCTGCGACTTCACATGCATTGTTCTTCTCGATTTCGCAAATTGCAAGATATCCAGCATAAGAGCTGAGCGGGTTTGCTGCGAGCGTACCGCCAACGTATGCCTTCTTGCCCATACCTGCAAGACCTGCTGCCATGAGGCTGACGTACTCTTTCTTGCCGCCTACGCCACCTGCCGACGGATATCCGCCTGCAACGATCTTACCAAAGACTGTGAGGTCAGGATACATATCTCTGCCCGTGCCCTGTCTCTTGAACTTGACAACTTTGCCGTTTTCAAGCTTCTTGTCCTCGATGATCCATGGTTTGCCATCGATTTCAACAGGTGTATCGTCAACTTGGTATTTGTCGCCAAAGAAGTAGCCTGCAGCACCGTGAATGCCAACTCTGAAGCCTGTGACAACTTCGTCGAAGATGAAGAGTGCACCGTATTTCTTTGCCAAAATTCTTGCTTTCTCGTTGAAGTCAAAGTCAATCGGACGAGTACCGGATTCGGGACCGACCGGCTCAACGATAACTGCTGCCGTACCGCCACGGAGAGCGTTTTTCTTGAGCATCTTTTCAAGCATAACAAGGTCGTTTGGACGCACTTCGTCCGTCTTGCCATATGAGCCCGGGATACCGTGTGATTCAAGGAATTGACGGCTTCCGGGGATCTTCAAGCCGTAAACCATTTGGTCTGACCAGCCGTGATATGCACCGCCGACTTTGATGACACGCTTATTCTTTGTTGCACAACGAGCAACACGGATAGCTGCCATAACGGATTCTGTACCGGAGCCGAGCATACGGAACATCTCACATGCAGGCATAAGTTCGCTTATCTTCTTTGCAAGAAGAAGCTCGCCTTCATGGAAAAGACCTGTGACAGGACCGCAGTGGTTGAGAAGCTCGATAACCTTTTCTCTTACTGCAGGGAAATTGCTACCCAAAATTGTTGGACCGCCTGCTTGCAAGAAGTCGATATACTCGTTGCCATCACGGTCGTAAAGGTATGCACCCTCTGCCTTGTCCATGCACATCGGGAACGGATAGTTGAATGCAAGGTTGTGTTGAACACCGCCCGGAATATACTTCTTTGCTTCGGTGGTGATTTCCTTTGACTTTGCACACTTTGTATTGAAATGTTCGAGGATCTCTTTGAGAGCTTCTTCGGACACGCAATAGATTGGTTGATCGGTGAGATGTTTCAACTCACGATTGATTTGCTTTGCGTCTTCCCATTTGGAAATGCCGTAGCCGTTTGCCATAATTTTGCCTCCAAATTGTTTTTTTATTAATTTTATTATAACAAATGTGTTGTCCATTGTAAATACGCAAAAATGCTGAAAAAACCATACAAAAAACGCATATTGTACAAAAGTATTGAAAAAATCCATTCCAATCACAGACATAAACATCAATACACGTGTTTCAATATATGTGCATATGTAGGCAATTTATCATACATATCGTCATAAAACATGGCAAAATAAACACCAAAAAACGCACTGTTGAAGTAAATTTCAAAAAAAGTATTGCAATGAATGAAATTTTCCACTATAATGTGAGCATAATCCCCAAGGAGGACATATATGAATAAAGCTGAATTTATAAAAGCAGTGGCAACAAAAGCAGACATTTCCATCAAAGATGCAACAGCAGCAGTTGATGCATACGCACAAGTTGTGGCAGAAGCATTGAAAGCAGGCGACAAAGTCGCAATCGCAAATTTCGCAACTTACGAAATCAAAGAAAAGGCTGAAAGACAAGGTTTCAACCCTCTCACAAAACAACCGATCACCATCGCAGCAAGCAAAGCTCCGGTTGTCAAGTTCGGAAAGGCTTTCAAAGACCTCTTCAACTAATCACTTTGAAATGAAATAATGCAAAAAAAAAACGCTCCTCGTGAGCGTTTTTTTAATGAATAATCGTATGAGGGCTCTGCCCCACGTGAATGATATTAGTGCTTTCTGCTGACTATATCACCTGTTTTGGGATCGATAAGCATTGCCCAATAATCCACACCCTCACCAATGAATGAAACGTAATAGAAATACGTTGTGCGGTCTGCGGTGATAAGTTTGAGATATATTTCACGCTCGGGCTTGCCTTCTTCATATTCTTTTTCTATGGCGCTTTGCAACTCACCTTTTGCGATTTCTATTGCTTGCTCTGCCGTCAACGCCCCCTCCAAAACAGAGCTCAATTCTATTTCATCCTCAACGTCGTCAACACAAACGGTTATCTTGCTTGGAAGAAAATCGAGTGCGATAGATGCTACAAATTCACCGTGTTTACCGACATTTATCTCACCTGACACAGCGTTATTTTCATCGGATATCGTATAGGCAAGTTTTGTATAGGAATTGCTCTTTAGTGGCAAAATGCAAAGCTCTGTAAAAGCTCCTACGTCTCTTGCAACGCCGTCTGCGATAAAAGTCGCTTCACGTCTGCCCGACTCAACGCTTGCATAAAACGCATCGCTCTCCCCTGCGTAAAACTGCTCTGTTATGCGACAAATATTGTCAGATTGCTCATCCACCCTGTCCTTGTTGCAAGCAAATAGACACGCACACAACGTGCCAATGCACAAAATAACTGCCAAAATCAATAAAGCTTTTCTTTTCATACGCAATATATACGTCGGCAAAAAACAAAATATGCAAATTTAGCAAAATATTTTTGCTTGCATTTTATTGAATGTTATTTGTTTTTTTGATATACTTATTATTAGATATATTTTGTGCTGCACGCACGCATAGGAAGGAACATGTCAAAACGCTCGCAAAACAAAAAATCCAATGCCGCACCGGAACTTGTGCAAGCTCCGCCCGTTGTGACAGATATAGAAAAGGGTTTAAGTACGCTTGAGGTTGAACAACGCATTTCTCAAGGCAAAGTCAATGGTGACACCAATGTTAAGTCAAAGAGTGTCATGCAGATTTTGCGTGAGAATATCATCACGTTTTTCAACTTTGTTTTTGTTGTGCTTGCGATTTTGATATTCTGTTTTTTGGACTCAAGTGAAAACTTCTTCACAATCATAGGCAATTTTGGATTTTTGGTGCTTGTTGTTTTCAACGCACTCGTTGGTATATTCCAAGAGCTTAAAGCAAAGCGTACCATTGACAAGCTTTCATTGATATCCGCTCCCAAAGTTAAGGTGTTGAGAGACGGCACTCAAAGTGAGATCGCCACAACGGACATCGTGCTTGACGACATCACCATTCTCTCAAGCGGAAGCCAAATCTGTGCGGACGCAAAGATTGTGGAAGGTTCCATTGAGGTCAATGAAAGTCTTATCACCGGTGAGCCGGATGCCATCCCCAAAAACATTGGTGACGAGGTTATGTCCGGAAGTTTTGTCGTGGCAGGAAATGCCAAGGCTCAAGTGGTGCATATCGCACAAGACAACTTTGCCACAAAAATCAGCTCCGGTGCAAAGTATTTCAAGAAGCCCAACAGCGAAATATGGCGTTCGCTCATGCTCATCGTCAAATTTATGGCAAGCGTTATCGTGCCTGTGGGCATAGTGCTTTTCTTCATCAAATACTACGTGCAAGGCAATCCCGAGGAGTATGCCGGCACAATCACTTCCCTATTTGGCTATGAAGTGAACAAATATTTCTCCACAACCATGCTGGGCACCGTCGCAACGGTTATCGGCATGATTCCGTCAGGACTTGTCGCATTGAGTTCAACGGTATTTTGCGTGAGCGTTGTGCGACTTTCCGCACACAAGACTCTCGCCCAAGACCTATACTGCGTTGAAACTCTTGCACGTGTAGACGTCCTGTGTCTTGACAAGACGGGCACTATCACGGAAGGCACTATGGAAGTGAACGAGATAAAGCCCGCAAGAGGAAAAACCGACGACGGTGTGAAGCAAATCATAAAGAATTTGACCTCCGCCCTTGACGACGACAATGCGACGATAAACGCAATGCGAACCTATGTTGCAGACTTGAGTGCATACGGCAACGTTGACGCAAAAGTGCCCTTCTCCTCTCAACGCAAGTGGAGCGGTGCAACAATAGACGGTATATCCTACGTGATGGGTGCACCTGAATTTGTTTTTGCAAAGGGCAACAACAAGACCGTACAAAAGGTCACAGAGGAGATGAGCGAGCAAGGCTTCAGAGTCATTGTTCTTGCATCCTCACAAAAGCCGTTTGGCAAAAACGCCCTACCAAAGAGCCTAAAGCTTGAAGGTTTTGTGTTTATCACGGACAAAATAAGAGCGGAAGCTCCCGACACACTTCGCTTCTTCAAAGAAGAAGGCGTGACGGTGAAAATCATCTCGGGTGACAATCCTCAAACGGTGCGTGCTGTCGCAAGGCGTGCCGGACTTGAAGATGCGGACAGCTTCATTGATATGTCCACCCTTCACACAGAAGAAGAAATCTATGACGCCGCTGACAAATACACGATTTTCGGCAGAGTTCTGCCCGATCAAAAGCTTATGCTTGTCAAGGCGCTCAAAGCCAAAGGACACACCGTTGCAATGACGGGTGACGGCGTAAACGACGTATTGGCTCTCAAAGAATCCGATTGCTCCATAGCAATGGCATCAGGCTCAGATGCGGCAAAGAACGTCAGCTCCCTCGTGCTTTTGGACAGCAATTTCGCTTCAATGCCAAAAGTGGTTGCAGAGGGCAGACGCTCAATCAACAACCTTGAACGCTCGGCATCACTGTACATTATGAAGACAATCTACAACACTTTGCTTGCAATTCTGTTTATGATTGTCACGGATCCGCTCCCCTTCACTCCACAAAATCTCACGATTATGGGCATGGTGACGATAGGCATTCCCTCTGTCATTCTCGCTCTTGAGCCAAATGCGGATAGAGTTACGGGGCGGTTCTTGCCCAAAGTGCTATCCAACGCCTTGCCTGGCGGTATAACGGTGCTGTTTGGTGCAATAGTTGTGATATTATGCAACAGATTCCTCGTGCCAAATCTTACGGATGCACAGGCACAAACGGTGTTCATATGGGTTGTCACGTTTGTCGGCTTTGTTTTGCTATTCAAAGTTTCACTGCCAACGGATATTCCCTCTTGGAAGACGTTTATTGGCATAAACAAGCAACAAGAAGAACAGTTTGCTCAACACGACAACGGCAAAAAGCACAAGAAAAAACACTTCAACAAAGCACGCGCAATCATAGCTCTCAACATCATCCTTTATCTTGCTATGATAACGATGTTTGTGGGCGTATACTTTGTGCCGATGCCACAGGATTTGTTCCTCAACTTCTTCAATCTAAACAACGAAATCACCCCTCAAATGGGCATTATGATCGCCCTTATCTGCATGACGATGATCACCATCTTTATGGCGTTTGCCGAGCTTATCAACGGCATAAGACGTCGTCAAGGAGATCAAGTTGAGCTGACGTTCGAGAAGCTTGACAACAGAATGAAACAAAAATATACAAAAACCAAAAAAGCTTGATTTTTGATGCACGTGGCTCTTTTGCAACGTGCATTTTATTTATGGAGAAATTATGAAAAGAAACAGTATGTGCCCATTTTGCTATGTACGCAGTTTGTTTTTGAAAAAACAACCAACAAGCATCAATCCAACACTTGAAGACTACAATCCGCAAATTGCTCCCACCCCGCCTATGGGATGGTCGAGTTGGAACACTTTTCGCAATCGCATAAACGAAAAACTCATTTTGCAGACGGCTCAAGCAATGAAGGACAACGGCCTTATAGATGCCGGCTATAAATATCTCAACTTGGATGATTGTTGGCAATCATCACTTCGTGATGAAAACGGCGAACTCGTCGGTGACTACGAGGCGTTTCCACACGGCATTGCAAACCTCGTCAAAGAGGTAAATGCCCTCGGCATAAAGGTTGGTGCATACACCTCAAACGGCACTCTCACCTGTGAAGATTTGCCCGCAAGCTTGGGCAGAGAGAGTATTGATGCCTACACCCTTGCAAAATGGGGCATAGAATATTTCAAATACGACTACTGCCACCACGTACCGCTCTCTCGCTACGCTCCGCTTGTATACTCAATAAGCATATCTCAATTTGACGGACATCCCATTGAATACTCCGTGCACAATGCAGTTTTGAGCGGTCTTGCAAGGTTTATGACAGACACAAAATTGCCAAGCGGAAGCTACGTATCGGGGCTTGACGCCAATCAAGGCAAGATAACTTTCAGCAATATCGAGGTTGACGAGGACGGCAAATACGTGCTCAGCGTAAACATCCGCAAAAGAGGTGCGTATGAAAAATATCTCATTGCAAAAATCAATGACGACAAACAGTACGAACTTCTCTTCCCTCCTCAAAAGAAATACAACATAACCGCACGTTTTCAAGTGATTGTGGAGCTTAAAAAAGGCAAGAACAAAGTCGAGCTGTTCAACCCGATCACGTCCAATGCCGACAGCGAAATGTATCAATATATCCGCATGGGCAAAGCCCTTGAAAACGCCACCGCAAGAGTTGCAAAAGAGAGCAAAAAACAGCAAAAACCCATCGTATTTTCAATATGCGAGTGGGGTTGGGGCAAACCATACAACTGGGGTGCAAAAGCAGGCAACTTGTGGCGTACCACTCCCGACATCCGTCCTTGGTGGGTGTGGATCAAAATGATATACGAACACAACGTCAAGCTATACAAACACGCAAGCAAAGGTCACTACAACGATCCCGACATGCTTGAGGTTGGCAACGGCAATCTCACCTACAATCAAAACGTGTCGCACTTCTCGCTGTGGTGCATGATGAACGCTCCCCTCATCTTGGGCAACGACTTGCGCAATATGAGTGAGCAAGTCAAGAGCATCGTCACCAACAAGGGCATGATTGCCATAAACCAAGACGCACTTGCAAAACAAGCAAAACGTATCAAAAAAGGCGGAGTAGACGTGCTTGCAAAACCGCTGGCGGACGGGGCAACTGCAATATGTTTCTTCAATAAAAAGAACCGTTGCTCAAGTGTAAAATTCAATATCCCTAGCCTTGCAAACGACGAATACGTTGCACTGAAAAAGCAAGACCAATACACGCTTTGCGAGCAATGGAGCGGAGAAAAAATCACCACATCAAACGAGATAAAAGTCGCGCTTGAGAAGCATCAATGCAAAGTGTATATCGTAAGATAACAACGTATAAAATCACAAAAACGGCAGTTTATACACCACAAATGTTATGGTAAAATGCCGATAGCGCATACATTCAAATGGAAAGACATGTGAAGCATCCCTTTCTGCCGGTGATAGACAGCTCCTCAAAAATACTTGTTCTGGGCAGTGTTCCGTCTTTGAAATCGGTGGAAAACAACTTTTATTATATGCATCCGCAAAATAGATTTTGGCGGGTGCTTTCTCGTCTTTTGAACATGGACTTAACGGATAAGGACAAAAGCCAACGAGAGCGGATTTTGCTTGATTGCCACATAGCACTCTACGACAGTGTTGAGGAGTGCGATATCGATGGTAGCAAGGATACGGCAATCAAAAACGTCATACCTGCCGATATCCCCGCCCCACTGCAAAAAAGTGGCATAACGCATATCTTTTGCAATGGCAATGCATCCTACAAATATCTCATGCAATATCACAAATCGCTTGAAAATATGACAACCACTCTGCCATCAACAAGCCCTGCAAACGCAAGTTTTTCGCTTGAAAAACTCATTGAAAAGTGGAAGATAATTTTGGATTATTTATATTGATAACCTATAATCAACATAAAAAACGCACTGCCGAGCAGTGCGTTTTTATTATTTTTTACAACACTTATGCTTTGATTATGAAGCTGAACTCGTGTGTGCGGTTTGGCAAGAGTCTATATCTCTTTTTCACGCATGCCATAGCAGGCACGTCACCGCCGACACCACGCTGTGCACCGTCAATACAGACCTCGATTATACCGCCGTGTTTAAGCTCATGGGCATGAGTTGCACTCTCAAGAGCCTCTTGCGTATAGTCGTGCACGCTGAATTCAAACGGCTTGTCGATTGCAACAAAGCTCAATCCGCTCTTACCGCCGACACGTAGCCATCTAGCACCCGTATGGTTGCCGTTTTCTTGTGGCACAAGGTAGTTGTGCTCAAAGTCGGCAAGCTTTCCGCTATACACACCAAGTTTTGCAGACGACTTTCTGTCGCAATAATTCTCGTGAGGTCCTCTTGCATAGAAGCTCATCTCGTCGGATGTTGCAAGCCCCATCTTGAAGCCGTAACGAGGCACACCGTACGTACTGCTCTTGATCCTCATGGAAAGCTTCAATCCATCCTCGCCCACCTCGTAGGTAGTGCGGATAGACCAAAACTCCGGAGTGCAAGACCAATCGATGATGAGTGTCTTGTCGGTGACAATCATATTGGATTTCACAAGATGATCCTTGCTGTGTTTTGTGTGCATTTTGCCAAGCATCCTATTCACAAAGCCGGGCAACTGTGGAGACAAATCGTTGTCGATTGGTGCTCTCCAGAAGTTGAGCATAATCGGAGCGGAGAGCTTTTCCACGCCATCCACCGTGATGGAACTCACACAACCACCGTTTTTGGACACGATTGCACGCATATTGCCACTCTCGAGCACGATTTTGCCGTCCTCATCGAACACGGTCTTGCCGAGAGCTGGCTTGAACTCTTTGGGGATATATCCAGTCAAATCAAGTTGCTCATAAGCAATGATGTCTCCGTCATTGAATACGTCAAAGCTGTCTTTCACAACCGCATAGCAGTTTATTTGCACCTCAACTTTCTCTTTGGGCATATCAAACGGAATTGCCACTCTACCCTTTTCAAACGGCTTGATTGACGGCATATCCACAATCATACTTTCCTTAACTTCACCCTCGACGAGCAAGTCAAGTCTCAATGCAAATCTGTCAAGAGAGGTGAAAGCATACTCGTTTGTGATCTCGATTTCGTTATCTTTACGCTCAAACAGAACGTGTTGATACACCTTTGCGACCTCATAAAATGCCGGATTGGGGCTTCTGTCCGCACGCACGATGCCGTTGAAGGCAAAAGTGCCGTCGTTTGGCGTGTCTCCCCAGTCTCCGCCGTATGTATACTCTATTGTGCCGTCACCGCCGACTCGTTTTATGGATTGATCGGCAAAGTCCCAAATAAAGCCACCGCAAAGCCTGTCGTGTGCTCTAAAATGCTTCCAATAATCCTCAAAGTTGCCGAGGCTGTTGCCCATGCAGTGTGCGTATTCGCAGAGGATAAACGGCTTGTCTTTGTACATCTTTGGAGTGAGCAAATGTCCCAAAGGTGCCCACAGCGACGTGAAGGTGTGCAAGTGAGCCTTGTTGTTGGCAATACGCTCCATAAATTCTTCTTTTGTGTACATCTCACTCATGATGTCAGTGGTTTTGAGATGAGCATCCGACTCATAATGCACGGGGCGAGTGGCATCAAGCTCGAGCAATGCCTTTTTCATTGCCGGGAATGCTTTGCCGTTTCCGCTCTCGTTGCCTAGTGACCAGAACAAAATACATGGATGGTTGCGATATGTGCCCACCATATTTCTCACACGCCAACACACTTGCTCCGTCCAACGCTTGCTCGATCCGGGCACTTTTGATGCAAGACCGTGAGTCTCGAGATTATTCTCGCTCATGACCATAATGCCATACTTGTCGCACAGATCGTAAAAATGTCTGCTGTTCGGATAGTGCGATGTGCGGATCGCATTGACGTTGTTTCTCTTCAGCAACAAAATGTCCTTTTCGGTATATTCTTTTGGCACTGCATGTCCAAAATCGGGATGGAATTCATGCCTGTTTACACCACGAATTTTCAGCTTTTGTCCATTCAATTTGATATATGGCTCTTTTCCGTCAACGGATGGCACGATTTCAACCTTTCTAAAACCGAAATTGATTATCCTTGTGTCGTATACGATAGGAGCAATTGTATTGTCCGAAACAAAAGACAACTCCAACTTGTACAAATATGGATTTTCACTGCTCCAAAGTGTGGGATTGTCGATATTTTCCACAAGCTTGATGGGCATATGCTCGCCCTCGTCAAGCCCCAACACTGCAAAATCTGCTTGAGCTACAATCTGCCCTTGTGCGTCGACAAGCTTTGCAATCAAGGTTGCATCCTCAATTTCAACGCCATCTTGACAGAACACGGATGAGTCAATCAAAAGCTTTGCTTTTGAAAAGTCGTCGTTGAACTCCGCTCTTGCATACACGTCCTCAATGCGAACGCTTGGCAAGAAAATCAACGTCACGTCACGATACAATCCGGAAATTCTCCACATATCCTGATCCTCAAGATAGCTTCCCGTCGTGTAACGGTATACGAGAATTTTCACTTCGTTTTCGCCAACTTTGAGATATTGTGTGATGTCGTATTCGTGATAATCGAAGGTATCTTCGCTATATCCCACAAAATTGCCGTTGATATAAAGCTCTGCACCGCTATTTGCGGAAAAATTGATGTGCACGCTTCCCTCGATTTTGCCGATGTTGAAAGTTTTGCGATATAGACCGCAATTATTTTCACTTTCAATGATGTGCGGAGTACGCCCCATTGTTATCGGATGCGGATATGTGATATTGCTGTATATAGGTTTGCCGTAACCCTTAAGTTGCCAATTTGACGGCACGCTTATCGTATCCCACTCGCTAGGATTCAAATCCGCCATATCGGCAGATGCAAAATATTTGAAATCCCACTCACCGTTGAGCAAGCGGATATTAGCTTCTCCATTTTGATCAATCGGAAAACCTGCGGAATGCTGTTTTTGAGTGCCAACACAATAGACGTCGGGATTGTTGTAAAAGTTCTTCATAACGTTCTCTCCTGTTCAAAAACAAGATTATTTGCTTTCGGGCACAAACAAAATACGTCTGCAGTTTGGGCACTCTGCATAGTCACCCTCGTTGCGGAGCTTGGATTTCGTGTCGTTTGGCACGTCCATAAAGCAACGTCCGCAAACACCCTTATCTCTGTTGTAAGCAACAAATGCCGGCATCTTCTTGGCATTTCTAAGTGCGATATAAGCATTCATCACGCCTTGAGGAATTTCCGCCCTCAACGCATCGAGTTGAGTCTTGATCTCAAGCACTCTCGGCTGATATTTCTTCACAAGCGTGTCATACTCAACCTTTGCACTCTTGTATGCCTCGGTTGCCTTTACGCCGACTTCCCAAGTCTTTTTGTATGCATCGTTGACTTGATCAATCTTTGAAGATGCAAAATTTGCTTCCTTTTCAAGTGCACAAATTTTATCTGCAATGGATGCAACCATCTTGAGATAGTGATCTGCCTCTTGAGGATCTTGCACGTCCTCAAGTATTCCGTCAAAACCGTCAAGCTCGCTCTTGAGAGCGTCGATTTTTTCTTTCATGGACGCATATCCGTTCAAAAGTTCGCTAGCTTCGCTTTTGAGTTTGCCAATTGTATCCGTTGCACTTTCCAAGCGACCTTTTGCACTGACGAGCTTTTGACGCTCATCACTCTTTGCAACTTCGCTTTCAAGCGACATAAGTTCTTGATCAATCTTTTGATATTCGAGTATCTTGTCAAATTTCATCATATCCTCCGACTGTCTTGAAAGGACAGTATTGTTTTGCTTTTATAGTTTTCACTCCAAGAGGAGCAATCAATTTTTCCAATAATTCTTCAACGATTATCTCGCTTGCATAGTGCGAAAATTCGATAATCGGAAAGTCATTTTCATTTGCATCAACGTACAAATGATGCTTGAAATCACCGCTGATAAAGACGTCTGCACACTCCATTGCATGTGCCAAAGCGGAGTCGGATGCACCACCTCCACAGATGATAAGCACCCTCTTGATTTCACGCTCGTCATCACCGACGTACTTGACGGAATCATCTTTGAGCGTGATTGCAATGTGCTTTGCAAAATCCAAAAGAGAGATAGGCTTTATATCACACAAAACGCCGACGCCGTCTCCAACCAAGTTTTCACCGCCAAGCAACAAAGCAAGCGTCATGCACAGTCCACCGTCGGGGCTTGCATCCAAATTGGTGTGTGCACTATACACGCTTATGCCGTGTGACATAACCGCCTCGATCATCTCGCCACGGACGGTTTCTGTGTCTATGCTTTTGAATGCATGAAAGAAGAAGGGATGATGCGTAACGATAAGATTACATCCGCTGTCAACGGCTGTTTGAACGGCACTTTTGGTGAGATCCAAGCTCACCACAACGCCAGTACATTCTCTCTCAAGCGAGCCTATCATAAGACCGGGATTATCCCAGGACTCTGCAAGCTCTTTTGGTGCGATTTCTTCAATTTTTCTTATAATGTCAAGGTTTTTCATTTTTGACCTCAAATTGCAACAATCACGTTTTATACGCCCTTTTTGCGTATATAAACGCTCATTTGTGCTCATTTATTGCATTTTGCAACTCTGCTATTTTATCCTTAAGTTCAACGGCTTGCGGATTGGATGCAAGGATATTTTCAAGAGCGGATATATCCTTTTTTGCAAAGTGAACAAAGCTATCATTCGTCCTATAAAACGCTCCAAAACGGATTTGCTTTTCGTCAAGTTCACTCTTGCCGATTTGCGTTTTGATTATGGTGTAAGTCTTTTGTGCACACTCCATAATCTCGTCATAAACGATTGTGTGTCCGCACTGCAAAATAGATGCTCTCACCCTCTCGGCATGCGTGTTTGGAGAGAGAATAAAGTGCGAAAAAGTCTTGTTCTGTCTATACGCAACGTCCAAGATATTTGCAATGACGTCACCGCCCAAACCTGCAATAATAACAGTGTCAACCTCACCGCTATCAACCACTTCAAGCCCGTTGCCGAGACGTGTTTGCATAAGGTCGCTGACGCCGTTTTCTTTGGCAAGTTCGCTTGCCTTTGCAAGAGATGGTGCACTTATATCCGTTGCAATCACACCGCTTGCTCTATCCGTGCCGATGAGATAATATCCAAGCTTGCCGTGGTCGCAACCAACGTCCGCAACCACGCCGTAATCCACCAAGCCGGCTATCTGAGTCAATCTCTGATCAAGTCGTATCGGCATCATTCAAAATCCTTCAATTTTTTGAGACGGTTTGGATGACGTAGCTTTCTCAAGGCTTTTGCCTCGATCTGACGAATACGCTCACGTGTGACGTTAAACTCCTTTCCAACTTCCTCAAGTGTTCTTGGATGAGAATCGTCAAGACCATATCTCAAACGAAGCACTTTCTCCTCACGTGGGGTGAGTGTGTTGAGCACCTGAATGAGCTGTTCTTTGAGCATATTGCTCTCTGCCACGTCACTTGGAGAAAGCGCGGTGTTATCCTCGAGGAAGTCACCGAGATGGCTATCTTCTTCCTCACCGATAGGTGTCTCCAAAGACACAGGATCTTGTGCTATCTTTTGGATCTCACGCACACGCTCGACAGGGCAATTCATATGTGCGGCAATTTCTTCTGCAGACGGCTCTCTGCCCAGCTTTTGAAGGAGCTGTCTTGTTGCTCGCAGTTGTTTGTTGATTGTCTCCACCATATGCACGGGGATACGAATTGTTCTTGCCTGATCTGCAATAGCACGAGTGATTGCCTGACGGATCCACCACGTTGCATATGTTGAAAATTTGAAGCCCTTTGTGTAGTCAAATTTCTCAACAGCTTTCATCAAGCCGAGGTTGCCCTCTTGAATGAGGTCAAGAAACTGCATTCCTCTGCCGACGTAACGCTTTGCGATAGACACGACAAGACGAAGGTTTGCTTCGCTCAAAATGTGTTTTGCATTCTCACGCACCTTCTCGTCGTCGCTTTCCATTTGCATTGCAAGCTCGATTTCTTGCTCGGCGGTAAGCAAAGGCACTCTGCCGATGTCCTTGAGATAGATTTTCACAGAGTCGTCAACGGTGCTGTCGATGATCTTGTCAAGTGCGATATCGTCGTCTTTGACAGAATCCTCAACCTTGACGTTCTCTGTCGCAAGAGTGTTGAACACAAGTTCCATATCCTCTGCGGTCGCATTGAGATGCTCAAGTCTTGCCATTATGTCGTCTTCACTGACAACACCGCCTTTGCTCTTGCCGATTGCGACAATTTTGTCAATTTCTTGTTTTAGAAGTTGTTCTCTGTCCACAAATACTCCTCCTCAGTGAATCAAAGTTTATCGTCAATTGATTTTGATTTCAAAATTCTCTGCAAGCGAGATATTTGCATAATATTCGCTCGTTTCTGCTCATTATCTGAAAGCGTATTGTATTCCGCTTTTAGTTTTTCAAGTTGTTCGGCGATTTGTTTGTTTGCAAGCATCAGCACGCAATCCCAAAAATAATCAGCCTCTCTGTTTTCATCTGAAAACTCAATATTTGTCGCAAGCACCTTGTCAATTTCGGGATTGTCACACCCGAACTTTGAAAAAGCTTTGCTCACAACGTCACCCTTTTCGCCAAGAGAAAACACCCAATCGAACAGCTGTCTATGCATATCCTCAACAAGCCACTCGCTTTTCATTTTGGCAAGATCGACGTACTCTGCTCCCAGCAATACTCTGCCGATAACAAAACGTGATGCCTGCAATTCTTTGGATTCTTTTTCGCTCTTTTGCGGTTTTGGAATCTCAATGGGTTTGGTGCGAACCATGCCGATTTCATCATTCAGCGTGGCAACACTCACCTTGCTGAGATTGGACACGACTTGCATATACACTTCTCTCTCTGCACGGTTGTCTATCGTTTTTAGCACCTCGAGGGCGGATTGCACGTATTCCGCTCTGCCGTTCACAGAGCCGAGATCACACGCATCGGCACACACCTTAAGCTTGTATTCAATCACCGGCAAAGCCTCTTGAAGCTTCTTCATAAAGCCCTCGACACCGTCTTGTCTCACCGTCTCGTCCGGATCCTTGCCATCGTCAAGTGAAACCACTTTTACGTTCTTGACGTACTTTGTCAAAATATCGACGTTACGCAAAGTTGCCTTTCTGCCGGCACCGTCACCGTCATAGCACACGTACAAGTTTTCGGTAAGCCTTGCAATCTCTCTTGCTTGCCCATCCGTGAGAGCCGTGCCCATACACGCAACCGCATTCTTTATGCCTTGCGAGCCAAGGGATATGACGTCCATGTAGCCCTCAACCAAAATGAGCTCTTTGTAGGACACTCCGTTATTGCGTTTGTCACGTTTGATGAAATTCACACCATAAACGGTACGCCCCTTGTCAAATAGAGTGGTGTTGGTTGAGTTTTTGTATTTTGCAACTTCTTGCTCTCCGTGGTAAATTCTGCCACCAAAGGCAATCACGTTGCCCATACTGTCCATGATAGGCACGATAATTCTGTTGGCAAAGGCATCAAAAGGCTTGTCTTTGTTGGCAATAAGGCCACATTCCTCAAGGTCGGCAAGCATATACTTTTTGCGTCTGAGATAGCCAATCAAGTTGTCATAATCTATGGAAACGCCAAGTCCGTACCTCTTGATCGTATCCTCGTTTATGCCTCTGTTTGCCAAATATGCCCTTGCCTCTGCTCCTCTGTTCTCATCGTTGATGTTGAGATTGTAATAGACGGCGGTGTCACGCATAATCTGCCTCAAAACGTCTTTATGCTCTTTTTTCTCGACGTAGTTTGGATCTTCTCTGTATTCGGGAAGCTGCATACCCGCCTTTTCCGCCAACAGCTTTATGGCATCGATATAAGTTATCGACTCCATTTCTGAAACGAACTTGATAACGTCACCGCTCACACCGCATCCAAAACAGTGGTACCAACCGTTGTATACGGCAAACGAAGCGGTTTTTTCATTGTGAAAAGGACAGCAACCAAAATATTTTCCACCCTTCTTTTTGAGTGGAATATATCCCGAGATAACCTCAACAATGTCACATTTGTATTTAAGTTCCTCCAAAAATTCAGGAGTAATACCGCCTGCCATAAGCCCTCGTCATAAGTTTTACTAATAATATATACGAATAAAAAAAGGTATTTTCCTAAAAAATATGAAAAATAATTTTAAAATAATATTTTATTATGCAATTTATTAATGGTAAATGCTCATTTGAAGCATACTTATTAACGAAATGTGCCTATTCGAAGCTGGAGCCGCAACGGCGGCGACCGTATCGAACACCGAGCTTGACGGATAGTACAAGCGACTGCGCCGTCCATTGGCCACTGCCTGGCGCACAAAGCGCAGTGGCATAATAAGAGGACTGTCCCTATCTATGCGAGTGCTGAGTGTTGCCCCGCGCTACGCGCTCGCCGAGGGTTCCCTTTTAAGGGAGAACGGCGATGGGGGAAACACCTGAGGAAGGGGGAAGCTTTATTTTAATGTTTCAAACGCAACACTCAATTCATTTATTTTCACATTTGAAAAACAAAGAAATTCCATACAAAACAAGCATTACACCCAGCACGATGAATATGGCATCGATCATGTACCATCTTGCCACAATCAGCAAAATACCCAAAACAAACCGAACAATCGGAGATAGCAAAATAAACACTTTATCGCTGGTTTTTGCATGCTTAAACAATGATATTTGCGAAATGAGTGAGTAAACTGCATATATACAAAGCACTATGCCGAGCATCAAAAGCGACACGTCGATCAATAGCCATCCGCACACTATCACTATGATGCCGACAGCAATCTCCACACCGCCCATAGTCCAGTGTTTTTCAATGAGATCAAATATGCCCAAAAGCACAACAAGCGTGCCGACCACGCTCAACAATACGCTGACAAACTCCGATCTCAACGCACAAAAAATCACGCCCACCGCAATGAGTGTCATTGCCAAAATCGCATTGGAATTTTTGCAAAATAAATCCTTGCCCATACTTATCTCCTAACAATAATTATGAGCAAGGATATGCATTTAATTCAAAATACCCTCATATTTGCAAATATTTTCAATCAATATTCGACAGCGTTTTGTATGCCTCCACAATTATCTTTGCACACCCCTCAACGCCAAGTTCGCTTGTGTTGAGAGTGAGATGATAGTTTCTGCAATCTCCCCACTCCGAATCCGTATAATAGCGGTAGTGTCTTGCACGCATCCTGTCGTTGTCTTTGATGAGTCTTTCCGCCTTCTTTTTGTCGTCCGCCCTCTTAAAGACATTGACAACTCTATCCACTCTCGACGGCATATCTGCATGGATAAACACCCTCAAACAATGCACCTTATCTTTGAGTACGTAATCGGCACATCTGCCAACAATGACGCAAGAGCCCTGTCTTGCTAGTTTCTCGATGACATTCGCCTCGACAGCATACAATCGTGCCTCTATATTCTCAAAACCGCTGACAAGATTGCCACCACCCCAAGCGGACGAAGAAAAGGAAATGGCTGACAAACCACGCATTTTCTGCTCGTTTTCTTGGATAAACTCTTGTGCAAATCCCGAATCTTGTGCCGACATGGCTATGATTTCTTTGTCATAAAACGGTATGTTGAGCTCATCTGCGACAAGCCTTCCAACAAATCTTCCGCCACTGCCGTATTGCCTTGAAATTGTGATAACGGTGTCCATAATTCCCCCTCCTTTTGGATAGCTTTATTATGCCTTTTTATCATTTCTAAGAAAAGTCTAGCAAAATTGCTTATTGTATTTCATCTCTGTGTGTGAATGCGGGAGGTTTTTTGATAGATGGATTCAATTTATTGCCACAATCGTTATTTGAATCATTATCAATACTCTTGCAAGCAACAAGGCAAGAAAGTATGAGAGTAAAAACCAGCGGTAACACATACCCTTGTTTTTTATATTATTTGCTCTCCCAACATCTTATCTAGATAGTAGCACAACAAGACACCACTGTCAATATGCAGTAAAAATGGAGCTTATACAACACATATACCATATCAGTCGCAACAACAATTGACTTTTAACCTATATAAATTTATAATGAACTAAATAAAACTTTTTTACAATGAAAAACGGAGCAAAACACACATCCATATCACAATCAACGGAAATTTGAGGTGGATTATGCCATATAGCGTATATTTGAAAAAGGGCGAAGAAAAGCGTGTCATACAGGGGCACAGCTGGGTGTATGCCAATGAAGTTGCTCGCATAGAGGGCAAGGACAAAAACGGCTCACTCGCAAGTGTATTCAGTTATGACGGCAAGTTTATCGGAAAGGGATATATCAACCACCTTTCCAAAATTCTTGTACGCATTTTCATCAGAGATGAAAGCACCGTCGATGACGAGGATTTTTACAAGCAACGCATCCAAAGAGCAAATTCCGCTCGCATCACGCTTGGATATGACAACTGCTATCGTGTGGTTTTTGCAGAAGCGGACGACTTGCCGGCTTTGATTGTGGATAAATACGACGATATTTTGGTATGTCAGTTTCTATCCCTCGGCATAGACAAACGCAAGGATATGATTGTAAAATGCCTTGTGGACGTCCTCTCCCCTCGTGGCATTTATGAACGCAGTGACGTGCAAGTCCGCAAAAAAGAAGGGCTTGAAGAACACACGGGGCTTTTGTACGGCGAGGTGCCTGATGAGGTGATCATCACCGAAAACGGCATCAAAATGTCTGTGGACGTCAAAAACGGGCAAAAAACAGGCTACTTCCTCGACCAAAAAGAGAATAGACTGGCATCAAGAAGATACGCAAAAGGCAGAGTGTTGGACTGCTTTTGCAACAGCGGTGGTTTTTCAATGAACTGTGCTCTCTCTGCCGATGAGGTGATAAGTGCAGACATCTCAAAAACCGCCCTCGAAAACGTTGAGAGAAACGCCAATCTCAACTCCTTTTCCAACGTAAAAACGCTTTGCGGAGACGTGTTTGAACTGTTGAGAAATTTCAAAAACAGCGGAGAAAAATTTGATCTTGTCATATTGGATCCGCCGGCATTTTGCAAGAGTGCAAGCGAAGTTAAGGATGCGTATAGAGGTTACAAGGATATAAATATCCTTGGCATGAAGCTTGTCAAAGAAGGCGGATATCTCATATCCTCATCTTGCTCCCACTATATGACCTTCCAGCTCTTTGAAAAAATGCTGATAGAGTCCGCAAAGGAAAGCGGAAGAAATGTCCGCACGCTTGAGATAAAATCGCAAGCTCCCGACCATCCTTCCCTCCTCTGCGCAGAGGAAACACACTACCTGAAATTCTTTGTAATGCAGGTGTATTGACAATCAAAATCACAAAAACACAATAAATAAACGCAAATTATGTGGGGAATTTGGCATACATAGTAGACTTACAAGACAGATATGAAAAGAAAAGTTTTGACGAACACTTGTCAAAATAATCAAAAAAGACTACAGACTTATTGCTCAAGGATTGGACAACGGCAAGCTTGCCCTTGTTGCAATAATGTCGGCTTTCAACAAATTCGTCTACAACACGGATTATGAAATTTCTCAAACGGAACACCGTCTGTTCAACGCGGTGTTGGATTGCCAAAACGCCTGTGCAAAAGACTCTCGCCTTCCCTCTAATATTCCAAATCATATGCCAGCGTACAATTTTTTTTCATCCCACAAGGATTGTGCCGTCAAAACTCAAAATGGCATATTCGTTTGACATTGTTTCCTCAATAAGCTAAAATAGCAACGGAATGCGGACATGGCGGAATTGGCAGACGCGCAAGATTCAGGTTCTTGTGAGCACTAGTTCATGCAGGTTCAAGTCCTGTTGTCCGCACCAAAAATATTATAGACGAACGTTGTTCGTCTATTTT